>NZ_JBNHEY010000001.1:0-828313 GCF_059089725.1 Arthrobacter sp. M71 S08 | reverse complement strand
ACCACACCGAAGTGCAACGACCAGCAAATCAACCAATCAAAAAACAATCGGTATCAACAAACATGGCACACTATTGAGTTCTCAAACAACAGAAGCAATTCACGTAATCTATAAATTTTTATTTACATTTTCGTGCTGCGGTGTTTCTAAATCTATTTCATTTGATTTGTTTCTGTCAAATCGGCTTATTTGCCCGATTCTACGTAAACAATTCAAATCCGCCCACCACAAATCGCCTGGCTTTGGGCTGTTGCGCTTAGCGCACACCCGAACCACTTGAAATTTAGGAGGGGGTTTGTCGCCACTCAGCGGCGGCGACTCAGAAAACATTACACGGCCTTCCGGCCTCGTGCAAGTCGTCCTCGGATTGGCCCCGGACGGGCCGAAACTAGCCGACCTCGACGGTTGCGAGCGTCCGCTTGCCGCGACGAAGCAGCAGGAACCGGCCGTGCAAAAGCTGCTGGGAACCGACGGTCGCGTCGGGATCGGAGACCTTCTCGTTGTTCACGTAGGCGCCGCCTTCGGCGACCGTGCGGCGGGCAGCTGAGTTGCTCGGAGCCAGCCCGCTAGCCACCAGGAGATCGATGATACCGAGGCCGCCGCCGTCGACCTTTGCTGTGGGAAGTTCCGCCGTGGCAGCGCGGAGGGTATTTTCATCCAGCTCTGTCAGGTCACCCTGCCCGAACAGCGCGGCGGAAGCCGCAATCACTTTCTCCGTGGCCTCCACACTGTGAACAAGGGAGGTCACATCAAAGGCCAGCGCACGCTGCGCCTCACGCAGGTGAGGCCGGTTCGTAACAGACTCCGCCAACTGCTCGATCTCGGCACGGCCGCGGAAGGTGAAAACCTTCAACCGGTCGATGACATCGGCATCGGAGGTATTCAGCCAGAACTGGTACATCGCGTACGGCGTGGTCATGGCCGGATCCAGCCATACGGCGTTGCCCTCGCTCTTGCCGAACTTGGTGCCGTCCGAGTTGGTGATCAGCGGCGTTCCGATTGCGTGGACGTTCTTGCCCTCGACCTTGCGGATGAGTTCCGTCCCACTGGTCAGGTTGCCCCACTGGTCGGAACCGCCGGTCTGCAGTACGCACTGGTGGTCACGGAACAGGTGGAGGTAATCCATCCCCTGCAGGACCTGGTAGCTGAACTCCGCGTAGCTGATGCCCTCCTCGGAGTTCAGGCGCTTGGCAACGGTTTCCTTCTTGATCATGGTGCCGACGCGGAAGTGCTTACCGACATCGCGCAGGAAATCGACGGCGCTCATGGGCGCCGTCCAGTCCAGGTTGTTGACCATTCGAGCGGCGTTGTCGCCCTCAAAGCTCAAAAACCGCTGCACCTGTCCCTCGAGGTACCCGACCCACTCGGCCACGGTCTCCTTGGTGTTCATGGTGCGCTCAGCTGACGGCCGCGGGTCCCCCACCAATCCTGTGGAGCCCCCCACCAGCCCGATCGGCCTGTGGCCGGCGAGCTGCAGCCGGCGCATGGTCAGCAGCTGGACCAGGTTGCCGAGGTGCAGGCTCGGCGCCGTGGGATCGAAACCGCAGTAGTACGTGATCGGATCACCCGCGAGCAGCTTCTGCAGTTCCGCCTCATCGGTGGAAACATGAATCAACCCACGCCACTTCAACTCCTGCCAGAGGTTCTCGAAGGAGTTGTCATTCTGCTGCTGGTTCACGGCCGGATGCGCCGCTTCGGTAGGTTGTTGCACTGCTTCAAAATATCAGCCCTCAATGCCCTCGGGAATTCCACCCGTCGAGATGAGGCGAAGGCGCTGCGTCGGGCGGGTCATGGCGACATACAGGTCCCCCACCCGAACAGCCTCCTGCTTCAGCATCTCGGCTGGTTCGAGAACCACCACACCGTCGAATTCCAGGCCCTTGGCCTCCCGGGGCGTGGTCACGACGATGTCCTGGCCCAGCCCGCCCGCACCCTGGCCGACCCGCTTGCCGTACACGCTTGTTACGGCGGTCCGGACCTTCTCAACGACACGCGCCGGCGCAATGACGGCAAGGAGACCGTCAGCTATGGCGTCCAGTTCCTCCGGCAACGCAGCGATGACTGCAGCTTCCAGCTCGGATACCCGGTCTATCACCGGGTCCCACCGTCCGTCCCGGACCGCCTTCGGAGCAGACACCACCAGCCCGGCCGCGTTGGCCATGCGCACTGCGGCCTCGGCGATCTGGGCAGGCGTCCGGTAATTCACTGTCAGTTCTTCGAGCTGCCAGCGATCCCCGACGAACGGCTCGAGAGCCTGCTGCCAGGAGTGGGAGCCTGCTATCGAACTGGTCTGGGCGATGTCACCCACGATCGTGAAGGACTTGAGGGGGCATTTCCGCATGAGCAGCCGCCACTGCATCGGCGAAAGCTCCTGCGCTTCATCGACCACCACGTGCCCATAGGCCCAGGTACGGTCGCCGGACGCGCGTTCGGCAGCCGTAAGCCGGGATTCAGAAACGGTGTTGTGCTCCGCAAGTGCCTCAGCACTGAGCATGCCGTCAACGCCGGCGTCTTCGAGCGTGCCACTGACGTTCTCAAGCGCCCGCTCAGCGTTGGCGAGGTCCCGGCGTCGTTCCTGTTCCTTCTCCGCCGCGTTGCGTCCGGCTGACGCGTCAAGCTCTCCCAGCAGCTCCGCAGCCTCATCGAGCAGCGGGACATCGGCCTCCGTCCAGGGCGTGTCTTCCGAGCGGTACAGCAACTGCCGCTCAGCATCGCTGAGGTGCGGTGCAGCCGCCTCGAGCTGCGCCGGCTTGGCGAAGAGATCGCGCAGGAGCTTCTCCGGCGTCATGGGCATCCAGGCGAGGTTGAGCGCTATCCGCACGTCCCGCGAGGTCCGGATATCTTCCGTGAGGTAGGAGCGATCGGCCGTGTTTCCGGGACCCGACGATTCTTCAAGCTGTTCAGTCAGCTGCTCGGTGAGCTCGCGCAGCATGATCTTCACGAAGGTGGCGCGTGCCTCGTTGTGCGGCTTCCCGGTGGCGCGGGCGCGATCCCGGGCACGGCGGACCTGACGGGGCGTGAGGATCAGGATGGTGCCCTCGACGTTGAGCTTTCGGTTTTCGGCCGGGATGCGCTGCCTGTTGGCGACCGCCTGCTTGACGACGCCCGCCATGTCCAGCCTGCCCTTGAGTTCTGCCACCTTCTCTGAAGATTCCGGAAGAGCGTGGATGCCCGGCATGAGATTGCCGATGCTGGACATCACTACTCCGGTTTCGCCCAGAGAGGGCAACACGCGCTCGATGTACTTCATGAACGCGCTCGTGGGCCCGACCAGCAGCACGCCGGCCGACTTCAACCGCTCCCGGTGGGTGTAGAGCAGGTAGGCAGCCCGGTGCAGCGCAACGGCGGTCTTTCCTGTGCCAGGACCACCCTGGACGACGACGACGCCGGGCAACGGCGCACGAATGATGCGGTCCTGCTCGGACTGGATGGTGCCCACGATGTCGGACATCTGGCCGGTGCGCCGGGAGTTCAGCGCTGCCAGCAGCGCACCCTCGCCCTGGAGCGAGTCCGCGTCGGTCAGCATGGATGCGTCGAGGACGTCGTCCTCGATGGCCACGACGTCCCGCTTGGAGAGGATCAGGTGGCGCCGACGGCGAACCCCCATCCGTTCGAAGGCAGTTGCCTGGTAGAACGTGCCGGCTTCAGGTGCCCGCCAGTCAACCATGAGCTGCTGCAGGTCCTCCGTGGAAAGCCCGATACGGCCGATGTAGCGTTCATCGCCGTTATCCAGGTCCAGGCGCCCGAAGACAAGCCGGTCATCGACGGCGTTCAACTGCGCGAGCCGGTCCTCGTACATGGTGGCGAACGCGTCCCGCTCGGACCGGTTCTGGTGGGAACCGGAGGATATGGTGCGGCGCACCTGATCCAGCTGGCGCTGTTTCTCGGCGCGCAGTTCATCAAGCCGCTGGTACAGACCGGCCACGTAGCCGCGCTCGTGTTCCAGTTCGTTCCGTGCTACTGACATTTCAGGCATTGCGCGTTCCCTCTCGCCAAGGCGGACCGTCAATTCTATCCCCCTGAGTGCGAATTTCCATGAGCGTCCGCCTAAGACACTGCTAAATGGTTACCAGCGCGTGAACGGGAGACGGCACAGCCAACCTGCCTCCCAACCCTTCCAGTTCCAATACGACGGCGGCTCCCACTACTTCCGCTCCGGCGCGTTCGAGCAGCCGGGCCGCTGCGGCGAGGGTTCCACCGGTGGCGAGGACGTCGTCGAGCAGCAGTACACGGGTGCCCGGGGCGAACTCGTCACGGTGAATTTCCACTGCCGCGTTCCCGTACTCGAGGGCGTAGCTTTCGCTCAGGACCTCACGCGGCAGCTTTCCCGGTTTGCGCACGGCAGTCACTCCCGTACCGGAGGCATAGGCCGCGGCGGCGGCAAGGATGAACCCCCGCGCCTCGACCCCCGCGACGCGGTCAAACCTGCCCTCGAACGGTTTGATCAGGGCAGGAATGATGGCGGCGAAGGCCGCCGGGTCCGCGAAAACGGGCGTGAGGTCGCGGAAGGTCACCCCGGGCACGGGGAAATCGGGCACGCTCGCGCAGTGCGAAAGGATGAGGTCCCTGGTGGTTTGTACTGTCATGGCGTTCCTGAACTTCCTGGTGCTTCGCGGGTGACTGCGCTGCGCACCGGGTCCGCGGCCAGCCGCGCGCCGCGCGGCTTGGCGGCCGGCCGGTACACCGACACGCTGGATTCACCCGCCAGCCAGTAGCGCCAGGGGTAGGCCCTGGACCCGCCGGGGCCGCTCACTCCCACACGCGGGCCGGTCTGCAGGCGCAACGGGTCAGCTGGATGGTCAGGCAGCAGGAGGTGGAGACGATCGGAGAACACGTCCGCGCCGTCCAGCGCCCGGTCGATGCCGAGAGCCTGCGCCAGACGTGCCGGACCGCGCGCGAGATCCCGGTCGAGACGGGGGTTGCTGCGACGGCGTCGGGCTGTGTCCAGCCCCCCGACGATTTCCCCTGCGCGCAGCAGCAGGCCGGTCGCGCTGCCCGGTGACCCGCAGACCACGTTGGCGCAGTAGTGCATTCCGTAGGTGAAGTACACGTACAGATGACCCGCCTCGCCGAACATGGTGGCGTTGCGCGCGGTTTGCCCGCGGAAGGCGTGCGATCCGGGATCCTCGGATCCCATGTACGCCTCTACTTCGGTGATGCGCACCGTGACCGGCTCTGCGCCGTCGTTGTGCGTGAGGTGCGCTCCCAGCAGAAGCGGCGCGACTTCGATAGCCGGATGCGCAAGCCGGGTGCGCTGTAGTGCTGGATCCACCGAAAGACCGTATCAAGGCGGCGGGACGCACCGTGCACGGTCATGTCCGATTTCCGCTAGCAGCGCATCCGGCAGCCTGCGAGGATGGACCCATGGACTTCTGGCAGCGCTACCGGGCGATCGAATCGCGGGACACCCGGTTTGACGGGCAGTTTGTCACCGCCGTCGCCACGACGAGGATCTACTGCCGCCCGTCCTGCCCCGCACGCACTCCCAAACCGGCCAATGTCACGTTCTATCCCACCTCCGCGGCGGCCCACGAGGCCGGTTACCGCGCGTGCAAGCGATGTCTGCCCGAAGCGGTGCCCGGTACCCCCGCGTGGAACCTGCGCTCGGACACCGCCGCGCGGGCCATGCGGCTGATCTCCGACGGCGAGATTGACCGCAGCGGCGTTCCCGGGCTGGCGCGCCGGCTGGGCTACTCCGCCCGGCAACTTGGGCGCATACTCCACCACGAACTCGGCGCCGGCCCGCTGGCGCTGGCACGCGCCTCCCGTGCACAAACGGTGCGGACACTGCTCACTGCCACCGATATGCCGCTCTCCGACGTCGCATTCGCCTCCGGGTTCAACAGCATCCGGCAGTTCAACGAGACGGTCCAGGAGGTCTACGACCTCACCCCCTCGCAGTTGCGGCTTCGGAGCCGTACCCTGTCGCACGCTTCGACAGCCGCCGGGTCGCCTGCGTGCCCGACCATGACGTCGCTGAGTCTGACGCTGCCCGCACGAACCCCTTACGACGACGGCATCTTCTCCTTCCTGGACGCCCGCGCCATTGAAGGGATTGAGCAGGCAGATCCAGCCAGCTACGCCCGCGTTCTCCGCCTGCCCGGCGGGGAGGGCTGGTTCAGGGCCGAACAGGGACGCGGAGGACTCGCCGTCTCCGTGACGGTCGAGCACCTGAAGGACCTGCCCGTGATGCTGTCGCGCATTCGCCGGCTGTTCGATCTCGACGCTGACCCGACAGCCATTGACGACGTACTCTCAGCGGAGCCCTCCCTGCGGGCGCGGGTGCGCCGGTCTCCGGGCATCCGGCTGCCCGGTGCGGTGGACCCGCACGAGATCCTCATCCGCGCGATGGTCGGCCAGCAGATCACCGTCGCCGCTGCCACCGGCGTACTGAATAGACTGAGCGCGCTGGGCGAACCGTCGAAGCTGGGTCGTCTAGGCCATAGTCGGTTGTTCCCCACGGCCGCGGCTCTTGCGGAGGGAGCGGGCCCGTTCCTGAAGGGGCCGGCACGGCGTCAGGCCAGCCTGCTGGAAGCCGCAGCCGCTCTTGCGGACGGAAGCCTGTCGATCGGTGTCGAAGACACTCCCGGAGAGCTGGCGGAAAAACTGTTGCCGCTACCGGGGGTTGGGCCGTGGACTGTCCGCTACGCCGCGATGCGGATTCTGGGGGCTACCGACATCCACCTCAATAACGACGCAGCGGTCCGGACGGGCTACGCACGGCTCCTCGGCCGGCCCGCCGACGCCGGGGCCGCGGCCGCGTGGTTCGAACAGTTCAGTCCCTGGCGCTCCTACGCCACCATGCATCTTTGGCGCATCGCCTCTGAAAAGCCGCAACAGTCCCGTGAAGCGACCGGCACCACGAGAAAGGCTCTGGCATCATGACCATTCAGACCACGACAGTCTCCACCCCGGACGGACCGTTCACGGTCGTGGAGCGCAATGGCGCGGTCCTCGCGTCCGGCTGGACAGCGGAACTCTCAGAGTTGACCGGCCAGATTCACCCGAAGCTCAGGGCGGAACCAGTCCGCTTGATTTCGAGCCTCGCCTTCATCACGGATGCCGTCTCTGCCTATTACGACGGCGATCTCGCCGCCATCGAAACGGTCCCCGTGCATCAGTTATCGGGGCCGTTCCGCAGCCACGCCTGGGAGGTGCTGCGAACGGTGGCTCCCGGCAAACCGGTGACTTACTCGGAATATGCGCGGCTGGCCGGGCGGCCCGCCGCGATCCGAGCCGCCGCCGGAGCCTGCGCGTTCAACGCCGCAGCACTTTTTGTCCCGTGCCACCGCGTCATCCGGACGGACGGCACCCTCGGCGGTTTCCGCTGGGGTGTCGCGGTCAAGACCAGCCTGCTGGCCCGGGAGAAAGCTGCCGGTCAGCCCGCAGAATCGGTGAGCATCGCCCGGTAGAACTCCTCAAGGGCGTGCAGCTTGCGCATGCTCGTGTGTGGACGGTCTCCATCCACTGACACCGCCACGGCGTCCAGATGAGCGTGCCACTGTGCCAGCAAGGCCGGAGCCTCGGACTGGTCATCCACGACGTGGCGGACAGCCACCCTGGTAGTGCCGCCGTCGGCGGTGAAGTCCACTTCCGCCTGCTCGACCCTTGGCTGCTGTTCGGGATCCGCTGTAAGCGCGTCCTTGACGAGGGGCAGGGTGGAATTGAGGCGACGGTCGAAATGGACCATGGTGACGCCGTCGTACGTTTCGATCCAGCCCATCGTGTTGGACACGTCGAACTCGGCGGCGTAGGCGTCCCGAAGGGCCGCCCAGTCCCCTTCCGGTGCTGGTTCCCGGCCTGCCGCGACGTCCTCAAGCGCGGCGAGGATCTGCTGCCAGCCGGCGGCGCCCTCGGTCAGGAAGTCTGCTGTCTCCGACCGGGCGCGCAGCTGCAGGAGCGTGCCGCCATTGCTTTCCAGAACGCGCCACTCAAGGATCGATTCGAGGCCCAGGGCATCATCCCAGGTGATCTGGAGGCTGGTGGGCGGGTTGAGTTGGAGCACGGTACCGGTGCTTGCTCCCCCACCCATATCGAGGGAGTATTCCTTTCCCAGTTCCCAGCCGCCGCTGAGTTCGCCGAGCCATAGCCGTGCCTTGTCCGGGTCGGTCAAGAGGTTCCAGATGTATGACCGGGGGTAATCGAACTGCCGGTCGAAGGCGAGCACGTAGCCGTCGCTCAGCCGTTCTATGCGGCCAAGAGGCACCACCGACTGAGCCGGTGATCGATCAACTTCGGACGTCATGGCCTGTGCCTGTGCCTTCCAGCTTCGGTTCTGCCTTCGGTATCCTGCGCTCGGGTGTTTACCAACTTAGCGCAGTGCCGGACTGCTGATAAGGCCTTCCATACCGGATCGAAGATCTTTCGGCAGCGGGTACCGGGGCTGCCTCGTGCGGGGCGGCCGTCAGGCGCGTGGCGGAACCGCCGCCGGCCAGGGCAGAAGCTCGGGCAGGTCGACGCCGTCCGCTGCTGCAGTTGCGTTCAGGCCCCCGAGGGGCTTCCGGCCGGCAAGCCAGGCGGCGATGTCCTGCAGCAAGCCGGTGACGACGACGGTGCGCGCGGGCGTTCCTGATCCGTCGGTCAGGGTGCGCGGCTGTTCGCCCAGGGCCTGGAGCTTGAGGGCCATCCCATCCGGGACGCGGGCAGCGAGGAATCCGAGCAGGTAATGGCAGAAGGTATTGTCCCAGTCCAGCGATGTGCGCCCAAGATCCAGGTCGGACGCGTGAATGACCAGTTCCCGCCACATGGCCAGCGCGCCGTCGCGGACTGTGCCGTTCCGGTAGGCGATGCCTGCGTCCCACTCGCTGCCCTGCACTCCCGCGAAGGTAGCCACAGCTGCAGTCACGGCGTCGGTGAGGCTTTGCAGCTGCTCGTCGGCGGGGCGCTGGGCACGCCGTTCGATGTCCCGTACCCGGCCGTCGAAGCCGTCATCGTAGAACTCGATTGTTTCTCCGCGTGCGGCGTACTCAAGCTGCCGCGTCATTGCCCTGGCCACGCCCTCGACGTGCGCGACAACGAAAGCCCGGCTCCAGCCGGGAAGGACCGACGGCGCCGCGAGTGTTGCGTCGTCGAGCCCGGCTGCCGCAGCGAGCAACTCCCGGCCGGCGTCGGCCAACCGTCCGGGCAGCTGCTGCGTCAGGTCTTCGGGCAGGTTCTCGGGAGCTACGGGCTGCGATATATTCACGTACATCCTCCGGGTTGTGATCGGGCGGCTTGTCCCGAGGATACCCGCAGCCTCCCCTACCTTTCCTACCCCTGGGACGGAATCAGCACCGACCGTACGTCATCCACCTGCGCCGCGAGGGCTTCCAGCTGCCGGCGCACCGCGGCCGGCGCGGTTCCGCCCTGTGAGTCGCGGCTGTTCAGTGAGCCTTCGACGGTGAGCACTTCACGGACACCGGGAGTGAGGTGCGGGGAGATTCCGGCGTAATCCTCGTCGGTCAGATCCCAGAGCTCGATACCGCGGCTCTCGGCGAGCTTTACCGCAGCACCGGAGAGCTCGTGCGCCTCACGGAACGGCACGCCCTGGCGAACCAGCCACTCCGCCACATCCGTGGCCAGGGCAAACCCGAGCGGCGCGAGGCTAGCCATGCGTTCCGTGTTGAAGGTCAGCGTCGCGATCATGCCCGAGACGGCCGGGAGGAGGACCTCAAGGGTGTCAACGGCGTCGAACACCGGTTCCTTGTCCTCCTGCAGGTCCCGGTTGTACGCAAGCGGCAGTCCCTTGAGCGTTGCCAGCAGACCGGTCAGGTTTCCGATGAGCCGGCCCGCCTTGCCTCGCGCCAGTTCGGCGACGTCGGGATTCTTTTTCTGGGGCATGATCGACGATCCGGTGGAGAAAGAGTCATCCAGCGTGACGAAGGAGAATTCCTTGGTCGCCCAGATGATGACCTCTTCGCTGACGCGTGAGAGGTCTACACCGATCATCGAGGTTACCCAGGCGAATTCCGCGTAGACGTCTCGTGCTGCGGTTCCGTCAATCGAGTTATGCGTCGCAGAATCAAAGCCGAGCTCGGCAGCGACCGCTTCAGGATCAAGGCCCAGGGACGATCCAGCCAGCGCACCCGAACCGTAGGGCGACACAGCCGCCCGGCGGTCCCAGTCCTGAAGCCGCTGCACGTCGCGGAGCAGCGCCCAGGCGTGGGCAAGCAGGTGATGGCTCAGCAGCACCGGTTGCGCGTGCTGCAGGTGCGTCCGGCCGGGCATCGGGACCTCGAGGTGCTCCTCCGCCTGCCCCACCAGCGCGTCGATGGTGGCGAGGACGCCGGCGCCGATGATCCGTGCGTGCTCGCGCAGGTACATCCGCCCGAGCGTGGCCACCTGATCATTCCGTGAGCGGCCGGCCCGGAGCTTCCCGCCGAGCGCGGGTCCCGCCCGCTCGATCAGGCCGCGCTCGAGTGAACCGTGCACGTCCTCATCGGACTCCGCGGGAACGTACGCGCCCATGCGGACATCGTCGTCGAGCGCGTCCAGGGCGGACAGCATGCCGGTCAGCTCGCCGTCGTCAAGCAGGCCGGCACGGTGCAGGACACGGGCATGCGCCCGTGACCCGGAGATGTCGTGACGGGCAAGGCGCCAGTCAAAGTGCGTGGACTTGCTCAGCGCTGCGAGGGCATCCGCGGGGCCGCCTGAAAAGCGGCCGCCCCACAGCGAGCCTTCGTTGGTGCCGTGAGCGTTCGTGCCCTGTACGTCCGTACCGTGTGCCTCCGTCACTGCTTATTTACCTGCGCGCTGGTCGCGGCCCGAGGCCACCTTGGAGGACAGGCCGAAGATTTCAATGAACCCGCGGGCCATGGACTGGTCGAACGTGTCGCCCGTGTCATAGGTGGCCAGGTTGAAGTCGTAGAGCCCGACGTCGGACCGGCGCCCGGTCACGGTGGCCCGCCCGCCGTGCAGTTCCATCCGGACGTCGCCGGAAACGTAGCGCTGGGTGTCGTCGATGAAGGTTTCGAGCGAACGCTTCAGCGGCGAGAACCACTGGCCGTCATACACCAGCTCGGTCCAGCGCTGGTCTACCGTCTTCTTGAACCGTGCCTGCTCACGCTCAACGGTGACGTTCTCCAGCTCGCGGTGAGCGGTGATGAGCGCCATCGCACCCGGTGCCTCATAGATTTCGCGGCTCTTGATGCCCACGAGGCGGTCCTCGACGATGTCGATCCGGCCCACGCCCTGGGCGCCCGCGCGGCGGTTCAGTTCCTCGATGGCCTGCAGCGGTGTGACGGCGTGGCCGTCGATCGCTACCGGGATGCCTTCCTTGAAGGTGATGACCACTTCATCCGCCGCGGGTGAGAACTCGGGGGAATCGGTGTAATCGTAGACATCCTTGGTGGGACCGTTCCAGATGTCCTCGAGGAAGCCGGTTTCGACGGCGCGTCCCCAGACGTTCTGGTCGATCGAGAACGGGTTCTTCTTGGTGGTTTCGATGGGCAGGCCCTTCTCCTCAGCGAAGGCGATGGCCTTGTCACGGGTCAGAGCGAGGTCGCGGACGGGAGCGATGCATTTCAGGTCCGGACCGAGGGTCTGGATTCCGACCTCGAAGCGGACCTGGTCGTTGCCCTTGCCGGTGCAGCCGTGCGAAACGGTTGACGCGCCGAATTCGCGGGCGGCGGCGACGAGGTGCTTGACGATGACCGGCCGGGAGATGGCCGAGACGAGGGGGTACGCGTCCATGTAAAGTGCGTTGGCCCGCAGGGTGGGCATGCAGTATTCGTTTGCGAACTCATCGCGTGCGTCAGCGACGTAGGCTTCGACGGCGCCGCAGCCCAGCGCGCGCTGGCGGATGGTCTCGAGCGATTCGCCGCCCTGTCCGACGTCGACGGCTACAGCCACCACTTCAGCTCCGGTTGCTTCGGCGATCCAGCCGATGGCCACCGACGTATCCAGTCCGCCTGAGTAGGCAAGGACAATGCGTTCAGTCACTTCAATAGCTCCTCTTGTTCAATGAATATTTCGGTGGAATGTTCGGTGGTTCGTCAGATATGTTGCGTCTAGGACGCGGCTTCGTGCGCAAACTGTAGAAACCGGGCGGCGACGTCCGCACCGCCGGCGGGGTCGCGTGTGACCAGCAGGATGGTGTCGTCTCCGGCGATCGTACCGAGTACAGACGGCATGACCGAATGGTCGATGGCCAGAGCCAGGAAGTTTGCGGCCCCCGGCGGGGTTCGCAGGACCACCAGGTTCCCGGAGGCTTCCGCCGTGACAAGGAGCTCACCGCACAGCCGGGACAATCTGCTGTCGAGGATCTCCTGGGTCACGCCGCTCTGGGGAGCACGGCCGCCGCCTTCGCCCGGTACGGCGTAGACGAGCGCGCCGTCCTTGCCGCGGACGCGCACGGCGCCGAGCTCCACGAGGTCCCGGGACAGCGTGGCCTGGGTGACCTGGAGGCCGCCGTCAGCGAGCAGGTCCGCCAGTTCGGACTGGGACCGGACCGACTGCGCGGTCAGCAGGGCGGTGATCCGGGCCTGGCGGGCCGTTTTCGTTGTTGGCTGACCAGTGGGCTGCCCCGTCGGTTGCCCATGGGGGTGACCGGCGGAGGGCTGGGAGGTCACGAGCGCTCCATAAGCCACACCATGAGCGCCTTCTGCGCGTGCAGGCGGTTCTCCGCCTCATCCCAGACGAGGGACTGCGGTCCGTCGATGACCCCGGCGGAAATCTCATACCCGCGGTAAGCGGGCAGACAGTGGAGTACGACGGCGTCGGCCGCGGCCTGCGCGAGCAGCGCCTCATCCACTGCGTACGGACGAAACAGTTCGAACCGAGCGGCTTTGGCGTGGTCGTCGATTTCCTGGCCCATGGATACCCAGGTGTCAGTGGCGACGATGTCGGCGCCGGCCGCTGCTTCTGCCGCATCGGTGGTGATGAGGACTGAACCGCCGGTTTCCGCGGCGCGTTCCATCGCGGCCTCGACAATGCGCTGCTCAGGAAGATAGCCCTCCGGACCGGCGATGCGCACGTGCATGCCGGCGGTCACGCCGGCGAGCAGGTACGAGTTCGCCATGTTGTTAGCGGCATCTCCGAAGTAGGACAGGGTGAGGCCCGCCAGCTGTCCCCTGTGCTCGCGGATGGTGAGCAGATCGGCGAGCAGCTGGCATGGATGGTAGTCATCGGAGAGCGCGTTGATCACGGGTACGGATGAGGCCGCAGCCATCTCCTCAAGCCCTGCCTGTGCATACGTGCGCCAGACGATGGTGGAGACCATCCGATCAAGAACCCTGGCCGTATCCGTTATTGATTCCTTGTGGCCAAGCTGCGATTCACCGGCGCCGATGATGAGCGGCACGCCGCCGAGGTCCGCGATCCCGGTGGCGAAGGACACGCGGGTACGTGTGGATGTCTTGTCGAAGATCACCGCGACGGTCTTGCGTCCGGCGCCTTCACCTGCATACGTGGAGTTTGAGTACGGCGCCTTCTTCAGCTCGAGTGCGAGATCGAGGACCTCGTTCTGTTCGGCCTGGCTGAGGTCGGTGTCGACAAGGAAGTGGCGGGTCATGCGGGAGTCTCCGTACTCTGTTCTGCAGTGTCTTGTGCGCCGTCTTGTGCGCCGGCGGCGCGCGCGGTGTCGAGGATTCCCGGCAGCGCATCGAGGAAGCTCCGGGCTTCTGCGCGGGTCAGGATCAGCGGCGGGGCGAGCCGCAGCGTGTGCGGTGTGGGCGCGTTGATGATGAACCCGCGGGTGAGTGCTTCCGTCACAGCTGCGGCCGCGTAGTCGCCGTCGAGGTCGAAACCGATCAGCAGGCCCTCACCGCGAACCTCCGTCACCCCGTGCACACCGGCGAGGTTGCTGCGGAGGAAACTTCCGACGTCGTCGGCGTTCTGCAGCACGGCACCTCCCTCCAGCGCATGCACGGTGGCAAGCGCAGCGGCCGTAGCGACCGGATTTCCGCCGAAGGTGGTTCCATGCTGGCCCGGTGTCAGCAGCGCCGAAACCTCAGGTCCGAAAGTCACGAGCGCACCGATCGGGAAACCGCCGCCCAGGCCCTTGGCCAGGGTCATGGCATCGGGCGTGATTCCGCTGGCCTGGTGGGCGAACCAACGCCCGGTGCGGCCCACTCCGGTCTGCACCTCGTCCAGGATCAGCAGCGCGCCGGCCTTCCTGGTCAACTCGCGGGCCTTCTGCAGGTAGCTGATGCTCAACGGACGCACGCCGGCCTCGCCCTGAATCGGCTCAAGGACGACGGCGGCAACGGACTCATCGATTGCTGCCTCCAGCGCCTGCAGGTCATCAAACGGCAGGTGCTCGACGCCGCCGGGAAGCGGTTCGAACGGCTCGCGGTACGCCTGCTTGGCCGTCAGCGCGAGGGCGCCCATGGTCCGGCCGTGGAATGCGCCCTCGAGCGCAAGGATACGGGTCCGGTGTTTTCCATCCTGGGGTGATGTGCTGTTGCGGCGAGCCAGCTTGAACGCCGCCTCGACGGCCTCCGTACCGGAGTTCGCGAAGAACACCTTGGACCCCGCCTGAGCGCCGGACAGGGACAGCAGCTTCTCAGCGAGCGCGACCTGCGTGGGGCTCGTGAAGAAATTCGAGACGTGACCCAGGGTCGCCAGTTGTGAGGAGATCACCGAGGTGACGAAGGGGTGGGCGTGGCCCAGAGCGTTCACGGCGATCCCGCCGAGCAGGTCGAGGTACTGCTTGCCGTCGGCATCCCAGACCAGGCAGCCGGCCCCGCGGACCAGCACCCGCTGTGGGGTGCCGAAGACCCCGAGAACGGCGTTCGAATAACGCTGCAGCCACTCATTGCCCTTCGCCGGGTCGACGAGAGCTGACGCGGCTGCGCTTTCGATCGAGGATTCGCTGGTGCTCACGCGATCACGTCCTCGTCCGGCACTACCTCGGTGCCTATCCCGGCTGCGGTGAAGATTTCGAGCAGCATCGAGTGCGCCAACCGTCCGTCGACGATGTGTGCGCGCTCCACTCCCCCGTCGACTGCCTTGAGGCATGCGGCCATCTTGGGGATCATTCCCGATTCGAGGCTGGGCAGAAGGTCCCTCAGTTGAGCCGCGGTGAGCGAGGAGATGAGGCTCGTGCGGTCGGGCCATTTGGAATACAAGCCTTCAACGTCGGTCAGGATGACAAGCTTCGATGCAGCGAGGGCTTCCGCGAGCGCTGCTGCGGCGGTATCGGCGTTGACGTTGAGGACCTGCCCCGTTCCGCTGCCCGTGCCGTCGATCTCGGGGGCGACGGTCGAGATCACCGGGATGCGGCCGGCTTCAAGGATGTCGAGGATTGCTGCCGGGTTCACTCCGACCACTTCCCCGACGAGGCCGAGGTCGACTTCCTCGCCGTCGACCACGGTGCCCGTCCGGATGGCCCGGAGGAGGCCGCCGTCCTCACCGGAGAGTCCAACGGCGTATGGACCGTGCGAGTTGATCAGGCCGACCAGTTCCCTGCCTACCTGCCCCGTGAGCACCATGCGCACCACATCCATGGCTTCCGGTGTGGTGACACGCAGTCCGCCCTTGAACTCGGAGGTGATGCCGAGCCGGTCCAGCATGCCGTTGATCTGTGGTCCGCCGCCATGTACCACTACGGGGTGGATCCCTGCATGGTGAAGGAAGACGATGTCTTCTGCGAAGGCGCGGCGCAGTTCATCGTTGACCATGGCGTTACCGCCGTACTTGATGACCATGGTGGTGCCGGCGAACCGCTGGATCCAGGGCAGAGCCTCGATCAGGGTTGCCGCCTTGTCCTGTGCAGCGTTCAGAGTGTTCATGTGATCCTTCGACTCAGCGTCCTCGGCGTTGGCGTTCCCGGCGTTGACTTTTCCGGCGTCAGCTCGAGTAGGCAGAGTTCTCGTGTACGTATTCGTGCGTGAGGTCGTTCGTCCAGATTGTTGCCGTCTCGGAGCCCGCGTTGAGGTTGATCTCGACGGTCACGAGGCGTGGGCTGAGGTCGACCAGTTCCCGGGGTGCGCCGATTCCGCCGTCTCGGCAGATCTGAATGCCGTTCATGGCTACATCGAGGCGGTCGGGTTCGAAGGCCGCATCAGTGGTTCCAACCGCTGCCAGTACCCTGCCCCAGTTCGGATCCTTACCGAAAATGGCCGCCTTGAACAGGTTGGAGCGGGCCACGGAGCGGCCGACGGCCTCGGCATCTTCCTCGGTGGCCGCGTTGATGGTCCGGATCGCGATGGTGTGGCTTGCGCCTTCGGCGTCCTCGATGAGCTGGTGGGCAAGCGAGAAGCAGACCTCCGTGAGGGCTTCGGCGAACTGCGCGGGATCCGGGCGCACCCCGCTTGCGCCGGAGGCGAGCAGCACCACCGTGTCGTTGGTGGACATGCAGCCATCCGAATCGGCGCGGTCGAAGGTGACGCGGGTCGCGGCGCGCAGCGCCGTGTCGAGGACGGCCGAGTCCAGCACGGCGTCAGTGGTGAGGACCACCAGCATGGTTGCCAGGCCCGGTGCCAGCATGCCCGCTCCCTTTGCCATACCGCCGATGGAGTAGCCCTCGCTCGGATCATCCGGTGTGGCCGGGTAGGTAGCTGTCTTGGACACCGAGTCGGTGGTCATGATCGCCTCAGCTGCGGCGCGGCCGCCACCCTCGGACAGGTGGCCCACTGCCTCACTGATCCCGGGCAGAAGCTTGTCCATGGGCAGTTGTTCGCCGATGAGGCCCGTGGAACAAACGAAGACATCGGTGGCAGAGACGCCGAGCGCCTCCGCGGTGAATTCAGCGGTTCGGTGGGTGTTCTGGAAACCCTCCGGGCCGGTGCAGGCATTCGCTCCACCCGAGTTGAGGACGACGGCGTCCACGCGCCCGTCGGAAACCACCTGGCGTGACCAGTGAATCGGCGCGGCTGCCACCCGGTTGGAGGTGAAGACTGCTGCGGCGTGGTGGTGCGGGCCGTCATTGACGACGACGGCGACATCACGTGCGCCGGTCGACTTCAGTCCTGCTGCGACGCCTGCGGCGCGGAATCCCTGCGGTTCGGTAACACTCACGGAGCAACTCCTGATCCGGTCAGGCCCGTGGTCTCGGGTAGACCGAGGGCGATATTCATGGACTGCACAGCGCCGCCGGCGGTGCCCTTGGTGAGGTTGTCGATGGCGCAGCTGATGATCACCCGGCCAGCGTGCTCGTCAAAGGCCAGCTGGAGCTGCGCAACGTTGGACCCGAGGACCGACTTGGTGGCGGGCCACTGACCCATAGGCAGCAGCGTGACGAAAGGTTCGTCGTCGTATGCGGCTTCCCATGCCTCCCGCAGCTGCGCTGCGGTTGTGCCGGGGACAACGCGCGCCGTCGCCGTCGTCAGGATGCCGCGGGACATCGGAGCGAGGGTTGGCGTGAAGGAAACGGTGACGGGGGTGCCGGCGGCCCAGCCCAGCCCCTGCTCGACCTCCGGGGTGTGCCGGTGGCTGCCGCCGACTCCGTACGGGCTCATCCCACCCATCATCTCGGAGCCGAGCAGGTGCGGCTTCATCGCCTTGCCTGCGCCGGAGGCACCGGACGCGGACACAATGACGACGTCGTCAGGCTGCAGCAGTCCCGCGGTGAACCCGGGAGTGAGCGCGAGGAGGGCGCTGGTCGGGTAGCACCCCGGGACGGCGATACGGCGGGCCCCCCGCAGTTCGTCGCGGGCGCCCGGAAGCTCCGGAAGTCCGTAGGGCCAGGTGCCGGCATGCGGGGAACCGTAGAAGCGGTGCCAGGCGTCGGCGTCTTCAAGCCGGTGGTCCGCACCGGCGTCGATGACGAGGACCTCCGGAGGCAGCTGGGCCGCAACCTCGGCACTGGCGCCGTGCGGCAGCGCCAGGAAAACGACGTCGTGGCCACTGAGGTTTTCGGTGTTCGTTTCCTCGATAATGCGGTCCGTGAGCGAGTGCAGGTGAGGCTGGACCTCACCGAGTCGGCTCCCCGCGCTGCTGTGTGCCGTTATCGCACCGATCGTCACATCCGGATGAGTGGAAAGCAGGCGCAGGACCTCTCCCCCGGCGTAGCCGCTTGCTCCGGATACCGCTACCGAAATACTCATGCGCACCATCGTACAGTAAGTATTCACTACAACACATAGTTATGCACTCGTCTTTCCGCGTCGGGAAACACTGCAGGAATGACCAGGTGTGGTGTCCTGTTGGCTGCAGGTAAGAGCACATCGATGAGAGGAAACACCTACCATGCCTACTGCTATCGCTGCCGAGCGCCCCGGTGACCCGGGAGTCCTGAAGCCCGTTCATGTCGAGCAGCCGACGCCGACAGGTTCCCAACTGCTGGTGAAGGTGGCGGCCGTTGGGGTGAACTTCATCGAGACCTACCAGCGCGCCGGTATCTACGCGGTTGACTATCCCTTCGTTCCGGGCGGGGAAGCCGCCGGTGAAGTCATTGAAGCAGGGCCGGAAGCACAGGGCTTCGCGGTGGGTGACCGCGTTGCGTTTGCGGAAGGCTCCCGTTCCTACGCCGAATACACCCTGGTGGACGCAGAGAAGGCACTGCCGGTACCCGGTGGTGTCGATCTGGAGACGGCCGCGGCGCTTCCCCTCCAGGGTATGACGGCCCATTACCTGGTCAATTCCACCTATCCCGTCGAGGCGGGCGAAACCGTGCTGACGCATGCCGGAGCGGGCGGAACGGGACTCCTGCTGACCCAGATGCTCAAAGCCAAGGGGGCCAGGGTCATCACCACCGTCTCCACTGACGAGAAGGAAACGCTCGCGCGTGAGGCAGGAGCCGACGTCGTACTTCGCTACGAAGGGTTCCCGGAGCGGGTGCGCGAGCTGACCGACGGTGTCGGCGTGGACGTCGTCTATGACGGAGTGGGCAAGGCAACCTTCGACGGCTCGCTGGAATCCCTGCGGGTGCGCGGCATGCTGGTGCTGTTCGGGGCGGCGTCCGGTCCAGTCCCGGACTTCAACCTGCAGCGGCTGAACAGCTCCGGCTCGCTCTACGTAACCAGGCCAAGCCTGGCGTTCTACCTGCGGTCCGCCGAGGAGCGGCGCTGGCGTTCAGGCGATGTGTTCGGCGCGGTGGCTGACGGATCGCTCACTGTGCGGATCGGCAGCCGCTACCCGCTCACCGAGGCGGCCCAGGCACACGAGGACCTGCAGGCGCGCAGGACGACCGGCAAGATCCTCCTCGTCCCGTAGATGTTGAAAGAGCAGGACACGCCACTTTGGGGATCCATTCGGGGCGTGTCCTGCCAACTCAACGCCGGGGTTAACGCTGGACGGCTCCGTGGCGCTCGGCCGCCAGGTGGACCGCCTGATCGCGGGCAGCGCTGGCCTCGTCGGCCGTCAGGGTGCGGTCGGTGGCACGGAAGCGCAGCCCGAACGCGAGGGACTTCTTGCCCTCCCCGATCCCCTGCCCGGAGTAGACGTCGAACAGGTGCACCTCCTCAAGAAGCTCACCCGCCCCTTCGCGCAGCGTGGCGAGAACGGCATCCGCCGGCAGCCCGGCGTCGACCACGAGCGCGACGTCCTGCGTTGTGGCCGGGAACGTCGACAGGGGCCGTGCGACGATCACATCAGGGGCGGCGTCGAACAGCAGATCCGCATTGATCTCCAACGCTACGGTGCGCGGCGGGAGGTCCTGGGCGGCAAGAAGCTTCGGGTGCAGTTCGCCCGCGTACCCGAGCACCTCACCGCTGCGCAGGCTGACGCGTGCCGTGCGGCCGGGGTGGAACGCCTGGTGCTCACCCTGCTCGACCACGAGTTCGACGCCGACGACGTCCGCCATCAGCCGGACAGTGTCCAGCGCGTCCGCCCAGTCCCACGGCCGGGGTGTGTGGCCGGCCGCAGCCGGTGAATCCTTGCCCAGGAACACCGCAGCGACAGTCAGGGGCTGCAGGGGCAGCCCGTCGTAGAGCGCGTCGAGCGTCTGCTCGTCCGGCAGTGCACCGAGCGGCGGGATCGTCGAAGTGCCGAGGGCTTCCTGCGGAAGGAACACCAGCCCGGCCTCGAAGAGTGCAAGGTCGCGGAACCCGCGGGAGGAGTTACGCTTCGCGACTTCGATCAGGCCCGGGAGGATCGAACGCCGCAGGTAGCCGTATTCGGCGCTGAGCGGATTGGCGAGCTTCACGGCGGCACCGGTTCCCTCAGCAGCACCGAACGTGTCGTTGGATTCCTGCGAGACGAAGGGGTAGGACAGTACCTCGGTGAGTCCGGACCCTGCGAGCGCAGCCATAACCCGCCGCCGCTGCTGTTGTGAGCGGGTGAGGCCGCGGCCCGGAGGGGCCACCGGCAGGCGCGAGGGGATCTGGTCGTAGCCGACCAGCCGCGCGATCTCCTCGGCGAGGTCGTCCTTGATGGTCAGGTCGTGGCGCCAGCTCGGGGCACTGACGCGCCAGCCGCCGTCGTACTCGCTCACATCCGCGCCCAGATCGGTAAGCGCGCCGACCACCTGTTCCGGTGCGAAATCGATGCCGATCCGCTCGGATGCGTAGCCGGTGGGCAGGTCAATCAGGACGGGCTTCGGTGCGGTGCCGACGTCGGTGATCGAGGTGTCCGCGGTACCGCCCGCCAGCTTGACGAGCAGGTCAACGACCCGCTGCGCCGCGACATCGGCAACATGCCAGTCGACGCCGCGCTCAAAGCGCTTGGACGCCTCTGAGGGCAGCTTGTGGCGACGGCGGGCGCGTGCGATCGACACCTCGTCGAAGTGCGCAGACTCGACGAGGATGTCGGTCGTGGTGTCTGAAACCTCGGTGTCCGCGCCGCCCATGACGCCGGCAATACCGATCGCGCCGGACCCGTCGGTGATCAGCAGGTCCTCGGTGTACAGCTCGCGCTTGCGGTCATCGAGGGTGACGAGCGTTTCGCCGGGATTGGCCCGGCGCACCACGATGTCTCCGGACAGCTTCGCGACGTCATAGCAGTGCGTGGGCTGGCCGAGCTCAAGCATCACGTAGTTGGAGATATCGACCGGTAGGGAGATGGAGCGGATTCCGGCCAGGCGCAACCGGGCGACCATCCACTGCGGGGTGGGCCGGGTGGCGTCCACGCCGCGCACGACGCGCGCCACGAAACGGTCGCAGCCGGCGTTCCCATAAATCGGTGCCTGGTCTTCGAGCCGCACCGGGTAGCCTGCGCCGTCCGCGGAATCGACGACGACGGCGGCCGCCGGGTCGGTGAAAGCGGAACCTGTGGCGTGGGCGTACTCCCGCGCGATCCCGCGGATCGAGAAGCAGTAGCTGCGGTCCGGGGTCACGTTGATCTCGGCGGCCTGGTCATACAGTCCGAGCAGCTCCATGGCATCGGACCCGATCTCCGGGTCCAGACCGATGGTGGAGAGCACCAGGATGCCGTCGTGGTCATCGCCGATGCCCAGTTCGCGGACCGAGGCGATCATCCCGGCGGAAACGTGACCGTAGGTCTTCCTCGCGGCAATGCGGAAGTCACCGGGAAGCACGGCGCCGGGAAGGGTAACCACTACCTTGTCGCCCTCGACGAAGTTATGCGCGCCGCACACGATTCCCTGGACGCCGGAGGGGTCGATGCCGTCCGCTGTCAGGGTCTGCTCGGTACCCTCTGGAACCACCCGGACCTGGCACCAGTTGATGGTCTTGCCGTTGCTCTGGGGCTCTTTGACGACCGAGAGCACCTGACCCACGACGATCGGTCCTGAGAGCGTGTCGGTGGGACGGTGGACGGCCTCTTCCTCAAGGCCAACCTTCACGAGTTCGGCCATGACGTCTTCGGCGGTGGCCTCCGCCGGAACCTGTGCGTACTCACGCAGCCAGGACAGTGGAATTCGCACGGTTAGATCTCCATCCCGAAGTGCTCGCTGAAACGTACGTCGCCCTCAATCATGTCCCGCATGTCAGAAACCTCGTTGCGGAACATCAGGGTGCGCTCGATACCCATGCCGAAGGCGAAACCCGAGTAAACCTCGGGATCAATGCCGGCTGCCCGCAACACATTCGGGTGCACCATGCCGCAGCCGCCCCACTCGATCCACTGGGGGCCGCCCTTGGCTCCGGGATGCCAGATATCCAGCTCTGCGGAGGGCTCCGTGAAGGGGAAGTAGTTGGGGCGGAGGCGGATGCCGGCGTCGTCACCGAACATCAGCCGGGCGAAGTGTTCGAGCGTTCCGCGCAGGTCGGCCATGCTCAGGCCCTTGTCGATGGCGAGGCCCTCGAACTGGTGGAATACGGGAGTGTGCGTGGCATCGAGTTCGTCGGTGCGGAACACCTTTCCGGGGCACAGCACGTAAAGGGGAACCTCACGCTCCAGCATGGCCCGCACCTGTACTGGGGAGGTGTGCGTGCGCATGACCAGGTGTGCCTCGGGGGGCTCCACGAAAAAGGTGTCCTGCATCTCGCGCGCGGGGTGGTCGGGCTTGAAGTTCAGGGCGTCGAAGTTGAACCACTCGGATTCCACCTCGGGACCTTCCGCAATTTCCCAGCCCATGCCGATGAAGATGTCGCTGACCCGCTCCTGCAGGATCGACAGCGGGTGCCGAGCACCGGCACGACGACGGCGCGGAGCAGCCGTGACGTCGACGGCCTCCTCCACGAGGATGCGGGCGTCGCGCTCGGCCTCGAGCTCCGTGGTGCGGGCCGCGAGCGCCTGGTTGATGCGTCCGCGGGCGGGACCGATGTTCTTGCCGGCCGCTGCCTTCTGGTCCTTCGCGAGCGAGCCGATCTGCCGGTTGGCCAGGCTCATCGGGGACTTCTCGCCGGTGTGGGCGAGCCGCACCGCTTTGAGCTCGTCGAGATCAGCGGCTGCGGCGATCTCTTTCAGGGCGTGGTCGACGGCGGCCGCGATTGCTTCGGCATCTAGCGGATGGGGGGCGACGGCGGTGTTGGACGCAGTCGCGTCCGCCTCCTGGACGTCCGCAGGCTTCGTGGGTTCAGACATGAGTGTGTGCTTTACCTTGGGGTCGTGAGCGCAATGGGTGCCGGCAGCTATGTCGCATGATTCCGGCGGCCCTGCCAGTCTAGAGGACCGCGGGCCGGTGACCCGAATGCCCCCGGTCACCGGGCAGGATTGTGCCCGCCTGAATTTATAGACTTACGCCCATGAACGGTCGCGACCGCCTGCGCTCGGCGCTGAACTGGATGAACGGGTCGACGCTGCTCGGCGTCGTCTCGGCGAAGCTCGTTGGTTGTGAACTCCGGCCCGCTCCCCGCGGGCTCATCTTCGCCCACCGCTACTCCCCCACGCTGCCGAAAGCATCGGCCTTCACCGTGGGCAACGTGGTGCTGTTCCGGGCGGGTCCGGAGGAGGTCGCCCGGCGCCCGCACCTCGTGGCGCACGAGTCACGCCACAGTACGCAGTATGCGTTGTGCCTGGGCTTGCCGTTCTTTCCGGCCTATTTCTTTTTCGCCGGTGTGTCCTGGCTCCTGACTGGTGATCCCGCGTCCCGCAATCCCTTCGAGCGCGCCGCCGGGTTGCGCGAGGGAGACTACATCGAACGGCCCGTGCGGCCTTTCCTCCGCCGTGCGCTGCCACGCCGGCGCTCCACAAGGATTCAGCGCACAGCGTTTCGACGACGGCGCTAGTGCTCGGCGCCCGCCGCGATCCGGTCGTCAGCCCCGGTTTCCGCGCTGGCGCGGGCGATGACAACCAACGCCGCAGCCATGTCCTGAATCGGCAGCCCGGGCTCGCCATGTACTTCGGCCTGCGCCGTGGAGAATGGGACATGGATGAACCCGCCACGTGCGCTCGCCCCGTCCCGGGCCAGCAGGTCCATCAGCCCGTAGAAGACGTGATTGCAGACGTACGTTCCGGCGGTTTGCGATACGGCGGCCGGCAGTCCGGCCTCCGTGAGCTCGCGCAGGGTGCGCTTGAGCGGAAGGGTGCTGAAATATGCTGCCGGACCGTCGACCCGGATTGGATCATCCACGGGCTGGTTTCCGGCGTTGTCAGGGATGCGGGCGTCGTCCACATTGATGGCCACACGCTCCAGCGAAATCTCGGACCGCCCTCCAGCCTGTCCTACGCACAGCACCATCTCCGGCTGATGAGTGCGAACTGCACGAATCAGCACCTCAATGCTCGTCCCGAAGACGCACGGCAGCCTGACGGCTACGGCCGGCTTGCCCTCGGCCTGGAGGGTGGCAGCAGCCAGTTGCGCTGCTTCCCAGGAGGGGTTGACGGTCTCACCACCGAAGGGCTCGAAACCAGTAAGCATGATCATCCACCAAGGTTAGCGCCGTGTCCTGACGAAGGCGGATGGGAACATATGTTCTAATAAAACCATGCGATGGGATGCGCAAAAGACGACGGCGGCGGTCACCCTGGGCGTGCCGGAGCCGCTGTTACCTCTTGCCGGGCTGGTGCGGTCCGTACAGACTCCGGAGTTCGCCGGCATCACGTTCCACGAGGTGCTTGCCAAGTCGGCCCTCAACCGGGTCCCGGCAAACTCGGGGATGCCCTTCTCCTGGACGGTCAACCCCTATCGGGGCTGTTCCCATGCCTGCGTGTACTGCTTCGCCCGGAAGACCCACAGCTACCTCAACCTGGACACAGGACATGATTTCGATTCACAGGTGGTAGTCAAGACCAACATCTGCGAGGTGCTTCGGCGCGAGGTGACCAAGGCTTCCTGGAGCAGGGAACACGTGGCGATGGGCACCAACACGGACCCCTACCAGCGGGCCGAGGGCCGGTACCGGCTGATGCCGGACATCATCCGCGCCCTGGCCGACAACGGCACGCCCTTCTCCATCCTCACCAAGGGAACGCTACTCAGCCGCGACATCCCTCTGTTGAAGCAGGCCGGCACGCAGGTCAGCCTGGGTATGGGCATCTCGCTTGCGCTGCTTGACCCCGAACTTGCACACGCCGTGGAGCCGGGAACACCCACCCCGCGAGCTCGCCTGGACCTCATCACCCGGCTGAGGGACGCGGGACTACCCTGCGGGGTTATGGCGATGCCCATCCTGCCCTGGCTGACAGACAGCGACGAAGCACTGGACGCTCTGTTCGGCGCCCTGGCCGCTGCGGGAGCCACGGGTGTGTCGGCCGGAGCGCTGCACCTGCGCCCGGGAGCGCGCGAGTGGTACATGGAATGGCTGGCAAAGACGCACCCCGGACTCGTTGGCCGGTACCGACGCCTGTATCGCGGCGGCACCTACGCCTCCGCTGAGTACCGCACGTGGCTTTCGAAGCGCATCCAGATGCACCGGCGTCGTCACGGGTTGTCCGCCGGTGCCCGCTTCTTCCGCGAGGAAGCGGGAGCGGGTGGCCAGGCGCCGCCGTCGGGCCCGTTGGCGGTGCAAGAGGTGGCCGCCGAACCGACGCTCTTCTGACCGGGTCCGTGCTGACCGGGTCTAGGTCAGGTCGGCTACCGGGATGACAGTGTCCAGCAGTGCATCGACGATGGGGCGGTCCGCTGGTATCCAGGGCAGTTCTTTGAGTTCACCGGTGTCCTGCAGGCTCACCCAACGAAGTTCGTCATGATCCTGGAGCGCTGCCGGCACGCCGGCGGTGACCACCGCCAGCCAGACGCGCATCGCTGCTGAGTCGTTGAGAGGCCAGCCGTCGGACCCGGGGCCTTCGAGTTCAGCCCCGACCTGAACTTCGACACCCAATTCCTCACGCACTTCGCGCTGAAGCGCCTCGACGTCGTCCTCGTCCGGCTCGACCTTGCCGCCGGGAAATTCCCACTGGCCGGCGAACTGTTCGGGAGCGGTCCGTCTCGCCGCAAGCAGCCTGGACGGTGCAGTGAGCGAGTCCACAATGGCGGCGCCGACTATCTGTTTGCGCTGGCTATCGGTCATCCAGTCAGTCTAGGGCCCGGCCCAGGCGGTCAGAAGATCGCGTTGAGGCCGTTCCAGCCCGAACCCATAGGACTGCGCGGAAGCCAGCCCGACCGCCCGTTGCCCGGGTACAACCAGAGGATGCCGCTTGTGTCCCGTGCGGCGATGTCGGCAATGCGGTCACCGTTGAGATCGCCCGCGCCAACGATCGCGGTCATGGCGTTCCAGCCGTGCCCGACGCGGACGCGCGGCAGCCACCCGCCGGCGCCGTTCCCCGGATACAGCCACAGGACGCCCGCGCCGTCCCGGGCGAGGACGTCGCTTGCCCTGTCGCCGTTGAGATCCCCAGGGCCCACGATTGCGGTCATGGAGTTCCAGCCACTGCCCACGCGGACGCGCGGCAGCCACCCGCCGGAGCCGTTCCCCGGGTACAACCACAGTGCGCCGGTGGCCCGTTCCCGGGCCAGCAGGTCCATGCGCTGGTCACCGTTGAAGTCACCCGGGGCCACGATGCTGCTGAATCCGTTCCAACCGTGTCCTACGCGGATGCGGGGCAACCAGCCGCCGGTGCCGTTCCCTCGGTACAGCCATAGGACTCCGGTTGCAGCTTCACGCGCGATGACGTCGGAGGGTCCGTCGCCGTTGAAATCGCCGGGGCTCTCCAGCGCGTTGAAGATGCCCCAGCCGGTGCCGATACGCGTTCCCGGGTTCAGGCCGCCGACGCCGTTTCCTGCATACAGCCTCAGGTCCCCGGTTGCGCCGACGCGTGCCAGGATGTCGTTGCGCCAGTCCCCGTTGAACTCGGCGGTGGAGCCGGTCAGTGTCGAGGCCGGTATACGCAGCGGGGTGAAGTTGTACGGTTCACAGGTACGGTCGTAGTCCCGCACGTCGTCGTACCACTGTGAGATGTAGACGCGGCCGGCGGAAAAGCTCGGCTGGAAGCAGCGGTCAAGCGCTTCCGTCGGATAATCCAGCCTTCCCGCGGTGGCCCAGACCGGGACACCCGGCAACCGCCAGGAGCCGACAATCTCCTGCCAACCGGAGGTATAGGAGTAGAACCCGTAAGAGAACCCTGCGTCTCGCAGCCCCCGCATCAGCCCTTCGATGACGTACCTGTTGTCCAGCCGTTGCGCGACGGTGGCACCCGGCCAGGGCTGGGCAGGACGAGGTTCGACGTCAATCCACACCACCGGCGGCCGGAACCCGACACGGTTCAGGCTCTGAATGGCAAAACGTGCCTCGGAGTAACCGACATTGGAGAGTCTGCCGGCGTGGGTTGCGGACGACCACGGCCCCTGCCCGCCGTAGGTGTTGAGCTGAGCGGCCGTAGGGTAGGTTGCCATGGCATAGCCGTGGGCCGGTTTGGAGTTGTTGCGCGCCCAGGCAACCTGATCGGCCAGACAGGGATTCTCGGTGAAGGCCAGTCCGCGGGTCAGCCCGATGATCACGAACTGGGATTCCGGCGGCGGAAGGGGCAGCCCGAACCCGCCCTGAGCCGTGGGACATTGTGGCCAGGAAATGTCATGCCCGAACAGCGGCGCCGCATGGGCCGCAGGAAGCGTTGTTCCGAGCATGCCCAGAATCAGGCTCATTGTCAGCAGGCAGACGGTGATGACCCTGCGAACGAACGGTGGGGGTCCGAGTGACTCGCCGCAATTCCGCCTGTGAGACGAATCTCGAGGCAAATCGGGAATTTTCACTGGCTCTGGGGATGTTTCATCCATGGCTCCGCGCTCCTCGTGCCCGTCCAATTTTAGAGCCGTGGCCGGTGCCGCGGAATGTTCACAACGGGAGCATTTTGGCGTCAATACGGTCTCAAACCCGTAAAGTGGAAAGCAGTGCTCAACGATGCGCGGCTAGAAAATAAGCGCCGACAAGCGCTTCCCGACATCGAAACGAGTCCTGTGTCTGCAACACCCACCCAGCGCCCAACCCGCAATCTGGTGCTGGCTATCCTTGCCCTGGCCATGGGGGGCTTCGGAATCGGCACCACCGAGTTCGCCATCATGGGCCTCCTGCCCGACATGGTGGCCGAACTCGGCGTCGATATCCCCGCCGGCGGACACGTCATCTCCGCCTACGCCCTGGGTGTTGTTGTCGGCGCTCCCTTGCTCTCAACCCTCGGTGCCAGGCTTCCGCACAAACGGGTTGCGTTGGCCCTGATGGCGCTGTTCACCGTAGGAAACCTTTCCTCCTATATCGCCGACGAGTACGGCTGGCTGTTGCTCTCGCGGTTCATCTCAGGGTTGCCGCACGGGGCTTTCTTCGGGGTTGCCGCCGTTATCGCCGCCTCGCTGTCCGCACCGACGCGGCGTGCCCAGGCGGTGGCCATGGTGATGATGGGCCTCAGTGTGGCGAACGTAGTGGGAGTTCCCTTCGCTACCTGGCTCGGACAGCAGTTCGGATGGCGGACCATGTTTGTGCTCGTGGGGCTCATCGGGATCCTCACACTGATCCTGATCACCCGCTATGTACCGCACCAGACCGTGCGCGACGGCGCGAGCATCACCCGTGAACTCGGCGCCCTGAAACGCGGGCAGGTGTGGATGACGCTACTCATCGGCACGGTCGGATTCGGCGGGTTCTTCGCCGTTTATACCTACATCGCTCCGACCATGACCGAGGTGGCGGGTGTACCGGAGGCTGTGCTGCCGATCGTCGTCGCGCTCTACGGACTGGGCATGGTTGCCGGCAACATCGTGGGCGGCCGGCTCGCCGATATTTCGGTGCTCGGAACCATCTACTGGGTGATGGGCAGCATCTCGGCAAGCCTTCTGCTCTTCGCGTTGGCGGTCCAGTGGGCACCGACGGCGCTGCTTTTTGTATTCCTCGTCGGAGCGATCGGTTCATCGCTGATTCCCTCCCTGCAGGTACGCCTGATGGACGTCTCCCCCGACGCACCATCGCTTGCCTCGTCGATGAACCACGCGGCGCTCAACACGGCCAATGCCCTCGGTGCTTTTCTCGGCGGGACGGTCATCGCCCTCGGCTGGGGTTACACCGCTCCGGCGCTCGTGGGCGCTGTGCTTGCGGCGTTTGGTCTGGGAGTGGCGCTGCTGAGCGGACGGATGGACCGCAGAACGGCCGCCACTGAACCGGTACCGGCGTCCGCCTCAGTGTGATTGCCAGGAAAGCTGTCTGAAGTGGCGCCTATCGGCGCTGGGCGCGCGCCGAGGCGTACAGGCAGACCGTCGCGGCGGTACCGACATTGAGACTTTCGGCGCTGCCATAGATCGGCACCGAGACCCGGTAACCTGCGGAGTCCAGTACATCCTCCGCCAGTCCCTTCGCCTCGTTGCCGAAGAGCCAGGCGGTGGGAGCCTCCAGGAGAGGTTTGGGGGTATCCTGCCCATCCGCGCTCGCGCGGGCCGGTGCGAGCCGTCGTGCGGCACTCGCGTCCTGGAGTTCGTCAAGGTTCCAGTCGCCGTAGCCGTCGGCTGCCAGCACCGTCACTGAGCGGTCTGCAAGCTCTGTGAGCAACGTACGGGTACCGACGCCAAGTACCACGGGCAAGTGGAAGAGCGACCCGACTGTGGATCGCACCGTCTTCGGGTTGTAGAGGTCCACGCTTCCGCTCGTGAAGATCACTGCGTCAGCCCCCGCGGAATCGGCAGCCCGGAGGATGGTTCCTGCGTTCCCTGGGTCGCGCACCTCTACGAGGACGGCGATCAGTCGCGGACGGCGCTCAAGTACAGCATCCAATGGGCAATCAATGAACCGGCAGACGGCCACGGCCCCCTGCGGCGTCACGGTTGAACTCATTGCGGCAAGGACCTCGGCGGTCACCATCCGCGGAGGCACCGCCGCCCCGAACTCGGGGTACCGCTCCAGTGTGTCAGCGGTCAAATACAGGTCGTCGACGACGCCGGTTACCCCTGCAGCACGCCGTGCCTCATGGAGGTGCAGCGCTTCACGCACCGCCTGGGGGCCTTCGGCGAGGAAGCGTTCCTGCCGCAGACGCGCCGAACGCCCCGCAAGCTTCGCTACTTCCCGGACCCGATCGGCTCGGGGATTGATCAGTAGCGGCGCCTGGGGGCGTTCGAATGTGCTCATTTATTTGTTCAACCGACTCGCGGAAGCCGACTGGGTGTGCTGGCTAGGCCTGCACCGGTGCAGACGTGTCGGACGGCAGTGAGTCCTTCGCGATCTGGACGAGCGCGGCGAATGCGTTTGCATCAGTCACGGCGAGGTCGGCCAGCATGCGGCGGTCAACCTCAACCCCAGCGGCCTTCAGGCCCTGGATCAGACGGTTGTAGGTGAGGCCGTTGGCGCGGGATGCAGCGTTGATGCGCTGGATCCAGAGCCGACGGAAGTCGCCCTTGCGCTTGCGGCGGTCACCGTAGCTGTAAACGAACGAGTGGAGCAGCTGCTCCTTAGCCTTGCGGTACAGGCGCGAACGCTGTCCGCGGTAACCTTTGGCGCGCTCGAGGATAACCCGACGCTTCTTGTGGGCGTTAACCGCCCGCTTCACACGTGCCACGTGCGTACTCCTTAGATAGATCGTCCGGACGCGTTTCCCCGCGGCAATGCAGCCGCTCTTGAGGGTGTCCGAAAGTGGTAGGGGGTGCTGTGTTAGACGCCGAGCATCTTTTTGATGACCTTGGTGTCGGCCTTGGATACGATCTGGTCGCTGGCCAGACGGCGTGTCAGCGTGGAGGGCTTGTGCTCCAGGTAGTGACGGCGGTTGGCCTGCTGGCGCTTGAGCTTTCCGCTACCCGTCAGCTTGAAGCGCTTCTTGGCGCCACTGTGTGTCTTCATCTTCGGCATGGAAACCGATCTCCTTTGGTCTCCGCCGGCACTTTGCCGGCGGCTCTTGCGGTATCCGCAGCGAACTGCGGTGCTTACGTGTTTGCCTCGCTGCCCGGACGGCAACTGGCTCCTAGTTGGAGCCGGAGGGCTTCGGTCGGCTCGGCGAACCCTTGGTTGGGGCCGCCTTGCCGGTTGGCTTTGGCGTAGCAGGCCTGGGCTTCGGCGTTGCCGCCGGCTTAGGCATTGCAGCGGGCTTGGGCGTTGCTGCCGGCTTGGGCGTTGCTGCCGGTGCCGCTGCTGCAGGTGCCTGTTTCGGTGCGGCTGCCTGTTTCGGCGCCGGTGCCGCAGGCGCCTGCTTCGGTGCGACAGCCTGCTTCGGTGCTGCAGCTTCCGGCTTGGCCTCAGGTGCCTTGCTCTCTTCCTCAGGTTCCTTCGCCGCTTCAGCCTCAGGTGCATCAGCAACAGGTTCCGGAGCCTCAGGCGCTGCAGTCTCTGTCTCTGAAGTTTCAGGTACTGAAGTTTCTGTCACGGTTTCAGGAGCTTCGGGCGCTGCAGCTTCCGGGGCGGACGCCGTTCCGGCAGATCGCAGTTCCTCGGGAAGTAGATCCCCAATGCTCTGTGTCAGCGGTGCCTGGCCGGAAGTGTCAACCTTGCCCTTCGGCGAGTCGTTCGCAGCCTTGGACTCGGCGCGCTGGGCAGCGCGGCGCGCTTCAGCCTTCGCTTCAGCCTTGTTCTTGACCGGCCCGATGACCATCACCATGTTGCGGCCGTCGATCCGCGGAGTCGATTCGACGACGCCGACCTCAGCTACGTCCTCCGCGAAGCGCTGCAGGAGACGAATCCCCATCTCGGGACGCTGCTGCTCGCGACCGCGGAACTGAATCATGGCCTTTACCTTGTCGCCGGCTCCAAGGAAGCGAATGGCGTGACCGCGCTTGGTCTCGTAGTCGTGGGTATCAATCTTCAGCCGGAAACGAATTTCCTTCAGCACGGTGTTCGTCTGGTTCTTGCGCGCCTCGCGCGCCTTCACCGCGGCTTCGTACTTGTACTTACCAAAATCCATGAGCTTGGCAACCGGAGGCTTGGCCTGAGGTGCCACCTCAACAAGATCAAGGTCGGACTCAGCGGCGAGTCGGAGGGCGTCTTCAATGCGGACGATTCCAACCTGCTCGCCCGCAGGGCCTACCAACCGCACCTCTGGGACGCGGATACGATCATTGATTCTTGGCTCGCTAATGTGCTGCTCCTGATGTCCGTCGAAAACCTGGACCGCGTGCAAAAGGAGAAGGCCCCCAATTGCATGCGCAATCGAAGGCCTCGGGCATCAGTGCGTAGGACAAACTGTAAACGTATGCCTTGGCACCGACCTGAACCCGGCTGCCTGTAGTCGCCTCAGGGGCAACGGCGGCAATCGCGGGTGGGAGAGGACTCCGCTTGCATACTGGTGATCCTTTTCATGCCGTTCCCGGCCATAAAAAATAACGACCCTCAGTCGGTCTGTGACAAGCTTACCAGCATGAGCACAGCAGACAGCAATCCCGACGCCACCCGCCATACCTTCCCGGCCTCAGACGAGGGCGACAGCGGAACGCTCGGCTCTGCCGACCATGTCCGCGACATAGCGGAGGTTCCGGCGGTCGAGGTCATCACAACATCGGCGGTCCATCTGATGAGCGCCGCGGCCGTCAAATGCGGACTGGCCGAGGGATCGGATGCCGAGACCTACAAGGACCTGGACGAGGCTCGCAAACTGATCACCGCACTTGCGGGATTCATCACTGCAGCGGCACCGGAAATCGGAAGCCAGCATGCCGGACCTTTGCGCGATGGACTGAGGTCGCTCCAGCTCGCCTTCCGCGAGGCGTCGATGCTTCCCGACGCACCCGGCCAGGGACCCGGTGAGAAGTTCACCGGTCCCGTCAACTGATTGTCCGCCGGCGACAATCCCTAGACCACCAGGCCGAGCGCCGTCGTCGTACCTGCTGCGCACCCAGACACAGCAGGCTCATGGCGGCGGCAGCTGCTCCCACCGCGACGAATCCTCCCCAGGGTCCCACGGAGTCGATTGTCAGGCCCGCCAGCGGTGCGCCCAGTGCCACGCCTGACGTGAGAGCCGAGCCGTACCAGCCCATCGCCTCTCCCCTGCGTTCCTCGGCGACCAGATAAGCAATCCGTTCCGATGCGGCGGAGAGCACCGGGGCGCACAGCAGTCCCGGCGCGATCGAGAGCAGCGCCAGCATCATGGTGCTGTCAGCAAAACCCATGGGGATGGTCAGGACGCTCATCAGGAGCAGGAGAACCAGAGGCGAGAGCGGCCTGTGCATTGCACCGTAAACCAGCCCGCCGACTACAGAGGCTGAACACCAGGCGAGGAAGACCCACCCCAACTCAAATGCCCGGTCATTGTTCTCGAGCACGGCGATGATACCGACATCGGTACCGGCGAGGACGAGTCCTGCTCCCGCTGCCACGATCATGACCACTGCCACAGGGAGCGTGAGCCATTGGAAGCTCTGTGCGACGCGTGCGCGCGCCCCGGCTGCTCTGGCGGGCCGCGCTCCGGGGACAAGTTCAGCCGACGCCTCGCTGACGCGCGCAGGAGCGGACGCGACCATCACTTCCACGGCCGCGGCAACGTCCTGGGCGGCGGACAGCGTGGCACCGGCGGCGCCCGGCTGGGTGCTCCGGGTGGGCGGGTTGAACCACATCAGGAGCAATCCCGCGAGGGCGGTCGATAGCCCGACGACGGTGAGCCCGAAGACCGTGGACACTTGGGTGGCCAGCACGGCACCGAGCGCTGGGCCGCCCATGAAGATCACTTCAGTCCCGACCGCGTCAAGAGTGAAAGCGGTCCGGCGTGAATCGCCGGTGACCAGGACGCCCAGGGATTGCCGGACCACGGAGAAGACGGGAAGGGTGAATACGCCGCCGATGAGAGCGGCGAGGAGCAGCCACTCGTAGGACAGGTGGGGAGCCACCGACCAAATGACTGCCTCCGCGACCACTGATGGAATAAGCGCTACCCGCAGGCCGGCTATATCCACCCGTCGGCCGCGCCACGGCGCACCTACAGCAATGCCGATGGTCATTACCGCCGCAACCGCTCCTGCTTCGGCGTAGCCTCGCTCCAGGGTCTGCACCACGTGCAGGGTGAGCAGCACTCCCGCAGCAGAATGCGGAAAGCGGGCGATCATGCCCACGATCAGCAGGCGGCGAACCGGGACGATCCTCAGCAGCTCCCGGTAAACGGCAAAGTTCAACGTTCGTCATCTTTCACGCGGGCTCCCCCGCGTGAAAGATCAACGCGTGAGCCGAATTTCGAGCGAGTCCACCCGCTCGACAAACTCCTGCAGATTTTGGAGGCGGTCCTGGAATGCCGCTGTCGTTGAGCGGACATCCTCCTGCGAGAGCCCTGAGTCCAGTACGAGGGTCAGGCGCAGTTCCGGGCCGGCACCGCCGCCTCGGACTACTCTACCGTCAGCTGTACGGCTGGAGACGCCGGGGCCGGGAGAGAGCTCGACCCTGCGGATGGTGCCCTGTTCGGCGATGGCTTCGCTCACCAGGCGTGCAAGGTCGGGATCCGCGTACGACGGCGTCCACTCCCTTTGCTGGGCCAGCGCCCACAGCGCGGGGCGGCGGACGACGAAAGTCACCTCGGCGCCGGGGTCCACGACCATGAGTTCGGCATTCTCGGATACTGCAGCAAGGGCCGCTCGTGGCGCAAAGACCGCGACGGGCCGCGCCTCCGGGTGCCAGCGTTCGAGGCGGGCTGTGGACGTGAACACCGGCAGGACACTTCGCCCGTCCGGCGCCCTCATGGTGACCAGGGCCATGTCTGCTTCCTTGTCACCCTCATGGTGGCGGTGCCCGGCCCCTGCGGCCTCCTCGGCAACTCCGTCCTGGCCTCCGAGCTGGGCGACCACCGGCACGAAGACGCGAACGTCGGCCAGTGCCCCTACGACTGCCGTCTCATCCGCGGCATCGTTCACCAGGTTGCGCACAGCGGCATCGTAAGCAGCCGGCACCGCGCCGTCGTCCTTGTCGAAAGCATGAAGCGGGTTCCCGTCCGCAGACAGATCCCTGCCCCTCCAGGCGCGCCCGGCCGAGTCGGCAACGTTGTGGCTGAGCGCCGCCTCGATATGGGCCGGGAGCCTCCGCTCGGTCATGCCTAGCGTTCCGGGTGTCCTGCGACGTCCAGCGCCTGCGGCAGCGTGAAGGCACCCGCGTAGAGGGCCTTTCCGACGATGGCGCCCTCGAGTCCTTCGACAACGAGCTGCCGGAGCGCGGCAAGGTCGTCCAGGCTGGAGATGCCTCCGGATGCGACAACGGGGCGCTGGGTCTTCTCCAATACGTCGCGGAGGAGCTGAAGGTTAGGGCCCTGCAGAGTCCCGTCCTTCGTCACATCGGTTACCACGTAGCGTGCGCAGCCGGCGTCGTCGAGACGGGCGAGTACCTCCCAAAGGTCGCCGCCCTCCTCGGTCCAGCCGCGGGCGGCCAGCGTCGTGCCCCGAACGTCGAGGCCGACGGCGATGGCGTCACCATATCGAGCGATGGCGCTGGCGGTCCAGACCGGATTTTCAAGTGCCGCGGTGCCGAGATTGACGCGCTCAGCGCCGAGCTCGAGTGCCTGGTCCAGGGAAGCGTCGTCACGGATGCCGCCGGAGAGCTCCACCTTGATGTTCAGTTCCTTGACGACGCGGGCGAGCAGGTCGCGGTTCGATCCGCGACCGAAGGCGGCATCGAGGTCCACGAGGTGAACCCACTCGGCGCCGTCGTTCTGCCACTGCAGGGCCGCGTCCAGGGGGTCGCCATAGCTGGTCTCGCTACCGGCCGCCCCTTGGACCAGCCGGACGGCCTGGCCGTCCGCGACGTCGACAGCCGGGAGGAGCTCAAGGATGGGAGATTCGGTGAAGGGGCTCATTCACGTCCTTTGTTCAGGTGTTCGGGCCGGCTCAGGTGGACGGCTTACGGGGTCAGGGTCAACAGAAAGGCAGCGAGCAGGGCCATCCCGGCGAGGACGCCGAAGCTGATGGTCAACGCCCTCGGCATCTGCTGGCGGTGGAACGAGACGACGCCGCCGATCAGCAGCCCCGCCAGCCCCATGAGGATCAGGCTCCACATCGGTCAGCGAAGGCTGCCGGTCCAGTTGCGCAGCAGTTGGGCTCCAGCATCTCCGGACTTCTCGGGGTGGAACTGCGTGGCGGAAAGCGGGCCGTTTTCCACTGCCGCAATAAAAGGGGAACCGTGGGTGGACCAGGTGACCTGTGGGGGGCGCATGGCCGGCTGGGTGACGTCGAAGTTCCATTCCTGGACTCCGTACGAATGCACGAAGTAAAACCGCTCGTCAGCCAGTCCCTCGAAGAGCACCGAACCTGGCGGCGGCTCGACTGTATTCCAGCCCATGTGTGGAACCACATCAGCTTTGAGCCGCTCAACCGTACCGGGCCATTCGCCCATGCCCTGGGTGCGCACACCGTGCTCCACGCCCTCCTCGAACAACACCTGCAACCCAACACAGATGCCAAGAACCGGGCGCCCTCCTGCAACGCGGCGCCCGATCATCCGAAGGGCGTCGACATCCTTCAGGCCCTGCATGACGGCAGCAAAGGCACCGACACCGGGCACAACAAGACCGTCGGCGTTCAGGACATCGTCGGCAGCCGCACTGAGTGTGACTTCAGCACCGACGTGTTCGAGTGCACGCACCGCAGAGCGGATGTTCCCCGACCCGTAATCGAGCACGGTCACTTTCGGTGCACTCATAGCGCACCCTTGGTGGACGGAATACCCGTGACGCGGGGATCCGGCTCGACTGCCGCACGAAGGGCCCGTGCAAAAGCCTTGAACTGAGCCTCCACGATGTGGTGCGGATCCCTGCCCCCGAGGACCTTCATGTGAAGGCAGATCTGCGCATGCAGCGTGATGGCTTCGAAAACGTGGCGCGTAAGGGAGCCCGTAAAGTGTCCACCGATGAGGTGATATTCCTGGCCGGCCGGCTCGCCCGAGTGGACCAGGTAGGGACGTCCGGAGATGTCCACGACGGCGTTCGCCAGCGCTTCGTCCAGCGGCACGGTCGCTTCGCCGAAGCGGCGGATTCCGGCCTTGTCACCAAGTGCTTCCCGGAGCACCTCTCCAAGTGTGATCGCCACGTCCTCGACGGTGTGGTGTACGTCGATATGCGTGTCGCCGCTGGCCTTGACCGTGAGGTCGATCAACGAGTGCTTTGCCAGAGCGGTCAACATGTGGTCGTAGAACGGCACAGAGGTGCTGATGTCAGAGCGGCCGGTGCCGTCGAGATCGAGTTCGACGAATACCGATGATTCACTAGTGGTCCGCTCGCGTCGGGCAGCGCGTTGGGCGGTAGCTTCCGCGGTCATGGGTGGTCCTTACGGTTGTAACGGCAACAGACGGGCAGTGGGCCCGTACGTGCATCCCGGTCTAGTTTAGGAGACGCCCGGCCGGATCAAAGATTCGAGGGTGTCAAGGAAGATAGTGGTCTCCTCCTGTGTACCGGCAGTGACCCGCAAGTGGTGCGGTATGCCGACGTTGCGGATCAGGACTCCGGCATCAAGGAGGCCCTGCCAGACTGCGCGCGGGTCCTCGATGCCTCCAAACAGCACGAAATTGGAGTCCGACGGCGCAACCGGCAGGCCCATGCCTATAAGGCCGGACACAATGCGGTCCCTCTGCCGCTTAATCTCATCGACGTTGGCGAGCAGCTTCCCGGAGTGCGTCAGGGCCGCCACTGCCGTGGCTTGAGTGATCGCGGAGAGGTGGTAAGGAAGGCGTACGAGCCGAAGGGCGTCCGCGATTTCCGGCGCCGCGGCCAGGTATCCGAGGCGCGCTCCGGCGAGAGCGAACGCTTTGCTCATAGTGCGCGAGACAATAAGCCGCTCCCTCCCGGGCAGCAGTTCGAGTGCGCTGGGCGTGCCCGTGTGGGAGAACTCCGCGTACGCCTCGTCCACAATGATGATCGCCTGGGCTGCCTCGCCTGCATCGTAGACCTCGGAGACAACGTCCAGGGAGAGGGCAGTACCGGTCGGATTGTTCGGGCTGCACAGGAACACAATGTTCGCTCCTGAGGAAGCCACCTGGTCAGCGGTCGACCGAACATCAAGATCGAAGTTGTCCTGCCTCGTGCCTGTCAGGTACTCAGTCCCCGTGGATCCGGCAAGTAAGGGATACATCGAGTAGGTGGGAGGGAAACCCAGAGCAGTTCGGGCAGGGCCGCCGAACGCAAGCAGGATGTGTTGGAGGACCTCGTTCGATCCGTTGGCTGCCCAGATGTTGTCTGCGGTGAGTCCGTGACCGAGGTAGCTGGCGAGGTGCTCGCGGAGGAGGGTGAACTCCCGGTCGGGGTAGCGGTTGAGTCCTGCTACGGCTTTCTGCACCGCATCAACGATCGCACTGCGAACGTCCTCCGGGACGCCATGGGTATTCTCGTTGACATTCAGAAGGATGGGTACGTCTATCTGCGGAGCACCGTACGGCCGGAGTCCGCGCAGGTTCTCTCGGATCGGCAGACGGCTAAGGCGTTCAAGCTGATCGGTCACTACCAGAGTTTAAGGCCGCAGGCTGCCCATTGAAGAATTCGTTGCGGGAGCGGGGCACTATTACGCACTTCCCCGGGACACTTCCATCCGACATCTTCAAGGCCTCACGGGCCTCCGACGGGGATATGGAGGGACTGCCCAGCCTGCACGGTGGACGAGGCCAGAGCGTTCAGTTCGACGATCTCCTCGACTACCGCACGCGGATCCCGGTTTGGTGCATACTCTGCGGCCAGTGCCCAGAGAGTCTCGCCCGACGTGACATTGACGCGCACGGTATTGGTGACTTCGCCCGCGCCTCCCGCGGCCTGTGCCTGCGAGGTGAAGAACGCACTGATGATGAGCAGCGCTGCGGCGAGAAGTGCGAGGGGCAGAGCTATCAGAACAATCCAGCCGCGGCGAGTGAGATGCAGGCCGGATGGTGCGCCGGTTCCGCGGTTCGGACGCATTTCCAGCCGGAATGTGGGAACTGATCCTGCGATATGGAGCGTCGACATGGCGTCCACCTTTCTCGTTGTGTGGATGTCCCAACAGCTTTTTTCGAAGCTGTGTTCTATTCCTATCCGTTTATTCTTAGCATTTGTGAACTAATATTGTCGAGACTCGCTCGAACAAATGTTTGAAAACGGACGTTCAGTCCCCTAGCGTTGCTGGCAAAGGTGACGGTCCGGCCGCTTCGAAACCAGCTCATCACCCACCACTGACAAAACAGGTTGGCGAGCGGCAGTCCGGGTCCAGCCAGAGGAAAGGGACGCATTCTCGTGGCAGATCTCAGTGCGGCAGAGGACATGACAGAGGTGCCTGCGCCAGACGCCAAGCGCGGACGCGGGCGTCCGCGGGGCCGGGCCACGCCAAAGGGAATGACACCCCGCCAGAAGAAGATTCTTGAGACCATCCAGCGCAGCGTTGCAGCGCACGGTTACCCGCCGTCCATGCGCGAGATTGGGGACACCGTCGGGCTTGCCAGCCTCTCAAGCGTCACGCACCAGCTCTCGCAGCTGGAGCGCATGGGTTACATCCGTCGCGACCCGAAGCGTCCCCGCGCCATGGAGATCCTGCTTCCCCTCACCCTTGGAGACGACGGTCCGCGCATCCTGCCTTCCTCCGCTGAGGAAGAAGAATCAGCGCCACTCTCGGCCGTTGATGCCGCCATGGTTCCGCTGGTCGGACGCATTGCCGCCGGCGGTCCTATCCTGGCGGACCAGCTGGTTGAAGACGTTATGCCGCTCCCCCGTCAGCTTGTCGGTCATGGAGAACTTTTCATGCTGCGGGTGTCCGGCGACTCCATGATCGACGCCGCCATCTGTGACGGCGACTGGGTAGTGGTCCGCCGTCAGAGCAATGCGGAAAACGGAGACGTGGTGGCGGCGCTTCTGGATGATGAAGCCACTGTGAAGACGTTCCGCCAGCGTGATGGCCACACCTGGCTCCTGCCGCAGAACACCAACTACGAGCCGATTCTCGGCGACCATGCCACCATCATGGGCAGAGTCGTCTCGGTGATGCGCGCCCTCTAACCCGCTCGCAACCTAGGCCGGTTGCGTGGGAGCAAGGCGCGTCAGAATCGCGAGCGCGGTTGCCCTGTCTGTCGTGGGCCAAAAGGGCGGCAGGGCGGCCCTCAGGAAGCCGCCGTAGCCGGCCGTTGCCAGGCGGGAGTCAAGTACGGCGACCATTCCCCTATCGTTCTGGGCGCGGATGAGCCGGCCCGCTCCCTGAGCAAGGCGTACCGCGGCGTGGGTGGCCGAGACATGCATGAAGCCGTTCCCCCCGGCCTTCGCCACAGCACGGGTTCGCGCCGTCATCAGCGGGTCGTCGGGCCGCGGGAAGGGTATGCGGTCGATGGTGACCAGGCGGCAGGAGGTTCCGGGCACATCAACGCCCTGCCACAGCGACATTGTGCCGAAAAGGCAGGTGTCGGGTTCCTCCGCGAACTGCTTTACCAGCGCAGACATGGAGGATTCGCCCTGGCAGAGGATCTCGACGTCGACTCTCCCCCGAAGCGCTTCGGCAGCATCTTCCGCTGCCCGCCGCGACGAGAACAGTCCGAGTGTTCCCCCACGGGAGGCCTTGATCAGCGCCTCGAGCTCGTCCAGCTGCTCCTCGGAAGTTCCGCGTCCGGGCTTCGGCAAGTCCTTGGCGACGTACAGTACGCCCTGCCGGGGATAGTCGAAAGGACTTCCGACGTCCACCCCGGTCCACGACGGCGCGCCCTCGCCGGTTAACCCGAGGGAGCCCGCGACCGGCCCGAATTCGGAACCGATCGCGAGTGTCGCTGACGTGAGCACGACGGTGTGATCCTCGAACAGGCCCCGCCTGAGACGTCCCGCAACCGAAAGTGGGGCAATGCTGATGGTGGCGGGCGAGGAGTCGTCCGCCGCTGAGTAACCGGAGCCGGGACTGAACGTGCTCGGACGGCTGGCCCACAGCACCTCCCCAGCGCCACCGGCTGAGACCATTCGCTCGGACAATTCGAGCAGCATCAGCAGACGCGAGCGGGCCATCTGCCGCCCGCCGTCCGCCGACTGGGCGGACCCGTCGGAGCTCGACTCGGATAGAGCCAGCCTGCAGGCTTCCCGCAATTGGACAAGCGCGAGCTCCTGCTGCTCATCGAGCCCCCCGGGCATTAAGCCGGTGGGTTGAGCGTCAAAGGCACCCTCAAAGGCGCTCTGCGCGGCATGCAGCGTGTCAGTATCCGCGCCCAGATGGCGGCGCGCCACCGAGGCTGCCGCTCCGATCAGAGCTCCGGAGAGTTGGCCGGACACCGCTGAGGTCACGCGGTCGTGCAGCTCGTGTGCTTCATCGATGACTACCACGTCGTGCTCGGGGAGCACCGCAAGCCCCTCGAACGCATTGATCGCCAGCAGGGCATGGTTGGTGATCACGATGTCCGCCTGCCCGGCTTTTTCTCGTGCACGCTCACTGAAGCATTCGTCGGCAACGGGACACTTCTGGGCGCCGAGGCATTCCATGGAGGAGACGGAGACCTGACGCCAGGCCCGATCGCTGACACCCGGGAGGAGCTCGTCCCGATCGCCGGTTTCGGTATCCTCAGCCCACTCCCGCAGCCGGACGATCTCCCGACCAAGTGGGGTCGACGGCCCGGCCGTGGGATGCGGTGCCGCGGTGTCGCCGTCGAGAGCAAACAGCGCTCCTGAATCGTCCTCGTCGGGGAATCCGCCGTCGGTCTTGTGGCGGCAGACGTAGTTGCTCCGGCCCTTGAGCAGCGCGACGTTCACCGGGCGCGGGAGTGAGCCGTGCAGTGTGTCGAGGAGCCTCGGCAGATCACGGTTAACAATCTGCGCCTGCAGTGCCAGGGTGGCGGTCGAAACGATGGAGGTCGTGTCGCTCTTCACCGCATGCGCAATCAACGGAAGCAGGTATGCCAGCGACTTCCCGGTACCGGTGCCAGCCTGCACCAGCAAATGGGTGCCGGTGTCGATTGCCTCCTCGACCTGGCGCACCATCTCATGCTGTCCGCTGCGCTGCTGACCGCCCATCGTTTCCACGACATGGTCAAGCAGTTGAAGGGGACTTACGCTCCCTTCAGCCATGCCTGACGAACGGCTCCAGTTCCGCGGCCAAGCCTTCCCGGACCATCACGTCGATCTGTGTACCGTCTTCCACATGCTCAAGGCGAAGGATCTCCGCATCCGGCTGGTGCAGACGGCTGACGACATCGCCGCGCTGGTAGGGCACGAGCAGGGTCAGTTTGACGCTGGGCCGCGGGATTGCCTGACTGATCAGCTCCAGCAGCTCCGGAATTCCCTGGCCAGTGCGGGCAGAAACGATCGCGTGGCGGGGTTCCCGCTGCCGGAGCCGTTCGAGCACGAAGGGATCGGCCGCATCCGCCTTGTTCAGGACCACAATTTCCGGCACCTTGCGCGCGTCGACTTCGGTAAGCACTTCGCGTACCGCAGCGATCTGCCCCTCAGGGTCGGGGTGCGAGGCATCCACGACGTGGAGAATGAGGTCGGCGTCCGCCACTTCCTCCAGCGTTGACCGGAACGCCTCGACCAGCTGGGTAGGAAGCGAACGGACGAATCCGACGGTGTCCGCGAGCGTGAACTCGAGCCCGTCAGGAGTCTGCGCACGCCGGATGGTGGGATCCAGCGTTGCAAAGAGCGCATTCTCGACCAGGACCCCGGCGTCGGTCAGGCGGTTGAGCAGGGACGATTTTCCGGCATTGGTGTACCCGGCAATAGCGACTGATGGAACTTCATGACGACGGCGGTTGGCCCGCTTGGTCTCACGGGCAGGCTTCATCCCGGCGATTTCACGACGGAGCTTGGCCATACGGGTGCGGATCTTCCGCCGGTCGAGCTCGATCTTGGTTTCACCGGGTCCACGGGAACCCATGCCTGCACCGGCACCGCCGACCTGGCCACCGGCCTGGCGGGACATCGAGTCACCCCAGCCACGGAGACGAGGGAGGAGGTACTCAAGCTGCGCGAGCTCGACCTGCGCCTTGCCCTCACGGGACTTGGCGTGCTGGGCGAAAATATCCAGGATGAGCGCCGTCCGGTCGATGACCTTGACCTTGACGATGTCTTCGAGTCCGCGGCGCTGCGACGGAGCGAGCTCACTATCGACGACCACGGTGTCTGCACCGGTTGCCATCACGATGTTCTTCAGCTCCTCGGCCTTGCCCGCTCCAAGGAAGGTTCCAGGGTCCGGTTTCAGGCGGCGCTGGATGATCCCGTCCAACACTTCCGATCCGGCCGTTTCCGCGAGTGCAGCGAGTTCGCGGAGAGAGTTCTCCGCCTCTTCGACTGTGCCTTCGCCCCAGATGCCCGCCAAGACCACGCGCTCAAGGCGCAGCTGCCGGTACTCGACTTCGGTGACATCCTCGAGTTCCGTAGACAGGCCAGCCACACGCCGGAGAGCGCGACGCTCCGCGAGGTCCTGCTGTTCGCCGTCGTACTCGGTGTGCTCCTCGTCGAGTTCCGAAAGGGCCTGGGCTCGGCCACTGGGGCCGTTGCTGAAACGGCGGGGAACGCCGTTGGGCGACGATGCGGGGTCCTTGGCAAGTATCCGGTCAATAACAGCCTGGATCTCATCCGGGCCCATTTCCGGCTCGGGCGTTGCCGACGCTCCGTGATGTGTGGTCATACTCTCCCTTGGTAACTGTCTTTCCATGGTAGTCCGTTGCCCCAAGTGCGTGGGCAAGATTCTCTGAGCGCGAAGACGGGCACAGGACCGATCGGCCGAAGCGGCGTCGTGGAGTGTGTGTTGCGGACTGTAGGTTCGCGGGCCGTGAGGAGCGCACTAGGCTGGAACACTATGGATTCGCAGCACTACTTCAGCGCCGCCCCTTCGGGACCGGATCGCCGCCGGCCGCTCCGGGTGACCCTTGCGGGCAAGGAGCGGGAGCTGGTTACATCGGGCGGTATCTTCAGCCCCGACGGCGTGGACAAGGGCACTGCCATCCTGCTGTCCGAGGTCCCGCCTCCAACCGGCTCGAACCTGCTCGACATTGGCTGCGGATGGGGACCGATTGCCCTCACAATGGCGCTTCAGGCACCGCAGGCGAACGTCGTGGCAATCGATGTCAATGAGCGTTCGCTGGAACTGACCAGGGAAAACGCACGCCGGCTGGATCTGTCCAACGTAAGCGCTGTCCTGCCCGACGACGTCAGCCCGGACATCTCCTTCGACACCATCTGGTCCAACCCGCCTATCCGCATCGGAAAGGACGCTCTCCACGAGCTTCTCCTGCGGTGGGTTCCGCGGCTGGCGCCCGGCGGCATCGCCTGGCTGGTCGTGCAGAAGAATCTTGGTGCGGACTCGCTGCAGCGGTGGCTCGCTGCCGAGCTTGCCGCCGATTACGACGTCGACAGGGCAGCCACCTCGAAGTCCTTCCGCATTCTACGGGTGACCCGCAGGGCCTAGGCGAAAGTACCGCTGGCTACCAGCACTGCAGGTCCGCTGAGGTGGACGTGCTCGGCTCCCCCGGGACTGATCGCAAAACGGACGCCGACAGTACCGCCGGGGACTGTGACGCTCCAGATGTCAGGGGCCTCTTCTCCTGCCCAGTATCGCGCGGCGACTGCCGCCGCGCAGGCACCGGTACCGCACGAGAGCGTTTCTCCCACTCCGCGCTCGTGGACACGCATGCTTACCTGCCCCACGCCGTCGTGCATGAGGGGGTCATGCGGGACGACAAACTCGACGTTGGTACCGTTCGGCGGCACCGGGTCCACGGAAGGCGCGTCGAACAGACGCGTTGCTCGCAGTTCGGCGATCTCAGCGAGGGCAACAACCGTGTGGGGATTGCCCATACTGATCGACAGGCCCGGCCTGGCAACCTGCAGTCCGTCGGCCTCCACCAGGGAATCAGTTGCACGCGAAGCTGCCGCGTTCGGATAGATGAATTCCCAGGGACCCATGTCGACCGAGTAACCGTCGGCAGACCGCTCGACCAGTTTGATGCCGCCACGGGTCCCGATGGCCACCACGGCACCCTCCGCCAGCTCGACCAGGCCCTGGCTGATCAGGAAATGAACAAACACGCGGACCCCGTTGCCGCACATCTCCGACATCGAGCCGTCACCGTTGCGATAGTCCATGAACCACTGCGCGCTTGGATTCTGTTCGAGCAGCGCCCTTCCCTCCGGCAGGAACGACGACGGCACCGCACGGATCAGACCGTCAGCACCGATACCGCGGTGACGGTCACAGGCGATCGCGACATCCGTGGCCGTCAGGTCCACCGACCCGTCCGGATCCGCAACGAGGATGAAATCGTTGCCGGTGCCGTGCCCCTTGGTGAAGGACAGGCCGGACAGTCGCGTACGGACGGGCGATGCTGCTTGGGCGTGGGTACTCACCGTTCTAGGATAGGGGTCCATCGCTGCGGACAATGCTCACGGCTTTCGCAACAAGCTCCGGATCCCGCCAGTGGAGCCAGTGCACCCGTTCATCGGCCCGGAACCAGGTCAGCTGACGCCGGGCAAAGCGCCGCGTAGCCGCAATGGTGTCCTCCGCTGCCTCCGCCGGTGACCATTCGCCGTCGAGCACGCGCAGGAACTGGCTGTACCCCAGGGCGCGCGCCGCGGTTCGGCCCTTCCGGAGGCCCTGCTCATCGAGCGTGCGTACCTCGTCCAGCAGCCCACGCTCGACCATGACATGCACGCGCTCGGCAAGCCGCTCCTTGAGGATGTCCCGGTCGACCTGCAGTCCAATCTGCACGGCGGGCTGGTGATACACGCGCTGCGGCATGTAGGAGCTGAAGGGCCGGCCCGTGATTTCGTGCACTTCAAGCGCCCGGATCACGCGGCGCTCGTCTTCCAGACGCTGTGCTGAAACGGGATCGACGGCGGAGAGTCGCTCCCTCAGGGCCGCTGACCCGTGCAGTTCGTTTTCCGATTCGAGGCGGGCGCGGACCATGGCGTCGGTCGGCGGAAATTCAAGCTGATCGAGGGCTGCGCGGATGTACAGGCCTGAGCCGCCCACGAGGATCGGCACGTTGCCCCGCGAACGGACATCCGCCATCACCTCGCGGCTGCGCTGTTGGTAGCGGGCAACGCTTGCTTCGTCACGGACGTCGAGGATGTCCAGGAGGTGGTGCCGTACGCCGGAGTGTTCATCGACTGACAACTTGGCCGTGCCGATGTCCATGCCGCGGTAGAACTGCATGGAGTCAGCGTTGATGACCTCACCGCCGAGCGCCTTGGCCAGCGCGATGCCCAACTCTGATTTCCCCGACCCCGTGGGTCCGACGACGGCGATGAGCGGCAGCGTTCCCGCCGCCTCCGTCCCGCTCATCTTAGGGACGGCGAACGGGAAGGGAGGGCATGCCCAGTGAGACACCCTTGCCGCCGATACCCGCAGCGCCCGGTGCCGGCGCTCCACAGGACTCTGCCTGCGCCCGGTCCCAGGCGTCACCGGCGCGTGAGCGACGCAGGTGGTAATCCTCTGCCGAGGGGTCAGCGATGAGGTGGAAGGCCGCGGCCGCAGTGATGGGTACGGTGACGAGGTCCCCGGGCCGTGGAGCCTCAGTGCCCTCCGGCACCGAGAAGTGCACGAGACGCTGGTCGCGGGCACGCCCGCTCAGTCGATGGGTCTCATGCGCTTTGCGGCCCTGCTGAGCGGTGACCATCACCTCCACCCGCCGGCCGACCTGCGCCGCGTTCTCCTCACCGGAGATGCGGTCCTGCAACGCGGTGAGCCTCTCGTAGCGCTCCTGTACAACTGCCTTCGGGAGCTGGTCGGGAAGATCCGCGGCAGGCGTGCCGGGCCGCTTGGAGTACTGGAAGGTGAAAGCGGTGGCGAATCGCGACTGTTCCACGACCCGAAGCGTTTCCTGGAAGTCCTCCTCGGTCTCTCCGGGGAAGCCGACGATGATGTCCGTCGAGATTGACGCGTGCGGCATGCGCCGGCGAACCCGGTCGAGAATGCCGAGGAACTTCTCCGACCTGTAGGAGCGGCGCATCGCCTTGAGTATGCGGTCGGAGCCGGACTGCAGGGGCATGTGCAGTTGTGGAGCCACGTTCGGCGTCTCTGCCATGGCGTCGATGACGTCGTCGGTGAACGCTGCGGGGTGGGGGCTCGTGAAGCGCACCCTTTCCAGTCCTGGGATGTCGCCGCAGGAACGCAGCAGCTTGGCGAATGCACCCCGGTCCCCGAACTCAACCCCGTAGGAATTTACGTTCTGGCCCAGGAGCGTGACTTCGATGGCCCCGTCCGCCACCAGTGCCTCGATCTCGGCAAGGATGTCGCCGGGGCGCCTGTCCTTCTCCTTCCCTCGCAGCGAGGGGACTATGCAGAAGGTGCAGGTGTTGTTGCAGCCGACGGATATGGACACCCAACCCGAGTACACCGCGTCGCGTTTGGTCGGCAGGGTGGAGGGGAAGACGTCCAGCGCTTCGAGGATCTCGAGCTGTGCTTCGTTGTTGTGACGGGCGCGTTCCAGCAGGGCGGGCAGCGCGCCGATGTTGTGCGTTCCGAAGACGGCGTCCACCCACGGCGCCTTGCGGAGGATCGTCTCCCGGTCCTTTTGGGCGAGGCATCCACCCACAGCAATCTGCATCCCGGGCCTGGATTGCTTGACGGGTGCAAGCTGACCGAGGTTTCCGTACAGCTTGTTGTCCGCGTTCTCCCGCACCGCGCAGGTGTTGAAAACGACGACGTCGGCCTGGTCTCCAGCGGCAGTGACGTAACCGGCGTCTTCCAGGAGGCCTGCGATCCGTTCGGAATCGTGCACGTTCATTTGACAGCCGAACGTACGCACTTCATACGTGCGCTGCTGGGCGGACACATGCTCTGCGGGCTGTGCTGGGGAAGGAAACGCAACTGTGGAACTCACCCATTAAGGGTACGGCCCACCGCTCCCTGTCCCAATCCGACGGCGTGCAGCCGTAGACGGCCAGCCGACGCGGGGAGATCCTAACCCTCGTCCGGGATATCCTGCTCGACGGAATCCCGCTCCAGAAGATTCTTGACGATCGAGAACGCGAGGGAGGGGGCGTAACCCTTCCGCGCGAGCATTGCTACCAGGCGGCGCACTTGCTTGTCGCGCTCCACGCGGTCATTGGGATCAGCGAGCGGCCGCAACTTCCTGCGTACAAGATCTTCGGCGGCAGCACGCTCGTCCTCATCAGTGCGTTGGGACAACGCATCTTCGGCCAACTCCCCCGTGATGCCCTTGTCCGCGAGCTCGCGCTTGATCGCCGATCTGGCCAGCGACCGGGTTTGCGCCCGGCTTCTGACCCACATTCGGGCGAACTCCGCGTCGTCAATCAGCTGGACCTCTTCATAACGGTCCAGGATCTCCTCCGCTACCTGCTCGGAAACATCCCGCTCGAGGAGTTTCATGAGGAGCTGGTGACGGCTGCGCGGTGCCATGGAGAGCTGACGCAAGACGATCGAGCGTGCAACCTCGTGGGGATCCGCTTCCAGGGTGAGGTCCGCCGGTGAACCAGGTGTGGGGCCCTGATTTCCCTTCGTCTTGCCTGAACGTCCGGCGCCGCGTCGGGTCGCGGCGCCGGACCCTCCGGAAAAACCACTCATAAACGGCTAGCCGGCCTCGCCGCCGACGGCCTTCAGCTTGGGAGCATCCTGTTCCGGTGCGGGTTCTACCGCACCTCCCACTCCCAGCTTTTGCCGGATCCGCTGCTCCAACTCGTCAGCAAGGTCGGGGTTGTCTATCAGGAACTTGCGGGCATTCTCCTTGCCCTGTCCCAGCTGGTCTCCGTCATAGGTGAACCATGCGCCCGACTTCTTGACGAGGCCGTTCTCTACACCGACGTCGATGAGTCCGCCTTCACGGGAGATTCCGAAGCCGTACAGAATATCGAATTCAGCCTGCTTGAACGGCGGAGCCATCTTGTTCTTGACGATCTTGGCCCGCGTCCGGTTACCGACCGGGTTTGTGCCCTCCTTGAGCGTTTCAATACGCCGCACGTCGATGCGCACGGACGCATAGAACTTCAGTGCCTTGCCGCCTGTGGTGGTTTCCGGGCTGCCGAAGAACACGCCGATCTTCTCGCGAAGCTGGTTGATAAAGATGGCGGTTGTCTTGGTCTGGCTCAGCCGGCCTGTGATCTTGCGCAGTGCCTGGCTCATCAGCCGGGCCTGCAGACCCACATGGCTGTCTCCCATTTCGCCCTCGATCTCGGCGCGGGGGACGAGCGCGGCAACGGAGTCGATGACGACGATGTCGATGGACCCTGAGCCCACGAGCATGTCCATGATTTCAAGTGCCTGCTCACCGGTGTCCGGCTGGGAGACCAACAGTGCGTCAGTATCCACGCCGAGCTTCTTTGCGTACTCAGGATCCAGTGCGTGCTCGGCATCGATGAAAGCCGCGATGCCACCGTTGCGCTGGGCGTTGGCTACCGCATGCAGCGCCACCGTGGTTTTACCCGAAGATTCCGGACCATAGATTTCCACGACGCGGCCGCGCGGGAGACCGCCGATTCCGAGCGCCGCATCGAGCGCGATGGAACTGGTGGAGATAGTCTCGATTGGCGCACGGATCTCGTCGCCAAGCCGCATGACTGAGCCCTTGCCGTACTGCTTGTCAATCTGGGCCAGTGCGGCCTCAAGAGCCTTTTCACGATTGGCTGGTACGGCCATAATTCACCTCGGTTTATTCATGGCCACCTAAGGCCCGTTTTACTGTTCCTTTTGACCGTAACGTCCCCCTCCGACAGTTTGCCCGGCGGAGCAACCGATGTGGATATCCTGCGCTGTTCAGCGGACATGTGGAGGACGTGTGGCAAGGAATGTTCTCCGTTCAGCATAGCCCGGTCCGAACACATATTCGATTGATTCGCCCGGCGTGTTCGGCTGCCGCTAGCGGGGCTTGACGTCCCGCCCCAGCCGGCGGTAATCGGGCACATCCTGCATTTCGCATACCGCGAGCCATACCGCCTTCGGATCGCTTCCTGCCTGCAGGGCCTGGGCAGGGGTCCGGTCTCCGAGGCCGGACAGATGCAGGGTCTGGGCCAGCGTCCGTGAGTAGGCGGATCCGAACTCGTCGTCCATCAACCGCCAGAAGTCACTTGTGCGCATGCTGCGCCCTCCTTCTCCTGATAAACCCTAGAATGAAAAGCATGACTGTAGACCGCCAGGAACCCGATGCTTCCGTCGATGCTGCCGTTCAGGCGTTGGAACAACAGCTCAGCATGCTGTGGCGGCGTGCGCGGTCAAACTCCTACAAAGTAGCGCGGCGCGTCCACCCCGATATGGAGCCGGCCGCCTACGGACTGCTGGTCATCTTACAACGGGAGGGCTCGATGCGCCTGACTGACTTGGCGGCCAGTATCGGGGTAGGCAAACCGTCCGTCAGCCGGCAAATCGCCATGCTCGAGCAGCTCGGCCTGGTCCAGAAGGCAGCCGATCCCCTTGACGGCCGCGCCCAGTCCATCAGTCTCACGGAGGACGGGTTGAGGCAGCTTTCGGCCGCACAGGAGGCCCGCAAGGAAGCTTTCCACCAACTGATGGAGGACTGGAGCCTGTCGGACCTTACGACACTCGGGAACCTCATTTCCCAGCTTAATCAGACCTATACCAAGGACAACTGGTAGCAGCACCGAACAGAAGAGGCTCGCCGCATGCGGCGAGCCTCTCCTCAACACTTTGAGTTGGTTATGAGTTGGTACAGAATCAGTTCTTGGTGCCTGCCAGGCCCCTGCTGAAACCGTCGGTGAAGTCCTCAGGCATATCGCCGCCGAACTGCTGGGCGAATTCCTGGGGAACCGTGTCAGGAACCGCGACTCCTTCAGCTTCTGCCAGACGATCACTGACCTCTCGGAGCATCAGCGACAGCGGCACATCAAGTGCTGAGCAGATTGACGAAAGCAACTCCGAAGACGCTTCCTTTTGACCTCGCTCTACCTCACTGAGGTAACCCAGAGAGACCCGGGCGCTGTGCGACACTTCCCTGAGCGTACGGCCCTGGCGCTGGCGGACGTCCCGCAGGACGTCTCCGATCTCGTGGCGTAAAACGACCATCTTGCGCTCCTTCGGCTTACGTTGCGGATCTTCTGCCAACCCCACATCCCGCCAACGGATAACACCGTTCACGGATACGGGTTGCTTTACCATGTGTATCGCCTAACTCCCTTGTGCTGACTACTGTGCAGCCGTCTGATTTAAGCCTAGCCCGTCTGAGTTCTGCGTGCTGGATACTATTGATAACTATTGCGGAACTCCGTTTGTTCCCGCCGGTTCGTGTTGAAGAGCCCCTGTCAGCAGTGTCACTGCCGCGTCACAGGTCGATTCCCGGATTTCCGCCCGGGTGCCGGTGAACCGGAACTCCCGGACCACACTACCGTCAACCGTATCAACAGCAACGACGACGGTGCCTACCGCTTTGCCTTCATGGGGCTCCGGTCCTGCAACACCGGTGGTAGACACGCCGACATCAGCACCGCACGCAATCCTTGCCCCCCTGGCCATCTGCTCGGCCACTTCACGGTCAACGGCACCCACGCGCGCAAGGAGTGCCGGGGAGACTCCAAGCAGGGCTGCCTTGACCTCTCGATGATAGGACACCACACCGCCCCGCAGGACTGCCGAAGCACCCGGGACGGTGGCCAGCGCGGCGGCAACCATTCCGGCGGTCAACGATTCTCCGGTAGCGATGGTCAGGCCGCGTTCCCGAGCAAGCGCAACCACCCGTTCAAGATTTGCAGCGCGGGTCTGCCCGCCCGTCACCGTGGGGTGCGCAGTTGACGGCTGATCCGCCTTCACAGCGGCGAGTTGGGTGCTGTGCGACGAAGACGGACAGCCTGCATCACGTAATCGATGCCTGTCACCACAGTGATGGCCAGTGCAGCCAACATCACGACGACGGCAGGCCACCACGCCCAGTCCCCGAGGGCCGGCACCAGCAGGTAAAGGAAGATCGCAAGAGTCTGGACGACTGTCTTCAGCTTTCCTCCGCGCGAGGCAGGCATCACCCCGTAACGGATAACCGCAAACCTGAGCAAGGTGATGCCGAGTTCCCGAACGAGGATCACTATGGTGACCCACCACCAGAGCTCCCCCAGTACGGAAAGCAGGATCAGTGCGGAGCCGATGAGCAGCTTGTCGGCGATGGGGTCGGCGATCTTCCCGAAATTCGTGATGAGGCCACGGCTACGGGCGATATCACCGTCCAGCTTGTCGGTGTAGATGGCGATTGCGAACGTTGCAACAGCGAGCCACCGGAGCATGCCGCCCTGGCTTGCATCGGCCAGGAGGAACCACACGAAGAACGGCACCAGCACGATTCTCACGACCGTCAGCACATTTGCGACGTTCAGGACTGGTACCGCTCCGGCGTCAGAATTACTCACGGATAAAGGCTACCTGCCTGTCAGTGACCAGGCGTCTTCCGATCCGTCATCGTCGTCGTCATGGTAGTCGGCGGCCTGCGGACGGGAGTCCAGATCCTCTGCGACCAGATCGGTGCCGCCACCGGGCGGGTAGCTCTGTTCGGCTGCCGGCTCGGCAGCCGCTGCCGCCGGCGGATCATCGCCCCGCATGGCAGCGAGAACCGGACCGAGGTCATCGGGCTTCACCAGAACATCACGCGCCTTGGAGCCTTCCGATGGGCCAACCACTCCCCTGGATTCCAGCAGGTCCATCAGGCGGCCGGCCTTGGCAAAACCGACGCGAAGCTTGCGCTGCAGCATCGATGTGGAACCGAACTGTGTGGTGACGACCAGTTCCGTGGCCTGCAGCAAAACTTCGAGATCGTCCCCGATGTCGTCATCAATCTGCTTCTTCGGCGCCTCCACCGCAACGTCATCGCGGTAGACCGCTTTCAGCTGTTCCTTGACGTGCTCCACCACGCGGTGGATCTCGGACTCAGTCACCCAGGCACCCTGAACGCGCATTGGCTTGGAAGCACCCATGGGCAGGAAGAGAGCGTCGCCCTGTCCGATCAGCTTCTCGGCACCCGGTTGGTCAAGGACAACCCGCGAGTCGGTGACCGACGAGGTGGCAAACGCCATGCGCGACGGTACGTTCGCCTTGATCAGGCCGGTCACGACGTCGACCGACGGCCGCTGCGTTGCAAGCACAAGGTGGATGCCCGCGGCACGCGCCAGCTGGGTGATACGGACGATGGAGTCTTCGACGTCCCTGGGCGCAACCATCATCAGGTCCGCGAGCTCATCGACGATGACCAGCAGGTACGGGTAAGGCCGCACAACGCGCTTTGAGTCCGGCGGAGGGACGACCTTCCCGTTCCGCACAGCCTTGTTGAAGTCATCGATGTGCTTGTAGCCGTAGTTGGCGAGGTCGTCGTAGCGGGTGTCCATCTCGCGGACAACCCATTGGAGGGCCTCAGCAGCTTTCTTGGGGCTGGTGATGATGGGGGTGATGAGGTGTGGCACACCCTCGTAGGCCGTCAGCTCAACGCGCTTCGGATCGACCATGATCATCCGCACCTCATCGGGTGTGGCCCGCATGAGTATGGACGTGATCATTGAGTTCACGAAGGAGGACTTACCCGCGCCGGTGGCACCCGCGACAAGGAGGTGCGGCATCTTGGCGAGATTCGCGACAACGAATCCGCCCTCGACGTCCTTGCCGACGCCCATGACCATGGGGTGGTCCGTCTTCCGCGCGTTTCCGGAGCGCAGGACATCGCCCAGCGACACCGTCTCGCGGTCAGTGTTCGGGATCTCGATGCCGATAGCGGACTTGCCTGGAATCGGAGACAGAATCCGGACGTCCGAACTGGCGACCGCATAGGAGATGTTCTTGGACAGCGCGGTGACCCGCTCCACCTTGGTGCCCGAGGCCAATTCGATCTCGTAGCGGGTGACCGTGGGTCCCCGGGAGAAACCGGTCACCTTCGCGTCGACGTTGAACTGCTCGAGGGTATGCGTAAGCGCTGCGACGACGGCGTCGTTGGCCTCGGAACGTTCCTTCGGTGGAGTGCCGGCGGGCAAATAATCTGACGGCGGGAGCGTATAGGTCACGTCTCCGGCGAGCGAGAGTTGCTCGGTCCGCTGCGGGATCGGGGTTGCGGGGGCCTGCGGCTGGACCGGGTTCGACGGAACGTGGACCGGCTGGGCGGCGGGTGCGCTGACCGGCGGCAGGACCGCCATCGCCTCGGTGGCCGGCTCTGCCTCTTCCAACCCCTGGTTGCGCTTGATCTTCTCGGTGGCAAGCTCCTGCTGGGTGGGACGACGCACGCCCGGCGGGATGGCCGGCGGAGCGGGGACGGGGTCGCCGTCGTCGTCGAGAACGGCGCGCTCGAAGGCTTCGTCCCCGACATACCCGTCCAGGTCCTCTTCCTGCTTCGAATCCTTCTTCCCGCCGAAGAGGCGGGACTTCTTCTTCGGCTTGGCCGCCGCACGCTGGCGGTCGGACAGGTAACTCTGGTCGTGCTCGTCGGTGTCCCCGCCGCCCTCGTTCAGGTCCTGACCCATGAGGTGCTCATAGAGCTTGCGCAGACGGGACGGGATATGGCGGAACGGCGTGGCAGTGATGATGAGAATGCTCACGAACAGCAGGAATGCGAGCACAATGGCCACGGGCCAGGCGGAGAGTATTGCAGCGGCAGGTCCGGCAACGAGATACCCGACCACGCCGCCGGCCCGCCACAGGGCATCCAGGCCGGCGGCAAGCTCGGGTTGTCCGCCCACCAGATGCGCAATGCCCGCACCGGCGAACGTGAGAACAGTGAGGCCGATACCGATTCGGTTATTGGCCTGGGGGTTTTCGGGGTAACGGAACAGGCGCACTGCACCGGTCAGCAGGATGAAGGGCAGCAGCAGCGCCATCCAACCGACGGAACCACCGGCGACAGCATGCACGACGTCGGCTACCGGACCCGTCAGCGCCCACCACTCAACCGTTGCCACGGCGGCGGCACAGAGGAAGAGGAAGAACCCCGTACCGTCCCGGCGGAGGTCTTTCTGCGGCTGCACGTCGTGACCGAATTTTCGGATTGCGCCGGCGACCAGGTGTGCCAGTCCCATCCAGAACCCACGAACGATGCGCATGGGCCACGGAAGTTTTTCTTCTGTCGCAGCCTCCGGCTGGGCCTTGCCCGAACCACGGGCGGTCGATCCCCGACCAGCGGCCGTCGATCCACGGCCGGCGGCTGACGTGGTGCGGGTGCGCGGCTGTTGCGAACCTCGCGGCTGTGGAGCTCGCGGCTGTTGACCCCGCGAAGAAGTGGGGGAAGTACGAGTCGCCATAGTCGCTACGCTACCCGATGGCACCCCCGGATCCCGGGATTAGCGCGCCCGCTAGGCCTCGAGGACGACCGGGATAATCATCGGACGGCGGCGGTGGCGGCGGTTGACCCAGGTACCCACCACGCGCCTCACCACCTGCTGTAACTGATGGGTGGTGTGGTCCTTGTTGCTCATGACTGCTTCGGCCAGGGCGGTGCTGATCTTCGGCTTGATGTCGTCGAACACCGAATCATCCTCGGCGAAGCCGCGGGCGTGGATGTCCGGTCCGGAGACGATCGTTCCCGTGCTGCGGTTGACCACGGTGATGATCGAGATGAAGCCTTCCTCGCCGAGGATACGTCGGTCCTTCAGGTCGGCGTCAGTGATCTCGCCGATGCTGGAACCGTCCACATACACGTATCCGCATTCCACCGCGCCCACGATCCGGGCCACGCCGTCCTTCAGGTCCAGGACGGAGCCGTCGTCCGCCTGGAGTACGTTCTCGCTCGGGATGCCGGTCTGGATCGCGAGGTTCCCATTGGCAATCAGGTGCCGCGTCTCGCCGTGGACGGGCATGACGTTTTTGGGCTTCAGGATGTTATAGCAGTACAGCAGTTCACCGGCCGCTGCGTGGCCCGATACGTGCACGCGGGCGTTGCCCTTGTGGATGACATCGGCGCCCAGCTTGAGGAGCCCGTTGATAACCCGGAAGACCGCGTTCTCGTTGCCCGGGATGAGCGAGGAAGCGAGGATGACGGTGTCTCCCTTCCCGACCGTAATCGGGTGGTCTCCGTTCGCCATCCGTGACAGCGCCGCCATCGGCTCACCCTGCGAGCCGGTCGACATCAACACGACCCGGTCATCGGGCAGGTTGTCCACGTTCTTCACGTCAACCAGGATCCCGTCGGGCACCCGCAGGTAGCCGAGCTTGGCTGCGATCGACATGTTGCGCACCATCGAGCGGCCCGCGAAACAGACGAACCGGCCGTGGGCTGCCGCGGCGTCGAGGACCTGCTGTACGCGATGGATGTGGGAGGAGAAGGAGGCAACGATGACGCGCTTCTTCACCTGGCCGAAGAGCCGGTCGAGCTCGGGGCCGATCTCGCGTTCCGCCGTCGTGAACCCGGGTATGTCCGCGTTTGTGGAGTCAACCATAAACAGGTCCACTCCCTCTTCACCCAGGCGCGAGAAGGCACGCAGGTCGGTGATGCGGCCGTCGAGGGGCAGCTGGTCCATCTTGAAGTCGCCGGTGTGCAGCACCGTACCGGCCTCGGTACGGATGAAGACAGCAAGCGCGTCGGGAATAGAGTGGTTGACGGCGACGAACTCACATTCGAAGGGGCCGAACTGCTCGATCTGGCCCTCCGCCACGGTGAGGGTGAAAGGCCGGATCCGGTGTTCCTGGAGTTTCGCCTCAATGAGCGCGAGAGTCAGCTGCGACCCGATCAGCGGAATGTCATTCTTGAGGCGCAGAAGATAAGGAACCGCGCCGATATGGTCTTCGTGCCCGTGGGTGAGTACCAAGCCCACAACGTCGTCCAGCCTGTCCTCGATGTAGGAGAAATCCGGCAGGATCAGGTCGACGCCGGGCTGCGTCTCCTCGGGAAACAGAACTCCGCAGTCCACAATCAGCAGTTTTCCGCCGATCTCGAAGACGGCCATGTTGCGGCCGATCTCACCGAGACCGCCGAGTGGAACAACCCTGAGTGTTCCCTCGGCTAGTGGTGGAGGCGGAATGAGTGCGGTTGCTGCGAGTTCTGTCATACGTCGGCCTTTCGGATGCTAGCGGTCAGTGCCCGCGGAAAAGTCCCAGCCCGCTTCGGCGAGATCGGCCAGTACCGGTTCCATCTCGACTGCGGTGGGATCAACAAGCGGCAGCCTCACCACGGAGTTGGAAAGTACGCCCTGCATCCGCAGGATTTGCTTGGCGGAGACTGCGCCCGGGATGTGCGTCATTACAGCGCGTACAACCGGGTCCAGTTCGAAGTGAATCTTCCGTGCTGTGACGAAATCACCGGCAGCCGCTGCGTCGACGAGGTCACGGAACTGCGCGGTGGCCACGTGGGCACTGACGCTGACAACGCCAACGGCACCGGCTGCCATCCATGGCAGCGTCAGGCCGTCATCACCCGCGTAGACATCCAGCGTTGTGTTGGCAAGCACGCGGGTGATGTCAGCGTAGTCCGCCTTCGCGTCCTTCAGCGCAAGGATCTTCGGGTTGTCGGCCAGCCGGATCATGGTTTCCGTGCTGATCGGGATACCGGCCCGGCCCGGGATGTCATAGATCATGATGGGCAGGTCCGACGCCCCGGCCACGGCGTCGAAATGTGCCAGAACACCGGCCTGCGTCGGCTTGTTGTAGTACGGAGTCACGACCAGCTGCGCGTCCGCGCCGGCCCGCTCGGCCCGCTTGGCCATCTCGACAGAGTGTGAGGTGTGGTTGGTACCAGTGCCGGCAATGACCTTCGCTCGTCCGCCGACTGCCTCTGCTACGACCCGGAAAAGGTCTTCCTTCTCCTGATCTTCAAGGGTGGAAGTTTCACCGGTTGTACCGGAGACGACGAGGCCGTCACACCCGTCCTCCACCAGACGGACCGCAAGCGCGGCCGTGGCGTCGAAGTCCACGGAGCCGTCGGCGGAGAAAGGCGTCACCATCGCGGTGACAAGAGAACCGAATGGGAGCGGGCGAATTTCGGAGGCAGCCATGGATCAAACTTACCCGCTGCGGCGGGCGTGAGAACATTCCATCATGGCCACCACTCAAAGCTCGGGCCGGCTCAGCGGCATCGACGCTGCCCGGGGCATTGCCCTCTTTGGGATGATGTCCACCCACGTCTTCCCCCTCTATGTGGAGGGCACCTCGGAAGCATCGTGGATAGGGGCCACCTTCTCGGGACGTTCGTCCGCCCTGTTCGCACTCGTGGCGGGTATGGGACTGGCGCTTCTGAGTGGCGGCAACAGATTGCATGACCGGGGCGGGATTTCCCGCGACCGGCGCGGAATTGCGTCACGCGCCGTCGTCATCGCGATGGTGGGGCTGATGCTCGGAGGGCTCGAGACAAACATTGCGGTGATCCTCTTCCACTACGCCGTCCTGTTCCTGATGGCTCTGCCGTTTGTCGGTCTGCCATTGCGCCGGCTGGCGTGGTGGGCGGTCGGATGGACCCTGCTGTCCCCGGTCGCTGCTTTCGTCCTCCGCCCGTGGATTGAGGCCACCGTCGTTCCGTCAGATCTGCACGGCAACCCTGCGCTTGAGCACTTCGGACAGCCCGTGACACTTCTCGCTGACATCCTTGTGACCGGCTACTACCCCGCGCTTCAGTGGTTGAGCTATCTGCTCCTCGGCATGCTGATCGGCCGCCTTAACCTGCGGGCGTTGGGAGTGCAGACGGGCCTGCTCATTGCCGGAGTCGGGGTCGCAGGTTCGGCCAAGTTCATCAGCGCGCTCCTGCTCGGGCCACTGGGCGGCATGGCCGTCCTGCTCGAGACTCCGGAGGGACGTGGCCACGACATTGAAGCGAGGCTCACGGTCAGCCTCACGGGTATCGACCAGAGCGGCACCTGGTGGTGGCTGGCGCTCAGCGCTCCGCACTCGGGGACGCCGCTGGATCTGGCACACACAGCGGGAACTGGCGCCGCCGTCGTCGGACTCTGCCTTCTTGTTGGCAGACGGCTGCCGGGGCTGCTGCTGCCGCTCTCCGCTCCCGGTGCCATGACGCTGACCCTTTACTCGCTGCATATCTGGATCATGAGCGTCGTCGATCAGCAGGACGTTCCGCTGGATCCGGCACCGGTTTACTGGGCTCAGGTCGTCGTGTTCCTTGCAGTCGGGTTGCTGCTGTGGAAACTCAATGCCCGCGGTCCGCTCGAGTATGTGGCGGCCGGCGCAAGCGACGTGGCACGGTCGACGGCGACGGTACGGAAACGTTAGCTAGTCCGTCCGGCCGCGGAAGAGCTTTGCTGCGTGCCGCATGGAACGGCGTGCGCGGGTGCGGTCTCCCGCAGCGTCATACGCGCACGAGAGCCGGAACCAGGAACGCCAGTCGCCGGGGTTGGCTTCTGCTTCCTCCTGATAGGCCGGGAACTGGGCGTCCGCGGCCTCCCGAACAATCCGGCCGGCAGGTGTCCGCGGCAGGTCATCGACCGGCAGCCCGCCCTCCGCATGCAGTGTGGTGGCCATCCGTTCTGTCTGGGCGCCGAACGACAGTTCGCGAACCAGCGCCCATGCTCCAATCGCCGGAAGCAGCAGGTATGCAACTCCGAGTGCTTTCGCCACGGGATCCGGGTCAGTCAGCAGGATAACGCTCCGCTGCAGGGCGACAACGAGCCAGAAAGCGAGCAGGACAGTGACGAAGATTACGCCGATTTTTACGCGATATTTCTTAATTATCTCCACGGCATTCATCACGCCTGCAGGTCCAGGTATCCGTCGAGGCCAACCGTGAGCCCTTTATGGGAACCGACTTCCCGGATGCCGAGCAGCACACCGGGCATGAAGGACTCGCGGTGAAAGGAATCGTGACGGATGGTCAGCTGCTCCCCGGCACCGCCGAACAGGACCTCCTGGTGCGCCACCAGACCGCGCAAACGCACAGAGTGAACCCGCACGCCGTCGATGTCACAACCGCGGGCGCCGTCCCGCGCTGTGCGGGTAGCGTCGGGGCTCGGCAAGAGACCGGCTTCCTTGCGTGCTTCCGCGATCAGCTCAGCCGTGCGCTCCGCGGTACCGGACGGGGCGTCCACCTTGTCCGGGTGGTGCAGTTCGATCAGCTCGACTGATTCGAAGTACTTCGCTGCCCGAGCGGCGAAGGCTGTCGCCAGGACCGACCCGAGCGCGAAGTTCGGCGCGATCAGAACGCCCACGTCAGCCTTTCCGGCAAGCAGCTCCCGGAGCCGGGCGAGCCGCTCCGCGTCCCAGCCGGTGGTGCCGACAACAGCATGGATACCGTGTTCGACGGCGAACGCGACGTTCTGTTCCGTGCTCTCCGGCACCGTGAGGTCCACGACCACCTGCGCTCCGGCTGCCACTACATCCTCGAGGGAATCGTGCCTGCCCAGCGCAGCGACAAGTTGGAGGTCATGAGCGGCGTCGATCGCCTTGACGGCCTCGGAACCCATGCGCCCGGACGCGCCAAGAACGGCAACGGAGGTCAGTTGTGTCATGGCTCCAAGGGTACTGTCAGCCATCCACGCCGACCCATTCCACAGTGCCGTCAGCGAAGAACTGCTCCTTCCAGATTGGAGCGCGCGCCTTCACCGTATCGACAAGTTCAGTGCACGCAGCGAAAGCCTGACCGCGGTGGCCGGACGCGACGGCCGCGACAAGGGCCGGATCACCGATCGCCAGCGGGCCGGTCCGGTGGGCCACCCAGATCCGCACGCCGTCGTACTTCTCGGCGATCTCAGTGGCGATCTCCGCGATTACGCCGGAGGCCGAGGGATGGGCGCTGTAGCCGAGACGATCGACCTGACGGCCGCCGTCGTGATTGCGAACGACTCCGCCGAAGCCCACCACGGCGCCGCAGTCGGCAGACCCGACAACGGCCAGGGCATGGTTCAGGTCGAGCGGTTCGGTGGAAACTCCCGCGTGCAGGACGGTGCTAGTGCTCATGACTTCCCTCTAATTGCGCGCAGATGTGGTCGAGAATGGGTTCCAGGACGGCCAGGCCGTCCTGGACTGCCCCCGGTGAGCCCGGGAGATTGATGACGAATGTGGAGGCCGAAACCCCGGCGTACCCCCGGCTCAGCGCGGCCATGGGAGTTTTTGCCGCACCTGCCCGACGTACTGCCTCCATGATCCCCGGCAGGGAGCGTGTGAGGAAGGGCTCGGTAAGATCGGGTGTGACGTCGTCGGCGCTCAGGCCGGTTCCCCCGCTGGTGATCAGTACAGCGGGCTTTCCATCGAGGCATTCGACAAGGGCATCGCGGACGGCGTCGCCATCGGGAACCACTTCGGCGCGCTGCACGGCGTAGCCTTTCCCGACCAGCCAGCGCTGGATAAGCGGCCCGCATTCGTCCTCGTAGACGCCCGCTGCCGCGCGGGTCGACGCGATGATGAGAGCGGCCGTTCTCTGCGTAGTCATGCGACCCAGTCCCCGCTCTTCCCACCCGATTTGGCCAACACCCTGATATCCGTGACGACGGCGCGCTTGTCCACGGCCTTGATCATGTCGTACAGCGTGAGGGCAGCGACGGACGCTGCGGTCAGCGCCTCCATTTCGACACCGGTCACCGCAGTGGTCTTCACTGTTGCGTTAACGACGACGGCGTCACCCTCCGGCTCGAAATCGATGATCACCTTGCTCAACGGCAGCGGATGGCAGAGCGGGATAAGCGTGGAGGTCTGCTTCGCCGCCATGATGCCGGCAACCCGGGCAACAGCGAGAGCATCCCCCTTGGGGAGGTCTCCGTCCGCAATAAGTGAGATGACATCCGGCCTTGTCCGCAGGATGCTCTGCGCCGTGGCCTGACGCGCGGTGACAGCCTTCTCAGACACGTCCACCATGTGGGCGGAGCCGTCTTCGCGTACGTGGGTGAGCCGGGCATCGGATTCGGTCATGTCAGCGCCTCTCGGTTGGGGTTGCTGGGGTGAAGGGGTTGGATGCCCCCGCGGAGTTCGGTGAGCAGCCACACGGCCACCGGGGTGCCTGCCTCCAGGTTGCCGGTGCCGACGGGCAGGTGCACGAGCGCGTTTGAGCCGGCGAGAGCGTGTAGCAGGTGGGAGCCCGGACCGCCGAGCAGTGTGACGTCGCCAATCCCCTCTCCTTGGCCGGAGCGGTCGGTGTAGACACCTCTGCGCACCTGATGCTTGTTCTCGGGTGACTGGATGTCCTCGGTGAGCCGTGCCGGCAGGCAGACGCGGTTTCCCGGTATCCCGGTGACAGTGCCCAGCGCCGGACGGAGGAACATCTCGAAGGAGACGAGTGCGCTCACCGGATTGCCGGGGAATCCCAGGAACGGGACTCCGTTGATGGTGCCGATTGCCTGCGGTCCGCCCGGCTGCATCGACACAGACAGGAATTCGACGCTGCTGTCGGCCAGCGCCTGCTTCACGACTTCGTATGCACCCTGGCTGATACCGCCGGTACTCAGGATGAGGTTGACGGGCCGCCCTATGGACTCCAGCGCCCGCCGAAGCTCGTCAGGGTTGTCTGCCACGATGCTGTGCAGTTGGACCTCGGCGCCCGCCTCTTCCAGCGCCGTCGTCAGCAGTGTTGTGTTGGCGTCGAAAATGCGTCCGGGAGCGAGTTCCGTGCCGGGCTCCTGGACCTCGTCGCCCGTGCTGAGCAGCACCACAAGGAACCTGGGACGCACGCGCACGGTGGCCAGCCCACAGGCAGCGATCACGCCAAGCTGAGCAGGCCCCAGCAGGGCGCCCGCTTCCAGGGCAACGTTTCCCGCCGCCAGGTCGCTGCCCGTGCGCCGGATGAACAGCCCCTCCTCGACCACCGGCAGTTCAACGGTGAGGGATTCCCCGTGGCGGTACTGGCTGGGGTTGGGAAACTGGGAGGGTGTAGCCCTCTCAATGGGCACGACGGCGGCGGCCCCTTCCGGGATCATGGCCCCCGTCATGATCGGGGCGGCGTGGCCGGGCTTGAGTGCGGGGGGCTCCATACCTGCCGGCACCGGCTGCGCCACGGCAAGACGCAGCGGTCCGGCACCCACGAGGTCATCGCGGTGCACCGCATAGCCGTCCATCTGGGAGTTATCGAACGGGGGCAGGCTCACCGGCGTGGTCAGATCCTCGGCTAGCACACGGCCTCGGGCGGCTGCCAGCGACAGGGTCTCGGCCGATCCGTCAGCGAAGGCGCTGCTGTAGCGCAGGAGCCCGAGTACGGCCTGCTGATGTTCCTCAACTGTTCGTGTCATTGTGCCCCGTTGTATCAGCCCGCCCCGACATTTGATGTGTTGCGGCATCGAATGCTGCAGCTACCAGCCTAGTCGGGCTTCGCCCGTCATCTCACTGCACATTGGGGGCCATCCGATAGAGTCGCCGCGCCAAAGGGCGTAACCTCGAATTATGGCAATCCGACTTGGCAGCCCAACTTTCCGCGCGGGCGCATCCGCTCCTCATGCCGGGCTGCTTGACTCCTACGGCCGCCTGGCCACGGACATGCGGCTCTCACTGACAGACAAGTGCAATCTGCGCTGCACCTATTGCATGCCCGCCGAGGGTCTTGAGTGGCTGCAGAAGGACCAGGTACTCTCCCGCGAGGAAATCGTCAGGATCGTCGGCATCGGAGTGAATCTTCTGGGCGTCCGCGAGCTCCGACTGACCGGCGGTGAGCCGTTGGTGAGGGCGGACCTCGTGGACATCATCGCGGATATCCGCGCGCAGCACCCGGATCTGCCGGTGTCCCTGACAACAAACGGCCTCGGACTGGACAAGAAGGCGCAACGACTCAAGGACGCGGGCCTGACCCGGATCAACGTCTCGATGGATTCACTTCATCCGGATACCTTCGCGCAGCTGACGCGCCGCCCGTTCCTGGACCGGGTGCTTCGCGGTATTGAAGCGGCTGACGCCGTCGGGCTTGGACTGGTGAAAATCAATGCCGTGCTGATGCGTGGAATCAACGATCACGAGGCGCCGGATCTGTTGGAATGGGCGGTCTCGCGTGGCTTCGAGCTGCGTTTCATCGAGCAGATGCCCCTTGACGCCGACCACGGGTGGACCCGTGAAGGCATGATCACCGCAGCGGAAGTGCGTGAGCGCCTTTCCGAACGCTTTGTGCTTACGCCCGACCCGCGGAACCGGGACGGTGCCCCCGCGGAACGGTGGGAGGTACGCCGGTCCGAAGAGCCCGACGTCGTGGTTGGCACTGTCGGCATCATCGCCTCCGTTACGGAGCCATTCTGCTCCGATTGCAAACGCACCCGCGTCACGGCCGAAGGCAAGATCATGAGCTGCCTTTTCTCGCGGGAGGAGACCGACCTGAGGGACCTGCTCCGGTCAGGAGCCGACGACGACGCTATAGCCCTGCGCTGGCAAGAGGCTATGTGGGCCAAGCCCAAGGCGCACGGCATGGATCATACGGGGCTGGGCGCAGCCGACTTCGTGCAGCCTGACCGCTCCATGAGCGCGATCGGCGGCTGAGGTGCTGGTTCGATACTTCGGCGCGGCCCAGGCGGCCGCGGGCGTCCCTGAAGAACGCCTTGAGCTGGACGGCGTGGGTTTGTCAGAGGTTCTCGGGGAAATCCGCGCGCTACACCCTGAGGGTGACCCGTCAATGGCACGGGTGCTGGAGCGGAGCAGCTTCCTCCTGAACGAGGTAGCTCTGCGTGACCGGAGTGAGCCGATCGGCCGTGACGACGTGCTCGATGTCCTGCCGCCGTTCGCCGGCGGCTGACTCTGTTCTGCACAGTCGGCGCCGCAGCGCAGAATTGTCACAGCGCAGAATCACTGCGGGAATGCTTCTCCTCAACAACTGCGCGGCGGCCAAGCCCCAAGGCAAGAACAGCGGCGCGGTTGTGGGCCCCGGTCTTGGCGAATACAGACTGGAAATGGTCCTGCACAGTGTACGGCGCGATGGACATGCGTTTGGCGACCGCCGCATTCCCGAGTCCAGCCGCCGCCAATCCTACGGCCTGGCGTTCCCTCGGGGAGAGGGCGTGGCAGCGTACGAACATGCCCAGGCGGGCTGAAGGCATGCACTCCTGAATAGTCACCGCAATGAGCGGATCTTGCGGGCGCCCGTGCCCTTCCATGCGTGCAGCACGGACACTGGCCCAGTTTCCATCGCCAATATGCACCCGAGACGCTGCGGCGTGACTGTCCACCGCTGCCTCTTTCGCCAGCAACTGTCCGACCACGTTGAACACTTCAGCTGCAACTCCCGCGTTTGGTTCGGGTGCCCGCTGCAGAAACTGGAGCCAGCGCGCCGCCGTGCGGGTCTGGCTTTTTATTCTCATTTCCCCGTCCAGGATCAGCACAGCCTGCTGTGGAAGCTCGCTGTCGCCGTCGTTCGGGCGGAACTGCCGCGCCCTTGCCGCCCGCAGCGCCCTCGTGATCGCAGGTGCCACTGCGGCGAGGAAGTCTGTTTCCTCCGAATTGAAGGTTCGGTCGCAGTTATCCCGCCAAAGATCCAGCCATGCCCAACTGCCGTACGAATCGGCGAAGACCGTAGATGCCAGGTCACTGACGCCATATTCGGAGAGGATGTCACGCCACAATGAGCTGCAGGAGCGATTCCCGCCTGTAGCCTGCAGCAGTGTGGCTACAGCAATACCTTCGTTCGCCAGATGTGTCCAGCGGTTGACGGGGCACGTGTACTTCAACCTAATCAGGCGCGGTACCTCCGCAACGAAAGGTCCCTGCGCCATCGGGGCTACACCGGTGGCGGTCTCCGGATCAGCCAGCGGCCAGACGTAAGCCGAATATCCGACGGTCCGGCCTAGTTCCCGGAGCAGCTCCGCACGAAGTTCGTGGTCATCAAGGTCGTCTTGGAGGCACAACGAGAGTATCCGCTCCCTGCTCCTGCTCACAGTCCAACTCGTGACCATGGGTTCAGTATGGGTCCAATAACCCGCGGACGCATCCCATTTATCTGGGATACCGCCGCGGACTGAGCGGCTATACCGTCATTCCATGAACGATCAAGAGAAAGGAGTTCAGCGATGTACTCGCTTCAAATTGAACATGGGGTCCGCGACTTCGAATTGTGGACCATGGCATTCAACCGGGATCCGGTGGACCGGGCGAAGGGGGGCGTAGTGGCTCACCGGATATCACGCCCGCTGGACAACCCAAACTATGTTGTGATCGAGCTTGATTTCGAACGTTCGGAGCAGGCGGCAGCATTATTGGAGCGGCTGCGGAACGAAGTGTGGAGTAGCCTAGCGGCCGCTCCCGCCCTGTCCGGGAACCCCACAACCCGGATCCTCCACACAGTCGTTGCGAAGGTCTATTGAACGTCTCGGTTCACAGCCCAATCTCCGTGGCATGGTCGAAAGGTCCGACGACGGTAATCGTGCGCGGGGCGTCGGCCAGCTGCCGCGCGAGGCGCTGCACCTGCTCCGCAGTCACCGCCCGAACCCGCTCAAGTGTCAGGTCCAGCCCTAGGAACTCACCGCTGACAAGCTCCGCCCGGCCCAGCCGGGTCATTCGAGAACCGCTGTCCTCAAGGGAAAGCACCATGCCGCCGGACAGCTGGCCAACGGCCCGCCGCAGTTCCTCGTCGCTCACTCCATCCGACGCCAGCCGCTCCAGCTCTGCGCTGAGCAGGCTGATGACCTGGCCGGTCTTCGCCGGGCTGCACCCTGCATACATTGCGAAGTAGCCGGCATCGGCGTAAGACGCCGAGAAGGAGTAGGTCGAATACGCAAGCCCTCGCTTTTCCCGAATCTCCTGGAAGAGACGTGAGGACATGCCTCCGCCGAGCACCGCGTTGAGGACGCTCATCACGAACCGTCGGTCATCGGTGGCAGTCAGCGCGGGACAGCCGACCAGCACATTCGCCTGCTCCACGGCTCGGTGGATGACCTGCACTCCCCCGGCTTCCTTGAGCACGGCCGGCTCGGGTGCGCGCCTCGGCACGGGAGTTGCGTCCGCCGCCAGTTCCCATCCTGCGCGCTGAAGCGCCTGAATGACGAGTGAGCACACGACGTCGTGGTCCAGGCCGCCTGCTGCAGTGACTACCAGCTCTTCGGGGCGATAGTAGCGGCGATAGTGCTCAAGAACCGAGTCACGGGAAATGGAGTTAATCGCCTCGGGCGTTCCGCCGATCGGACGGCCCAGCGGATGTGAGCCGAGGACAGCTTCCACAAAGTTCTCGTGTGCCACGTCGGAGGGATCGTCACTGTCCATGGCGATCTCCTCAAGAATGACGTGCCGCTCCTGCTCCAGCTCCTCCGGATCGATGACAGCTGAGGTCACCATGTCCGCAATGACGTCGATCGCCATGGGCAGGTCTGAGTCGAGAACCCTCGCGTAGTAGCAGGTGTTCTCCTTGGCCGTCGCAGCGTTCGATTCGCCTCCGACTTCATCAAAAGCGGCGGCGATATCGAGTGCAGTTCGACGCTGCGTTCCCTTGAACAGCAAATGTTCGAGGAAGTGCGTGGAACCATGCTCCCCGTCAGCTTCGTCACGGGAGCCGACCCCCACCCAGAAACCGATGCTTGCCGAGCGCTGGCCGGGCATCGCCTCAGTGAGCACACGAACACCACCGGGCAGCACTGAGCGCCGGACCACTGCTCCGCCCTGCGTCCCGGCAACCAGCATGGACGAACTTTCCAAGCCACCCGGCGTCAGCGGGAGCACCACGGGCGAGCCGTGAACTGTTTCAGTCATATCCTTCTCCTCAACGCCAGCGGCCCCACGGCGAAATCAGTTCGCCGTGGAGCCGCTGGATTGTGCTTGTCAGCTTGTGCGCTAGTTGTCGTCGCCCTCGGCAGGAACCAGGACTTCGGCAGGAGCAGCGTCTTCGGCAGCTGATTCGCCGGCTTCCTCTGCGACCACCGGAGAGAGGGACAGCTTGCCGCGGTCGTCGATCTTGGTGATCTCAACCTGGACCTTCTGGCCTACGGAGACGACGTCATCGACGTTGTCCACCCGCTTGCCGCCGGCGAGCTTGCGCAGCTCCGAGATGTGGAGCAGGCCGTCCTTGCCCGGAGTCAGCGATACGAACGCGCCGAAAGTGGTGGTCTTCACGACCGTGCCCACGTAACGCTCGCCGATCTCAGGAACCTGCGGGTTGGCGATCGCGTTCACCGCGGCGCGCGCAGCCTCTGCGGACGTGCCGTCCGTGGCGCCGATCAGTACGGTGCCGTCGTCTTCGATCGAGATGTCGGCGCCGGTGTCTTCCTGGATCTGGTTGATCATCTTGCCCTTGGGGCCGATGACCTCACCGATCTTGTCGACAGGGATCTTCACCGAGATGATGCGCGGAGCGAACTCGGAGAGCTCATCCGGAGTGTCAATCGCGGCCTCAAGCACACCGAGGATGTGCAGGCGTGCTTCGCGGGCCTGCTTCAGCGCCGCAGCCAGCACTGAAGCGGGGATACCGTCAAGCTTGGTGTCCAGCTGGATCGCCGTCACGAATTCCGAGGTACCTGCAACCTTGAAGTCCATGTCGCCGAACGCGTCTTCCGCGCCGAGGATGTCAGTGAGGGCGGCGTAGCGGGTCTGACCGTCGACCTCGTCGGAAACGAGACCCATGGCGATGCCGGCAACCGGAGCCTTCAGTGGGACACCGGCATTGAGCAGGGAGAGCGTGGAGGCGCAGACCGAGCCCATTGAGGTGGAACCGTTGGAGCTGAGCGCCTCGGAGACCTGCCGGATGGCGTACGGGAACTCCTCGCGGCTCGGAAGCACCGGAACAAGGGCACGCTCGGCCAAGGCGCCGTGACCGATTTCGCGGCGCTTCGGGGATCCGACGCGGCCGGTCTCACCGGTGGAGTACGGCGGGAAGTTGTAGTTGTGCATGTAGCGCTTGCGCGTCACCGGCGACAGCGAGTCGATCTGCTGTTCCATCTTCAGCATGTTAAGCGTGGTGACACCCATGATCTGGGTCTCACCACGCTCGAAGATTGCCGAACCGTGAACACGAGGCAGAACCTCGACCTCCGCGGTGAGCTTACGGATGTCGCTGAGGCCGCGGCCGTCGATCCGAACCTGGTCGCGGAGGATCCGCTGGCGCACAACCTTCTTGGTGACTGAGCTGAACGCGCCGGCGATTTCCTTCTCGCGGCCCTCAAACTGGCCAGCGAGGGACTCGACGACCTCGGAACGGTAGGCGTTGGCTGCGTCTTCGCGCTCCTGCTTGTCAGCGATGGTGAAGATCTCAGCAAGACGTGATCCGGCTGCGCTCTCGACGGCCGAGAAGACGTCCTCCTCGTAGTCCTTGAACACGGGGAACTCGACGGTGGGCTTGGCTGCGCGGCCGGCGAGGTCGGACTGAGCCTGGCACAGTGCACGGATAAAGGGCTTTGCGGCCTCAAGGCCGTCGGCGACGACCTCTTCGGTGGGAGCGGTGGCGCCGTCGTCCTTGATGAGGGACCACGAATTATCGGTGGCTTCCGCCTCGACCATCATGATCGCGACGTCATCCCCGACGACCCGGCCGGCAACGACCATGTCGAACACGGAGTTCTGGAGCTCGGAGTGCTTCGGGAAAGCGATCCACTGGTCCTCACCCGAGCCGTCGGAGACGAGCGCAACGCGTACGCCGCCGATCGGGCCGGAGAACGGCAGACCGGAAAGCTGCGTGGACATGGAGGCAGCGTTGATGGCGACGACGTCGTAGCGGACGTCCGGGTTGATGGCCAGCACGGTGACGACGATCTGAACCTCGTTGCGCAGGCCCTTCACGAAAGCGGGGCGCAGCGGGCGGTCCATCAGGCGGCAGGCAAGAATGGCTTCGGTGGACGGACGTCCTTCGCGGCGGAAGAACGAGCCCGGAATGCGGCCGGCAGCGTACATGCGCTCTTCGACGTCCACGGTCAGCGGGAAGAAGTCAAAGCCTTCACGCGGGGACTTGCCGGCGGTGGTGGCGGAGAGGAGCGCGGTGTCCTCGTCGATGTAGACCATGGCAGCGCCTGCTGCCTGCTGGGCGAGACGCCCGGTTTCAAAGCGAACAGTGCGCTGGCCGAAGCGACCGTTGTCAATAACGGCTTCGGCGAACTGGATTTCGGGACCCTCCAAGAGAGTCACCTCCGTTTCTTTGGTGGCGGAGGCAGGCGGCGTCTCGCTGGTCAACGCCGTTTGGACGGGTTGTGGCACCCGGTCTTCGATCGAGGTCCACGGGAGGACCATCACATGATGGTGTCCCGGAGACCACTACCGAGGACCGCGAATGCCTGCTTGTCCGCCTGGCTCCTGATTATGAACTTTGTATTTCCATGCGTTCTTGCGAGCGCGGCTCTTTGCGGCGCATGGCCAGCAAAGATTGAAGACGGCTCCTTCCCGAAGGAAGGCGCCGCCTCACAGTCTAACTAACGGCGCAGGCCGAGGCGCTCGATGAGCGTACGGTAGCGCGTGATGTCGGTGTCGCGCAGGTAATCCAGCAGACGACGACGGCGACCCACCAACAGAAGCAGGCCACGACGGGTGTGGTGGTCGTGCTTGTGCTTCTTGAGGTGTTCGGTCAGGTCGAGAATGCGGCGGGAAAGCATCGCGATCTGCACCTCAGGCGAACCGGTGTCGCCCTCGGAGGTTGCATATTCCTTGATGATTTCCTGCTTCAGAGCGGCTTCAAGTGCCACAAATAACTCCTATGAGTTGTACCGTGAACAAAATGATGCCGGTTCCCCTCGCAGGCGAGCGGAGCTCCGGCGGTGGCCCAGCAACCACGGACTGCAGCCGGACCGCAATCAACTTTACCCGTACGTACGCTGTTCTGTCGAAAGCACACCGCGCGTCTGGTCGACGTCCAGCCGCATCTGTTCGATCAGCGCTTCCGGCCCGCGGTAGGCAACCATTCCCCGCAGCCGCCGCACGAACTCCACGATCACCGTCTGTCCGTACAGATCGAAGACGTCGATGTCCTCCTTGGGGCGGTCAATCACGTGAGCCTCGACCTGCCTGCTTACGCCTTCGAACGTAGGGTTGGAGCCGACCGAGATCGCTGCGGGCCAGCGCACCTGGCTACTGTCGATGAGCCATCCGGCATAAATCCCGTCCGCGGGGATGAAACCGGTCGATTTGGAGGACAGGTTGGCTGTCGGGAATCCCAGAGCCCTTCCGCGGGCGGCTCCGTGGACCACTTCACCCCGCATACGGTGGGGCCTGCCCAGGATCCGGGCGGCAGTGGTGACATCGCCGGCAACAAGTGCTTCCCGCACCCAGGTCGAGGAACAGCGGCGTTCCCCTCCGGCCGCCGTGCTTTGCAGACTCGAACCATAATCATCGATGACGACCACATCGAAGCCCAACTGTCCTCCGAGCGCCTGCATGGTCGAGAGGTCACCGGAATTGCCGCGGCCGAAGCGCACATCGTGGCCGATGACGACTGCTTTCGCGCGCAGGCCCTCAACGAGGACGGAACAGACGAATTCCTCAGGTGTCTGCGCCGCAAGGTCAAGCGTGTAGTGCATCATCAGGAGGCCGTCGATACCAGTGTCACAGAGGGTTTCGACCCTGTCCTGCAGGCCCATGATCAATTCCGGCGCGCTGTCCGGGCGGTGGACCTGGGCGGGATGCGGTTCGAACGATATGACGACGGCGGCCGCGTCCCGTTCTCGGGCGGCTGCGACGAGCTGCTGAAGCACGCTCTGGTGGCCCCGGTGAACACCGTCGAAGTTTCCAATGGTGACAACTGTCGGACCGAAACCCTCCGGCACATCGGCCAGGTCTCTCCAGTAGAACACGCATCTCCTTGGCGGTTGGACGGGTAACTGCACCCTTCGTCGTTCCTTCATTATGGCCGATGGAAGCAGGCGGTCTCGACGAGCCCGTCCGCAAGCTTCGTCCTCCCCTCCCCACAGGCACCGAAATAGGGAGGGTTATACACATGAGCGGGACTGCGCATCCAACCGCTTCCAGCGGTAACGACGATGGTTTCTGTGGGCTGCTCCCGCTGGCTTCGGCGCGGCCCTGAACCCGATCTGGAGGACATCCGTGCCATCTTCTTCTTCTCTCTCCCCGCGCCGGGGCGTCCTGCGGGCCGTCGGTGTCTGGTTGTTACTCGCGGCTCTGCTGGGGCTGCCTAATGCGTCACCGTCGCAGGCTGCTCCGGTCGGAAGCGGGTGGACACGCGCGGCAGGCGTGCATGCCGCCGAGCATTTCGTGGGACAGTACAAGAACTCGCGCGGCCAGGTGGCTTACTGCACTGACTTCGAGCGTCTGTCCCCGGAGAATACGGTTGGGTACGACGGCCATTCGGGTGGATTTGTCCGGAGCGACGGCAGCGCGCTGGACGCGACGGAAAACGCTGCCCTCTCCTACCTGCTGCACCGGTGGGGCGCCACGACGGACAGTGCCACCGCGGCGTCCGTCCAGTTGGCTGTCTGGGCGCTCACCTCCCCGGGAATGGCCTGGGACTCCCCAGGGATGACCGCCCTCCTCCGTGCCGAGGGGCTGCCGGCTGACGTTGTCGCACAGGCGCGCTCCATGACCCGGGTCGCATTCGACGGAGCCGGACCCTACCAAGTGTCAATCGAACTCGAGGCCGTAGGCGAGGACGGAATGATTACTGCAGTTGTTGGAGTGTCTGGAGGCAACGGCGAACCGGTCGCCGGATTGACAGCGTCCGCAGAACTGACCGGACCGTTCGCACTGGTGGAGAAGGCAGAGTCCACCTGGACAAGCAGCGAGGAATCACACCGTTTGAGCCTGCGCAGGACCGGGCTGGGCAGCGGGTCCCTGGCTGTTGCGGTCCCCCGTACGCCTGCTGCCGGCGTCAACTGGCTCGTGCCGACGCGTGCGGATGTCCAACGCCTGCTTTTTGCCGCAGTCGTCGAACCGCGCAATGCCGCGGCAGCCATCTCGGACCTACCCGCGTTCCAGCCGGCGGTTGCAACGAAGACTTCCGCTGCCCGAACCGGCGCAGGAACTACCGTCCATGACGTCCTCACGATCAGCACCGTTGCCGGTGCGGAGGGCAGTTCACCTGTGCCGTCTCCGTGGTTGTCCGTGCCGGGCAGTGAGACGCCGGTATCCGTGGAAGTGGTCTCTACGCTCTGGGGACCGCTGGATGCGAAGCCTTCCCTGCGGGAGTCGGTACCGGAGGGCACACCGAGCGTCGGCACGGTCACTACGAGGGTGGATGGTCCCGGCACGTACAACACCGCGGGCCTGGTTGTTCCATCACCCGGATGGTACGTCTGGACGGAATCGATCGCCCCCGAAAGCGTTCTGCCGGCCGAAGCGTCGAGTTACGTTCTCGGATGGCAGGGACAGTACGGTCTGGAAGCCGAGACAACCTTCGTACCGTGGGCCCCGGAGATCAGCACCCAACTCTCCGCACAGGATGCACTCGTCGGCGATCGCGTCACCGACGCAGTAACCGGAGCTGGTTTCGGGCCACCCACGAGCGACTCGGGAGGCACCGTCACGCTCTCGATGTACGGTCCACTCGCGGAGCGGCCCTCCCTCGCGGCGGACATTCCCGCAGGTGCCCGGCTGCACTCCCAAATGACCGTGCCGGCCTTGAACGGAAGCCAGTCCTCTGAACCCTTCGCCGCTTTCAGCGAACCCGGCTGCTATAGCGTCGTGGCGGCCTACCCCGGCGACGAGCACACCGACCCTTTCACGTCCGCCTTCGGCGAACCGTCGGAAACAGTGTGCGTTGAGCCGAAGGAGGTTGTGGCAACCCCTGAGCCGGTCGCGGAGGAAGCACCGTCGCCTCCCGCTGCGGACAGCGGCACCGCAGCACCGGTTACTCCGCCGCACCGCGCGGAACTGGCCCAGACAGGTATCCGTGCGGAGGTTGCCGCCGGAGCGGCGCTGGTGCTGCTCGGGGTTGGCCTGGCCTGTCTCCAGCAGGGCAGAGCGGACAGGCCAGGCGGCAACCGCCACCGAAGCTAGGAGCGGGCGCCGTACTCCCTGCGGAGCTCGCTGGTCTTGGCAATGTACCGGTGCCAGACCAGCAGCGCCGCGGGGAACGCCAGCTCGACAACCATCAGGATGATCAGGAGGTAGTGCGGCGTTCCGGAGAACGCCCAGGAGAGGACTCGCCCGATGCCGCCAATGAACACCATGAGGCAGACGAGCCATAACATATTTGCCCACTGGAACTTGATGGCGATTGTCACGAACGCGGCGCCTACGCCAATCATCATCGCGGCAAAGAACCGGAACTGGTTCTCCAATGTCGGGTTCACCGGACCATCCCCCGTCTCCGGCAGTCCGGTCGTACCGGTGATCAGGTAGTACCCGCCGAACCCGGCGATAATGAGTCCCACGAGCACCACGACCGTCCGGAAGACACCCCAGTCGTTGCCCGACTTGGTTGACTTCCCGGAATCCTTCTTCGTGGTCTTGGAGGCGGGCTGACCGGAAGATGGCTGCCTTGAGACGGGCTGTCCGGAGGATGGCTGCCTTGAGGAGGACTCACCGGAAGCGCCAGTTGTGCCTGTCGGTCCGCTCGCGGTGCCCCCGGAGCCGCGTCCTGCATCCGTGGAAGAACTGCGACGATCCGGCTGCGTGTTGTCAGGGGTGTTGCTGTTCATGGTGTTCCCTCTGTGATCGACGATGCGCGGGCCAGGCCCTGTCAACTCATCCTCTCACTCCTGAAGTTCCTGCGCGCATCAGCCATGCGCGGTCATGGCGCGGTGGCGGTACAACCACCACAGGCCCAACACGGGCAGGATCAGCGGAACAAACCCGTAACCCTTGCCGTAGACCGACCAAACCGTGTCCGCGGGAAAGAGAATCGGATCAACGATACTCAGTGTGCCGACAGCGAGTACGCCAACCAGTTCCAGGCCCACAGCAGCGACGGACAACCGATACCAACCCGGCCCGGAGCGGCTCAGGGAAACCGTCGCGAATACATACACCAGGGCGGCCAAGGCGGTCAGCGTGTAGGCCAACGGTGCCTCTGAGAACTTGGTCGCGATCTGGAAAGCCGCGCGCGCGGTCGCCGCCAGCGCGAAGACCCCATACACGGCGATGAGGAGACGTCCGGGTCCGCGGCTCAACGCACCGTCGGTCCCAACGGGCCTCGGAGCACCGTCCGGCGCGCCGGACCGATCCGGCTGTCCGTGCGCCTGTCCCGCTGCACCGCGCGTCACGCCGGCACTGCTCCGTCCCAAATCTGCTCCATCCGATACAGCATCACAAAAACTGTCACTCCCACCGCACCCAGCACCAGATTGCTCCATCGCGAACGCTCGAGTATCGCCCACCAGAACGCACCTACAGGGATCACCAGCGCGGTCAGCAGGTACCCCCAGAACTCCCATGCTTCACCCGTGACGGGTTCCCCTCCGGCCTGCCGGAAAATCCCGGCAACCAGGTACACCAGCAGGAACAATTCCACGGCGGCCACCGCGAGGATGGTTACGTCATTGGGAGGCTGCCTGATAACGGCCGCACCGACGCACAGCAGGGTCGAGACAAGGCACACAATGGTGCCTGCGATGAAGAAGCCGTCGACCACCATCAGTTGCCCGACTCCCCCGGTGCGAAGACCAGGGCAGGTTTCGCTTCCTCACCCCGATTTTCAAGGAGCGCAATCAAAGCACCGCTGGGAGCGAACGCAGCAACCGGACGCTGGTCGGGGTTCCCGGATGCCATGCCCGAGCCCGCACCGGCGCTGATCCGGCGGCCGTGCGAGAGGTCATGGGCCTCGGCAGCGCTCAACTCGCGTACAGGGAACAGCGCGCGGGCGGCTTCATCGATACCGAAGAGCCTGAAATCCCGGGCCAGCTCATCAAGAGTGGAGGACTGGGCGAGCGTGTACGGGCCCACCTCGGTGCGGCGCAGAGCCGTCAGATGACCACCGACGCCGAGGGCCGCGCCGAGGTCCCGTGCCAGGGCGCGAATGTACGTTCCGGAGCTGCACCGGACCGTCACATCGAGGTCCTGGACCACTCCGCCGATCTCGTGGCGGATCACGGAAATATCGAAGCTGTGCACTGTCACCGGACGGGGCGGCAACACCACATCCTCCCCGGACCGGACGCGGTTGTAGGCCCGTTCGCCCTTCACCTTGATGGCGCTGACGCTGCTGGGCACCTGCTGGATTGGGCCGGTAAGGGCGGCAACGGCCTCCCGGATCGCAGCCGATGAGACGCCGGCAGCTGAGGTTTCGGCGATGACGTCGCCCTCGGAATCGTCAGTGATCGTGGACTGTCCCAGGCGGATGGTTGCGGTGTAGGTCTTCGAGGTGCCGACGATATAGGTCAGGAGGCGTGTAGCCCGGTTGATTCCCACCACCAGAACGCCTGTAGCCATGGGATCGAGGGTTCCAGCGTGTCCCACTTTGCGGGTCCCTGCGAGCCGACGCATTCTTCCCACCACGTCATGGCTGGTCCAGCCCTGCGGCTTGTCCACTATCACTAGTCCTGAGTGGACCTGCCCGGAATTCACGCCTTTCAGTATAGGTGTCGGGACCTCACCACCCCTCACCGCTACTATGCCCCTATGCCGTCCATTCCCAAGCACATCGAAGAGCTTCCCTCCAACCAGATCCGGGAAATCACCCAGGCTGCATGGAGTACTCCGAATGCGATCGTGCTCAGCATCGGCGAACCGGCGTTCCCCGTTCCACGCCACATCCTTGATGCAGGCATAGCGGCGCTGGACAGGGATGACACCAATTACACCCCCAACGAGGGCATCGCTCCCCTGCGACGGAGCTTCGCGACGCGGTTCGGCAGCCGCAACGGCATGGAGGTCGATCCCTCCAGGGTTTATGTCACCGCCGGGGCTCAACAGGGTCTGCACCTGGCGATGAGTATGCTGCTCGACGCCGGGGACGAGGTGTTGATCCCCAACCCCGGATACCCCACATTCACCATGACTGCGCAACTGGTGCACGCACGGCCGGTCAGCTACCCGCTGCGACCCGAGAACGGTTTTCAACCGAGAATCAGCGACCTTGAAGAACTTGTAGGCTCCCGTACCCGCCTCCTGGTACTGAACTCCCCATCAAATCCGCTCGGAGCCGTCTTCAGCGAAGAGCTTACCCGCGACCTCGTTGATTTCGCCGAACGCCACGACCTCTGGATCCTCTCGGACGAGTGCTACGAAGCATTCACCTACGAAGTGCCGCATGTCAGCCCTGCACGATTCGACACCACGCCGCAGCGCGTACTGACCTCGCTCACCCTCTCCAAGACTTTCGGCCTTACAGGATTGCGGATCGGCGCACTGGTGCTGCCGGGCGGGCTGGGCAAGGAGTTCAACACAGTGATGGAGTCAATCGTGTCCTGTGTCGGAGCGTCACCGCAGTATGCAGCCGTAGCCGCACTCACAGGACCCACCGATTACATCGAAACCGCACTGCACCACTACCGCTCGAACCGGGACGCGGCGACGGCGGTACTCACCTCGCTCAACATCTCCTACCTCGACGCCCAGGGGGCGTTCTACCTCTGGGCGGACATGTCCCACGCCACCGGCGGCGACGTGCGCTCCTGGGTCCGGACTTTTCTGGCGGAACAGGGTGTGGCCGTCGCGCCCGGAACAGCTTTCGGCTCCAACGGTGAGGGCTGGATCCGGATTGCGCTCTGCACCGACAAGGGTAGCCTGCTCACCGGAGTGAACAGGCTACCCGGACATTAGGGCTTGCCACGGTTCCAGCATCCTGGGCAGTGACCGTGGACCGCTACCCTGTTCGTTTGAGCAGCCGCTCCCAATTTCTATTTACCTGTCTGCCCATCGGGTCTAATCTTTGAATGGCTTCGGCGCTGCGCCGCTTGACGGCATCATTTCCGGTTATGGGCAAGCACTGGACGCAGGGTCGGAGAAGGTCTCGCTTTGTACTGGTTCTACGAAGTCGAGGAGATCACAGTGAAAAGATCACTGCTTGCCGCCGTCACCACGGTGGTTCTAACACTGGGGGCAGGAATTACCCCCGCTCAGGCCCATGGCGGTGATGAGCCGTCCCCGCCAACTGTAAAAGAAGTCACTACCGTTGCTGAAGGGTTGGTGTCACCGTTGCGCCTCGCCACAGGCCGAGGCAAGTCAATCGATGTTGCGCAGAGTTTCGCGGGCATCATCACTCGTATCGCCAGGGACGGCACTACCGAGACTCTGGACTCTGCGGAGGGATACTTCTCCGGCTCTGTCTCCCGCTCCCATGGCACCACCTACTACACGATGACGAGAGGCGCCGGCCAAGGAGACCCATCGGCCAACGAGTCCCTCCTGAAATCCATCGACTGGCATGGAAATATCAGCACCATTGCCGATATCGCCGCCTATGAGCGGACGGCCAATCCTGATGGAGACACGCGTTACGGCTTCCGGGACCTGGATCAGGCATGCCTGGACCTGCAAACGGAGGCGCTGGGTCCGCAAGCGAGTTACACCGGCCGGCCCGACTCCAACCCCTATGCCACAGTGCCGTTCGACGGCGGCGTGCTGGTGGCCGACGCCGGCGCCAACGCCATCTTCCGGGTGGACCACTGGGGCAACATCTCAACGGTAGCCGTGCTACCGGCAATCCCGGTGGTAGTCACCGCGGAGATAGCCGCTGCAACCGGTGTGCACCCATGCGCCGTGGGCTTCACTTACTACCTCGAACCTGTACCCACCGATATGGAGGTCGGTTGGAAGGGCACTCTCTATGTCACGTCACTTCCCGGCGGACCTGAAGATCCAAGTCTGGGAGCGCTGGGATCAATTTTTACTGTCAATCAGTGGAGTGGAGAGACCACACTGCTCACGTCAGGTCTGGTGTCGCCGACCGGCCTGGCACTCGATCGAAAGGGCAATATCTACGTCGCTGAATTGTTTGCCAACCGGATTTCGGTCATCCCGCGCGGATCAACCACTGCCAGCACTCTGCTGGAAGTCAATCAGCCCGCTGAGGTCGAGATGCAGAAAGGCAGCAGGCTCTACGCCACCACCGATGTACTTTCACCAGAGGGCGCACCCCCTGCCGGCAAGGTGATCAGTATCAAACTGATGCGGTCGGGCCACTAAGCGTCGGCTTGGCAGGACACTATACGCGGACAAACAGGAGGGGCGGTCATCGGATACTACCGAGCCGCCCCTCCTGGTCTTCGTCCGTATGATTTACGGCCTGATCACTCTTCGTCGTCGTCCTCGCCGGGCTTGCGGTAAGGATCTGCGTCGCCGGCGAAAGCAGCCTTCCTTGCAAGTTCAGCGACCTCGGCATCGCGTTCCTTCGCGGTGCGAAGCAGTTCTTCGAGATGGTTCGCGTTGATGGGGATCTCGTCCGGAACGAATTCCAGTGTGGGCGTCAGCCGTGCAGTGATGTTTCGTCCCACCTCGGAGCGGAGCACACCCTTCGCGGACTCGAGCGCCTTGTGTACTGCCGCCTGTTCCTCGGACTCGCCGAACACGGTGTAGTAGATCGTGGCGTGCTGCAGGTCATTGGTGACCCGTGCATCAGTGACCGTGACCGCTTCCAGCCGGGGGTCCTTGACCCGACGGCGAAGGGCCTCGGCGACGATGACCTTGATGCGCTGGGCCAACCGTGCAGCGCGTGCGGCGTCTGCCATGACTTCTCCTTACTTCCTCCCCAGTGGGAGCTATAACGCCGACCGCGGCATGGGCCCCGCGTCGGTATGGGTAGGAAGCGGGGCCGCTGCATGCAGCGGCCCCGCCCGAAACGAACCCTAGACCCGAGGCTTCTCGCGCATCTCGTAGGTCTCGATCGTGTCGCCTTCCTTGACGTCGTTGAACGACCCGAGGCCGATACCACACTCGAAGTCCGTCCGGACCTCGGTGGCGTCGTCCTTGAAGCGCTTGAGCGACTCAACCGTGAGGTTGTCGCCAACGACCACGCCGTCGCGCACCAGGCGCGCCTTGGTGTTGCGTCGGATGACACCCGAGCGGACGATCGAACCGGCGATGTTGCCGAACTTGGAGGAACGGAACACCTCGCGGACCTCTGCGGTGCCGAGCTGTGCTTCTTCGTACTCCGGCTTGAGCATGCCCTTGAGTGCAAGCTCAATGTCATCGATTGCTGCGTAGATGACGGAGTAGAAGCGCAGGTCCACACCTTCGCGGTCAGCCAGCTCGGCGACGCGCTCGGCGGGCCGGACGTTGAAGCCGATGATGATCGCGCTGTCGACCGTGGCCAGGTTGACGTCGTTCTGCGTGATGGCACCGACGCCGCGGTGGATAACCCGCAGCGCAACTCCCTCACCGACGTCGATCTTGAGCAGCGAATCCTCGAGTGCTTCGACCGCACCGGACACGTCGCCCTTGAGGATGAGGTTGAGGGTATCAACCTTGCCCTCCGCCACGGCCTGGTCAAAGTCTTCCAGGCTGACGCGCTTGCGGCGCTTGGCGAGGGCCGCGTTGCGGTCTGCAGCCTCGCGCTTCTCAGCGATCTGGCGCCCGGTGCGCTCGTCCGGCGTAACCAGGAAGGTATCGCCTGCACGTGGAACCGTGGACAGACCCAGTACCTGTACAGGACGGGATGGGCCGGCCTCAGTGACGTTCTCGCCATTCTCGTTGAACATCGCACGAACACGGCCGTGGGCGATGCCCGCGACAATGGTGTCGCCGACCATCAGCGTTCCGGACTGGACCAGCACGGTCGCAACCGCGCCCCGGCCCTTGTCGAGGTTAGCTTCGATCGCGATACCACGGGCGTCCTTGTTCGGGTTGGCACGCATGTCGAGCGCAGCATCCGCGGTGAGCAGTACCGCTTCGAGCAGCTCGTCGATCCCTTCGCCTCTCAGCGCCGAGACGTGCACGAACATGGTGTCGCCACCGTACTCCTCGGGAACCAGACCGTACTCGGTGAGCTGACCCTTGACCTTGTCCGGGTTGGCGCCTTCCTTGTCAATCTTGTTCACAGCCACGACGACGGGCACGCCGGCCGCCTGGGCGTGGTTGAGCGCCTCAACCGTCTGCGGCATGACGCCGTCATCCGCGGCCACAACCAGGACGGCGATGTCGGTGACCTTCGCACCACGGGCACGCATGGCGGTGAACGCCTCGTGACCGGGTGTGTCGATGAAGGTAATCGGACGGTTGTCGCCCTCATGCTCGTGGTCGATCTGGTATGCACCAATGTGCTGGGTGATGCCACCGTGCTCACCGGCTACGACGTTCGACTTGCGGATCGCGTCCAGCAAGCGGGTCTTACCGTGGTCGACGTGACCCATGACAGTGACTACCGGAGGACGTGCCTCAAGCTGCGCGTCGACCTCAGCGTCCAGTTCGGCATCCAGGTCGATGTCGAAGTTCTCGAGCAGCTCGCGCTCCTCGTCCTCCGGGGATACAACCTGGATCTTGTAACCGAGCTCAACACCGAGTACTTCGAAGGTGGCCTCGTCGAGCGACTGGGTTGCCGTAGCCATCTCACCGAGGTGGAAAAGAACGGTGACCAGCGCAGCGGGGTTCGCATCAATCTTCTCGGCGAACTCGGTGATCGAAGATCCACGACGCAGCCTGACGACAGTATTGCCGTCACCGCGGGGAACGCTGACGCCGCCCAGCGACGGGGCTGACATCTGCTCAAGCTCTTGCCGCTTCGCCCGCTTCGACTTGCGCTGCTTGCCGCGACCGGCTCCACCCTTGCCGAAAGCACCGGCAGTGCCGCCGCGACCGCGACCGCCCTTGCCGAAACCGCCGCCGGCAGGGGCTCCACCGCCACCACCGGCGCCGGGAGCTCCCCCGGGGCCGCGGCGGGGTCCAGCGCCGGCCGCTCCACCGCGACCGGGCGCCGCTGGGCGCTCGGTCCGGTTCGGCATCATGCCCGGCGTCGGCCGTGCACCACCGGCTCCGGCACCGCCGGGGCGAGGTGCACCCGGACGAGGTGCGCCGGGTCGGGCACCGCCTGCGCCAGCGGCGGGACGGGGACCGCCCGCACCGGCGGCTGGGCGGGGACCGCCCGCACCTGCTGCGGGGCGGGGGCTGCGATCATCCTCGCGGCGTCCGCCCGGGCGGGGCATGCCCTGGGACGTTGCGAACGGGTTATTGCCCGGACGCGGGCCGCCGGAGCGATCGCCGTCGCCTCGGCCGGACCGGGGCATTCCCTGGGACGGCGCAAAGGGGTTGTTGCCGGGACGGGGGCTGCCTTGACGGTCGCCGGGGCGAGCCGCTCCGGGACGCGCCGAGGTCGGCCGTGCAGCTGCCGGCTTCGGGGCCGGCTTGCGGTCGGTGCCGGAGTCACTGCTGGAACCCGATTCGGGAGCGGCAGGGGCCTCTATCTCGGGTTTGGGTGCCTCAGGCGCCTTGAAGGCAGGGGCTGCCGGTGCCTGCTCAGGTAAAGCTTCGGGGGCCGGTGCTGCCGGCTTTTCCGGAGCCGGAGCCGCAGCTGCTGGAGCGGGCGCCGGTGCTGCGGGCGCCGGACGAGGCGTCGCTGACTTGGGTGTGGGCTGGGACCCACGCGCCGGGGCCGGTGCTGATGCCGGCGCCTTGGATGCCGCCGGGGCATCGGGGAAAGCGCCGCGAAGTTTCTTCACGACGGGCGCTTCGATGGTTGAGGATGCCGACCGGACGAATTCGCCCAGTTCCTGCAGCTTTGCTACTGCATCCTTCGAAGTAATTCCGAGCTCTTTTGCGAGCTCGTGTACGCGGACCTTGGCCACATTTCTCCTGTCTCGGTCCGCACCGAGTCAGGAGCGAACCGTCTAATTCCTACTGCAGACCCCAGCTGACAAAGCAGCTGACGCGCCGATTGCAGAGCTCAACAGATTGTTCATCGTTGGGCACTCATGGCTGGGTACTCATCGGGTTTCCATCAGTTTTCTGACCCGCTTTCAGGGAGGACGGTGTACATGCAGGGAATCTCCATCAGGAGACACCCTTGAGTGTGCGCAGCCAGTCTTCAACGCTTCGCGTGTCAACTACGCCTCGAAAGGCGCGGTTGAACGCTTTGCGTTTGAGCGCAAGCTCCACACAGGACGGCCGGGGGTGCAACCAGGCACCCCTGCCCTCCAGCCGACGGCGGTGATCCACCTCAGCGACGTTGAAGCCGCCGCGGTTGACCGCTGACCATCGAACCAGATTGGCTTGGTCTTCACGCTCTCGGCAACCGATGCAGGTTCGTACCGGCTGGTGGCGTAACGACATAAGCCCTATCCATTCTAGCGCCATGGGCGTCGATATGACGCATTGGCGAATTACTGAGGCGAAACCCCGCTGCTTCAGGCGCCGGCGGCGTCGGAAGCTATATCGATCCGCCACCCGGTCAGCTTCGCGGCGAGCCGCGCGTTCTGGCCTTCCTTGCCGATCGCGAGCGACAACTGGTAGTCCGGCACAACCACGCGGGCGCTACGGGTCTTCTCGTCAGTGATGGTCACCGAGGACACGCGCGACGGCGAGAGCGAACTCGCGATGAACGTCGCCGGATCATCGCTGTAATCGACGATGTCGATCTTTTCGTCGTTGAGCTCATTCATTACTGCTCGCACGCGCGAACCCATTTCGCCGATGCAGGCTCCCTTCGCATTCACTCCGGGAACATGCGCCTTCACCGCGATCTTGGTGCGATGGCCGGCTTCCCGGGCGAGGGCGACGATTTCCACGCTCTTATCCGCGATTTCCGGAACCTCAAGCTCAAAGAGTTTTCGGACCAGGCCGGGGTGCGACCGCGACAGCGTGATCGACGGGCCTTTCATCCCGCGGTGCACGTCCACAACGAATGCCCTCAGGCGGGTTCCGTGGAGGTACTTCTCACCGGGAACCTGCTCGGGAGGCGGAAGCAGTGCTTCTACAGAACCCAGGTTTACCTGGATCATGTGCGGGTTGTTGCCCTGCTGAATGAGGCCGGCGACCAGTTCGCCTTCCTTGCCTCGGAACTCTCCGAGAATGTTGTCGTCCTCGGCATCCCGCAGTCGCTGCAGGATGATCTGGCGTGCAGTACTCGCCGCGATCCTGCCGAATCCCGTGGGGGTGTCGTCATACTCGCCCACTGCTACGCCGTCGTCGTCGACTTCGGTGGCCCAGATGGTGACGTGACCGGTCCGCCGGTCCAGCTGTGCACGGGCTATTTCCTGCGCGCCTGGAGTCTTGTGGTAGGCGACCAGGAGCGCCTGCTCGATTGTAGGGATCAGCAGGTCAAGGGGTATCTCCCGCTCCCGTTCGAGTAACCGCAGAGCGCTCATATCTATATCCATTGGGGCCTCCTCAGCAGCCAGCGGTCGTGATCAGTCATTGTCGCCGCCGGGTTCCTCGGCATCAGCGTGGGCAAATTCAACCTGGACGGTACCCTTGCGAATTTTCTCGTAGGGAATCTCGCGGTCCTCCCCGAACTTCGGCTTGGTGCCCTTCTTGACCGCCATCATCGGCCTCAGGATGATGGAAGAGTCCCGGGCGTCCATCAGTCTGCCCTCAAGGTCCTCACCGTCCACCAGCTTCACGGCGACCAGCCTGCCGACGTTCCTCCGCCAGTGGCGCGGTTGCGTCAGAGGCCGGGATACACCGGGCGAAGAGACCTCCAGGTTGTAGGGGCGACCGTCATCCCCCGGATCGTTGTCAAGGGCGTTCGAGACGCTCTGGGATACCTCGGAGATGGTGTCGAGGCTCAAGCCCTCCACGCCGTCGTCCGGCAAGTCGACAACAACGTGCAGCGTCCGGTGGCTCCCGGCGATGCGAACGTCCACGTCTTCGAGCAGGAGATTATGCTGTTCCACGGTTGGACGCAGAAACTCCCGAAGCCTCTCGGCTTCCGCTGCTGCGTCGAGGTGCGCGGGAGCCGCATTTCGGTGGTGTGCCGGGGTGTTCTGCTTGCCGGACCGATCCGCCATTGCCGTCTCCGCTCGATGATGTTGTAGCTACTAGCGTAACGACTTTATGACAGGTCGGTGAATGGCGCACGAAACCTCCTCCGCATGGCATGATGATCGGTTGTGACGCAATCGAAGGACCGTTCCGACTCTTCCGGCAGCGGCTTCGGTGGAGCAGTTTGGCGCATCCTCCGGAGGGGAGCCCTCCTGCTTGTCCTCTTGCTTGTGGCGTCCATTGGCCTCGTCATCGGCAAGGGATCCTCAGAACCCGAACTAAGCCCTTCCGAACTCGCACTCAGCGACGGCTCCGCGGCGGCGCAGGCTCTCGCAGTGACTGCGTCGTCCCTCGAGGAGTCGGCTTCGTCCGCGGACGCTGCGGGCTATGCCGCCCTTGCCGAAATGCTTCAACTGCACGCTTCGGCATTGCGTCCGGCAGGGAGCGCCACGCCATCGCCTTCCCCCGTCTTGTCACCCGCCGAAGGATCGGCGGGGCCGTCTCCTTCAACAGCGCCCGCAGCACCGTCGCCAACGGACTTCCTCGCTGATCTCACGGACTCCTACACGCAGCGCTTCGAGGCGGCGGCGACCGTGGACGCAGGACCGGCCCGCGTGCTTGCCTCGGTGGCCACCGCCCAGTGGCTGCAGAGCCGTGTGCTGGCCCAGCGCCTGAACGCCACCACGCCTGTGCTTCCTGTTCCGGAGATCCAGAACGACGACGGCGCCACCGAGGAGTGCCCGGCGGAGGCCACGCTGGAGCCCGAACCCGGACTGGACGGTGCGCGTACTGCCGTGCTGGCGGAACAGCGCGCCTCCTACGCGTACGAGGTGGTTGCCGCGCGTGCCGCGGAGCCGGAACCGCTCCTGGAGCGAATGACTCAGCATCAGGCCGCAGCGGCCGTGGGGTCGACGATCCTGAGGCAGCACTGTGTTGCCGAGCCGCTCCCGGCGCCGGCCTATGCGCTGGAGGATGGCTTTTTGTCGGATCCGGACACCGCCCTGCCGGAGCTCGAGCACGGGCTGGTGGGCACCTACACAGATCTCGTGGGCGTCAGCGCACCGGGACCGGTACGGGATTGGGCACTTCGGCAACTGGCCGAGACGGCACAGCGCCTGAGCGAGTCCGGAGGCAGTTCAACGCCCGACCTCGGGGCATTCCCCGGGATTGACCCACGCGAATACCCGCCTTCACCGGAGCCGGGAAGTTAGTCTTAGCGGGTGGATGCACGCGACATCGAGCTGCCTGGCACCCTGGTCCGCAGGGTGCTCCGCCTGCCACGGGGCAGGGCGTGGCTGGACAGCTGGGCCGACATCGCAAACCGTTACCTTGAGGAATGGGATCTGGTTCTGGATCTGGAACGGGGCGTCGAGCCGTGGAGCGGACACTGCGCCGTCGTACTTCCTGTCGCCTGCGCCGACGGCCGCCCGGCTGTGCTGAAGGTTACCGCCCCGGATCCGGAGGCGGTTTCGGAGCCGGATGCGCTTGCCCTGTGGGACGGCAACGGCGCCGTCGAACTCCTGGCGAGTGCCCCGGACGACTTCGTCCTGCTGCTCGAACGACTGGACGGTGATTCCTCCCTGGCGGAGCTGCCGTTGTCGGACACCGCCGCGATCTGGGGATCGATCCTGCGACGACTGTCGATCGCACCCAAGGGCCCCGCCGGATCCGATCCCCGCTGGCTTTCCATTCCTTCGGTTGCGGACCAGGCCGAGCAGTGGACCGACACGCTGCCGCTTGAATGGGAGACACTGGGGCGCCCCTTCGACCGTTGGCTGCTCGAGTACGCGCTGGAGGTCTGCCAGCTGCACGGCGCCGTGGGACGACGCCGGGACCACGATGTGCTGGTTCACTCCGACCTGCATTACCTGAATATCCTGCCGGTCCTTGAGCACCCCCGGCAGTTCCTCGCGATCGATCCCAAGCCTGTGCTGGGAGATGCGGAATTCGCCGTCGCTCCGATGCTCTGGAACCGGATCGGCGACTTGTCGCCCGCTGATCCGGCCGCCCATCTGCGGGACCGCTGTACCGACCTTGCGCTCGCGGGTGGACTGGACCCGATGCTGGCCCGGGACTGGTCGGTGGCTCGAGAAGTGGACAACGCGCTGTGGTACCTGCAGAACAGCGTCACCGACGACGCCGCGCGGTCGCTCTGGGTGGCGAGCAACCTGTTGCGCAAACCGCTCACAAACGCACCCCTGCCCGCCGAGCTCGCCGGCCGCTGACAATCGTCCGCGTCAGCGGATGTTTTCCACCCATACGTCGTAGCCGAGTTTCAGGATGAGAGCAGCGACCACCACCAGGAACACCCCGCGAATGAACGTGCTGCCCTGGGTGATCGCCATCCGGGACCCGACGTAGCCGCCCACCATGTTGGCGCCGCCCAGGATGAGACCAAGGCCCCACAGCAGTGACCCGTGGGGAAGGAAGAAGGTCAGGGCCCCGAAGTTGGTGGCCATGTTCACGATCTTGGCCTTGGCACTGGCACCGAGGAAGCTGTATCCGAGCATCGTGACCATCGCGATGATCAGGAATGAACCCGTCCCCGGTCCGATCAGCCCGTCATAAAACCCGATGACCAGGCCGATGGCGCCGGCTGTTCCATAGTGCCGGTGACCGGTATGCCGGAGTTTGGTGAGCGTGCCGACCGTTGGCCGGAACGCGGTGAAGACGGCGACGGCGACGAGGGCCACAACGATGATCGGCTTGAACACCGAAGCAGGCAGAGACGCCGCGAGAATGGCACCGCCGAAACTGCCGGCAAGCGCGATGAAAGCCATCGGCAACGCCGTTCGCAGATCCGGACGTGCACGCCTGAAGTAGGTAATCGCGCTCGTTGTGGTGCCGAAGAGGGAACCCATTTTGTTGGTCGCCAGTGCCTGCACCGGCGTTATCCCCGGCACCATCAGCAGCGCGGGCAACTGGATAAGCCCTCCACCGCCGACCACCGCATCAACCCAGCCGGCGGCGAATCCGGCCACCACCACGAGCACGATAGTAGAGAGCTGGATCTCCTCCAGCCCGGACACCATCCCTGTGCCCTATCCTAGGCGCCGGTAAGCGTATGCAAATGCTCGACGACGTCGGCCACAGCCACGTTCTCGCTGGTTCCGGAGCGGCGGTCCTTGACCTCAACGAGGCCGTCCGCCAACCCGCGCCCGACGACCACGATGGTTGGAATGCCGATCAGCTCGGCATCGCCGAATTTCACTCCGGGTGAGACCTTCGGCCGGTCGTCGTACATGACGCTCAGACCCTTGCCCTCAAGCTCACCGGCAAGCTGTTCGGCTGCAGCGAAAATCTCTTCACCCTTTCCGGTTGCAACCAGGTGGATGTCAGCCGGAGCGACGTTGCGCGGCCAGATGATGCCCTTGTCATCGCGGTTGGACTCCACCAGGGCAGCCACTGCCCGCGTGACCCCGATGCCGTAGGAGCCCATCGTGACGGTAGTCAGTTTGCCGTTCTGATCCAGCACCTTCAGGTGCAGCGACTCCGCGTACTTCCGGCCGAGCTGGAAGATGTGGCCCATCTCGATGCCGCGCTGGGTACGCAGCGTACCGGAGCCGTCCGGTGCTTCGTCACCCTCACGAACTTCCACGGACTCGATCACCCCGTCCCAGCTGAAGTCCCGGCCGGCAACGAGCCCGAAGACGTGCTGCCCGGGTACGTTCGCGCCAGTCACCCAAGGAGTGCCCGGGACGACGCGCGGATCGACCAGGAACGTCAGGCCGGTGGAGCTCTTCGAGCCAAGCACCGCCGTGTCGAGGCTCAGGCCCGGCCCGATGTAGCCCTTCACAAGCCCCGGATGCTTCTTGAGGTCATCTTCGGTGGCGGCCTCGACCGTCACCTCACCGCCGACCGCAAGGTGGACTCCGATGTTCGCTTCGATTCGCTTCAGATCCACGTTCCGGTCACCCGGCACACCGACCACCACGAGCTCGCGCTCACCGGAGGGAAGGACTGCGACCAGCACCACGTTCTTGAGGGTGTCGGCCGCAGTCCATCGACGATCCTCACGCGGCACGGCAGCGTTCGCGTGATCGACAAGGGTTTCGATGGTGGGGGTGTCCGGTGTATCCCGCACCTCAGCGGTCGGGGCATCAGCGTAATCCAGCTCGGGAGGCACCACAGTGGTGACGGCTTCAACATTCGCCGCGTAACCGCCGTCGGACACTACAAAGGTGTCCTCGCCGATTGCGGAGGGGTGCAGGAACTCCTCGCTCCGGGAACCGCCCATGGCGCCTGCAGTAGCGGCAACCGGAATCACTTCGAGCCCGAGACGGTCGAAGATGCGCAGGTATGCTTCGCGGTGCAGGTCGTAGCTTCGCTCGAGACCGGCATCATCGACGTCGAAGGAGTAGGAGTCCTTCATGATGAACTCGCGGCCGCGCAGGAGACCGGCCCGCGGACGCGCTTCATCGCGGTACTTGGTCTGGATCTGGTACAGGCTGAGCGGAAGGTCCTTGTAGGAGTTGTAGAGATCCTTGACCAGCAGGGTGAACACTTCCTCGTGCGTGGGCGCGAGGAGGTAGTCCGCCTCCTTCCGATCCTTCAGACGGAAAATACCCTCGCCGTACTCGGTCCAGCGGTTCGTGGCCTCATACGGCTCCTTGGGCAGCAGCGCCGGGAAGTGGACCTCCTGCGCCCCGATGGCATCCATCTCCTCGCGGATGATCTTCTCCACCCTGGCGAGGACTTTCAGGCCCAGCGGCAACCAGCTGTAGATGCCGGGGGCGGCACGGCGGATATACCCGGCACGCAGCAGCAGACGGTGGCTCGCCACCTCAGCTTCGGCAGGATCTTCGCGCAGCGTGCGCAGGAAAAGGGTGGAGAGTCGAAGGACCACGCTTGGAATCCGTTTCTTTGGCACTATCTGCCGCGAATGAAGGGGAGCATGGCGGCAGCAAACAACACCTACCAATCTAACCGGTCCGGCGGGTAGTCAGTGACACGCACCCTCAGAGCAGGCGAAGCTCCGCCACAATCAGATCCGTCAACCGTTCGGCCCGGGCAATATCGGCTTCCGGATCGGTCGAACTTCCTACCAGCACGTCGATCACCGTGCTGCCCACCACGGACATCACCGTAATGGACTGCTGGACGGTTCCGGGGACCTGGGCGGTTGTGCGCAGGGCAAGATCCTCGTCCGCGGCGGTATCAACTTCCACCTCTACCACGGTGGTCCTGATCTCCTGGTTCGAGATCACCATGGTGAACTCGGAACACACGTTCAGCTGGCTCCGGCTGGCCTGCACCTGGGTAATCGCCACGCCCTCCGAGGGGAGGCTCGAAAGGCTGACGGTGTCCGGCTGAAGCGAGGACTCCCCCGCAAATGTCATGGCGGCGCGGCTGGCCCCGGCGGAAAGCGGGTCCTGGCTGGGTTCCGCGTAGACATTACATTCCTCGGGCGTTACAACAATGTCCTCCGCCCGGCGGGCGCCCTCTTCCTCAAGTGCGCGAAGCTCTTCGTCCGAGATGACCTGCGCGTTGAGCGGCTCGGCTTCGTCAACCGTAACCAGCACGGCCTCGAGCTGTTCGGCGCTCAACTGGGAGCCGTCTCCCGTCCCACCCGGCTCCCCCTGGCTGGGCTCACCCGGGCTGGAGGGGCTCGCTTCTGCCGTTGTTGCCTGGGGCTGTCCCGGCAGCTGCTCCCTCACCGATTCGGAAGTACAGCCGGCCACCGCCATGACAACAGCGAGTCCGCTGACAAAGCGGGAGACGCTCCTCATGGTGGGCCTTTCGGGATGTAGGGACGGTGCATGCGCGGGTCGGATCAGAAGAGCACCGTGGCGAACTCACCCGCCTGTCTGAAGCCCACGGTCTTATACAGGGCCAGGGCCCGTGTGTTGAACGAGTTCACGTAGAGGCTGGCGACCGGGGCGAGCTTGAGTGCTTCGTTCACGACGGCTGACATGTAGCCCGCGGCAAGCCCCTGCCCACGATAGTCGGGGTTGACCCAGACACCCTGGATCTGTGCCGTGCTGGCGGAGACCGTCCCAAGTTCGGCCTTGAAGATCACCCGGCCGTCGTCGTCGAAATCCACGAGGGAGTGGTGCCGGCGAATCAGGCTGGCCACGCGCCGCCGGTAGTGCTCCTCACCGCCGACGTAGGGTGAGTAGCCGACCTCTTCCTCGAACATGGCCGCACAGGCGGGCAGAATCTTTTCAAGCTCATACGATTCCGTGTGGCGCAGGGTGGTCGACGGAGGAACCGGAGACGGCTCCCGGATCTCCAGCAGGGGCTGCTGGGCACGGACGTCGAAGGGCTCGGGACTGTAGGAGCTCAGAGTGGACCAGAGCCCCATCACACTCACGGCGGGGCCGAAAATGGAGGAGAAGCGCCGACCGCTCTCACCGAGCAGGGTTCCCAATGCGGCAGCGTCTTCACCGGCCATACCGACCGGAACCAGGTTGACGCCGGTCCAGCACGCGGAAACCAGGCTGGAGCCGTAGAACGCGCCGATCACCTCGCCCCCCGACGACGACGGCGCCGCCGTACCGGCTGCCTCCAGGTGGGCGGCCATGAATACATTGGCCGTGCTGTCCGAGTTCACCAGTTGCCAAAGGTGCGAGGTGTCTTTCCCGGCAAGGGTCCGGAACGCAACTCCGTCTGGCGAATGCTTACCGGACGGTAACCACGGGGCCACCCGAGCCAGCAGTTTCGCCATCGGTCTCGCCCATCTCTTCTGCAATCCTCATTGCTTCCTCAATGAGTGTCTCAACAATCTGGTCCTCAGGAACAGTCTTGATGACTTCTCCCTTGACAAATATCTGGCCCTTCCCGTTTCCGGAGGCCACACCGAGGTCTGCTTCACGGGCCTCGCCCGGGCCGTTCACCACGCAACCCATAACCGCGACCCGCAGAGGGATTTCCATACCCTCGAGCCCGGCTGTTACCTGGTCTGCCAAGGTATAGACATCCACCTGGGCACGGCCGCAGGAGGGGCAGGAGACGATCTCCAGCTTGCGCGGACGCAGGTTCAGCGACTGCAGGATCTGGTTTCCGACCTTGATCTCCTCGACGGGAGGCGCTGACAGTGAAACCCGGATGGTATCGCCGATTCCCTTGGAGAGCAGCGCCCCGAAGGCGGTAGCGGATTTGATGGTGCCCTGGAAAGCGGGCCCGGCCTCCGTCACGCCGAGGTGCAACGGCCAGTCGCCCCGTTCGGCCAACAGCTCATACGCACGCACCATGATCACTGGATCATTGTGCTTGACCGAGATCTTGAAGTCGTGGAAATCGTGTTCCTCGAACAGGGATGCTTCCCAGACAGCCGATTCAACGAGCGCTTCGGGGGTTGCCTTGCCGTATTTCTGCAGCAGGCGGGGATCGAGCGACCCGGCGTTGACGCCGATCCGGATGGATGTGCCGGCGGCCTTCGCCGCGGCGGCGATTTCCTTGACTTGGTCATCGAACTTCCGGATGTTGCCTGGATTGACACGAACCGCCGCACACCCGGCGTCAATCGCTGCGAACACATACTTCGGCTGGAAATGGATGTCGGCGATCACCGGGATCTGCGACTTCCGGGCGATGATCGGCAGGGCCTCGGCATCATCCGCTGAGGGGCAAGCCACCCGGACGATGTCACAGCCGGAAGCGGTGAGTTCGGCGATCTGCTGAAGGGTGGCGTTGATGTCCGTGGTGGGAGTTGTGGTCATGGACTGCACGCTGATCGGCGAATCTGAGCCGACGCCCACGGAGCCCACCTTGATCTGGCGAGTCTTGCGCCGCGGTGCCAGCGTGGGCGGCGGAGCGGCGGGCATTCCGAGGTTGACCGAGGTCAAAGCATCCTCCAGGGATAGGTTCTTGGCTAGGTGTCGAGCGACGGGTTGCTGATCACTTGTGACCAGCTAGCGATTCGCGTGCTCAGCGAGAACCCCGACGACGGGATTCCACTGTGTTGTCTTGACTGCTGATATAACTCCCGCAGCGGCAAAAGGGTCCTGCTTCAGCAGGTCGTTCAACTCAGCTTCGCTATCAGCAACAAAAAGCAGCAACGCTCCCGCATTGTCCGCGAAAGGCCCCGACGCGAGCACGTTTCCCCTGCCAACCAGCTGGTTCAACCATTCCCGGTGAGCTGGGCGGTGTTCATCCCGGCGGGCTTCGGACTCGGCCCCATACACGTACTCCACTGCGAAAACACTCATGCATCCACCCTACGTGATCAGAGCAGGTAGACAGCTGTGAGGCCCGCGACAGCGCAGGCCCAGAGCAGGGAGGTCAGCGTCCCAATGATGAACCGCTCGGCGGCCGCGGGAGTTTCCTTGAGCTCCGCGTAACGTCCGAGACCCTTGATTGCGACGACATAGGCAATGGCAATCGGCTCGCCCAGGAGAATGGCGAGCGCTACAGCAGTCCGCTCAAGGATGCCGATCACCAGTCCGCCGCGCAGAACACCGGGTACATCCGGGGCCGCTTCACCGAGCGCTTCCTCTGTTCCCGGTTCCGTCCCGTCCTGGGGTGTGGGAGCGGGAAGTTCCTTCTGCTCCTCCACTGCGCGTGCCAGTCGAAGGACGGCGAGCGTGAGGGGCCAACCCAGAATTCCTGCAACGAGCAGGGCTAGAGAGCCCCACAAAAAGTCCATTATTCTCGTCCCCCGTCTGCGGCCTGCTCAACATTTCCCTCCGCCAGCTGCAACAATACTGCGGCCGCCGGACGTGCAGCCCACTCCTCGATCCATGCTGACCGGAATACCGCCTTGCTCACGGCCTGTGGACTGATGTCCAGTTCCCGCGCGACCGCCGACTGGCTTCCCCTCTGCTGCGGCTCGAGGAGATCCAGGATCCGCCACTCCGCATCGGACCGGTGCATAACAAAGCGTCCGATGAGCGAAAGAACGCCTTCAGCCTCGGCAGCACCGTGCGGCCCCTCCACGGCAAGAGGTGCGCGGTCGCCGGTCTTCTTGGCGCGCTCGACGGCGGCCCTTGCCTCCACGAAGGCGTTCCCCCTTCCCTCGCGGGGACTTGCCGGAAGCGGAAGCTCTACAGCTCCGATACCTATTCCGACGTACCAGCCCCCGTCACGCAGGCAACGCAGCGCGGCCTCAATGACATCCTCGGGCGAACTCAGTACTCCCTGAATCTCATCGCCGACCGACCGCTCGAATGGGACCGCGGTAGACACCCCATCCAGATGGTTCAACAGGTCCGGCACCCTGTCGGGTTCATAGGTGCTGTTGCGCTGATCGATCGTCAGGACGTACATATCTCAACCATAAGAGGTTGATTTAGTAAATTCAACCAATATTGGCTGAAATTCTAAATTCAACCTAACCGAAGAGATCAACCGGCTTCACGATATCCGCGTAGATCAGGAGAGCACCCATACCCATAAGAAGGATCGCGACTGCGTACGTCACCGGAAGCAGTTTCGCCATATCGAACGGGCCAGGATCCGGCTGCTTGAAGAGCTTCGCCACCCCACGGCGCAATCCCTCCCAGAGGGCACCGGCCACATGGCCGCCGTCGAGGGGCAGGAGCGGGATCAGATTGAACACGAACAGCGCAAGGTTGACGCCGCCGACGAGACCTACGAGGGTAGCCGCGCGGGCTTCCACCGGAATCTCCTCCATCGCAGAGACTTCACCGGCGATTCGGCCCACGCCCACCACACTGATGGGCCCCTCCGGATCGCGTGGCGCATCCGAAAATGCGGCTTCCGCAACCTGTGCCACCCGTTGCGGCAGGTTGAGCACGACGCCGGTCACACGCACCAGGCTCTCACCCACCGCCGGCATGACCTCCGATGCCGGTTGCGGCACCAGTTCCTGGCGGGACCCGACTCCGATGAAACCGACCTCCTGCATCGTGGGAGTACCGTCAGCGTTCAGCTTCGCCCTGCCGTCGACGTCGGGCACCGGACGTTCGGTCAGCAACGGCTGGATCGTTGCATTGATCGTTTCACCATTCCGGACGTAGGTGATCGGCACTTCCTGCCCGGCCGCCTCGCGAATCCGGGAGGACAGCTCCGTCCAACCGCTCACTTCGCGCCCGTCGAAAGCCACGATCCGGTCCCCCGGCTGCAGACCGGCCTCAAACGCGGGAGCGGCTGGGTCTGCCGGCCCGCAGTCGGTCTGCCCCGTCTCGCGTTGCTGGGCGGCGGGGACAACACACTGATACACCTCGGAGACGGTGGTGGTGGGCTGTGCAGATCCGAACCCCATGATGAGGATTGCGAACATGACGATGCCGATCAGCAGGTTCATCAGCGGCCCGCCGAGCATGATGACGATCCGCTTCCAGATGGGTAGCTTGTAGAAGACGCGGTTGTCGTCCCCGGGCTGGAGCTGCTCGGCCGCGATCTGGCGCGCATCTGCTGCCAGCTGCTGGAACATGCCGGTGCTGGACTGGCGGACGGGAGCACCGCCGTCGGCCGTTTTTGCAGGCGGGAACATGCCGATCATCGAAACGTACCCGCCCAGCGGGAGTGCCTTCACGCCGTACTCGGTTTCGCCCCTGCGCCTGGAGAAGATTGTTGGGCCGAACCCGATCATGTACTTCGTCACCCGGACCCTGAAGAGCTTGGCAGGTACCAGGTGACCCACCTCGTGCAGCGCAATGGACGCCGCGATGCCGACCGCTACAAAGAGCACCCCGGCTATGAACAGCAAAATCGACACTCGTCAGTTCCTTAGTGGTGGGTGAATCTCAGTCTGGAAACCACAACGAATCCGCGCGCTGCCCCGTGCCCAGGCTTCGGCGTCGAGCACTGACTGGAGGGTAAGCACGGGCTCGCTGGTGTGGCTTTCGACGACGGCGCGCACCGTGTCGACGATGTCGGTGAAGCCGATTCGGCCGGCATGAAACGCCGCCACGGCTTCTTCGTTGGCGGCGTTGTATACGGCCATGAACGTGCCGCCGCGGGATGCTGCGTCCTTGGCGAGCGCGACAGCCGGGAAGGCCTCCTGGTCCAGCGGTTCGAACGTCCAGGAGGTGGCCTTGGTCCAGTCACATCCGGCGGCAGCGCCGGTTACCCGGTCAGGCCAGCCCATGCCGAGGGCGATAGGGAGGCGCATGTCGGGAGGGGACGCCTGTGCAATGGTGGATCCGTCGACGAACTCCACCATTGAGTGCACCACCGACTGGGGGTGAACGACGACGTCGATCCGGTCCAGGGGCACGTCGAATAGCAGGTGCGCCTCGACAACCTCGAGCGCCTTGTTCACCATCGTTGCGGAGTTGGTGGTGACCATCAGGCCCATGTCCCACGTGGGGTGCGCGAGCGCTTCAGCCGGGGTGACCGACGCCATCTCGGCGCGCGAACGGCCACGGAACGGTCCGCCGGATGCAGTGAGCACCAGGCGGCGGACTTCTTCGGGGGTTCCGGAGCGGAGTGCCTGCGCGATCGCGGAGTGTTCTGAATCGACGGGCACAATCTGCCCGGGACGTGCTGCGTCACGGACCAGCTGACCGCCGGCGATGAGCGATTCTTTGTTGGCGAGGGCCAGCAGGTGGCCCTGCTTCAGCGCGGCTAGGGTGGGTGCCAGGCCGATCGAGCCGGTGATGGCATTGAGGACGACGTCGGCTTCCGGCCACGAAGCGAGGCTTGCGGACGCGTCAGCACCGGTGAAGAGCTCGGGGCAATACCCGTCCTTGCCGGCCTTCCGGGCGGCGTCGGTGATGGCCGCTTCCAGTTCTTGGCGGGATCCGACAGCCGCAGCGACCGCCGGAGCACCTGATTCCACCGCCTGCGCCGCGAGCAGCGGCAGGTTCGAACCACCGGCGGACAGGCCTGCAACGGTGAACAGGTGCGGTGACTGCGCGATGACGTCGAGGGCCTGCGTGCCGATCGAACCGGTGGATCCGAGGATGACGACGCGGCGCGGCGCAGAGTGCGCTGGAGGGAAATCCATGTCCCCAGTATCCCGCACCACCGGGTTCAGGTCGGGCGTCCAACCCGTCGCAGGGTCTGCTCGGCGTGCCGGAGGATCGGCTCATCGACCATCCTGCCGCGGAAGGTGAACACGCCGTCGTGCTGCTGTGCCTCCGCAAGCACGTCACGTGCAAACTGCTCCTCGTCGGCCGAGGGTCGGTACGCCTGCCGGATAACCTGCACCTGGCTGGGGTGGATGCAGGCTTTCATGCCGAATCCGGAGGCGACGGCGTCACGTGCCTCCTCGGTGAGACCCTCGATGTCAGGAATATTGACGTAGACAGCGTCCACGGCCTGTTTGCCGGCCGCTGCCGCGGCCAGGAGCACCGTGGAACGGGCGTGCTTCGCGATGTCGCGGTAGCTGCCGTCGTCCTTGCGGCTGGCCGTACCACCGAGCGAGGCGACCAGGTCCTCGGCTCCCCACATGAGTGCGACGACGTTGGGTTCCTCGGCAAGCTCTCTAGCCTTCTGCACGCCCCGGGCCGTCTCGCACAGTGCCACCACGTCGAAGCCGTTCAGCGCCCACAGATCCTCGCATCCCTCGGTCTTGGCCAGCATGACGGTCCGGTACTTCGTCTCGCGGAGGGCCTGGAGATCCCTCGCGAACTCGTGACTCTGGGCCGGATTCACCCGCACGACGATCTTCGCCGGGTCAAGCGGATGGGAGATCAGCGCTTCACGGGCGCCGGCCTTACGGTCGGGAGCCACCGCATCCTCCAGGTCGAGGATCACGGCGTCGGCGCGCTCGGCAGCCTTGCCGAACCGCTCCGGACGGTCAGCGGGGCAGAACAGCAGGGCGGGGCCCATGGTGAAGTCAGTCATGAACGCCCTTTCCTTCTCCGTGCGCGGCAGAAGACCACATCAGGACGGTGCGGGTAGCCAGCGCCACCACCTCACCGGTCTGGTTCCTCCCTGTGTGTTTCATGGTCACCAGTCCCTGGCCCGGACGGGAGTTCGACGGCCGTTTCCCGGTAATCTCTGTCTCGGTGTAGAGGGTGTCGCCATGGAACAGGGGTTTCGGGAAGGAGACATCCGTCAGTCCCAGCTGGGCCACGATGGTTCCCTGCGTGAGCTGGGTAACCGACTGCCCGACGACGGTGGCGAGGGTAAGCATGGAGTTCACCAGCCGCTGCCCGAAGGGCTGCTCCGCGCTCCACGCGGCATCGAGGTGCAGCGCCTGCGTATTCATGGTCAGTGTGGTGAACAGGACGTTGTCGGCTTCGGTCAGCGTCCTGCCCGGACGGTGCGCATACACCACGCCGGTCTCCAGCTCGTCATAGTAGAGCCCCCGCTGCACAATGGCACGCTGTCCTGGGGCCTCACCGCTCATCGAGGTCGACTTCCAGCGGTGCGCCGGTGGCGGCAATAACGTCATCCACGCTGACGCCGGGCGCTGTTTCGCGGAGCACCAGAGTGCCGCCGTCGCGCTCGTGGTCGATGTCGATCACCGCCAGATCGGTGATGATCCGGTCAACACAGCCCTTCCCGGTCAACGGCAGCGAGCACCGCTTGACGATCTTGGGGTTGGAGTTCCGGTCGACGTGCTCCATCATGACGATCAGGCGTTTGGCGCCGAACACCAGGTCCATGGCACCGCCCATTCCCTTGACCATCTTGCCCGGGATCATCCAGTTCGCCAGGTCTCCGTTGGCGGCCACTTCCATGGCACCCAGGACGGCAAGGTCGACATGCCCGCCGCGCACCATGCCGAAGGAGGAGGCGGAGTCGAAAAAGGCCGCCCCCTTGTTGACGGTCACAGTCTCCTTGCCTGCGTTGATGAGGTCGGGGTCCAACACCTCCTCGGTCGGGTATGGTCCGACGCCGAGGATCCCGTTTTCTGAGTGGAGCACCACCTCGACACCGGCGGGAATGTAGTTGGGGATCAGGGTGGGCATGCCGATACCCAGGTTGACGTACTGCCCGTTCTCCAGCTCCTGGGCCACCCGAGCGGCCAGTTCATTTCGTGTCAGGGCCATGGTTAGAGCTCCTTCGCCTGGCTGGAGGGCTTGTCTGAATTGAGGGAGACCGTCCGCTTCTCAATGCGCTTCTCGATGTTCGGTGTATGGACCACGCGCTGCACGAAGATGCCGGGCGTATGGATGTGCTCCGGGTCCAGTTCACCCGGCTCGACCAGCTCCTCGACTTCGGCGATAGTGATCCGGCCGGCCTGGGCACACAACGGGTTGAAATTCATGGCCGTTGCGTGGAAGACCAGGTTGCCGTGGCGATCGCCTTTCCACGCGTGGACCAGTGCGAAGTCGGGGTTGACCGACTCCTCGAGCACGTAGTCCTGCCCGCCGAACTCCCGCACCTCCTTGGGTGCGGACGCGATGGCGATATTGCCTGCGTCGTCGTACTTCTGCGGCAGGCCGCCCTCGCTCACCTGCGTGCCCACGCCCGCCGTCGTATAGAACGCGGGAATGCCCGCGCCGCCGGCGCGCAGCTTCTCCGCCAGCGTTCCCTGCGGCGTCAGAACTACCTCGAGCTCGCCCGCGAGGTATTGCCGGGCGAACTCCTTGTTCTCACCGACGTAGGAGCTGATGGTCCGGCGAATGCGGTGGTCATCGAGCAGGCGTCCCAACCCCCAGCCGTCCACCCCGCAGTTGTTGCTGATCGTTTCAAGCCCGGAGGTCCCCTGATCGTGCAGGGCGTCGATGAGCGCTACAGGAATACCGCAGAGCCCGAATCCACCGACCGCCAGGGATGCTCCGTCCGGAATGTCCGCTACGGCCTCGGCCGCTGAGCCGACGACTTTGTCTATCACTGCTTCTCCCTTACTTGTTCTATCAGCGCGATGGTCACCTTGATGATCTGAAACGGCCGGTCAGAGTCCTAGTTCGCGGGCGATGAGCATCAGCTGCACCTCGGTGGTTCCTTCCCCGACCTCGAGGATCTTCGAGTCACGATAGTGGCGGGACACCGTGAACTCGTTGATGAACCCGTAGCCGCCGAAAATCTGTGTGGCGTCACGGGCGTTGTCCATGGCTGCCTCGCCTGCGACCAGCTTAGCGATGGACGCCTGCGTCTTGAACGGCTTCCCCGCCAGCATTCGGGCGGCGGCGTCATAGTAGGCCAGGCGTGCCGTGTGGGCGCGTGCCTGCATGCGGGCGATCTTGAACTGGATGGACTGGTAGGCGCCGATGTTGTTCCCGAAGGCCTGGCGTTCCTTGGCGTAGCTGATCGATTGCTCCACACAGCCCTGGGCTGCCCCGGTTGCGAGCGCGGCGATGGCGATCCTGCCCTCGTCGAGGATCTGCAGGAAGTTCGCGTAGCCGCGTCCACGGGTTCCGAGCAGGTTCGCCTCTGGAACCCGGACGTCCTTCAGGGTCAGCGGATGCGTGTCCGAGGCGTTCCAGCCCACCTTGTTGTACGGCTTCTCCGCGGTGAATCCGGGCGTGTCGGTGGGGACGAGGATGGTGGAGATTTCCTTCTTCACCGAGCCGTCTTCTCCCGTGGTGGTATCGGTGACCGCAGTGACCGTCACGAGGCGGGTGATGTCGGTACCCGAGTTGGTGATGAACTCCTTGGTTCCGTTGATGACCCATTGGCCGTCAACGAGCCTGGCGTTGGTCTTGGTCCCCGATGCGTCCGAACCCGCCTCCGACTCGGTCAGCCCGAATCCAGCGAGCGCCTCACCGCTGGTCAACATCGGCAGCCACTGCTGCTTCTGCTCCTCGGTGCCGAATCTGAACACGGGCATGGCACCGAGGGACACGCCTGCCTCAAGGGTGATGGCAACGGACTGGTCGACGCGCGCCAGCTGCTCGAGGGCGAGGCACAGAGCGAAGTAGTCGCCATCCATCCCGCCGTACTGTTCAGGGAAGGGGAGGCCGAACAGACCCATTTCGCCCATCTGCGCGATGACGTCGTACGGGAAACTGTGCTCCTCGTCGTGCTTGGCGGAGACCGGCGCTACTACCTGGTCTGCGAACTCCCGGACGGTGTCGACAAGGTCCTGGTAATCCTCGCTCAGTTCAAAATTCATGATTTGGGGTCTTCCTGTTCACTAGGGGCGGCACCGGCAGCGGCAGGATCTTCTGCCCCACCGGCTGGTGCGGGATGGATTCGTGCGACAACCTGATTGGCGTAGACGAGGTCGCCGGGGCTGAGGGTAATGGCAACGGTGCCGGAAACGGCTGCGGTGAGCTGGTGTTCCATCTTCATGGCCTCGACGCTCAGAAGGACCTGCCCTTCCTCCACAGACTCGCCGTCGGCCACGTTCACGGTGATGACGGTGCCCGGCATCGGCGAGCGCACTTCCGGGTCAGCGGCCCCTTCGGTGCGTGCGATGGACGCCAACTGTGCCTGCAGGATCTCCTCGCGGGAGAGCATCCGGACTGGCTGGGACCAGCCGTCGTCCGTCAGCCAGAGAGTGGAACCGGCCGGAGCAAGGCGAGTGCCGAGGGTGACGCCGTCGACGACGGCGCGGGGCGCCTCTTCGGCCTCGCCGGCCTGGAGCCAGGAAACCTTATGAGCGTTTCCACCGACGTCGACAACGCTGTGTTCACCGCTGGTTGTGACGAGAACCGTCCGGGACCCGGTGTTTCCCACCTGAAGCTGCACGGGCGCTGCCGCCGGTACCCCACCGATCCGCCATCCGTCCCTCGTGTGCCAGGGCGAGCGTGGGCATTGTCCTGTGCTTCCAGCACCGGAGACCGCCCCGGCGAGTATGACGGCGGCAGCAGCGATCTCGGCGTCCGTCGCCGTCCGAAAGGCCAGGCTGGGAAGCTTCCGCTCGATCATGGTCGTGTCGAGCCGGCCTGCGCGGACGTCGTCGTCGTTGATCAGCAGCCGCAGGTACTCCACATTGGTGCGCAGGCCTGCGATCCTGGTCTGCGCGAGGGCGCGTTCCAGCCGGTCGAGAGCTTCGATGCGGGAGTCGGCCCACGCGATGACCTTGGAGAGCATCGGATCGTAGGTCGGGGAGATTTCCAGCGCCGGAAGCAGCGCGCTGTCCACGCGTATGCCCTCGCCCTGCGGTTCGGCGAGGTCGACGACGGTGCCTGCCGAGGGCAGGAAGCCGGCTTCGGCGTCCTCGGCGTATACGCGGGCTTCCACCGCGTGGCCGGTGAGTACGACGTCGTCCTGGGCGACCGTGAGCTTCTCACCCGCACTGATGCGCACCTGCCACTCGACGAGGTCGACGCCCGTAACCATCTCGGTGACCGGGTGTTCCACCTGCAGCCGGGTGTTCATCTCCATGAAGAAGAACTCATCCGGCGCGTCATCGGAGACCAGGAACTCCACGGTGCCGGCGCCCACGTAGTCGACACTGCGGGCCGCGTTGCAGGCCGCCTCGCCGATCCGGGCGCGGGTCGCTTCGTCAAGCAGCGCGGAAGGGGCCTCTTCGATGACCTTCTGGTGCCGGCGCTGGAGCGAGCATTCCCGCTCCCCCAGGTGGATGATGTTGCCGTAGGTGTCAGCGAGTACCTGCACCTCGATGTGCCGCGGGGTGCGGACGAGCCGTTCAAGGAACAGCGTGTCGTCACCGAAGGCGGCGGCAGCGACACGGCGCGCCGTCCGGAGGCCGTCCGGAAGGTCCTCGGGGCGTTCCACGGCGTGCATGCCTTTGCCTCCGCCGCCGGCCGAGGGCTTGATCAGCAGCGGGTACCCGACCTGGTCCGCAGCCTCGATGAGGGCCTCGTCGGTCAGGCCGGATTCGGCGATGCCCGGCACCACCGGTACGCCAAAGCCGCTGACGTGGTTCTTGGACCGAATCTTGTCGCCCATGACGTTCAGGGCGTGGACCCGGGGACCGATGAAGACGATGCCGGCCTCGTCAAGCGCGCGGGCGAAGGCCTGGTTCTCGCTCAGGAACCCGTACCCGGGATGCACGGCCTGCGCACCGGTCGCCTCGCAGGCGGCGACGATCGCCCCGATATTGAGGTAGCTCTGGGTGGGGGCAGCCGGACCGATACGTACGGCCTGGTCCGCCTCGCGGACGTGGCGTGCACCGGCGTCGGCGTCGCTGTAGACGGCGACCGACCGGATACCGAGGGCACGCAGCGTGCGGATGACCCGGCACGCAATTTCACCGCGGTTGGCAACAAGGACGGTGTCGAAGAGTGTTGGAGAGGTTGGCATTCTGCTCACATCCTGAAGAGGCCGAAGGAGGTGTCCGGCAGCGGCGCGTTGGCGCAGACGTCGAGCGCGAGGCCCAGGACGCGGCGGGTGTCCGCCGGGTCGATGATGCCGTCGTCCCAGAGCCGCGCGGTCGAGTAGTAGGGACTCCCCTGCGCCTCGTACTGCTCACGGATCGGGGCCTTGAACGCTTCCTCGTCCTCGGCGCTCCACTCCTCACCGCGCGCCTCGAGTTGGTCGCGCTTCACCGTGCTCAGCACGGACGATGCCTGGTTGCCGCCCATGACGGAGATGCGGCTGGCCGGCCACATCCAGAGAAACCGCGGCGAGTACGCCCGCCCGCACATCGAATAGTTGCCGGCGCCGAAGGAACCGCCGACGACGACGGTCAGTTTGGGCACGCGGCAGGTCGCCACCGCGGTGACCATCTTGGCTCCGTGCTTGGCGATGCCGCCTGCTTCATAGTCGCGGCCCACCATGAATCCCGAAAGGTTCTGCAGGAAGATCAGCGGTATGCCGCGCTGATCACACAGTTCGATGAAGTGGGCGCCTTTCAGGGCGGACTCTCCGAAGAGGACGCCGTTGTTAGCGACGATGCCGACACGGTGTCCATACAGCGTCGCGAACCCCGTCACAAGGGTGGTGCCGTAGTCCTTCTTGAACTCATGGAAGCGGCTGCCGTCCATAATCCGGGCGATGATTTCGCGGGAATCGTAGGGCGCGTTGACGTCAATCGGCACGGCGCCGTAGAGACCGTCCATGTCCACGGCCGGATCTTCGGGTAGGTCAGGCGTCCACGCCTTCTCCGGCTTTGGCAGCGTCGCGACAATATCCCGGATGATTTCGAGGGCGTGCTGGTCATTTTCGGCAAGGTGGTCGACGACGCCTGAGGTCTTGGCGTGTACGTCACCGCCGCCCAGTTCCTCCGCAGTGACAATCTCACCGATTGCCGCCTTAACCAGCGGCGGGCCGCCGAGGAAGATGGTGCCCTGGTTCCGGACGATCACCGTCTCGTCGCTCATGGCCGGCACGTAGGCGCCGCCGGCGGTGCAGGAGCCCATCACAGCGGCGATCTGGGGGATCTTGCGCGCGGACATCGTAGCCTGGTTGTAGAAGATCCGGCCGAAATGCTCCCTGTCGGGGAATACCTCGTCCTGCTTCGGAAGGAATGCTCCCCCGGAGTCCACCAGATACACGCAGGGCAGGTTGTTCTCCAGCGCAACTTCCTGCGCCCGGAGGTGCTTCTTGACCGTCATCGGGTAATACGTGCCGCCCTTGACCGTCGCGTCGTTGGAGATCACGAGGACGTGCCGGCCATGAACGAGGCCGATCCCGGCAATGACCCCGGCGCCGGGGCTCTCATCGTTGTACATCCCGTTGGCGGCCAACGGCGCAATCTCCAGAAACGGGCTTCCGGGATCCAGCAGGTGGTCGATGCGGTCCCTGGGCAGCAGCTTTCCGCGGCTGACGTGGCGGTCGCGGGAGCGTTCGGGGCCGCCTGATGCCGTGCTGGCGAGGCGGTCGCGAAGTTCAGCGGCGAGTGCCCGCTGACCGGCGTCGTTCTGCCGGAACGCTTCGGCGCTCGGGTCCAGGCGCGATGCCAGGGTCTCCATTGACGTCCTTCCGGTGCGCAGATCGGCCAGAAGCCGCGTGCGCACCCACTCAGTTAGCGGTGATTAACTCAAATTCAGGTTAGTAGCTATTAACCGAACTGTCCACCAGAATGGAGGCATTCCCCTCTCCCGGTTCGCTCCGACACGAAAGGCGGGCATGGACGCTCCAGCTCCTACCCGGATGACCGGCCGCAGCATGGCCAAGGCGTCCCGGCGCGTCGCACTGCTGGACGCCGCTGCGCAGCTCTTCGCCGAGCGCGGCTACAACGGGGTGTCGATCGAGGACCTGGGCGCAGCAGCAGGAGTGAGCGGGCCAGCTGTCTACCGGCATTTCAGTGGGAAGCCGGCGGTCCTCGCGGCACTGCTGGCCGGTGTCAGCCAGGATCTGCTCGAGGGCGGGCGTGCAGTGGTCGCTGAATCCCCAAGCCCCGAGCAGGCGTTGCGCGGCCTCATCGAGTTCCAGGTGGACTTCGCCCTCCGCAACGCCAACGTCATCCGGGTCCAGGACCGCGACCTCAGTTCGCTGACCGATGAAGACCAGGAAACTGTGCGTTCGCTGCAGCGCAGCTACGTCGAGGTATGGGTTGATGCCCTCGCCGAGCTGGCGAAAGGATCGGACCGGACGCACCTGCGCCGCAAAGCCCACGCCGCGTTCGGCCTCATCAACTCAACCCCGCACTCCACCCACCGTCGCCGCAGCAACAAGGACACCGCTGAACTGCGCCAGCTGCTTGAGGAGATGGCATGGGCGGCCCTCAGCGTTGCGGCGTAAGTACGCGAAGGACACTGACGCGCCGCGTCCTAGTACGCTGAAGGAGATGCACATTGAGTGCACAAGAACTTCGCTGAAATAGACCAGTTCCGCCTACCTGAAAGCTTCCAGTGATCACGCTACGCGCCGTTGAACCCTCCGACCTGGATGAGTTCTTCTCCCACCAGCTAGACCCCAGCGCCAACCACATGGCCGCCTTCAGTGCCAAGAACCCCTCGGACCGGGGTGTCTTCAACCACCACTGGCAGAACATTCTGAACGATCCCGCCGTCACGGTCCGCACCATCGTCGCTGACGGCGACGTGGTGGGCAGCATCCTTGCCTACCGGGACGGCGACATCCCGGAAATCAGCTACTGGATCGACAAGGCCCGCTGGGGACAGGGAATTACGACGGCGGCAGTCGGCCAGTTCCTCGAGGAGTTCAGGGAGCGTCCGCTGCGGGCACGCGCTGTTGCCGACAACACCAACTCGATCCGCATCCTTGAACGCTACGGCTTCACTAAGGTGGGCGAGACGCAGGGCTTCGCGAACGCGCGTGGAGCGGTGGTCAAGGAACTCCTCCTTGAGCTGCGCTAGCTGTAATTCCCACGGAGGATCTTGTGCAGCTCAGGCGGATCCGGACGGCGTCCGGTCCGCCGGAGCTGCACAAACTTCCTGATTGCGTCCTTGGTTGCGCGGCCCCGTCAGACCATCGTGAGGACCATTCCGGGGTCGGACAGGATGGTGCCGATGTCCGCGAGGAAGCGGGAGCCCTGTTCGCCGTCCACCAGCCGGTGGTCGAATGACAGGCTCAGGGTCATCACCTGCCGCAAGGCAATCTCGTCCTGGTACTCCCACGGCATCTTCCGCACGGAGCCCATCGCGAGGATCGCGGCTTCTCCCGGATTGAGAATCGGTGTTCCCGCATCGATCCCGAAGACTCCGACGTTGGTAATGGAGATTGTCCCGCCGGACAGGTCTGCGGGACTGCTCTTGCCGGCACGGGCAGTATCCGCCAGCTCCTGCAGGGCAGCGGCCAGTTCACGAAGACCAAGCGCCTGTGCGTCCTTGATATTCGGCACCATCAACCCCCGCGGTGTTGCCGCCGCGATGCCGAGGTTCACGTAATGGTGCTGCACAATCTCCTGGGCGGCTTCGTCCCACCGCGAGTTCAGCGTCGGGTTCCGGTCCAGCGCAATGCATAGCGCCTTGGCTACCAGCGTCAAGGCGGTGATGCGGACGTCCGCGAACGCCCTGCTCGATTTCAGCCGGGCGAGGAGGTCCATCGACGCCGTGACGTCGACGGTCAGGAACTCTGTGACATGGGGCGCGGTGAACGCGCTGGCCACCATCGCGGCGGCGGTGTGCTTGCGCACTCCCTTGATCGGCGTGCGTGTTTCCCGCTCACCGGCAGCGCCCGACGGCGGCGCCGCGGCTTCCTGCGTTGTCTGCGCTTCGCGGTGGCCTTCCTGCTGTGCCGCCAGGACATCCTCGCGTGTGATGAGGCCCTGCGGGCCGGTGCCGCTCAGTTGGGTGAGATCGACGCCGAGATCGCGCGCCAGTTTGCGCACCGGCGGTGTGGACCGCGGACGCTCCCGCGGCGCCTCGTCATCGGCTGCGGCGGGAGCCGCTTCCTCGGCCACGATGGGACCAAGAGCCTGCTCCCCGGTCGAGGCAAGAGCGGCAGCATTTGCCGATTCACTACGTCGGGCTCGCCGGGCGGGCCGTCCCGTTTTTTCAACCGCTGCGCCGTAGCCCACCAGGTTCGGCTCCCGTTTGGCCGGCCCGGAATCGTTCTCCGCTGGTGCATCCTCGTTGCCGGGCGCAGCACCGGAACCCGGTACGTCGAAGGAGACAATCGGCGAACCGACCTCCACCACGGTCCCTGGCTGCTCATGCAGCTTCGCGACCACTCCGGCGTAGGGAGAAGGCAACTCGACTACCGCTTTCGCGGTCTCGACGTCGGCAATGACCTGGTTGAGCTCCACCGTGTCGCCGACCGCGACATGCCAGGCGACGATCTCCGATTCAGTCAGGCCTTCGCCGAGGTCGGGCAGTCGAAATTCCTTGATCACCGGCGCCACTATCCTTCCAGTCCGCTCAGGGAATTCGGCCGGCCGAGGGCGCGGTCAACTCCGTCCAGTATCCGGTCCAGGTCCGGCAGATGGTGGAACTCCAGCTTGGAGTAGGGGTACGGGATATCGAATCCCGTGATGCGGACGGGTGCGTGCTCCAGATAGTAGAAGCAGCGCTCCGTGATGCTCGCCGCGATTTCCGCCCCAAGACCGCCCGACTGCGGGGCTTCATGGGTAATGACCAGGCGCCCTGTCTTCCGAACGGACTTCTCCACGGTGGCGAAATCGATCGGCGCAAGGGAACGCAGGTCTATCACCTCAACCGAGACCCCGTCGTCGGAGGCTGCAATGGCGGCGTCGCGCGCCGTCGGTACCAGCGGTCCGTAGGTGAGCAGCGTGACGTCGCTGCCCTCGGTGACCACGCGCGCGTCGTTGATGCTTGTAGCGGTGATGTCGACGCTCTCGTCCACCTCACCCTTCACGTGGTAACGGCGCTTCGGTTCGAAGAACAGGACCGGATCATCGCTGGCAATCGCCTGCTGGATCACCACGTAGGCGTCCTGCGGGTTGGAAACACTGACCACCCTCAGTCCCGAAGTATGGGTGAAATAGGCCTCGGGCGACTCCGAGTGGTGTTCAGGGGATCCGATACCGCCGCCAAATGGGACCCTGATGGTCAGCGGCATCTTCACGGCGCCCTGCGTCCGATAGTGCAGTTTCGCCACCTGGCACACAATCTGGTCGAACGCAGGATAGATGAAGCCGTCGAACTGGATTTCGACGACGGGACGGTAGCCGCGGTATGCCAGCCCGACTGCCGTCCCCATGATGCCGGATTCAGCGAGCGGCGTATCCAGGACACGGTGAGGCCCGAAGTCCTTCTGCAGACTGTCGGTGATGCGGAAGACACCACCGAGCTTCCCGATGTCCTCGCCCATGAGGACGACTTTCGGGTCGTCTTCCATGGCCCTGCGAAGACCTGCGTTGATGGCACGGCCGAATGTCATGGTGGACATCAGCGGCTCCCTTCCTCAGAGGCCTCGAACGAGGTCAGGTAGTGCTCGTACTGGTCCTGTTGGCGCTCGAGCCACGAGTTGGGCTCACTGTAGACGTGCTTGAAGACGTCGAGCGCTGCCGGTTCCGGCATGGAGATGCAGCCCTCACGCAAGCGGGCGGCGACGTGGTCGGCCTTGGCCTTGACTGCATCACTGACCTCGGCGGGCAGGAGGCCCTCGGCGTCAAGCAGCCCGGCCAGTCGCGCGATGGGGTCCTTGGCCGCCCAGTCCTCGAGCTCATTCGGGTCGCGGTAGCGGGTTGGGTCATCGGCTGTGGTGTGCGGACCCATCCGGTAGGTCACTGCCTCGATGAACGTGGGGCCGCCGCCGGTACGGGCGCGGTCGAGGGCCTCGCGGGTGACGGCGAGACAAGCGAGTACGTCGTTGCCGTCCACGCGAACGGACGGAATGCCGAACCCGGGTGCACGGCGGGCAATGGGTACATGTGCCTGCAGCCGCACCGGCTCGGAAATAGCCCACTGGTTGTTCTGGCAGAAGAAGATGACGGGCGCCTGGTAGCTGGCGGCGAACACCATCGCCTCATTGACGTCGCCCTGGCTTGTGGCGCCGTCACCGAAGTAGGTCACGGCTACGGAGTCCGCGCCGTCGTTCAGGATGCCCATGGCATATCCCGTGGCGTGCAGGGTCTGGGCTCCGATGATCACCTGCGGCGTGGCCATGTTGATGGCGTAGGGATCCCAGCCGGACGAGGCGTTACCCCGCCAGACCCTGAGGATGTCAGTGAGGTCCACACCGCGGCAGTACGCAACAGCGTTCTCGCGGTAGCTGGAAAAGACGAAGTCATCCTTGCGTAGGGCACGGCCTGAGCCGATCTGCGCCGCTTCCTGGCCCAGGAAGGGTGGCCAGAGTGCAAGTTCACCCTGGCGCTGGAGTGCTGTGGCTTCGGCGTCGATCCTGCGGACAACCACCATGTCCTCGTACAGGGCCTGCAGAGCCGCGCCGTCGATGTCGGAAACCCAGCGGTCATACACGGCGTTGCTCCGGCGCTCACCCTTGGGCGAGATGAGCTGTACCGGCTCGTCTTGCGCGGCTTCCGCTTCGTTGTTCAGAGGCACGTTCACTCATCCTTCTCGCTAGCAGCATCGGCGTTCCTGCACACCCGCGAACCGCGTCCTCCGGCGCTGTGAAGGGCCGAGGGCATCATTGCCCGTGGTTATTGTGACGATACTCACGTGACCCACGCAGCACAACCGATTCTCGTTTTAGTGAGCATTATGCTCTATTTCGTGGCCGGTGCCCGTGCTACCGTTGCGCAGTATGCAGCCCCTGGACGGCACCGATACACGGCTTCTGCTCGCGCTGGCACGTGACCCGCGGCGAACGGTCGTCGCCCTCGCGCAGACGCTGGGACTCTCCCGCAACACCGTGCAGGCACGCATGACCCGTCTGGAGAAGAATTCGACGTTCCTCTCCTTCGAACGACGCATCAACCCGGCAGCGCTGGGGTACCCCCTCACTGCGTTCATCCATATCCATGTGGACCAGCGGAAGCTCGCGGCCATCACCGGCCATCTGGCCGACATTCCGGAGGTTCTGGAGGCTCACGGGTTGACCGGGCAGGCGGATATCCTCGTGCGGGTGGTGTCGGTGGACGCCGAGGACCTCTTCCGGATCAACGGGAAGATCCTGGCGTGCGACGGCGTGGAACGCTGCGACACCTCCCTCGCGATGCACGAGCTGATCCCGTACCGCATGGAGCCCCTGCTGGAGCGAGGATCCGAGGAGTAACCGCGCGGATTTGCAAGCGGAACCATCCGGAACGCCTGCAGACGCGAATGGTGTGCAGAGCTCCATCATGGAGCGCACACCAAACGGAAAGGCATCACAATGAGCTCCTCCCCCAACCGTCTTCTCGCGACCGTCTTCGGCGTCGTTTACCTGCTTGTCGGAGTCCTCGGTTTCTTCGTCACCGCCGGCGTCGGCTTCTTCGCGACCGAGGGCAACACGCTCATCATCTTCGAGGTCAACCCCCTCCACAACATCATCCACCTGGCGATCGGCGCCGCCTTGCTGATGGCTGGCCTCAAGTCGGTAAGCGCCGCCAAGGGCGTCAACACCACCGTCGGAGCCGTCTACCTGCTGGTCGGAATCCTCGGGCTCTTCCTTGTGGGCACCTCGCTGAACATCATCGCCCTCAACGGCGCCGACAACGTCCTCCACCTTGCGAGCGCCGTTCTACTGCTGGGCGTAGGCCTGTCGCAGGACAAGAGCGTCCGCACCTCGCGCACCCACGCCCACACCGCGTAGTCAGGGCATCACGTTCATGAACAGCGCTGCGATGGAAGGGCGGGTCCGTCCCGCTCTTCCTCGTCGTGCCGATGCCGATGCTGATGCCGGGCAAGGGTCCGCGGACGAACTGCTCCGTCTGCTGTCCGGTTTTGCGGCCCTCGGGTCCGGCCTGACCTTCTTCGCGCTCGCGGCCGATGCGATCCTGGCTACGGGAACCGTCATGAACGATGTCCTCGGAGGCGTCATCGGTCTTTGGGCGGGGGTGCTGACCGCCTGGGGAATTCTGGCCTTGCGCGGCCTGCCCGACCAGAACCGTGTAGGCATACTGCTGTCGGTGTCCGTACCCAGGGTTCTTCCTGGTGCCGCCGGCGTCGTACTGGGTGTCCTTGCATGGAATGCACTGCTGGCACCAGCCGGCAACCGGGATTTTGATCTGACGCTGGCGTCGGCGCTGGCGCTCATTCTCCTGCAGCTCGGCTGCCACGGCGCCCTGCGCCGTCGGGCGGGACGGGCGCTCCCCTCGGCGCCGCTCTCGCCCGGCAAGCTCCTCGGAGGACTCTTCCTCTCAGCGGTGCTGGTAGCGGGGGTTACGACGCCGGGACTCGCCGCCTCGACGGCCGGTAACCACGCTGTGCCTCACGGCCAGCATGGCTCGGTGCCCGAACCGGCAGATCACGAGGACCACTAGGACCGCTGTCCTGCCGGGCAGAGCTGCCGGAGTCGACAGAAGGGGCCGGAATCGTCGCGATTCCGGCCCCTCTGACATGCTCCGTGCTAGTGGCTGGTTGCCTTTTCGGCGCCCACACCGGTTAGCGAGCGGACCTCCATCTCCGCCTGCTTCTGCGGATCCTCGGTGCGCTTGGACAGCACCGTGCCTAGCCAGCCGAGGAAGAACGCCAACGGAATCGAGACGATTCCGGGGTTGCTCAGCGGGAACCAGGAGAAGTCCACCGTCTGGATCATGGACTTCTCTGCGCCGGAGACCACGGGCGAGAACGCGATCAGGGTGATCGCCGCTCCCAGACCGCCGTACATGCTCCACAGCGCGCCCTGGGTGTTGAACTTTTCCCAGAACAGCGAGTAAAGGATGGTCGGCAGATTCGCGCTGGCCGCGACAGCGAAGGCGAGCGCGACTAGGAACGCAACGTTCTGCCCCTGGGCGCCGATGCCGCCGAGGATGGACAGGACACCGATGACGACGACGGTGCGTCGTGCCACCTTCACCTCACCGTCCGGGTCGACCTGGCCCCGCCGCACCACGTTCGCGTAGATGTCGTGGGCGAAGGACGCGGCAGCCGTGATGGTCAGCCCGGCAACCACCGCGAGGATGGTAGCGAAGGCGACAGCCGCGATAATTCCCAGCAGCAGCGGACCGCCCAGTTCAAAGGCGAGCAGCGGCGCAGCCGAATTCACTCCGCCCGGCGCAGCGTTGATGCGGTCAGCACCGATCAGTGCACCGGCGCCGTAGCCAAGAACCAGGGTGAACAGGTAGAACGCCCCGATGAGCCAGATGGCCCAGACCACTGAGCGACGCGCCTCTTTGGCGGTCGGCACCGTGTAGAAGCGCATGAGCACGTGAGGCAGCGCCGCCGTTCCGAGCACGAGCGCCAGCGCCAGCGAGATGAAGTCGAGACGGGTGGCGCCCGAGGCGCCGTACTGCAGGCCGGGACCGGTGATAGCCGGATTGCCGGAGGTCTCGATCGCAGCCCCGAGAAGCGTGGACAGGTTAAAGCCGTGGATGGCCAGCACCCAGACCGTCATGACGAACGCTCCAGTGATCAGCAGGCAGGCCTTGATGATCTGCACCCAGGTGGTGCCCTTCATGCCGCCGATCAGTACGTAGAGAATCATGAGCGCACCGACGACGACGATCACCAGGGACTGGCCCAGCTTTCCGTCGATGCCCAGAAGTAGCGAGACCAGGCCGCCCGCGCCCGCCATCTGTGCCAGAAGGTAGAAGAAGCAGACCGCGAGGGTGGTGATGGCCGCGGCAATGCGGACCGGGCGCTGCTGCAACCGGAAGGAAAGGACGTCCGCCATGGTGAACTTGCCGGTGTTGCGCAGCAGCTCAGCCACGAGCAGGAGCGCCACCAGCCAGGCAACCAGGAAACCTATCGAGTAGAGGAAGCCGTCGTAGCCGTTGATGGCGATGGCACCGACGATGCCGAGGAACGAGGCCGCCGACAGGTAGTCTCCCGCGATCGCCGTTCCGTTCTGCGGTCCAGTGAAGGACCGGCCGGCTGCGTAGTAGTCAGCTGCGGTGCTGTTGTTGCGACTGGCCCGCAGCACAACGATCATCGTGACGGCAACGAAGAGGCCGAAGACCAGCATATTGAGCCACGGCTCACCGACCTGGGTCGACTCGGCGGTCTGCAGCGGCAGGTACTGCCTCATTTGGTTCCTTCCTTCGAGTCCTTGAAGACCTCCGGAGCCTCAGCCTCGATGTCTTCGTTGAAGACCTCCGGCGCCTGCTCTTCGAGCTCATTGCGCAGCTCTTCAGCGATGGGGTCAAGGTGCTTGTTGGCGTAGCTGACGTACCACATGGTGATGGCGAAGGTGCTCGCCACTTGAAGCAGCCCGAAGATCAGGCCGATGTTGACGTGTCCGAAAACCGGCGTCGACATGAATTCGTGGGCGTAGTCGGCAAGCAGTACGTACAGGAAATACCAGAGCAGGAACACTGCTGCCATCGGGAAGACGAAGCTGCGGTGGCGCTTCCTCAATTCCTTGAACCGGGGCCTTTCCTGGACTTCGGTGAAGTCCACCGGTGTTGCCGGCCGAGCGCCGGCGGATGGTTCGTGGCCCATTGATACCTCCTCATTTGGGGCCTCCCGTACCTGTTCCGGACCGCACGGGACGGCATGAGGCAAGGGAGTGTGACTCCCATCACTGTCGGTCACAACGCCTGCCTATGCCAAGCTCCTGTGCGGGTACGTCGCCCAACGGGCTTCGATGTGCGATAAACGGCGGACTGCTGCGCTGAGCGGTCGCTGCCCCATGCGGGGACGGCATGGCGTGACAGCTACTCTTGACCCATGGTCAGCCCCGCCGTCGACGTCGCGCTTGTGGCCGCCGTCGTCATCATCACCCTTGCGGTGGTGGCGGTCCTGGGATTCAAATTCTCGCGCTCCTACCGTGATCTCGGTTCCGACGCCGACCGCGCCACCTACGCCACGCTGCACACGGTGGCCCTGGCATCTGAACACCTGCGGACAGGCCTGACGCCGAGCGGTGCTTCGAAAGCCGCGAGGCACCTGCGCGGGTTGCTGCGCTGCCAGTCGCTGCTGGTGACCGATACCAACGGCGTCCTGGCGTGGGACGGGACAGCCCCGGAACCGCCGGAGGTGATGCTCGTTGCCCGGGAGGTACTGGCCAGCGGGCGCACCCAGATCTTCAAGCAGTCGAAACTGGCGGATGTGACAGGAGACAGTGACGGCCCGGTCGAAGCTGTGATTGCACCGATCCGGGTGAACGGCCGGGTGGTCGGAACGGTCGGGGCGTTCGCGCTCTCGGTCAACGCAGGGCTTGTCCGGGCAACCAACGAGGTCGGCGCATGGGTGGCCACCCAGGTGGAGCTGGCCGAACTGGACTCCTCCCGCACCCAGCTCATGGAAGCAGAGGTTCGGGCACTGCGCGCACAGATCAGCCCGCACTTCATCTACAACTCCCTGAATGCGATCGCTTCCTTCATCAACACCGATCCCGAGCGGGCGCGAGAGCTCGTGGTGGAGTTCGCCGACTTCACCCGCTACTCCTTCCGCCGCCACGGTGACTTCACCACTGTGGCCGAGGAACTCAGGTCCATCGACCGCTACCTGCTGCTCGAGCGCGCGCGCTTCGGGGACCGGCTCAAGGTCAGCCTGCAGATCGGTCCGGAGGTACTCAGCACGGTGATCCCCTTCCTCAGCCTGCAGCCGCTGGTGGAGAACGCAGTCCGACACGGCCTGGATTCGAAGGACGGAACCGGCAACATCACCATCACAGCCCACGACGCCGGTGCGTACGCTGAAGTGACGGTCGAGGACGACGGTGTGGGCATGGACCCCGACCGCTTGCGCGCCGTACTGGCCGGGCACGTGGACGGCGTGCACGTCGGATTGCGTAACGTCGATTCGAGATTGCGGCAGGTGTACGGCGACGCGCACGGGCTCATCATCGACACCGCGCCGGGCGCCGGCACACTGATCACGCTGCGGATTCCCAAATCCCAGCCCGATCACCAGACGTGACCAGACTCCGACTACGTGCACTAGAACGTGGCGGACTGAACTTCCGCGTAATCTGGGAGCATGGTCAACGTGGTCATCGTCGACGACGAACTTCCCGCACTCGCAGAACTGGGCTTCCTGCTGTCCAAGGACGCCCGTGTCGACACCATTCACCAGGCCTCGGGCGGCGCCGAGGCCCTGAGGATCCTGCAGAGCCACCCGATCGATGCGCTGTTCCTCGACATCCATATGCCGTCCCTGTCCGGCCTCGACATCGCAAGGGTCATCTCGCGGTTCAGCCGGCCTCCCGCCGTCGTCTTCGTCACCGCGGATGAAGACCGGGCGCTGGAGGCGTTCGAACTTCGCGCCGTCGATTACCTGCTCAAGCCGGTCCGCACCGAGCGGCTCACCGAATCAGTGCGCCGCATCTGCGAACTGATGGAGGACGGCGCCACGACGCCGGAGGTCATCACGGTGGATCAGGGCGGCATCAGCAAGATGATCCGGCGCGACGAGGTCCGGTACGTCCAGGCCCAGGGTGATTACGCACGGCTGCACACCGCAGAGGCGAGCTACCTCATCCGGATTCCCCTGAATGACCTTGAGCGGCAGTGGGCTGACGCCGGGTTCCTGCGGACGCACCGCTCCTACCTGGTGGCAATGGACCAGGTGACGCAGGTGAAGCTCGGAACGGGTAGGGCAAGCGTGCTGGTGGGTGACGCGGAACTGCCGGTGAGCCGGCGCCACCTGTCCGAGATCCGCGGCAAGCTCGAAGCCACGCGACTGCGGCCCAGGCAGTAACACCGTGTCCGCGCCTGAACCAGGCCCGGCACGGGTCCGTGTCACCGCACCCCACTCCGCAACGGGGCCGGCCTCTTCCTATCCCGTCTCACGGGAGATGGCTGAGCAGTCCGACGTCGGGGAACTCTTCGTGCGATCGCTCATCCGGTCCCAACTGAGGCTGGCTGTGGTGGTGGCGTCCGGCTTCCTGGTGATCCTCGCCGGCATCCCGGTCCTGTTCAGCGTCTTCCCGGCGATCAACACGTGGACAATCGCAACTGTCCCCGTCCCCTGGCTCGTCCTCGGCCTGGGCATCTACCCGCTCGTGATCAGCTGCGCCGTCCTGTATGTGCGAAGCGCCGGACGCACCGAGCAGCGCTTCCGTGACCTGGTGGACGACCAGTGACGTTCCCGGAGCTGAATCCGGTCGTCGGGTACGTGTCGCTGGTTCTCGTCGCGGTGTCCACCGTCCTGATCGGTATTTATGGCCTCCGGATCTCGCGCACCACCGGAGACTTCTACGTGGCCTCGCGTACCGTGCGGCCCTGGTGGAACGCGTCCGCGATCGGCGGTGAATACCTCTCCGCCGCCAGCTTCCTCGGCGTGGCCGGGCTGATCCTGCTCTCCGGCGTGGACGCCCTCTGGTTCCCCATCGGCTACACCGCCGGATACCTCATGCTGCTCCTGTTCGTGGCCGCTCCCCTGCGGCGCTCCGGCGCATACACCATCCCCGATTTCGCCGAGGCCCGCCTCGACTCGCGCAACGTCCGACGGGTGACAAGCCTCCTGGTCATCGCGGTCGGCTGGCTCTACATCGTTCCGCAGCTTCACGGTGCAGCGCTCACGGTGCGCATCACCACCGGTCTGCCGTCCTGGGTGGGCTCGGTGGCCGTCGTCGTCGTTGTGTGCCTGAGCGTAATCACCGGCGGGATGCGCTCCATCACCTTCGTCCAGGCCTTCCAATACTGGCTGAAGCTGACTGCACTGGCAGTTCCGGTGGTCTTCATTCTGATCCAGCTGTCAGGTACGGGAGAGTCACTGACGAACGACGGCGCCGTGTTCAGTTCCGAACTCGACGCCACGCCGGACGCCTCGCTGTACCAGAACTTCTCCCTGGTCATCGCGCTGCTTTTCGGCACCCTCGGACTGCCGCACGTGCTCGTGCGCTTCTACACCAACCCCGACGGAGCCTCGGCGCGCAGGACCACCCTTATTGTGCTGGGGCTGCTCTCCGTGTTCTACCTGTTCCCCACCCTGTACGGCCTGCTCGGCAGGATTCACACGCCCGATCTGGCGGTGCAGGGCGCTGCCGATGCCACCGTGCTGCTGCTGCCGAGCCGCATTTTCGACGGCCTCGCCGGAGACGTGCTCTCGGCCTTCGTCACCGCCGGAGCGTTCGCTGCATTCCTTTCGACGTCCAGCGGACTGGTCGTCTCACTGGCGGGCGTAGTGAGCCAGGACTTCTTCCGTGCGAGCGTGTCGGGGTTCCGGTGGGCGGCGGTTATCTCGGCACTCATCCCGCTGGGTTTTGCCCTGCTCACGGACACCCTCGCCCTGGCCGGCAGCGTGAGCATGGTGTTCGCATTCACGGCGTCCACCATCTGTCCGCTGCTGGTGCTTGGTATCTGGTGGCGCGGACTCACGGACGCCGGAGCGATCGCGGGCATGCTCTCCGGGGCGGTCCTGTGCGGCGGGTCGATTCTGCTGGCGGCCGTTCTGGGTGTCGATCAGGCGCCGCAGTGGCTTCGGCTGCCCGCCCTCTGGACGGTTCCCGCAGCGTTCGCCATCACCATCGTGGTGTCACGCATGACCGCCAGGCGCAGGCCGAGAAACACGTCGCGGGTGCTCGCGCGGCTGCACACACCTGAGCCTGCCTGAGCGCCGTCGCGCTGGGCAATAGTTTGGCTAGTCGATGGCCGCCATGAGCTCGACCACGCGGTCGAGGAAGGCATCCACCTGAGTTTCCTCGTATCCGTCCTGGCCGATGGCTTCCCGGAAGACCGCCCGGCGGACCACATCGACGCTGAGCGGCAGGTCGTTCTCGAAATACCCCAGCAGTTGATCGCAGAGGGCGTCCACGTCTTCGATGTTGTAGCTGGTGGCATTCTTCCGGGACGGACGCCGGAAACGTTCGCCCGGGGGCCGGTGCAGGCGCCCACGAAGGACAGCCGAGATGCGCCCGATCCGCATGAGCCACGCCTGTTCACCCTTCGACTCGATGAGAGCGTCCCGCTCCCGCTGGGCGAAGACGTCCTCCAGCCGGTCGAGGGCTGCGTCGACGGCCCGCGGTTCATACCCGCCACGCGCAGGATCGAAGGCCATGGTGCGTACGTCGGAACTGGTGACGGGGTCGCCGTCAGCGCCGTCGGAGTTGTAGAAAGTGCGCGCGCGGGTCAGGAACTTGTCGACCTGCCTGGCGTTGTAGCCATACTCGCGCCGGCCGACACGGGCAAACGGCGAACTGCCGTTGCGTGCTCCATCCATGGTTGTGCGTTCTCTCTCTTTGTTCCGACGCGGTTACGACGCAGGGCTGTGCGGTTCTACAGGGCTCCGGGTAACAATGTAACCGACAGCAGGAAAGCAACTGGTGAGGCGAAAACGATCGAATCGAGCCGGTCCATCACACCGCCGTGCCCGGGCAGGAGGCTGCTCATGTCCTTGACACCGAGTTCACGCTTGATCATTGACTCAGCGAGGTCTCCGGCGGTGGCTGCAGCGACAACGGCGACCGCCAGGCAGATACCCACCCACCATGGCCGGTCCAGCAGGAACACCACCGCGAGGACGCCCACCACCATCGCTCCCCCGATCGACCCGCCGAAGCCCTCCCAGGACTTCTTCGGGCTGATTCGAGGTGCCATGGCGTGCTTGCCGAAGAATGCGCCTATCAGATAACCGAAGGTGTCGTTCGATACAACCAGCAACAGCAGAGTGGCGACCTTGATCGCGCCCGAGGGCTCCTGAAGCAGCAGCATCGCGAAGCTGAGGAGGAACGGCACCCATAGGAGGACGAAGGTTCCCGCCATAATGCTTCGCGCCGCGTCGGGCGCAGGATCGAGACTGCGCCACAGTGCCAGTGCGGTTACGGACACCACCGTCGCGAATGCCAGCGCTTCAGGACCACCCAGGTAGGCGGCGAACGGCAACGCAACGCCGCCCACCACAGCGGGCACGGTGGGCACGTTGATTTGCCGCACCTCGAGCGCCCTGCCGACTTCCCAGACGCCGACGACGCCGATCATCGTGGTGAGCGCGACGAACCCCAGCGGCAGGAACAGCATCCCTGCAAGCAGCGATACGAGCAGCGCAACTCCGACGACGATGGCCGCCGGGAGATTCCGTCCCGCGCGTGAGTTTTCCCCGGACTTGGCGCGCGGCGGACGGCGCTTGAACAGGCTGACTCCGCGGGTTTTCGCTGCCTCGCGCAGTGCACGCCTGCCAGGCAGGACGCCAGCGTCCGGCGGTCCGGCCGCGGCCTTGTGCGCAGCGTCAGCGGCAGGCGTGCGGCCAGCCTCGGTAGAAGGCTGGGGGTCGCTCATCAGACCTCGAGCAGCTCTGTTTCCTTGCGCTTGAGCATGTCGTCGATGGTGTCAGTGTGGGACTTTGTCCGTGCGTCCAGGTCCTTCTCGGCGCGGGCGCCCTCGTCTTCGCCGGCGTCGCCGTCCTTGACCGCCTTGTCGATCCCGTCCTTCGCCTTGCGGCGGATGTTCCGGATCTGGATCTTGGCGTCCTCGGCCTTGCCGCGGACCAGTTTGACGTACTCCTTGCGCCGTTCCTCCGTCAGCTCGGGGAGGACCACGCGGATCACGTTTCCGTCATTGGACGGGTTCGCTCCAAGATCGGAGTCCCGCAGTGCCTTTTCGATTTCGCTGAGCGCGGACCGGTCAAACGGCGTGATGAGCAGCGTGCGCGCTTCCGGGTTCTGGAAGGAGGCCAGCTGCTGCAGCGGCGTGGGTGAACCGTAGTAGTTGACGACAACCTTCGAGAACAGGGACGGGTTGGCACGGCCGGTGCGGACAGTCGCGAAGTCTTCCTTCGCAGCCTCGACGGCCTTGTCCATTCGCTCGGTGGCCTCTGACATAGTCTCTTCGATCACGATTTCTCCTTTGGTTCGAAATCCGCTGCTTCTGAGCGTCCGATTCAGTTGATAATCCTAGTTCACAGCCGGGGATACGCTGGGACCGTCCCACCGGTGCGCGGCGCTCAGGCGGTGACGACAGTGCCGATCCGCTCGCCCATGATGGCGCTGGTGACGTTGCCCTCACCCTCCATGCCAAAGACCACCATGGAGAGGTTGTTGTCCTTGCACATGGTCATGGCCGTCTGGTCCATCACCCGGATGTCCTGCCGCAGCGCGTCGTCGTAGGAGAGCGCGTCCAGCTTCTGGGCGCTGGGATCCTTGCGCGGGTCGGCGGTGTAGACGCCGTCCACACCGCTCTTGGCCATCAGTACGACGTCGGCGCGGACTTCCAGCGCGCGCTGGGCGGCGACCGTATCTGTGGAGAAGTACGGCAGGCCGGCGCCTGCACCGAAGATCACGACCCTGCCCTTCTCAAGGTGCCGGATCGCGCGCCGCGGGATGTAGGCTTCCGCGACCTGCCCCATGGTAATGGCGCTCTGCACCCGGGTCTCGACACCGGCCTGTTCAAGGAAGTCCTGCAGCGCCAGGCAGTTCATCACGGTGCCGAGCATGCCCATGTAGTCCGCACGTGAACGGTCCATACCGCTCTGGGACAGTTCGGCGCCGCGGAAGAAGTTTCCGCCGCCGACGACAATGGCGACTTCGACCTCGCCGATAGTCGCGGCAATCTGCTTCGCGATCCCCCGCACCATCTCGGGGTCGACGCCGAGCTTCCCGCCGCCGAAGACTTCTCCGGAAAGCTTCAACAGCACACGCCGCCTAGGGGATCCGCTCTGGCCAGCCTTATCGTATTTCTCCATGATGCCTCCCGGGGCTGTCGTGCGTGCGTTTGAATTGCTTTCTGCACTGAATGCTCAATGCAGATCGGGTGGAACTTGCCCTGCCTGGGCGTCTTCGCGGCTTCGGCGGGCAGATCTCGAATGATTGGATTGGGATCAGTCTTACAGGTTCGGTGCAGGATGTGTCACCGGACATGACGGAGGGGCGGCCACCGTGGCGACCACCCCTTCATCATCTCAAAGAAACACGGACCCGTGAGGGTCAAACAACTGTTTAGGCACCCACCCGGAAGCGAGCGAACTCCTTGGGCTCCACTCCTGCTTCCTTCAGTACCTGCGCCACAGACTTCTTGGCATCCTTGGCGAACGCCTGGTCAACCAGTACGCCCTCCTTGAAGAAGCCGGTCAGGCGACCCTCGACGATCTTGGAAAGGGCGGCCTCGGGCTTACCCTCTGCACGCGCCGTCTCGTCAGCGATGCGGCGCTCGGTCTCGACCAGCTCTGCCGGGACGTCCTCACGGGTGAGGTAGGTCGGTGAGTAGGCCGCGATGTGAACGGCGACGTCGTGTGCAGCCTCGGCTGCCGCATCTCCACTGCCTTCAACGGCGAAGAGCACGCCGACCTGCGCAGGGAGGTCCTTGGACGTCTTGTGCAGGTAGGCGTCAACGATCGCACCCTCGACGCGTGCCACGCGGCGGATGTCCACCTTCTCGCCGAGCAGTGCACCGGCTTCGATGACGTGCTCCGAGACGGCCTTGCCGTCAACGGTGTGGGCGAGCAGCGACTCGACGTCGGACGCACCGGACTCGATGGCGGCAGCAAGCACCTTGTTGGCGAATTCGATGAACGGGCCGGCCTTGGCGACGAAGTCGGTTTCGCAGTTGACCTCGACCATGACACCGACGTTGCCCTCGACCTTGGCGGCTACGAGGCCCTCGGCAGTTGAACGGCCTTCGCGCTTAGTAGCACCCTTCAGACCCTTGATGCGAATGAGCTCCATGGCCTTGTCGGCATCGCCGTTGGCCTCGTCGAGAGCCTTCTTCACGTCCATCATTCCGGCGCCGGTCCGCTCGCGGAGAGCCTTAATGTCAGCGGCAGTGTAGTTTGCCATTTGAACTCCTCAGATGTGGTTTCTCGTCAAAGATAGTTTGCGTGAAAGTTCTCCGGATCCAGGCTCCGGCACAAACGAAAGGGTGCGGGCTTTGACGTCCCGCACCCTGTCGCTGAAACTACTTGCTCTCGCCGGTTGCAGCTTCCTCAGCAGGAGCTTCTTCAGCAGCCGGTGCTTCGGCAGCGGGTGCTTCCTCGGCGGCCGGTGCTTCCGCAGCCGGTGCTTCGGCTGCCGGAGCATCCTCGGCAGGAGCGGCGCTACCCTCAAGCAGCTCACGCTCCCACTCAGCGAGCGGCTCTTCGGCTGCTGCGGCATCGTTACCGGAGGCGCGGTTGTTGCGGGCGATGAGGCCCTCGGCAACGGCGTCGGCAACAACGCGGGTCAGCAGGTTGACGGCGCGGATGGCGTCGTCGTTGCCCGGGATCGGGAAGTCGACCTCATCGGGATCGCAGTTGGTGTCGAGGATTGCGACAACCGGGATGTTAAGCTTCTTGGCCTCGTCGATCGCGAGGTGCTCCTTCTTGGTGTCGACAACCCACACGATGGACGGAGCCTTGGTGAGGTTGCGGATACCGCCCAGGTTGTTCTGAAGCTTGGTCAGCTCACGCTGGAGCAGGAGGAGTTCCTTCTTGGTGTGGCCGGAACCGGCGACATCTTCGAAGTTGATTTCCTCGAGTTCCTTCATGCGCTGGATGCGCTTGGAAACAGTCTGGAAGTTGGTGAGCATGCCTCCCAGCCAGCGCTGGTTAACGTAGGGCTGGCCAACACGGGTTGCCTGCTCGGCAATCGCTTCCTGGGCCTGCTTCTTGGTACCGACAAACAGAACGGTTCCGCCGTGCGCGACCGTTGCCTTGATGAACTCATAGGCGCGGTCGATGTAGGACAGCGACTGCTGCAGGTCAATGATGTAGATTCCGTTGCGCTCCGTGAAAATGAAGCGCTTCATCTTCGGGTTCCAGCGACGGGTCTGGTGGCCGAAGTGGACGCCGCTGTCAAGCAGCTGGCGCATGGTAACGACTGGCATGTCGTTCCTTTCGTAGGGCAGCACAGGCATTGCTGTGTTCTGCCGGTTTGACGGTTGATATCCCGCGGACGACGCGGGGTCCTGGCGTCCGTCAGCCGAGTGGCTCACTCCTCCGACCGGATTCCTCCGGACCGCTGGAGCAGTGTTCCCGGACACGCGCCCGCTGCTGAAAGTTCAACGATGGGCTGCCCGAGAATCAAGACGCGCGTAGTCAGTTTCCCGACGCTCGGCGCACCAATAAGGAACTTTATGGCACGACAGCATACGGAGAACTGCTTCACCAAGTGTACTACAGCCGGTACCCGCTCCCGACTGGTGCCACGGGCCCCTCCCCTGCTCCACAGGCGACCGAAAACGCTGGGTGTGTCCACATACGCGGACGACGACGGTCGCTCACCACCGACGCAGAGCACAGTAAGGGAGTGACTGCTCTACAGAACGCGTTCCAGCGACCGGCCATCGTAGTCGGCGTGGGTCTCCTCATCTCTCTGACTCCGCCGGCGACCGCCTCCTCAACGGCCGAAGGGCAGTGGGAATGGCCCCTGGGCGGCACCCCGCCGGTGTTGAGGCATTTCGACCGGCCGCCGGAACGGTGGATGGCCGGGCATCGCGGCGTTGATCTCGGCGCCGCGGACGGCGTGATTCTCAGTCCGACCGAGGGCGTAGTGGTGTTCATCGGTACTGTGGTGGACCGGCCGGTGCTGACGATCGACCATGGCGACGGCTTCCTGTCCAGCTTCGAACCGGTGACCGCCTCGGTTGCGGAGGGTGACACCGTGCAGGCCGGGCAGGAGGTCGGGCGCATCAGCACCGAACCTCACTGTCCCAGCCTGTGTGTGCACTGGGGTGTGCGTGAAAACGGGGAGTACGTCAATCCGCTCCCCTTCGTCTCCGACCGGCGCCCTTCTGTACTGCTTCCCCTGACGGACCCGGAGTGAACCGCAGACCTAGACGAAGGCGGCAATACCCGTGATCGCGCGCCCCGTAACCAGCGAGTTGATTTCGTACGTCCCCTCGTAGGAATAGACGGCTTCTGCATCAGCGAAAATCTTGGCCATCTCATAGTCGGTGACAATGCCATTGCCTCCGAGGATGCTGCGGCCCAGGGCGACGGTTTCCCGCATGCGGGCGGTGGTGAAAGCCTTGGCGAGAGCTGACTGCTCGTCGCGTGCACCGCCGTCGTCGGCCAGCTGGGCGAGACGCACCATCATGCCGAGGGAGCTGACGGTATTACCCAGCATCTCGACCAGCTGCTGCTGGATGAGCTGGAAAGACGCGAGCGGGCGGCCGAACTGCTGGCGCTCCACGGCATACCGGCGGGCGACATCAAATGCTGCCAACTGCTGCCCTACGGCCTGCCACGCCACAGAAAGCCTCGTGATGCGCAGTACCTTATTCGTGTCCTTGAAGCTGTTGGCGCCGGTGAGCCGGTAGTCGTCGCTGATCTGGAGTCCCTCCAGCAGAATGTCGGCGTTCTCCACCGTTCGCAGCGCGGTCTTGTTTTCGATCTTCGCAGCCTTGTAACCCGGCAGCGAGGTATCGACCATGAAGCCTTTGACCTGGTTGTCGGCGACGTCGCGGGCGTAGATGACTACCCAGTCAGAGAAGGTCGCGTTGCCGATCCAGCGTTTCGCGCCGTTGAGGACCCACCCGTCTCCGTTGCGCTCCGCCGTTGTCCGCGTGCCGCCGGCAACGTCCGAACCACCCAGTGGTTCGGTGAGACCGAAAGCGCCGATCTTCTTCATCGCGTAGATGTCCGGGAGCCACTCCGCCTGCTGCTCGGGCGAGGCGAGCGTCTCGATGGAACCGGTGAACAGCCCGTCATGGACTCCCATGAAGGTCGCGATGGAGGTATCCGCCCGGGTGAACTCGGCGTGGAGCAGGCCGGCGAAGAGATTCGAGTACCCGAGCCGCTTCACGGGAGAGACGATATCCAGCTCCGCGATCCGCGGGATCAACTCTGTCGGGAATACTCCGGCGTTCCACCATCGCGATGCGTGCGGGCGCACCTCCTGTGCGAGCCACTCCCGGACCTCACGGAGCCGGTTCCGCTCCTCGGGGGCGAGCAGCTGCTCGAAGAAGTAGAAGTCGCCGTCAGCATACGGCAGATTGTCAGCGTCGAGAGCGGGTCCACCCATGAACGTTCCTCACCATCAGTCAGCCGACGCGCACCTGCGCCGGCGCAGTCCGCGCCCTCGTGGCGCACACATCTGTTCCTATGTTACCCGTGAGTAACTTCTGCTGCCAGTCATCCGGTGACACGGAAGAACCCCGGCCCTGGAGGACCGGGGTTCTTCGCTTATCTGTAGGGCTGGTGGGGCTTGAACCCACGACAAACGGATTATGAGTCCGCTGCTCTAACCGGCTGAGCTACAGCCCCGCAGCACCGATAACTCATCGGCGCAATCCATTCTAGTCACGACTGCGGCGGTGAATCAGGCGGGCTAGACCGTTTCAGCCTCGTAGGACCGGCCGAGGTAAAGATTCTCGAACGTTGCGAGGGTGGTGTCTATGCTGTGCTTCTCGACCATGGAGCGGCTCATCTTGCCCATCCGCTCGCGCTCAGCCTCGGGCATGGACACGATTTCCGTGAGCCGCCGAGCCAGTTCTACGCTGTCGTGCGGCGTGAACAGGTACCCGTTGGCACCCTCTTCCACAAGGTGCGGCAGAGCCATTGCATTTGCCAGCAACACCGGCGTGGAAGCGGACATTGCCTCGAGCGTGACGAGTGATTGCAATTCAGCGGTGCCGGGCTGGCAGAAGACAGTTGCCCGCAGATAGGCCTGGCGCAGCTGCTCATCGTCGATGAGCCCGTGGAACTTCACGCGGTGCTCCAACCCCAGCCGCTTCGCCTGGGCCTGCAGCGCGGGCTTCACTTCGCCCCCGCCGACGATCTCCAGATGCAGGTTCAGCTCCTTGGGTGTCTTCGCCACGGCGTCGATGAGCACGTCCACATGCTTTTCTTCAGCGAGGCGGCCCACGAACAAAACGATCGGATAATCCGGACGCTCAATCCGCTCCCCCGGCCTGGCCTCATACGCTGCCGCATCAATACCGTTCGACAGCGGCAGGACCTTGCGGAGGAAAGCGTGCTCGTGCATTGCCTTGGCGGCAAGCGGAGTGGGGGTGGTGACGACGTCGGCCTTCCCCATCACCCTGCCCATGTCGCGCCAGGAGTTCCTGGCAACAATGTTCTTGAACCACTGCGGGAACGGCAGGAACGGGTTCAGGTTCTCCGGCATGAAGTGGTTGGTGGCGACCACACGGATACCGCGCTTCACCGCCTCATAGAGGGCATACTCACCGACCATGTAGTGGCACTGGATGTGCACGACGTCGGGCTGCACCCGGTCGAAGAGCATGCTGATCTCACGCTTGATCTCCCAGGGCAGGCAGATTCGCCAGTACTCGTGCGTGGGAACCGAGTGCGAGCGGAGACGGTGCACCGTCCAGTCGCCTCCCGGCTCCGTGAAGCTCTTGCCGTCCTTGGCATTGGCGGCCAGGACATGGACGTTGTGACCGCGTGCGGTCATGCCCTTGGCCAGCCGGTACCCGAACTGGGCCGCCCCGTTCACGTGCGGCGGGTAGGTATCTGCGGCGATGAGGATGGTCAGCGGCGCATCTGCTGCCGTATCAGTCACGAAGTAGTCCTCGGGTTGGCAACGGTGGGCGAAGTCACCGGCGTTACCGCCGTCGTGCTTCTTTCTGGCGCTTGACCACATCCGGATGGTGGCGCGACAGGGCTATTACTCCAACAATAGCAACGATGGCGGCCGCACCCATGGCAATTGCGATCACTGATTCAACGTGTGGCTGGAGTTCTCCCAGCACGGCTATGCCGACGGCGATTCCCACGATCGGATCGACCACGGTCAGGCCTGCGATCACGAGGTCGGGCGGTCCTGTTGCGTAGGCGCTCTGCACAAACCATGAGCCAAGCCCCGCCGCCGCGATGATGGCGATCACGCTGTAGAGGGGAACGTTCAGGAAGAACCGTCCGTTCGGATCGAGCAGGTGCGTGGCGATGATCTTGGTCAGCACGGCCACGAAACCGAAGAGCACGCCGGCCCCGAGAATGTAGGCGAACGCGCTGAGCCGCCGCTTGAAGAAAGCCGCGAGGGTGCCGAACACGGCGACAGCGATGCTCAGCAGCAGGACCGCTGTCAGTTCCTGGTCAGGCAGGACGACGTGGTTCTTGCGCGTCACGTTGAGGGCAAGCACTACGAACAATGCGCTTCCTGTGACGCACAGGGAGATTGCGACGACGGTGGCCCGGTTGATCCGCACGCCCTGGTCCCTGGAGTTCACGATCGTGGTGATGACCAGCGCGATAGCCCCGATGGGCTGCACGACGGTGAGGCTGGCCAGACTGAGCGCGATGACGTTGCACACGATTCCGGCGCCGAGCAGGATCAGCCCGAGGATCCACCGGGGATTGCGCAGCAAGCGCATGAACCCGGTGGAGTTCAGTGACAGGCCACCGGTGTTTGAGCGTACGGCGCTGCCCTGGCGCTGGGCGCCGTACGCGAGGAAGCATGCGCCGAGCAGCGCCAGGAAGACCGCTACCCAGGCCATGTGCCTGCTCTCATCATCCGGTGCGCTCCTGCCGGTACAGGCGGTGGGCCGCGATGAAGTACCCGAAGAACGCGATGAGGTGACCGATGCAGCCAAGAATCAGCAGCGTGCTGGAGGTGATCGCCAGCCACTGCTGGTCGAATCCCTCGACGCGCTGCAGGAGCAGAAGCGGAGCTCCGACGAGCAGCAGCGCGGTCCGGATCTTGCCGATGGTTGACACCGGCAGGGACAACCGTCCGCGGAAGAGAATCAGCGCATTGATGATGAGGATGACGTCTGGAATCACGATGGCCAACACCAGCCAGATGGGCGCAACCCCGTCCACCACGAAGGTCACGGCAACGACAATCAGGGCTGTCCGGTCCGCCAACGGATCCAGCCATTTGCCGATCGCGGAGACCTGCCCCAACCGGCGGGCCACATAACCGTCAATCCAGTCCGTAGATCCGAGCAGCACCAGGGTGATCACAGCGGCTGCATACTGACTCTGCACGATGAACAGGACAAAGAGTGGGACTCCCAGGAACCGGACCACGGTGATGATGTTGGGCACAGTCCAGAAGGTGTTCAACTCGTCAGGAGCCCGCCCAGGCTTTCCCCCGGCGCCAATAAGTCTGATCACTGTCCCTCCGCTCCCATTATGCAGGCAGGGACGCATTTACCCGGCAGCGGACGGCGCGCCCCAAACAGGGGTGCGACTCTTATTTTTCGACGAGCCGGCGCACCATCACCGCGATTGCAGCGGCGGAAGCGGCGACGACGCTGAGCGGCTTCCACCGGTCGGCGAGGGTCTGGTTGTAGCGCGGATTGTGGCGCGCCGGGACGTGGGCTGCCCGCGGGGAAATGCTTTCAGTGCGCCGGGCATCGCGGGCGTGGACCGCTGACGACTTCGCATGCGCGGCAGCGGTACGCGCCCGTGAGGTTGTGCGGTTGAACTGCGACTTGAAGTCCAGTTCGCGGCCCAGATGGTCGCGCGTTTCGGCGATGTGGTCGCGGCGGCGCCCGGAGCGGCTGCGGAGCTCGGTGTACGACGGCGTCGGCGGCTTGGGCTCCCCGGTTTCCTTGTGCTTGGCCTTCTTTTCCTCGGCAGGCTTCTTGACGTCGAGCGTCGCCGGGTTGAACTTGCGCCCTTCCTTGAGCACCCCGATGTCATACCGGACCCCGCGGATGGCATCCTCGGGCAGGAGCGGCAGCGCCTTCTTGAACCGGGTGAAGCCCATCAGACCCGCGATCGCCGCAATGATGAGGAACAGCGCAGCGAAACACAACGCCGCGAGCCAGGCGGGCATGACCGTTGCGAGGCCCATGATCGCCGCAACAATGAGGGCAACAGCCAGGAAAGCAACAAAAACAAGCGCTACAGCGAAGAAAGCCGCTGCAACGCCTGCGGTAATGCCCTTTTGCTTGAGCTGCTCGCGGGCAAGTGAGACTTCATCGCCGAGCTGACGCGGGGTCAGCCGCAACAGCAATCTGATGAGGCCGATTGCCGACGGTGTACCACTGGACCGATTTACCCGCGTGCTGGTCGAGCTCTCCATATGCCCTGCTCCCATCCGTTCATCCTGCGCAACAGTCCCAAAATTACCACCGACGCATATTTCTCGCCCGCGTGCGTCGAACACCGCTTTCAGCGGCAACCAGTTCGTCCCGGTCTTCCGGCTGACCCACGGGAACCCAAGCGTGACGATGACGTTGAAGATCCAGTTCACCATGGTGGCCACGCCGTGGGCGATGGAACGCACCCGGTTCGGGAACATTTCTCCGAGCGTCGTCTCCGGACGGCTGATAGAATTGATTCGCCGTGGCAACCACCATGCTGTGTTCAGCGGCTCTCCAAAATTCCCCGCCTGCAGAGTCGCAGTGCAATTTCCCCGCATCCGCACACGCGCCAGTTAGGTATCTGTTGAGCACCATCACGCACCCCGGTGACGCCCTCACCCGGCGAGGGAAGCTGATCTACGTTGTCATTCTTGGCACCCTGACTGCCCTCGGCCCGTTCACCATCGACCTGTACCTGCCCGCGTTCCCTGCGCTGCAGGATGACCTCGGCGTCTCTGAAGCGGCTGTGCAGCTCACCCTGACCGGGACGATCGTGGGGTTCGCGGCGGGCCAGTTGCTCGTGGGACCGCTGAGCGACAAGGTGGGCAGGCGGCTTCCGCTGATCGCTGCCACCGCCCTGCACGTCGTCGCCTCCCTGGGCGCGGCACTGTCGACCGACATCGGCATGCTCATGATCTTCCGGGTGTTGCAGGGCGTCGGAGCCGCCGGTGGCGGCGTGGTCGCCATGGCAATGATCCGTGACCTCTTCAGCGGTTACCCGCTGGTCCGCATGCTCTCCTATATGGCGCTGGTGAACGGCATGGCGCCCATCTTCGCGCCGGTCATCGGATCCCAGTTGCTGGTGGTGATGCCGTGGCCCGGGATCTTCTGGTTCCTCGCTGCGTACGGGTTCCTGGTGATCCTCGCCGTCTCGTTGTTCATTATCGAGACGCTGCCTGCGGACCGGCGGAAGGCGTCGACATCCACCGCGCTTCAGCGGTACCGCGCGGTTCTGACCGACCGGATCTTCATCGGGATCCTGCTGGTCGGCGGCATGAACTTCTCCGGCCTGTTCTCTTACCTCTCGGCGTCCCCGTTCCTGTTCCAGGACGTGTATGGACTTGATCCGCAACAGTACGGACTGCTTTTCGCTGTGAACTCGCTCGGCATCGTCGCGGCCGTACAGACCAGTGCACGCATTGTCCGCAGAGTGGGTCCACAGTGGATCATTGCCTGCTCCACAGTAGCGATGCTCGCGATGGCCATGCTGATGATTCTCTTCGACTACCTGGAGCTGGGTTTCTGGGGTACAGCAGTTCCGCTCTGGTTCTACATCGCGGCGGCGGGCTTCACCTTCCCGTGCGTACAGGTGCTCGCATTGGCCAACCACGGCGCCCAGGCCGGCACGGCGGCGTCGCTCCTAGGAGCGACGACCTTCGGGCTCGCCGGGGTGATCTCACCCATCGTCGGTGTCCTCGGCATTGCTTCAGCGACACCCATGGCCGCGGTCATGGCGGCGTGCATCGCCCTTGGAATCGTGTTCCTCTGGACAATCGTCCGGCCACGCACCGTACCCGCCCTGCGCTAGCTGGGGATCCCCGGCACGCAGCTACCCAGCGGCGGTCACCGCTCCTGGCCGGCGCGCTCTGCCGTGCGCGTGATGTTGCGGGCCATTGCAGCGAAGACCACGCCGTGGAACGGCAACACACTGAGCCAGTAGAGCCTGCCGGCTAGGCCGCGGGGGAAGAAGACGGCGCGCTGGCGGTACTCGCTGGCGCTGCCGTCGGGCACTACTGACAGCTCAAGCCATGCCCGCCCGGGAAGCTTCATCTCAGCCCGCAGTCGCAGCTTTTCGCCGCGCACCAACTCCTCGACCCGCCAGAAGTCCAGGGCCTCGCCCGCCATCAGCTCCGAGGAGTGCCTTCGTCCGCGGCGCAGACCGACGCCGCCCGCCACCTTGTCCAGCCAGCCCCGCGCTGCCCAGGCGACGGGCCAGGAGTACCACCCGTTTTCCCCGCCAATGCCCTCGATCACTTTCCAGACCGCTGGGGCAGGTGCGTCCGAGTGGAGGGTGCGCTCGTCCTTGAAAACGGTATGGCCGGCCCACTGAGGGTCGGACGGAAGTGGGTCGGCGACTGCGTCGCGCAGTGAAGCTCCCGCCCAGCTCGTCTCCACTTCACCGGCACTCATCTTGTTGAGGGCAAGGTCGACGGCCCTGCGGTAGTCCGTGAGGCCGCCGTCCGGTCGCGGCAGGTAGTCATGGATGTCCGCTTCGGCGGTGATGGCGTCGTGCTGGAGGGATTCGATCAATGGCATCGCCATGGCACGCGGAATGGGGGTAACGAGATTCACCCAGTGCCCCGCCAGGCGTGGCGTGAGGACCGGTAGCGCGAGAACGGTCCGCCGGGGCAGGCCGGCCGCTTCTGCGTAGCGCTTCATCATGTCCGCGTACGTCAGCACGTCACCTGAGCCGATGTCGAAGGTGCGGTTGAGCCCTTCGGGAAGGCCGAGGGCGCTGAGCAGGTAGTGGATCACGTCGCGTACGGCGATGGGTTCGATGCGGTTCAGCACCCACTTCGGGGCCGGCATCACCGGGAGAACATCGGCCAGGTGACGGATCATTTCGAACGACGCGGAGCCGGAACCGATCACGACCCCGGCCTGGAAGGCAACGGTGGGAACTCCGGAGGCCAGCAGCGCATCCCCCACCGCAACGCGGGAACGCATGTGGGTCGAAAGCTCGACGCCCTGCGGGTGCAGACCGCCCAGGTAGACGATGCGCCGGACGGAAGCATGCGCAGCTGCCCCGGCGACGGTCGCGACAATCTGCGCCTCCCGCTCATCGAACCCGCGTCCGGATCCCATGGAGTGAACGAGGTAGTACAGCGTGGAAACGCCCTCACACGCACGGTTCATGGTGTCGGCGTCCTGAAGGTCGCCTTCAATGACCTCCACCTGCGCGGCCCACGGCACGTCCCTCAGCTTCTGCGGCGACCGCACAACAACGCGGACCCGTCGGCCTTCCTCCAGCAGCCGTGAGACCAGGCGGCCTCCGATGTAACCGGTGGCGCCCGTAACAAGGACAAGTTCATCTGCACGCATGGGGCAAGAGTAGTGCCCTAGCCTGAACGACCGATGGGAAGGGGGACCAGGGTTCTCCGGGGCAACGGACAGGCGGTTGCCCTGGCGCGTCAGCGGGTCCCCGCGCCTGCGACGGATCGAGCGACGGGTACCCGTGCGGCACCCGGGAACTGGAAGAGTACGCGCAGTGGGGTACGCATGAGGAAGTCATACGCGACGAGCGAGCCGGCAGTGATTATGACAGTCAGCACAGGGACGGCAACGGCGTTCAGGACGGGAAGTGACTGACTCAAGACACCCTGCGCGCCGCCTGTCCACACGAACGCTCCTCCGACGAGGCTCAGCAGGACGGGGTGCATCAGGTAGATGGGCAGCGTTCTCGCCGCCATATACCTTGCGGCGTTGCGGACCAGCCGATAGCGGGTTGCCCAGACGGACAGGGTTATTGCACAGATGAGTCCGGTGATAGTGATCGTGATACTCAACGGGAGTTCAGTGTCACGAATGTAGATGAGGTAGGTCAGTGCGGCATAGATTGCTGCCGCTCCCAGTATCAACCGGGAGGAGCTGGCCTCGGCTATCCGTTTGATCGTCGTTCCCGCGAAGCATCCAAGGAAATACCACAGTGCGAAGTTGGCTAGACGGACAATATTCACCGCCAGCTCATCAGGTACGAAGCCCGGAATATAACTGCCGATCGCTGATTGCACGCTGAGCAGGACCAGCGCACCGAGCGTGGCGAGCGACGCGACCGGGCGAAGCACTTTGGCGAGCGCGAAGAAAGCGACCAGGACCGGCAGGAACCAGTACGCTGTGCCTCCCTGCGGTATGGTCCCCAGGCTGAACTGTGTATACCCGAGGGGATCGTCGGGCTGGTACGCGAATCCGGCGACTCCGGCGAAGATGAGGCTCCATAAGAGATAGGGCCAGAGGATGTCGGCGAACCGGGAGCGCCAGGACGCCTTCCAGGGCCGCAGGATTGCGCCGGAGGCCAGCATCCCCGCTACGAGGAAGAACAGCGGCATCCGAATGGGAAGCAGCATCCGGCAGGCCTCCCGCCAGGCGGCCAGTGCGAAGCTTTCCGTTCCGGGGAACAGGAAATCGACGCCTGTGATACTGACGTGATAAAGCACCACGAGCACGATCGCTACAGCTTTGGCGACATCAACCCAGTGCAGCCGCTCGCGACCTGTGACGAGCGGCGCTGCCGGATGGCTTAGGCGTTGCGACACGTGAGATCCTCCCCCTATGAACATGAGAAAGGCTCCTGACCTACGAAACCGCAGGTCAGGAGCCTATTTGCTCCCCCGACTGGACTTGAACCAGTAACCCTTCGATTAACAGTCGAATGCTCTGCCAATTGAGCTACGGGGGAAAGCAGCAGGAACAACTTTACATAGGAAAACCGGGGAAGTGAAATTGAGCGGCCGCTAGTCGGAGCGCAGCGCGCGGCGTTCCATTTCGAGCTCCATCAACTCCCGGTTCAGCTGCTGGAACAGAGCCGGATCGGCTGACGGATCGAGCCGCTGCAGCGCACTCAGCTTCTCCGCCTTGAGGCGGGTGATCCGCAGCTCCGAGAGCCTGTTGAGGATGTCCCGGCAGTACATGGTCAGCGCGTCGGCGTCCTTGGCCGGCAGCGGGGTCACCGCCAGCTCGCTTACATAACCCCGCAGCATCTCCGGGACTTCCTGGCGCACCCGTTCCACCCAGTTCGACGCCGAGCCCGGCCCATCCGTACCACCGGTTCCGGCTGCCCGCACAGCGTCGTGCAGGGCGGCATATGCGGGAACGGAGAACCGGGAATGCGCGAACCGTTCCCATTGGCTCTCATCCAGCAACTGCGGATATTGCAGGACCACCTCGAGCGCCTCGCGCTCCATGCGCGCTACCGGATCGTGGGGGTCCGGACGGCGGAACTGCGGTACGTCCTCAGCGCGTTCCTGGCCCCCCTGGTTGTTGGGAAAATTGGCCGTACCGTCGTGCGGCCCGCCTGGCTGCGCGTCCGGAGTTCCTGCACGACGCCGGCCGTCACCCTGGGAGCCGTTGTTCCCCCGGAAACCCTGGTTCCCCTGGTTCCCCTGGTTCCCCTGGTTCCCTTGGGGACCCTGGCTGCCCTGTCTGCCCTGCGTGCCTTGTCCATCCTGTGCCGGCTGCGCTGCCCGCTTCGCTGCGGACGTCACCGCACGAGCCACCTGGTCCTCGCCAACGAACTGCATCCCGAGCCAGCGGGAAAGCTCCCGGGTGTAGACGGATCTCAGGGATACGTCGCGGATATTGGCCACGATCGGCGCAGCGTGCCGGAGTGCTTTCATCTGCCCCTCGCCGGTGGAGAGATCGAATTGGTCGAAGGATGCCTTGATTGCGAACTCGAACAGCGGGCGGCGCGTGCTGATGAGATCCTGTACCGCCTGATCCCCGGCGCTCTGCCGGAGTTCGCACGGGTCAGCTCCGCCTGCGCCGACGGCGACGTAGGTCTGTGCGTTGAATCTCTGGTCTTCCTCGAAGGCCCGCAGCGCTGCCTTCTGCCCGGCGGCGTCACCGTCGAAGGTGAAAATGACCTCTCCCCCGGTGCCGTCGTCGGACAGGAGCCTCCGCGCGATCTTGATGTGCTCGGCTCCGAAGGCTGTACCGCAGGTTGCCACGGCGGTGCCCACCCGGGCCAGATGGCATGCCATGACGTCGGTGTAGCCCTCCACCACCACGAGTTGACGGGATTTGGCGATCTCCCGCTTGGCGAGGTCGATCCCATAGAGTACCTGGGACTTCTTGTAGAGGGTGGTCTCCGGAGTGTTCAGGTACTTCGGGCCGGGGTCATCCTCGTACAGCTTGCGCGCCCCGAACCCCACGGTATCTCCGGTGATGTCCCGGATAGGCCACATCAACCGTCCGCGGAAACGGTCGTAGAGCCTGCCTGCGTTGTTGGACGACACGCTGAACATGCCGGTCAGCTTCAGCTCATCCAGTGTGAACCCGCGGCCAGTCAGGTGATTGAGCAACCCGTCCCAGCCCTGGGGCGCGTAGCCGACGCCGAAATGCTCGGCGGCCGCCCGGTCGAAGCCTCGCTCCTGCAGGAAGGCGCGCCCGGTGGCGGCCTCGGGAGTCAGGAGCTGGTCGCGGTAGAACTCCGCGGCAATCTTGTGGGCGTCGAGCAGGCGTTGCCGTTTCCCCGCGTCCTCACGCCGGGGCCCGGTGCCGCCGTCTTCATAACGGAGCTCGAAACCGATGCGCGCCGCCAGTTTTTCGACTGTCTCGGCGAAGGAGGTGTGGTCCATCTTCTGCACGAAGGAGATGACATCGCCGCCCTCACCGCACCCGAAGCAGTGGTAGGAGCCCATGTGCGGACGGACATGGAACGACGGCGACCGCTCGTCATGGAAGGGACAGAGCCCCTTCCAGGAACCCACGCCCGCGGACTTCAGGGTGACGTAGCCGTCCACCACTTCCTTGATGTCCGTGCGCTGGCGGACCTCATCGATATCTTCACGCTTGATGAGTCCGGCCATGCCATCCAGTCTAGGTGTTGGGTACCTGCTCGCGCCGTCGGGGTCGCCTTGCCTGTGGGCCCGCTACCAGAGCGCAGGAACGGGGCCGACAACCCTCTCGTGCAGGGCAAGCGCGGACGCGTCCGTAAGGGAGGCGACCTGGTCAATCACCACGCGGAGCCGGGAATCATCGTCCTCAGCCTCGCGCCAATCGGCCGCGAACATGGGCTCGAGGTAGCGGTCCCCGGCTGCAGCCATCTGCTGCACGAGGGACGACAGCACTTCGCGTTGGCGTTCGTAAATGGGCTGGCGGTGGACGCTCGTCATCACGTAGGTGGTGGCCAGGCCCTTCATGACCGCGATCTCGGTGACCGTGTCCTCCGGGACCACCATCTCCGCTGCGTACCGGGTAAGAGGGTCGGTGCCGTAGATCCCCCGGGTGGTCTCCAGGGCGCTCAGGCAGAAGCGTCCGATGAGCTGGCTGGTCATGTTCTTCAGCGCGGCCATGGCCTTGCGGCTGCCGTCAGCCTCACGGACCCACACGTCCGTCGCCTCCAGACGCGCCAGGGCGGCGTCAACGGCGGCCGGGTCCGAGTGCGGCAGGTACCACTGCTGCGTATACCCGACGACGCGCGCGCGGTGGTCCGGGTTGTCCATCCACTTCAGTTGGAAGTGCCCGGCGACGATGGCGTCTTCGACGTCATGGACCGAGTAGGAGATGTCGTCGGCGAGGTCCATCACCTGCGCTTCGAGGCAGGACCGCCCGGCCGGCGCTCCCTGCCGCAGCCAGGCGAAAACGGGCAGATCGTCTTCGTAAGAACCGAATTTGGAGGTGCGGTGGCCGTGAATGACCGGGGCATCCGTGGCCGCCCACGGGTACTTGCAAGCAGCGTCAAGGCTGGCGCGGGTGAGGTTGAGCCCTGCGGGAGTGCCGTCGGCTCGGATGACCTTCGGCTCCAGCCGGGTGAGCAGCCGGAGGGTCTGGGCGTTGCCCTCGAAGCCCCCGATGGAGTGTGCAAGATCGTTGAGGGTAGCCTCACCGTTGTGCCCGAACGGTGGATGTCCGAGATCGTGGGACAGACAGGCGGCGTCAACAATGTCGGGGTCACACCCGAGCGACCGCCCCAATTCGCGCCCCACCTGGGCCACCTCGAGGCTGTGCGTCAGCCGGGTTCGAACGAAGTCGTCGGTATCGGGTGCAACGACCTGCGTCTTCGCACCCAGCCGACGCAGCGCTGAGGAGTGCAGCACGCGGGCACGGTCACGCTCGAAGTGCGTGCGGTGGAGGCTCTTGGGCGCCTCATCGACCCAGCGCTGCATGTCAGCGTCCGTGTAGCCGGGAGTGATCGGCGACTGACGGCCCGGGTACTCATTGGGTTTGCTACGCCCGTTGCGTTCATTGCTCATGTTGCGCACGTACTCCCCTGCCCTATCCACCGGATACGTTCACTTCCGCGGCGGCGATGTCCGCCTGCTGCGCGGGGTTCAGTTGCCGCGCTTCCAGCCACCGGTCCGGCAGCGAGGTGCGCTTGGGCGAGCCGGCCCGCCCGCGCGGACCCTCGGCGTCGGCTCCGGGGTACGGCGACGTGCGGTCCAACTGGTCAAGCAGACTCCGCAGCACCTCGAGCGTCGGAACCGTGGCGAGCGCGGCGCGCAGGTCGCCACCCACCACATAACCCTTGAAATACCAGGCCATGTGCTTGCGGATGTCGCGCAACGCCATCATCTCGTTGCCGAACGTGTCGACCAGCAGTTCCGCGTGCCGGTATACCGTGTCGGCCACCTGGCCGAGGCCCGGACGGTGGCGCTCGTCTTTGCCTTCGAAAGCGTTCATGAGATCACCGAACAACCAGGGCCTGCCCTGGCATCCCCGTCCGATGACGACGCCGTCGACGCCGGTCTGCTGCACCATTCTGATGGCGTCTTCGGCACTCCAGATATCGCCGTTACCGAGCACCGGGATGTCCGGCAGTGCTTCGCGCAGTTCCGCGATAGCGTTCCAGTCGGCCTTGCCCGAGTAGAACTGCGACGCCGTACGCCCGTGGAGCGCGACGGCGGCCACACCGGCGTCGCGCGCGATCTTGCCCGCCTCCCGGAAGGTCAGATGATCCTCGTCGATGCCCTTGCGCATCTTGATGGTCAGCGGGATATCCCCCCGCGAGGCTTCCCGTACCGCCGTCTGCACAATTTCTGTGAAGAGGTCGGTTTTCCAGGGCAGCGCCGCCCCACCGCCCTTCCGGGTAACCTTCGGGACGGGGCAGCCGAAGTTCAGGTCGATGTGATCGGCGCGGTCTTCCTCCACGAGTATGCGCACGGCGGCGCCGACTGTCTTGGGATCCACACCGTACAGCTGGACGGACCGGACCTTCTCGTCGTCGTCGTGGGAGATAATGCGCAAGGACTCGGGGTTGCGTTCAACCAGCGCGCGCGACGTCACCATCTCCGAGACGTACAGGCCGCCGCCGTACTCGCGGCAAAGCCGTCGGAACGCTGTATTGGTGATGCCGGCCATGGGAGCGAGAACCACCGGGGTGTTAACGGTTATCCCGCCCAGGCGCAGCGGCGGCAGGTCGAGCCGCGTGGCGGTAGATGTTGGTGCAATGCTCACCCGTCCATTGTCGCAAGACGGGGCAAATCGAGGGCCGGGCGTCAGCGCTGCCGGTGTTCGCGTAACTCGCGGCGACTCGGCGGGGCACCGGCCGGAACACTCACAGCACCGTTACCCCGTGCCTCGCCGGAATCCTCGGCAGCGAGCACGGCGGGGGTTGGTTCGTCGTCGGACTCGGTCGCGGAACCGCGCGCCGGGACGTCGATGCCGACCGCCTTGACCACCAGAACGGCGATCAGCGTGGTGACCGGGATGGCGAGAACAAGCCCGATCGACCCGACCAGGGTGCGCACCACCTCCTCGACGAGCTCGCCGCTGGTCAGTGTGCCCACCAGCGAACTGTCCTGCAGCGACACCAGAATCAGCAGGGGCAGGGCGGCACCCGCGTAGGCGAAGGCAATGGTGTACACGGTTGAGGCGATGTGGTCCCGGCCGATCCGCATGGCACCGGCGAACAGTCGACGCGTGGAAGTCCCCGGCGCCAGCTCGTACAGTTCCCAGACCGCGGAGGACTGCGTGATCGTCACGTCGTTGAGCACACCGAGCCCGGAGATGATCAGCCCGCAGAGAATGATCCCGGAGAGCGAGACCTCCGGCGCAGCGTTGATGAGGGCGCTGGAACTTTCGCTGCCGACGCCGGTGAGGTTCGCTGTGTCGGTCGCCCAAGCAGCCAACAGCGCGGTGATCGCCAGCCCGAAGATCGTCCCGAGCAACGCCGTCGAGGTACGCGCTGAAAACCCGTGCGCAAAGTAGAGGACGCCGAACATGATCACCACGGAACCGACCAGCCCCAGCAGCAGCGGCGGCTTACCCTCGACAAGTCCCGGCAGCATGAACTGCGCCAGCACGATCAGCGCACCAACCAGCCCGACGATCGCGCGCAGCCCGCGCCACCGGGCAACAGAAACAACGACGACGGCGTAGAGGACCGCAAGCGCAGCGACCGGGAGGGTGCGGACGAAGTCCACAAAGATGTACGGGGCGCCCGCGCCGCTGATGACCCCTTCCAGGTTGAGGTAGCGGATGGAATCGCCTGCTTCGACCTGCCCGGACCGGGCGATTTCCGGGTTGAGTTCCACCGGCACGGTGGAGCCCCCGGCGTGGGGCTGGGTGTGGGCAACCAGACACTGCTGTGCCTCGCCGCCTGCATCCACGGTCGGCTGGGAGGATGGGCAGTCCTCAAGGACCACGCGCTGCACCGTTCCCACGTCCATGGAGGTGCCCGGCGCCGTGGCGAGCGGGTTGGCGGCCGTGATGTCGGCCGTATCGGCGCTGGGCCACAGCATGAGCATTCCGATGAGCGTGATGATGCCGAGCGGGACAAGTATAGCGGCGAGGAGAAAATTCGCCCGCCGGCGCGTTGCCTTCAGGGCGGCGTTCTCCTCCGAGCTGAGGGAGGAAGTCGTCGAGTCCGGCGGATGGATATGGCTGTGGCCCACAACTCGCCCCTTGCTGTCGGTGTACTGCTGGCAGGATGGAGACCGCCATCCGCTGCGCGATTCCCCAGAGGATTCTACGCAGTCGCGTGATGGACCAGCTTCGCCCAGCCATTGGAGGGACGCGGTTGGAAATCGACGCCGAGATGGATGGAGGGTGGCTGAATGGCGAAGGAACGGTTCAGCGAGGCTGATGAGGGTGCGGTCGGTGCGATCGCGCACGCGCCGGAGGTGATGGTCCGGACGGCCGCCACTCCTGTCCGGGGCGTTGCTCTGGTGTTGCACGGCGGTCGCGCCAACAGCTTCGAGCCGGTGCGGTCGCGGCATCTGAGCCCGGCGCGCATGGTCCCGTTCGGGCGCCTGCTGCACTCGTGGGGCTCGGCTGCCGGCCTTGAGACCTGGAGTCTGCGTAACCGCGTGCGTGGGTGGAACGGCGAGCACATGTCCCCGCTGCACGACGCGAGGTGGGCACTGGAACAGATCCGTGACCGACGGCCCGGCCTGCCCGTGTACCTGCTGGGGCACTCAATGGGCGGCCTTACTGCACTGTGCGCGGCGGACGACCCGCAGGTGCGCGCGGTGGTCGCCCTTGCTCCATGGGTGGACTGCACAACACCCACCCGGCAATTGGCCGGACGCCGTGTACTGATTGCCCACGGCGACGCCGACCGCTGGACATCACCCCGCCAGTCCCTGCGTTACGCACAGCGGATCCAGCGCATCGCCGACGACGTCCGCTACGTAACGCTCACAGGGGCGGGCCACTTCATGCTCACGAAGGTCTCCGTGTGGCACGAACTCAGCGCGTCATACCTTCTGGACAGTTTCTCGCGCGACACCGGCGCCACCGTGAACCCGAGGCACCTGCGCCGGGCGACCGAACTCCTCGCCCAGCCGGCCCCGCTCGGCGTGACACTGTGATTTCTCCTTAGTCGCTGACAACCCGAGTCTCGGCCACGACCTCGGCTGAACCGGTGGCCAGAAGCGGATCCAGCACCTCCACCAGTGCGGCCATCGAGTCATCGACCTCCACCTGGACCGGGTACTGATACACAAGCATCGCCAGAAGGGATGCCACCGCGGCACTCTGCTCGCTGGGCTGCAGGGTCGGGTCGTATCCGATCAGCACATCAGCCGGGGCGTCCGTCCGGCTCTGCGTGTAGCTGAGCGCAAAAGCGGCGATTGTGCCACCCCGGTTCTTCGGCCGATCACGAAGCACCACTGCTCCACCGGCACCGGCCGTGTCGGCGAGCAGGAACTGCTGCGCCTGCCCAAGCGTCATGTCGGCGGGATCCCAGGCATGCACCGCGTTGTACCACTCGGTTACGGCCTGTGTGAGTTCAACGGAACCGGTGGCGGCTTCCTCAAGCTGCGGGCCGTCGTCGTCGGTGAAGTCCGGAACGGCGAGTGCGCCGGGAGCGACCTCGATGACCCGGGAGCGCTGGATCTCGCGGAGACCGGCGGCCTCGGCGAAGGCTGCGCCGTCCGAACCGGGAACAACTTTTGCCCGTAGCGTGGACACGCCCGACGGCGTCTGGGCAGCTTCATTGCGAAGCATCCCCAGGATCGTGGCGCCGATTCCCGCACGTCGATGGTCCATGCCGACCTCGACGTAGGCCCAGAGCCGCTGGTTGTGCAGCTTCGGCTCGAAGACATAGCCGGCGGCGACTGGCACGGCAACCGGGCCGACTGCGTCCTCGGCAACGATGCAGCGCAACCACGGGGAATCGGACGAGGGCCGGAACACTGCCCGTGACTGCTCGGCCTGCGGGTTCCCCGGGCCGCCCCACAGCTGCAGGAGTTCGAGATCATCCCCATCGCGCCAGGGGCGGTACTGGATGGCCACTTACGCGCCCACCAGCCGCTGGGCGAGGTAGCCTTCGACCTTGTCGAGGGAGACCCGCTCCTGCGTCATGCTGTCCCGTTCGCGGATGGTCACCGCCTGGTCCTCCAGCGTGTCGAAGTCCACGGTGATGCAGAAAGGTGTGCCGATTTCGTCCTGGCGGCGGTAACGGCGGCCGATGGCGCCGGCGTCGTCGAAGTCGATGTTCCAGTTCTTGCGCAGCTGCGCTCCCAGATCTTTCGCCTTCGGCGAAAGGTCCTCGTTGCGGCTGAGGGGAAGCACGGCAGCCTTCACCGGGGCGAGCCGGGGATCGAGCTTGAGCACGGTGCGCTTGTCCACGCCGCCCTTTGCGTTCGGAGCCTCATCTTCGGCGTACGAGTCCACAAGGAAGGCCATGAAGGAACGCGTCAGCCCGGCGGCGGGCTCAATGACGTACGGGGTGTACCGCTCATTGGTCCCCTGGTTGAAGTAGCTCAGGTCGGTGCCCGAGTGCTTCGAGTGAGTGGAGAGGTCGAAGTCCGTGCGGTTGGCGATGCCCTCAAGCTCGCCCCATTCCGAGCCCTGGAACCCGAAGCGGTACTCGATGTCCGTGGTGCCCTTGGAATAGTGGCTCAGCTTCTCCTGCGGGTGGACGAAGAGGCGCAGGTTGTCCGGGTTGATGCCCAGCCCTGTGTACCAATCGAAGCGTTCCTTGATCCAGTACTCGTGCCATTCATCGTCCGTGCCGGGCTCCACGAAAAACTCCATCTCCATCTGCTCGAACTCACGGGTGCGGAAGATGAAGTTTCCGGGCGTAATTTCGTTGCGGAAGCTCTTGCCGATCTGGCCGATGCCGAACGGGGGCTTTTTCCGGGAGGTGGTGAGCACGTTGTTGAAGTTCACGAAGATGCCCTGGGCGGTTTCGGGCCGCAGATAGTGCAGGCCTTCCTCGTTGGCGACGGGGCCGAGGAAGGTCTTGAGCAGTCCGGAGAACTCCTGCGGCTCAGTCCACTGGCCACGGGTACCGCAGTTGGCACAGGCGATGTCGGCCAGGCCGTTCTCCGCGGGCCGGCCCTTCTTTTCCTCGTACTCTTCCTCGAGGTGGTCCGCACGGTAGCGCTTGTGGCAGGAGAGGCACTCAACCAGCGGGTCGGAGAACACCTCGACGTGGCCGGATGCCTCCCATACCTGGCGGGGAAGGATGACCGAGGAATCAAGGCCGACGACGTCCTCGCGACCGCGAACCATGGACTGCCACCACTGGCGCTTGATGTTTTCCTTCAGCTCGGCTCCGAGGGGGCCGTAGTCCCAGGCGGACCGGGAACCGCCGTAGATTTCACCGGCCTGGAAAACGAAGCCGCGCCGCTTGGCGAGGGAAATGATTGGGTCCAGGGCGGAAGCCTGCTTGGCCACGATGAATGCCATCCTCTACATGTTTGGACAGGCCGCTGGGTGCGGTCGTCGATGTGCCCGCCGGGCAGCGCAGCAGGCGGGATCAAGCGCGAACTGCTGCACGGAACCGGGCGGGCGAAGCTACCACCTTAGCCTACCGAAACCTCCGACGACGGCTCCCGCGAGCGGGGGCTGACCTGCGGTAAGCGGGACGCTGCCTTCCGTAATGAAGCCGAAGGAAGGTCTCGCCTCCCATACTGGTAGGGGTGTGACCTGTCAGGTCACACCCCTAGCTGAGTTTCCGGCACCACTCTGGGTGTCGAGTATGGAGGAGGACGCACCATGGCAGGAATCGTAATTGTGGGAGTCGATGGAAGTGACACCGCATACAGGGCCGCTTCTCGGGCCGCTGATCTGGCCGGGGGCCTTGGTGCCGAGCTCGTTGTGCTCAGTGCCCACACCACGGACAACACCGAGGTTGTGAAAATCGGCAGCGAGACGTACATTCTCGATGATGCGGAGCGTGCGCTGTCGATGGCCGGAGAGGTTGCGGAGCGGTTGCGTGAACAACATTCCGGTGTGACGATCCGCCCCGCTGCCCGGCGCGGCAAGCCTCAGGACGCGCTGATCGAGGAAGCGGACCGTTCCGGCGCCCAACTGTTGGTGGTGGGCAACGTCGGTGTGAAAGGACTTGGCCGCGTCCTGGGCAGCGTCGCAAGCAGTGTTGTGCACAAGGCACCGTGCGACGTACTGGTCGTGCGGACCGCTTCCTGATCCGACGCCGCCCCAGGACTCCGGCGGTGGGCTGAAGAAAGTGCTCAGCCTACCGCCGGTTGAGGATGCCGCGGATCATTCCACCTACTCCGCCTCCGGAACCGCCGCGGTTGACTCCGCCCCTTCCGGTTCCCATTCCGCCGGTGCGCGGAGTGCGGCGAGTCGTTCCCCCGGACCTGCCTCCGGCACGGCCCGTTACGCTCCTGATGATATTGCTCAGTCCCATGAGAATCTCCTTTGCCTAGAACTATCCCCACCTCGGGACTTCTGACCTTACGCGCCTCGGCAGCGGTTATCTACAGGCGAGCTACCGGCCAGTAAGGTTCTCTTGACGCGGCAGGAGAAGTGTCCATAGATTGAGCGGACCCCCTGGGGCGTGATCCGCGTCACAGGGGGTTCGAGCGCCTGCGACCGCAGGCGCACCTTTGCGACAGAAGGAACAACGGTGATCCCAAACGCTCTACTAAAGCGCGCCCATTTTGGGCGAGCATCGCTTGCATTTCTCGGCGGAATTGCCCTCGTTGCCACCGGCGGGCTGGCAGCAACCGCAGGACCAACCCATGACAACAGCAACAACAACACCTCCCAAAAGCTGCGCACCGCCGTCTCGGTGGACCGCGTGGTGGGCCACCTCGACGCGCTCGACGCGATCGCCCTGTCCAACGGCGGAACCCGGGTGTCCGGGACACAGGGCTACAACGACTCCGTGGACTACGTGGTGGGGAAACTTCGGGCGGCCGGATACTCCCCCGTCGTGCAATCGTTCACCTTTCCCTATTTCCAGGAGCTCAGTCCTTCGGTTCTCGCACAGACGAGCCCGGACTCCCAGGTGTACTCCGCTGATTCCTTCGCAACCATGACCTATTCGGGGGCAGGAAGCGCGACCGGCGCGATCACCACGGTCGACACCACCGGCGCCGTCGGCGCCACCAACACCAGCGGCTGCGAATCCTCCGACTTCACCGGTTTCGCAGCCGGATCAATCGCACTGGTGCAGCGCGGCAGCTGCTCCTTCGCGCAGAAGGCCAGCAATGCTGAAGCAGCCGGGGCCACTGCCGTTGTCATCTTCAACACCGGACTGCCGGGAAGCACCGGACCGATCGCCGGCACGCTCAGCGCTCCGGGGATCGGCATACCCGTACTCGGTGCGAGCTACGAGGTAGGCACTGCCCTGATGGGCGACAACGTCACGGGGCAGGTCATTACGGACACCATCTCGGAGAACCGGGAGACCTACAACGTGCTCGCCGAGACCGCGAACGGCAACGCCAACAACGTGGTGATGGTCGGCGCGCACCTGGACAGCGTCCTGGCCGGTCCCGGCATCAACGACAACGGCACGGGAAGCGCCGCTATCCTTGCGGTCGCGGAATCGATGCGGAAGGTTGAGACCGCCAACAAGGTCCGCTTCGCCTGGTGGGGCGCAGAGGAGCATGGACTCCTCGGCGCACACCACTATGTGAATGACCTCGCGGCATCCGGAGAACTGGCCAAGGTAGGCCTGTACCTGAACTTCGACATGATCGGCTCAGCGAACTTCGGCCGCTTCGTCTACGACGGCGACAACTCCGCCTTCCCGGTCGGGCCGGGCGCAGCCGCCGGGCCGGCCGGATCCGGCCAGATTGAGCAGGACTTCCACGATTACTTCGCGTCGGTTGGCCTGCCCTCGGGTGAGACCGCATTCAGCGGCAGGAGCGATTACGGACCGTTCATCGCCCAGGGCATCCCGGCCGGTGGACTCTTCACCGGCGCCGAAGGCATCAAGACCGAGGAACAGGCTCAACTGTTCGGTGGCGTTGCCGGAGTTTCCTACGATTCCTGCTACCACGCTGCATGCGATGACACAGGTAACGTCAGCATCGAATCACTGGATCAGATGAGCGATGCAATTGCTCACCTGACACTCACCTACGCAATGAACACCACGGCCGTGAATGGCGTCGGAGACGACGTGAAAGGTAACTTCAAGCAGGGCGGCAGCTTCCAGGGCAACCCCCTTGGCGGCGGTACAGAAAGCGGTGGCGGCCTCCATCCGGAGCACGACCACGATCACGAGCTGGCAGACCGGTAACAGTCGGAAAGAGTAATGGGCGGGGACGGGACCACAGACCTGAATTGGCCCGTCTCCGCCCCTTCTACCTCATCTAACGGCGTTCCAGCAGTCTCCGGTTCCAGGGCAGCGTGGTGAGAATGATGGCGCCCAGCGCCAGGACCGGGCCTGCCACTGTGGCGAAGACCACGACGGTGCCCGCCGTCGGAAAAACAAGGTCCAGTGCCAGCGAACCGAGCAGCTGTCCGGCGATCATTCCTAGGCCGGTCAGCAGCACGCCGAGGGACCTCACGAGGAGCGCCCCGATCCCGATGAACAGGCACCCCATCGGCCCGCCGATGTAGTACCACCACTCCGCCGGCAGAGATTCGGGAGGACCGGCTATCAGCAGCTTCAGCAGCCAGGCCACCAGCAGCACGACCGATCCCGCGATGAAGTTCATCAGGGTCGCCGTAATGGGAGTGCCGTAATGAACGGCAGCGGTTCCGTTCATGGCCTGCTGGAAACTCACCAGAATGCCGGCCGTGATTGGAAGCAGCAGCGGCAGGATGAGTGCCGCCGTCGTACCTGATCCTTCGATCCTGGGCGAAACAGCCCAGATGACCGCCGCTACCGTGAGCGTCACTCCGATCACCCGCATGGGGGTAATCAGGCGCCGTCCTCCGGGTCCTATCCCGACCCTGTCGACGGCGAGCCCGCTCAGCGTCTGCCCCATCACGGCGGCGACCGTGAACAGTGCCACTCCCAGGATTGAAACGGTGAGCGCCTGCGAGAAGACGAACAGCGCGCCGATTGCTCCTGCCGCGAGGTAGAGACGGGGAAAGCGCCGCTCACGTACCGCCGGCACCAGTTGCGCAAGCCCCGCCCGTCCGCGCGGGAGCAGAAGCGAAATGAGGATCATCAGTACCAGCCCGGTACCGAAACTGATGAGACCGGCCGCGAGACCGTCATCAAGGGTTTGCCCCAGCGCGCCGTTGATCCTGCTTTGGAGTGGTATGGCAACCCCGGCAGCTATCGCCAACGGGAGGCCGACGACGGCGGGCAGCTGGCGGGCGTGAGACACCCGTTAACCCTAGGGCAACGTTGCGTGCGGACCGATCGCTCAGGGCAGGCATGATGTAACCATGAGCAATGACACAGAAGTGGCTATCCGCGACTCAATGATCCGGCTGGGTCAGTTGATCAAGCTGGCCAACCTCGCCGAGGACGGCGTGGAGGCCAAGGAACTGATCGAGAACGGCCTGGTGAAGGTCAACGGAGAGATCGAGGATCGCCGCGGACGACAACTTCACCCGGGTGATGCAGTGACAGTGAACGGGGTTACCGTCACCATAGTGCAGGGGTAGCCTGCGCAACGCATGCCCTCAACAGATCGCCGGGCGGCAGGTAGGTATAGATCGGCGCACCCGCTACTTTGAGCGTTCGGCCTCGCACACTGCAACGAGGAAATCCGACGACGGCGTCCAGGCTCTCAGGTCCCAGGTAGCCAGGCGCAGCGATACGGTGAAACCAGCGCCGGCCGCGTCAGCGAAGAACTCGTCGAAGGTGTAGTCACGCCCTGCGCCGAACCCGACAATCAAGCGCCCGCCCCTCGCCAGATGGCGGTGCAAGCGCGTCAGAACCTCCCGCGACGTACCCGGGGCCAGAAAAGCGAGGACGTTCCCCGCGCAGACGATCACGTCGAAAGGTTCCGCGATGCCGCGCGCAGGCAAGTCCAGCTCGGTCAGATCTTCCACCAGCCAGACGGAATCCGGATGGGCCGCCCGGGCAGCTTCGACCAGCTCGGCGTCGGCATCAACCCCAACCACTGTATGGCCCCGTCGGGCAAGCTCACCGCCGACCCGGCCCTGCCCGCAACCGGCGTCGAGGATGCGGGTATTTCGGGCAGCCAGTGCGTCGATACAGCGTGCTTCCCCGTGCAGGTCTGCGCCCTGCGCGGTCAGCTGCTCAAAATGCCGGATATAGGCCGCTGAGCGGTTGGGATCCTGACGCTTTCCTGCCTCCCAGAGCGATTCTGTTCCCACGCTCGAGAGTCTAGCCCGCGATTGCGGGGCCGCAGTGCATCATCTGCGGACCCCGGGCACGACCATCTGCAGGAACTCCCGGACATGTTTCAGTTCCTGCGTATTGATGCTGTGATACATCCCCGCGTAGAGAACCTTGGTCAGCTTCGAGTGGCCGTTGAGCCAGCCATGGGTGAACTCGATCCTGTCAGCCGGGATAACCGGGTCTTCCTGGTCGCGGCCCCAGAAGAACGGCACAGGATTGGCAGCGAGCTCGCTGTCGCGGAAGAACCCGTTGCCTTCCGCCGGAACCACAAAGCCTGAAAGCCCGATGACGGCAGCGTAGTCGGTTGGGCGGGCACGCAACATTGAGCTGGCCACAGCCATACCCATTGAGAAGCCGAGGAGGGTCACGCTCGAGTGCGGCTCCTTGATGGAGTCCACCCAGTCGATGACGTCCTGGACCGCCGAGGTGACCTTGTCGACGGAATAGGCGACGTCCTGCATCAGCGGGAACCAGGTGAAACCCGGCCCCTGCGCTACGGGTGCGCGGAGGGAAGCCACCGTGAATTCGTCCGGCAGGAATTCGAGGATGCCCATCAGGTCTTCCTCGTTGGCCATGTGACCGTGCAGCAGCACGAGCAGGGGTGTTCCCTCACGCTCGTCCTCGGGCTTCGACCAGACAACCACGGGGGCATTCCCAGGCGCAGTCCCAGGTTCAGCGGCAATTCCGGAAGCAGACACAGCAGAGCCGTCGGGCGAAGAGAGATCCGTCATTGCTCCATAGTGGCATGCTTGCGGGGAGCAGGAAGTAATTACGGGCATGTAGGGGCACGCATCGGGAAGGATGACACAGTGAACGATCTCCCGTCAGAACTGAATGACCAACCCCACCCCTGGAACCGCTACGTCGCCCTGGGCGACTCCTTCACCGAGGGCATCGGTGACCCCAACCCCGACAGCCATGGCGGCTACCGCGGCTGGGCCGACCGGGTGGCGGAGGAACTCAGCCGTGGGCATGAGAGCTTCGCCTACGCCAACCTCGCCGTACGGGGCCGGCTCCTGCAGGAGATCCTCGATACCCAGGTTGGTCCCGCCGTCGAACTCAAACCGGACCTGGTGACCCTCTCTGCCGGAGGCAACGACCTGATCCGTCCCGGCGGCGATCCGGACCGTCTGGCCGCGAAGCTCGACGGCGCGGTGGAGGTGCTTGCCGCAACCGGCGCCACGGTGGTCCTCTTCACCGGGCCGGATGCGCGGGACACCGTCCTTGGCAGCATTCGGGCCAAGACCGCGATCTACAACGAGAACATCCGCATCGTCGCCGCCAGGCATGACGCCGTCATCGCCGACATGTGGGCCCTGCGTCAACTGGTGAACCCCCAGATGTGGGATGAGGACAGGCTGCACTTCTCACCGCTCGGGCATCACACCATCGCCTTCATGGTCCTGGACACGCTCGCGGTCAGCCATCAGCTGCAGCCGCTGGAACCGAAGCCTTTGCCGCCGAAGAGCTGGCGGGTTGCGCGGAGCGAAGACCTGGTGTGGGCACGGGAGTACTTCGTGCCGTGGGTACTTCGCAGGATCCGTCACCGTTCCTCCGGCGACGGCATTACGGCCAAGCGGCCGGAACCTGCACCCATCTTCGGCCCGGGCATGCCTCCGGGGTCGGGAACCTGACGGTTCGGAAACGAGACAGGTGCCGGGCCGCGGTGAGTCGCGGCTACAACGCGCCGTCGTCGTCGTAGAACGCGGCCTCCAGCGCCGGTTCAAGCTGAGCTATCTCGGTGAGGAAGGCATCGTGCCCGATTGGTGAGGCGATGGTGTGCACGGCCACATTGCCGGGCAGGGCGGATGCCAGCTCGTGGGATTGTGAGGGCCAGTACAGTCGGTCGGAGGCAACCGCCGCAACGAAGAACTTCGCCGTTGCGTCGGCCAGCGCAGTGCCGAGACCGCCCCGGTCGCGGGCGACGTCGTGGCTCATCAGCGCTTCGGTGAGGATCAGGTAGCTGTTGGCATCAAACCGTCCGACCAGCTTGTCCGCCTGATGGTCCAGGTAGCTCTCCACCTGGTAGCGCCCGCGCCCCGAGGGCAGAGGTGACCCGAAAGGCTCCTCGAGGCCCTGGGCAGCGCGTCCGAACCGGTGGTCGAACTCGGCCTCCGAGCGGTACGTGATGTGCGCGATCCGCCGAGCCAGGCCCAACCCCAGCTCCGGGCCCGCGGACCCGTAGTAGTCGCCGCCGGCAAACCGCGGATCCAGCCTGATGGCCTGTACCTGCGCCTGTGCAAAGGCGATCTGCTCGGCCGTGCTTGCCGCTCCGCAGGAGATGACGGCGCAGCGCTGAACGCGTTGCGGGTAGGTCACCGCCCATTCAAGGGCCCGCGCACCTCCCATGGAGCCGCCGAGCACCGAGTGCCATGAGTCAATACCCAGGAGGTCCGCGAGCAGAGCCTCGGCGCGGACGGAATCACGGATGGTGACGAAGGGAAACCTCGAGCCCCACGGTCTGCCGTCGGGGTCGAGCGAAGCGGGTCCGGTGGACCCGTAGCAGCCGCCCAGCATATTGATGGACACGACGAAGTACCGGTCGGTGTCGATGGTCCTGCCGGGACCAACCAGGCCGTCCCACCAGCCGTCTTCTGTTGAGTCTCCCCTGGCGACGTGCGAACTGCCCGTGAGCGCATGCTCAACGAGCACTGCGTTGGAGGCATCCGCATTGAGCGTCCCCCACGTCTCGTACGCCAGAACGACGTCGGGCAGGTGGCCGCCGGTTTCCAGTGTGAAAGGGCCGATGGAGAGCCGCTGCACGACGACGCCGTCAGCAGACTCCGCCTCGTAGTGCGGTTCCGCTGTGGTGATCCCTGTCAAACCTGCCGCCTTTGTGAATCGCGCTTGCTCCTGCACACTGCGTGCAGGGCCTGGTCGTCACCCGGGGCACCCCACCGCGAGAGGAGGGTTGCCGGACAGTAAGCCGGGGCTGGTGGCGGGAAGGAACCCACCGCACTGTCACTCGTGACCTCGTACAAGAAAACCCGACCGGGGCGGGAAAGGGCAAGTATTGTGACTCGCAGTGAAATGGTCCGACGTTGGTAGGGCGATGCCCGGCGGCAGAGCTTGAGTGGGGCCGCTCTCGTCTATGGGCAACGGGCAGCCCCACCCAAGGGGGACACCCAATGGGCGTCCCTGCCAGGAAACTCCGGCGGTCTCGGAACCGGGTTCCCTGTCCGCACAACTATCCGTGGCTGACCTTGGGGTTTACTTGGGCACCTAGCCTCGATAGCTGTGACTTAGGCAACCCTTAGTCGAGGCGTCCATCACAAAGTGCCAAAATGGGGCCATGCGCCTGGATCATGTGTCTTATGCCTGCGAACCCGACGGCCTGACGGCCACTGCGGACCGGATTTCCGACGCCCTGGGCGTCGAATTTGTGAAGGGTGGAGTACACCCGCGGTTCGGTACCCGAAACATGATTTGCCCTCTGGCCAATGGCCAGTACCTGGAAGTCGTCGAGGTTCTCGACCATCCTGCATCGGACAAGGCTCCTTTCGGCCAGGCCGTGCGGGCCCGGTCCGAAGCCGGCGGCGGCTGGATGGGCTGGTGCGTTGCCGTTGACGACCTCGCACCTTTCGAAGAGCGCCTCGGCCGCAGCGCCGTACCCGGCAACCGCAAGTTCCCTGACGGCCAGGAGCTGACCTGGCAGCAGATCGGCATCAAGGGCCTGATCGCAGACCCGCAGGTTCCCTATATGATCCGCTGGGATGACGGCACGGAGTCCCTCCACCCGTCGCAGGCCCGGCCGGCGTCGGTACGCCTCAGTGCGCTGACCATCGCAGGGTCCGCCGAGCGTGTCACGGAATGGCTCGGCACCCCCGCCAACCATCCGCTGGACGACGTCGACGTGGAGTGGATCGCTCCCAACGGCACCCCGGGCATCATGTCGGTCACGTTCGAGACCCCGAAGGGCTCCGTCAGGATCTAGTTGGAGCCTCCCCCGCTCCGGGCTAGTTCCCGAGGCCGATCGCCGGGCCGAACAGCGCGAAACCGACAAAGCCCGCAATGTCGAGGAGCGCATGAGCCACCACCAGCGGCATGACCCGTCTGGTTCGGGTGTAGGCGTACCCGAAGATCAGGCCCATGATCACGTTGCCGATGAACGGCCCGATCCCTTGATACAGGTGGTAGCTCCCGCGCAGGAGCGCTGAGGTCACAATGATCGCGGTGACGGACCACCCCAGGTCCCTGAGCCGCTCGAACAGATAGCCCACCACGATCACTTCTTCCAGCACGGCATGGCGGATCGCCGAGAGCACGAGCACCGGCAGCGTCCACCAATAGGTGTCCAGCGCCGTCGGAATGATCGCCGTGGTCAGACCGAGCGCCCGCCCGGCGGCGTAGACCCCGAGGGTCCCAACGCCGATCACCGCTGCCAGCCCCACTCCCAGACCGAAATCGACCTTGGGCTTGCTGAACGTGAAGCCGATCCGGCGGAACGCCGATTTCCCGGGCTCGGTGAGCAGGAAGAGCACAAGCACCACGGGAACCAGCGCGAAGAAGATCCCCAGCAGCTGGTACGTGAGATCGAAGTACTGCCGTTCGTCGAGGGTCGGGTTGAGCCGCGTGGTCTGCGCGGACAGCGGCGCGCGGGTCAGCTTGTCAATCAGCTCAACCACCGCATAGACCCCCGCCTGCCCGAGGGACAGACCCAGGACAATCAAAATCTCGGCTTTGATCCTCTTACGGCCCGCGGTAGGCAACAACGACGACGGCTGGCTCGTTTCGGCTGTTGGCATGCCTTCATGGTGCCGTACGGTCCCCCGCCAGCCAAAGCCCTGAGCCCTTATGCTGCCCGGAAGCGAAAAACACGAGCCCCCTGCTCGCGCGTGAGTCAACGCACGCGCTCTCCGGCACGCCACACCGCGTGGGTCAACTGCATTCCGGGGCGGTACGCGAGGTGAGTTGCGGAGGGAGCATCCAGTAACTGCAGGTCCGCGCGGTGGCCTACTGCAAGCGAGCCCACCGCGGGCGAGCCGCCGCGGGCAAGTGAGCCGGCATCGTGCGGGGTTTGTTCCCGGTGGAGGGCGAGCGCACCTCCATAGGTGGCTGCGCGAACAGCCTCATGGATGGTGAGGCCCATCTGCAGCACGGCGGTAGCCACACAGAAGGCCATGGACGTGGTGTAGGACGTACCGGGGTTGCAGTTCGAGGCGAGCGCGATCGGGACCCCGGCATCCAGTAGCCGGCGGGCCGGCGCGAGCGGCTGCCGCGTGGACAGGTCGCAGGCGGGAAGGCACGTGGCCACGGTACCGCGGGCGCCGGAACCGTCCTTCCAATCCGACCACGAACCGGCGAGCGCATCGATGTCCGACGACGTCAGGTAGTTCACGTGGTCGACGCTGGCCGCCTGCTCGTCCACCGCGAGCTGCACGCCCTCCCCCGGTCCCAGCTGGTTGCCATGTACCCGCAGGCCAAGGCCGGCCTCCTTGCAGGCGCGGAGCACTTCCCTGCTTTGCTCGGGGGTGAAGGCACCGGTTTCGCAGAAGACATCGGCCCACTGTACGTATGGGCGGACGGCGCGCAGCATCGGCCCGGTGACGGTCCGCACGTAGTCATCCGCGGACCATCCCTGAGGGACGAGATGCGCCCCGAGGAAGGTGACCTCGTCGGCCGTTGCAGCCGCAATCCGCGCGCTGCGTGCTTCCTCCTCCACGTCGAGTCCATAGCCGGTCTTGGTTTCCAGGTAGGTGGTGCCTGAGGACGCTGCCTCGTCGGCGCGCCGGGCTACAAGAACGCCGAGCTCGTCATCTGATGCCAGACGGGTAGCCTCCACCGTGACGGAGATGCCGCCGGCGGCGTACGACTTCCCGGCCATCCGTGCTTCGAATTCGGCGGTGCGGTCACCTGCGAACACCAGGTGGGTGTGGCTGTCCACCCAGCCGGGCAGGCAGGCGCGGCCGCCGGCGTCGTAGTGCTCATCAGCGGCCGGCGCGTTCCGGGACGGGCCGATCCAGGTGATCCGCTCTCCCTCCAGGACGACGGCGGCATCCGTCAGCACGCGGTGTTCGGCGTCCTGCGTCATGAGTTCGCTGATGTTGGTGATCAGCGTTGAAGCGTCACCCGCGGTTTCCGTCATGCCTGCACCTTCCGTGCCGTTGCTGCCTCATCGAGCCGGACGACGGCGTCGACCAGCAAACGGGCCGGATCCCCCAGCCTTACGTGGTGCCCCTTGCGGGCGAGTAGTTTTCCACCGACGACGACGGCGGTAACATCCTGCGCAGTGGCCGTCAGTGGGAGCTGCGCCGGGTGGGAGCCGGCTGTGCGTGATGTTGCGGGGTCGACGGCCACCAGGTCGCAGACCTGGCCCGGGTTCAGCCCGGCCGCCGGGCGCCCCTGTGCCCTGGATCCACTGGTCGAGGCCGCCCGCACCAGGTCGGCGGGTGAAAATCGTCCGCGCTGTCCGCTGGCCAACCGCTCGCCGTGTTCCAGTGCCCGCATTTCAAGCCAGGGGTCGACGACGGCGTGCTGGTCGGTGCCCAACGCCACCACCGCGCCTGCGTCCTGCAATTCGCGTGCCGGGCCGATGCCGTCGGCGAGGTCCGCTTCCGTGGTGGGACACATGGCCACGGTTACCCCTGCTTCCCCGAGGAGGCCGATGTCCTCCGGGGTCAGATGCGTGGCGTGAACCGCCGTCAGCCGGTCCGAGAGCAGTTGGTGCCGAGCCAGCAGGCCGGTAGGAGTGGTGCCGCCGGCGGCGAGGCAGTCGCGGTTTTCGGCGGGCTGCTCGGAAAGGTGGATGTGCAGCGGCACGTCCTGGGGAAGGTTCTGTGCGATGTGCCCGAGTGCACGTTCATCGACCGCTCGCACGGAGTGCAGGGCAGCTCCGACGGATACCTGGGAGGCATCGAAGCTCCCGGTGATCGCTTCGCGGAGGGAGTGCCATCGGGAGAGCCACGCCTCGGCACTGCCGTCGGTGAACCGGACCTGTTCGGGGAGGACCGGTGCGCCGAAGCCGGAGGAAAGGTAGCAGGTGTCCAGCAGGGTCAGCCGGATGCCGGCTTTGACCGCCCCGCGGGCCAGCGCGAACTCCATGGCGTGTGCACCGTTGCCGTGCGCGTTTGGGCTGTCCGACCGGTCATACGGCGTGCCGTCCGGCCGGTGGTGCAGGTAGTGGAACTCGGCGACGCTGGTCCAGCCGGCCGCCACCATCTCGGTGTAGACGGCGGTGGCCAATTCTTCGTACAGCTCCGGGGTAAGGGTGCCTGCCGCCTGGTACATTGCCTCGCGCCAGGTCCAGAACGTTCCGGTACCGGAGTGGGTCCGTCCGCGGAGAACCCGGTGGAACGCATGGGAGTGGGCGTTGGCCGCTGCCGGGAAGACGACGCCGTCGAGGCGCAGGTCCCCGGGTGCGCATTCACTCCCGGGAGTCACCCGGCGGACGATGCCGTCGTCGTCGATCTCGGCTCGGACACCGGCCGCAATGTCTCCCGGCTCCAGCCAGGCCTGCTCGCACCACACGGTTTTCACAGCAGCCGCTCCAGAACGTCGGCGAGGGCGACTGCACCGGAGTCGGCGTCGTCGGATTCGACGTGTTCCTCCGGCGAATGGCTGATGCCGGTGGGGTTGCGCACGTACAGCATGGCCGAGGGCACGTGCGCGGCGAGGATGCCGGCGTCGTGCCCGGCGCCGGTAGGCAGGCCGGGAGCGCCGGGGATCGCGAGCTGCAGTTGACGCTGGAGTTCGCCGTCAAAGGTGACGGTTCCGCTCACCGACTCCCGGGTCAGTGCCGCCCTGCACCCTTCGAACGCCGCAGCTTTCTGGGCCTGGCCGTGAATGGTTTCCACGAGCGCGGCGGTGGTGGCGTCGTCCGGGTGCCGGACGTCTATCCAGAGGTCCACCCGGGAGGCGATCACGTTGGTGCCGCCGGGGATCGGCTGCATCCGGCCCACTGTGGCGCGTGCCTCGGGGGTAGCCGCGGCGGTCTTCCGGATCGCGAGGATGATCTGAGCCGCCGCCACCATGGGGTCGGCTCGGTCCTCCATGAGGGTGGTGCCGGCGTGGTTGCCCTGCCCCGTGATCGTCAGCTTCCACCGCCCGTGGCCGATGATCGACGTGCCGACGGCTATGGGGAAGTCGAGGTCGATCAGTCCGCGGCCCTGCTCGACGTGAAGCTCCACGAAGTCACCGATCCGGCGAAGCGCCTCCTCGTCCCTGCCGAGGTGCGCAGGGTCCAGCCCGTTGGCGCGAGCGGCTTCGGCGAACGTGACGCCGTCGGGATCCCTGAGGTTCCGTGCGGTGTCCGCGTCGATGCTTCCGGTCAGCAGCCGCGAGCCCAGACAGGCCACACCGAAACGTGAACCTTCCTCTTCGGGGAACACTGCGACGGCGAGCGCCCGTTGAGGCTGGACACCCCGCTCTTTCAGGAGGTCGACGGCGGCGAGAGCGGAAGCGACACCGAGCGGCCCGTCGAAGGCGCCGCCGCCGGGGACGGAATCCAGGTGGCTGCCGGTGACGAGCGCGCCGTCGCGGGTGGAACTGTTGTGCGTACCGGGAATGTCCCACCACGCCCAGAGGACGCCATTGCGGTCGGTCTCGAGGTCGAGGCCGCGGCGGGCCGCCTCCTGCTGGAACCAGGACCTCAGGTCGAGCTCCGCGGTAGAGAAGACAGGGCGGGAATAGCCGCCGCGGACGGCATCACGTCCGACGTCCTCGATCGATCCAAGCAGGCTGCTTACGCTCTCCAAAAGGTTTTTCCCTTCCCGTGTTCGGACGTTACTCGTGGGGTCCCCTGTTACCCCTATCAAGATTGGGCGAGCAGGCCTAGACTCGCCACACACTGCTATCGACGATCAATGGAGGAGCTCATCGTGAGCGGACGTGTTGTACATTTTGAGATCCCTTTCGACGATGGTGATCGCGCCCGGACGTTCTACAGCGAAACGTTCGGCTGGACCACGTCGCAGATGCCCGAGTTCGACTACACTGCCGCGGTCTCCGGACCGACCACCGAGCAGGGAATGCCCGAAGTGCCCGGCTTTATCAACGGTGGCATGTTCAAGCGTGACGGTGGTCCGTTGTCCGGCCCTATCATCACGATCGAGGTCGAGAGCATTACAGACACCCTGAGGAAGATCGAGTCGCTTGGCGGCTCCGCTGTCGGAGAGAAGCTGGCCGTGGGAGGTATGGGGTTCGCAGCGTACTTCCGCGATCCCGAGGGCAACGTTATGGGACTCTGGCAGAACGCCTAGCCCCCGGCCCGCGGGTCCGGTGTCAGCTCTCCATGGGGATGCGGACGCCACGCTCACGGGCCACCTCCTGCGCGCGCTCGTAGCCTGCGTCGACGTGGCGAATCACGCCGGTTCCCGGATCGTTGGTCAGGAGCCGCTCAAGCTTCTCTGCGGCGAGCGCCGTTCCGTCTGCAACTGAGACCTGCCCGGCGTGGATGGAGCGCCCGATGCCGACGCCGCCGCCATGGTGGATCGACACCCAGGTGGCGCCGGAGGCGGTATTGAGCAGGGCGTTCAGCAGCGGCCAGTCGGCGATGGCGTCGGAACCGTCGGCCATGGATTCGGTCTCACGGTACGGCGATGCGACGGAACCCGAGTCGAGGTGGTCCCGGCCGATCACGATGGGCGCGGAAACCTTGCCCTCGGCGACGAGCCGGTTGAAGAGGAGGCCGGCCTTCGCGCGGTCGCCATAACCGAGCCAGCAGATGCGTGCCGGCAGACCTTCGAACTCCACGAGCTCTCCGGCGGCATCGAGCCAGCGGTGCAGGTGCTCGTTCTCCGGGAACAGCTCCTTGAGTGCGGCGTCGGTCACGGCGATGTCCGCCGGATCACCCGACAGTGCCACCCAGCGGAAGGGGCCAAGCCCCTCGCAGAAGAGCGGCCGAACATAGGCGGGAACGAAGCCGGGGAATTCGAAGGCCCGCTCGTAGCCGCCCTTGCGCGCTTCGTCCCGGATGGAGTTGCCGTAGTCGAATACCGTCGCTCCGGCGTCCTGGAACCCGACCATCGCCTCGACGTGCCGGGCCATGGACGTTTGGGCCTTCTTGGTGAAGCCGTCCGGGTCACTGGATGCTTCGCGCTCCCATTCGTCGACACCGACACCCTCGGGGAGATAGCTCAGCGGATCGTGGGCGGAGGTCTGGTCCGTCACGATGTCGATGGTGAACTCGCCATTGCGCTGCCGCTCCAGCAGCGCGGGCAGAATCTCGGCGGCATTACCGACAACGCCCACCGACAGTGCGCGCTTCTCGCGCTTCGCTTCGAAGACCTGCGCGAGTCCTTCCTCCAGGTTGGCAGCGACGACGTCGAGGTAGCGTTTGGCGGCACGCCGGCGAAGGCGGGTCTCGTCGACGTCGAGAATCAGGACCGCGCCGCCGTTGAGGGTGACCGCCAGCGGCTGGGCGCCGCCCATGCCGCCACACCCCGCGGTGAGGGTCAGGGTGCCCGCGAGGGTCCCGCCGAAACGGGCCTTCGCGACGGCGGCGAAGGTTTCATACGTCCCCTGCAGGATTCCCTGTGTGCCGATGTAGATCCAGGATCCGGCGGTCATCTGCCCGTACATCATGAGGCCCTCGGCCTCCAGCCGGCGGAACTCGGGCCAGGTGGCCCAGTCCCCCACGAGGTTCGAGTTGGCGAGGAGAACGCGCGGCGCCCACGGGTTGGTGCGGAAGACGCCGACCGGCTTGCCCGACTGGACCAGCAGCGTTTCGTCCTCTTCGAGATCCTTCAGCGTTGCAACAATCGCGTCATACGCCTCCCAGCTTCGCGCTGCCCTCCCGGTGCCGCCATAGACAACGAGGTCTTCCGGCCGCTCGGCCACCTCGGGGTCGAGGTTGTTCATCAGCATGCGCAGAGGTGCTTCGGTCTGCCAGCTTTTCGCGGACAGCTCGGTGCCGCGCGGTGCGCGCACGGTGCGCGAGGGGTCGTGCTGGGTGAATCCGGTCATGACAGTGCTCCTGTTGTCGGGGGCTCGTTCGTAAGGGGTGCTTCAGTGTCCGTCGGGGCGGTGAGGATTCCGGCCGCTTCGGCGGCTACCTGGTGGCCGATCCGGCGCGCGCCGTCGTCGCTGATCCGGTAACTCGGCACGACCACGCTGAGCGCGGCGACAACCTGTCCGCCGGAGACGACGGGCGCAGCGATCGCCGTCACGTCCGGCTCGATGCCGTTGCTGACCACCACAAACCCGTCCGCCGGCGTTCCTCCGCTCAGGACCGCCCCGGCGGCGGAGCCTTCCAGCGGGATGCTCCGTCCCACCCAGCTGGTGTGGCGGACGGAATGGGTTCCCTCCCGGACGGAGAGGTAGATGCCGTGGCCGTCGTGCGAGGGAACGTTGAGGTAGGCCGACTCCCCCGTTGAACCGACCAGCCGCTCGAGTGCGCCCTCCGCCAGCGACACGAGTGATTCGTGCGAGAGCGCCTGTGCGCCGAGCTGGACCACGCGCATGCCGGGCCGGTAGCCGTCGTCGTCGCGGCGGACAAAGCCGGTGCCCTCCAGGGTGCGGAGCAGCCGCAGCGCCGTGGAGGCCGAGAGACCCGCGTCGCGGGCAGCGTCGGCGAGGGTCACCGACCCGCGGTCGCATACCGTTCCGAGGAGCAACAGCGCCCGCTCGACGGTGCGGGTGGAGGTATCCGCCACAGTTCTTTCCTTGCGTTCGAGGCCAATTTGTATTTCACTTATTGAAACGCTCATTTCATCAGTTGGCAAGAGCGGGCGATCGCAGGACGGAAAGAGGACAGGGCATGCGAGACACAACCACGGTGAAGATAGGCCTTGAAGCACTGGCGCCCGCGGACGTCGTGGCCGTAGCGCGGCATGGCGCCCGGGTCGAGCTCGGCGAAGACTCCCTGGCCGCAATGGAAGCCAGCCGTTCGGTGATCGATTCCCTCATCGACGACCCCATCCCGCACTACGGCGTGTCCACCGGCTTCGGCGCCCTGGCCACCAAGCACATCCCCGTCCAGGAGCGCACACACCTCCAGCGCAGCCTCATCCGGAGCCACGCAGCGTCCTCTGGCGCGGAAGTTGACCGCGAGGTGGTGCGCGGGCTGATGCTGGGCCGGCTCTCAACGATGGCAACCGGGCGCACGGGAGTCCGGCCCGTAGTCGCACAGACCTACGCGGACATGTTGAACGCCGGCATCACGCCGGTGATCGGCGAGTACGGGTCGCTCGGGTGCTCCGGCGACCTCGCCCCGCTCTCGCACGTTGCGCTGGCTCTCATGGGCGAGGGCGAGGCACGGAATGACGACGGCGTGCTGGTTCCTGCCGGCAAGGCCCTCGCTGCCGCCGGTATTGCCCCGGTGGAGTTACGGGAGAAGGAGGGTCTGGCCCTCATCAACGGCACCGACGGCATGCTCGGCATGCTTGTTCTTGCCTCCGCCGACCTTCACCGGCTGCTGCGTACGGCGGATCTTGCCGCGGCCATGAGCGTGGAGGGCCTGCTGGGCACCGACAGCGTCTTCGCGGAGGACCTGCACCAACTGCGGCCCCATCCAGGCCAGGTCACGTCGGCAGCGAACATCCGGCGGGTGCTCCGCGGGTCGCGCCTTATCGGTGAGCATGCCTCGGAGGAACGCAAGGCGCACCGGTTCACCCGGGTCCAGGACGCCTACTCCCTGCGGTGTGCGCCGCAGGTCCACGGCGCCGCGCGGGCCACACTGGCCCACGTAGAGTCAGTTGCTGCGATTGAGCTGGGCTCCGCTATCGACAATCCGGTGGTCACCGTTGACGGCCGTGTGGAGTCGAACGGAAATTTCCACGGCGCGCCCATCGGCTATGCACTCGACTTCCTCGCAATCGCCGTCGCGGACCTTGCCTCGATGAGCGAACGCCGGACGGACCGTTTCCTCGACAAGAGCCGCAACCACGGCCTCAACCCCTTCCTGGCGCACGATCCGGGTGTGGATTCCGGCCACATGATCGCCCAGTACACCCAGGCCGGAATCGTGTCCGAGCTCAAGAGGCTTGCGGTCCCGGCCTCGGTTGACTCGATTCCCTCCTCGGCCATGCAGGAGGACCATGTGTCGATGGGGTGGGCCGCGGGTCTGAAGCTGCGCCGCGCGCTGGATGGACTGACTCGCGTGGTGGCGATCGAGCTACTGACCGCTGCGCGCGCCCTCGACGCCCGCGACGGCGGACTCGGCACCTCGTGCAGTTCGGCCGCCATCCACGCTGCTCGCGCCGCCATCCGCGAAGTGGTTGACGGACCGGGGACGGACCGATACCTCGCACCGGAGATCGAGGCGGTGCGGAAGCTGGTGGAGGCTGGTGTGGTGCTTGCCGCCGTCGACGGCGTCCTGGACGAACCGCTGGCGTAGCTGCTGCTGTCCGCCCTCCCGCGGGCATAATAATGGCGCTCTGAGAAACTCAGAGCGCCATTATGTGACCACGCCGCTGGAGGGGTGGGGGCGGTTGCCCCTACCAGCGATGGGCCACGTCTATAACCACCCTGGATGAGGTGCCCGGTCCGTCGAGGGTGAAGACCCGGAACGGGAGACGGGCGCGGACGCCGAGACCGAAGGTTGTTCGGCTCTCGAAGCTGTCCACGTAAGCCACCTGGCGGAAAGTCGTGAATCCTGCCACGTTGACCGCTTCTGACCTGACGGCCGGGCGGTAGGTTGCGTTGCCCCCTCCGTCGTAAGCCGGCGCGTTGACGGTGAGCTGCATATCAGCACCACCCCTTAGCGGTGTGACCATGCCGGAGGTCCCGACGACGGCCTTCACATACCGGACGGTGTAGCCGGCGCCTTTGCCCCGCACATCGATCACGAGCCGATCGAAGCAGGCGTGGCGTCCGGCCCTCGCGTTGACCACCGGGGCACTGGTTTGTGCAGTGCTGGTCTTCGCAAGTGAGCCCCACGTGATTCCGCAGTAGTGAGCTGCGGAGGCGGGGCTTGGCGCTACCAGGCCGAATCCGACAATGAGGAGCAGACTCGCCAGCAGCGCACGAAGTGTGTGCATGATGCACCACCTTTCGAAGTGAGAGTTGGTGGGATCATCGTAGAACTGCACATACGGAGAAGAACCGGCCCTGGACCCATCGGCATCCAACTGTTACGGCTGGAGCAATGACGCCTCACTCACCTACGGTTTCGACTACGAAATGCAATCATTCGGTCACCGCAACGTCATCCTCTGCTTTATCTGGGGCCCACGCGGTGCTTTACAAGACCTACGCGGTGCGGGTCCCGCTGCGCAGAAACAGGTTCATGGCGGGTTCAGCGAGCCGTGCCGCTATAGGCCCGCTGATAGCCATCAGCAGTACATAGGCCGTTGCGAGTGCGGCGAGCTCGTCGGAGACAGCTCCCGAGGCAACCGCCAGGCCCGCGATCACGATGGAGAACTCGCCGCGGGCGATCAGTGCGGCGCCGGCACGGGCACGGCCCAGGGGGCCGACTCCCCGGCGTTTCGCTGCCCACCAACCCGTCATCACCTTTGTCACGGCTGTAATCGCTGCCAGCAGCAACGCGTAGCCCAACACCGGCGGGATGGTTGAGGGATCAGTGTTCAGCCCGAATACCACGAAGAAGATGGCCGCGAAGAGGTCTCGCAGTGGTTCCAGGATGCGCGTGGCGTTGGTTGCAGTTACACCCGAAATCGCGATGCCCAGGAGGAAGGCTCCGACAGCAGCGGACACCTGCATTGCGGAGGCAAACCCCGCAACGAGGAGTGCTCCACCGATCAAGGTCAGCAGAAAAACCTCGCGATCCTTCGAATCGACGATCGCGGACACGGTGTTGCCGAACCGAAGGGCAATCACCAGCACCACGGTGACGACTACGAGCGAGACGCCGACCGCCTGAAGCCCGCCGGCGAAGCTCACGCCGGCGAGTACGGTCGTAAGAATGGGAAGGTACACCGCCATGGCCAGGTCCTCGAACACAAGCAGGGAAAGGACCACCGGCGTCTCCCTGTTTCCAAGCCGTCCGAGGTCGGTCAACACCTTGGCGATAATGCCGGAGGACGAAATGTACGTCACTCCGCCGAGGACCAACGCGCCAATCGGCCCCCAGCCCAGTGCCAGCGCTATCAGCGCCCCCGGCAGGAAGTTCAGCAGGATATCAACCACGCCGGCCATCCAGGACTGTTTAAGTCCCGTCATCAGCTCCCCCGCCGTGTACTCGAGGCCCAGCAGCAGGAGCAGGAGGATGACTCCGATCTCACTGGCGATCTCGCTGAACTCCTCGAGGCCCTCGAGCTCGACAAGGCCACCCTGGCCGAAGAACAGGCCTCCGATCAGGTAGAGCGGGATGGGTGAGAGTCCGATGCGGCCCGCGAGTCGGGCAAGAAGACCCAACCCAAGGAAGACAGCACCCAACTCGATGAGGACCAGCGCACTATGATTCCCCATGCGCGGCTCAGCCGCCGCGGAGAATCTCGGCGGCGGCGTCGAGCCCTTCGGATGTACCCACTGCGACCAACAGATCACCTGCCCCGATGAGGAAGTCAGGAGTAGGCGACGCCTGTACCTGCCCCCGCCGGAGGATCGCGACGATTGAAACGCCCGACCGGGTTCTCATCTTCGTGTCGCCGAGCTTTCGCCCGTCGTACGGTGAATCCACCTCGATCAGGAACTGCCGCGTGTTGATCCCAGGCAGGTCTCGGTGTTCCTCAGTCAGCTGCGCCACAAGCTGGTGTGCTCCAAGCAGGTTGCCGAGGGTTGCCGCTTCATCCGCCGTCAACGGAATAGAAGCGAGGCAGGCATCCGGGTCATCGGCGCGGGACACAATGAGCTCGGTCTCGCCGCCACGCTGGATGACCGTTCCGATTCGCCTGCCCGACGCGGTTACGATGTCCTTCCGCACGCCAATCCCAGGCAGCGGCGTTTCTTCAAACTTCATGCTTGTACTTTAGTCCGCCGGGGCCATCCGGGATGCGGTGTGCTGTCCACCGACGGCGAAACTGCGCTTTTTGCGCGATGCAGGCCGGGGTCGAGGTAGCTCACCGACCGGCGGCGAGTGCAGAGGTGACGGCTGGGTCGATGCCCTGGCCTGCACCGGTTCCGGTGATCAACGCCGCTGCCAGCTCTGCGATGGCCGACGACGTCTGGAACCCATACCCGCCCTGGCCCGCCAGCCAAAAGAACCCCTCGGCCTCCGGGTCGAATCCTACGACGGGGAGGCCGTCCGCCACCTGGGTTCGCAGCCCCGTCCAGGCCCGCATCACCGGCCCGATTCCCAGTGAGGTCATGGCCTCCAGCCTGGTGATCAGCGCCTCGAGGTCCTCCGGCCGGGGCTGGGCATCCTCCGGCGCACTGGGAACCGTTTCGGCAGGCGAGATCAACAGACCATCACCGTCCCGCCTGAAATAGAAGGTGTCATCCGCGGCCGCCACCATCGGCGAACCCGGAGCGGGAACGTTGCTCGCGGTGACAACCGCTGCCGTCCGCCGATACGGCCGCATGCCCTGCGTGGCCACCCCTGAGAGGACGGCCAGTTCGTCAGCCCATGCGCCTGCCGCGTTAACGACGACGGCGGCATGCACCGCCTGCGAGCCGGCACCGATTTCCCAGGCTGTGCGCAGCCGCTGGACCGAGTGAACGCGCGCGCCTGTAAGGATCGTGGTGCCGCCTGCCTCGGCGCGGGCTCGGTGGTGCTCCAGCAGCGCATCGGTGTTGCAGCCCACAGCGGTGGTGTCGAGCCCCGCGGCGTTGTAGCCCTCTTCGTGGGCGGCGGGCGCGATCGGCGGGCAGAACCTGACCGCTTCGTCCCACGGTATGCGTTCCATGGCGCCGCTCGCGCGGGCGGCGACGTCTTCCTCGGAGCCGATCAGCATGAAACTGCGTGGTGACAGCACCGGCGCGGGGAAGTCCTGTTCGAGTTCCCCGATGAGGTTGAGGGTCCGCTCGGTCAGTACCCGGATGGCTTCGGGACCGTAACTGGGGATGAGCTGCCGGGCCGACCGGGAGGAGGTGTGGTAGGCGAGGGAGTGTTCCGCCTCCACGAGGATGACCCTTGTTTCCGCGCGGTCCTCCGCGAGAGCAGATGCGAGCGAGAGTCCCGCTATACCGCCGCCAACGATCACAACGTCCGCTGTCTCAGTCATTGCGCTCCTGTCCCCTGTCCCTCCACCAATGCAACTATCCCTCCGCCAACGCGACGCACAGAACCGAGGCGTCGTCGGCTGCTTCACCGATCTCGTCCTGAGTGGTGCGCAGCATCAGCATAAGCTCCTGTGCCCCCATCGGTGTCTGTACCGCCTCAAGGAACTCCTGCGGTCCGGCCACGAGCCCGAGATCGACCGCCCGCCACGCGCCGTCGGACGCGAGCGCCACCGTATGGGCGGGCTCCAGCATTTCCAGCCGGGCGTGTTCAGCTGCGGCCGATTCGCGGCGTGCCACCCACACGCCCTCCGGTGTGTTCCGCACCAACCGCGCCTGACGCAGCTGCTCACGGGACGACGACGATCCTCCCAGCGCCTGCCCCACGTGCTTCACTTCCCCGTTATTGAGGGCCGCAACCACATGGCAGTCGGCGAGGCTGAGGACGGAAAGGGCGCCGTCGTCGTCGGTTGTCACGAGCGAGACCGCGGCGCTCGGAAAACGCTGGGACTCGGCGCCCACCAGCTGGTGGCCGATCTCATCAACCTTGGCCAGGGCAGCGGCCAGTACGGTGCGCGGATTGGCCGGGCCTGTGCTTTCCGCCAGCGCGAGCGCGAGTACCTGCGCGTACCAGGAAGGATTGGACGCGCCGGGGAGGTCGAGTTCGTCAAGCAGGGAGGTTGCACCGTCAACCATCCAGGCGGCGTTGGCACGGTAGCCGCAGGCATCTTCCATCACATGGTTGTCGCCTTCGGCCTGGACGCGGGAGACGTGGGTGAAGTTCATTGGCTGTGCCCTTCGTCGTTCAGTACTTCGTCCAGGATGCGGGTGCCCATCGTCCTGAACACCGGGCAGTCGTCAGATGTTGCCGCCATGGCGGCGGCCAGGCACAGCGCCCAGCCGCGCGCCCGCTGCCACGTTGCGGCGTCGGGACCGCGTTCGCTGTCGATGGTTTCGATGAAGGTGCGCCGGCCGGTGCGGTCGAAGACGAGCCAAGCCGCGGCGAGGTCGGTGGCGGGGTCGCCTGAGGTCAGGTCACCGAAGTCGAGGACACCGGCGAGCCGGCCCTGTTCATCCAGGAGGAGGTTCGCGGCATGCAGGTCGCCGTGGAGCCAGAGCGGCGGCCCGGTCCACCCGGGCTGGTCCCTCAGGACCCGCCAGAGATCGCGGACTTCCCGGGACAGCCCGGCCGCGGCGATCCGTTGCTTTACTGCCGCGTCCCGGGTGGACAGCGATACTCCCCGGACGGGGTTGCGTGGGGCGTTAATGGGTGCAGGGCGGTGGAAATCATTCACGAACCGCGCCAGATCGGCGGCGGCGTGTGAGCGGCGGGCGGGTTCTGTGTGCGCTGCGGGCGCTCCGTCCAGCCAGCGCGTGATGGTCCAGTACCAGGGAAAGTACGACGACGGCGCGCCCGCCCGCACGGGAACTGGCGTATCCGCCGCGAGGCCACGGCTTAGCTCCGGCAGCCAGCGCTGCTCGTTGCGGATGAGCTCCGCCGCCGCCTGCCGGCGTGGCAGGCGGACGGCAAGGTTGTCCCCGAGCCGGAAGATCGCGTTGTCCCAGCCGTTAGCCGCCGGGGTGAGCGGTAGTCCGGCCAGGTCAGGGTGCTGCTCGGAAACCAGCCGCAGGACAAGCTCAGCGGAGATGTCCACCTCCGCTGCCGGCATGTTCGCCAAGCTGGTCCCCCGCCCGATGCGTCTTCGCTACCCTTCGACGCCGAGGCGTTCGAGGATCAGCTGGCGCACCCGACCGGCGTCTGCCTGGCCGCGGGTCGCCTTCATGACGCCGCCGACAATGGCACCGACCGCCTGCAGCTTTCCGCCGCGGATCTTGTCCGCGACATCGGGCTGCGCGGCGAGGGCGCCGTCGATCGCTTCCAGCAGTGCGCCGTCATCAGAGACGACCTCCAGGCCGCGCTGCGCCACCACTTCGGTGGGAGTACCTTCACCGGCGAGGACGCCGTCAAGCACCTCGCGGGAGAGCTTGTCATTGATCTTGCCGGCGTCGATCAGGCCCTGCAGCTCCACGATCAGCGCAGGGGTCACGCCCAGCTCCGCCGGTTCGATATCGGCGACCTTGGCGCGGCGGGAAATTTCACCCATCCACCACTTGCGCGCGGTCGCAGGTTTCACCCCTGCAGCAACGGTCTCCTCGATTGCGTCCATGACGCCGGCGTTGACGACGTCGCGGAACTCCGCGTCCGAGTAGCCCCAGTCGGCCTGCAGTCGCTTGCGGCGGGCGGCGGGAGGTTCGGGGAGTTCACTGCGGAGCTTCTCGATCCAGGCGTCGTCGGTGACCACGGGCACCAGGTCCGGTTCGGGGAAGTACCGGTAGTCGTCGGCGTCGGACTTGGGGCGTCCCGCCGTCGTCGACCGTGTGTCCTCGTGCCAGTGGCGGGTTTCCTGGGTGATGGTGCCGCCGGCGTCAAGCACGGCGGCGTGGCGCTGGATCTCGTAGCGGACCGCATGCTCGACGGCACGGAGCGAGTTCACGTTCTTGGTTTCGGTGCGGGTACCGAACTTCTCCCGGCCCTTGGGCTTGAGGGAGACATTCGCGTCGCAGCGGACGTTGCCGCGTTCCATGCGGGCGTCGGATACGCCGAGGTTCTTCACGATTTCGCGGATGGCTGCGACGTAGGCTTTGGCCAGTTCCGGGGCGCGCTCACCCGCGCCGACGATCGGCTTCGTGACGATCTCCACCAGGGGAACACCGGCACGGTTGTAGTCGACGAGTGAGAACTCAGCGCCCTGGATACGGCCGGTGGAACCGCCCATGTGCGTGAGCTTGCCGGCGTCCTCCTCCATGTGTGCGCGTTCGATCTCGATGGTGAAGACGGTGCCGTCCGCGAGCTCAATGTCGATGGAACCGTCATAGGCGATCGGTTCGTCATACTGCGAGGTCTGGAAGTTCTTCGGGGTATCCGGGTAAAAGTAGTTCTTCCTGGCGAAGTGGCACTTCTCGGCTATCTTGCAGTTCAGCGCCAGGCCGATCTTGATCGAGGACTCGACAGCGACCCGGTTGATCACCGGGAGGACGCCGGGCAGGCCGAGGTCCACCGGCGTGACGTTGGTGTTCGGCGTGTCGCCGAATGCGTTCGGTGCCGAGGAGAACATCTTGGTCCGCGTATTCAGCTCGACGTGAACCTCGAACCCGAGTACCGGATCAAACTTCTCCATGGCCTCTTCGAAGGAGAGGATTTCAGCGGTTGCAGTACTCATTTACTTCACTCCAGCGATCTCGGGTGCCTGTGCCAGCAGGGGGCCGCCCCAGGTGTCTTCGAGCAGCGCTTCCAGCGCGGCGCCTGCCCGGTAGAGCCGTGCATCCTGGCGTGCGGGAGCCAGGAACTGGATGCCGACGGGCAGTCCGTCCGCCAGGCCGCCGGGCACCGAGATGCCCGGAATACCTGCCATGTTCGCCGGGATGGTGGCGACGTCGTTCAGATACATGGCAAGCGGGTCGTCCAGCTTCTCCCCCAGCCTGAAGGCCGTGGTGGGCGAGGTGGGCGAGATCAGCACGTCAGCCCGCCCGAACGCGGCGTCGAAGTCCCGCTGGATCAGGGTGCGAACCTTCTGTGCGGAACCGTAGTAGGCGTCGTAGTAGCCGGCGCTCAGCGCATAGGTGCCGAGGATGATGCGGCGCTTCACTTCGTCTCCGAAGCCGGCTGCGCGGGTGGCTCCCATGACGCGCTCGATGGTGGGAGCGCCGTCGGGCACAACACGCAGACCGAAGCGGACGCCGTCGTACTTGGCAAGGTTGCTCGATGCCTCCGAGGGCATGATCAGGTAGTAGGCACCCAGCGCGTACTTGAAGTTGGGGCACGAAACTTCGACGACGTCGGCACCCGCCTGCCGCAGCAGGTCCAGTGCTTCGGTGAAGCGCGCCTGGACACCGTCCTGGTAACCCTCGCCCTGCAGTTCCTTGATGACACCGATGCGCAGGCCCTTGACGTCGGCGTTGCGGGCGGCTTCGACGAGGGCGCCGACGGGATCGGTCAGTGAGGTGGAATCGTGCGGATCGTGACCGCCGATGACCTCTTGGAGGAGTGCCGAGTCCAGCACGGTCCGCGTTACCGGGCCGATCTGGTCCAGCGAGGAAGCCATGGCGATGGCACCGTAGCGCGAGACGCCGCCGTAGGTCGGCTTCACGCCGACGGTTCCGGTCAGGGCGCCGGGCTGGCGGATGGAGCCACCGGTATCGGTACCGAGAGCCAGCGGCGCTTCGAAGGCGGCGACTGCCGCAGCGGATCCGCCCCCGGAGCCGCCGGGGATACGGTCAAGGTCCCAGGGGTTGCGGGTGGGGCCATAAGCGGAGTGCTCGGTCGAGGACCCCATGGCGAACTCGTCGAGGTTTGTCTTGCCGAGGATCGGCATCCTGGCATCGCGCAGGCGCCTCACGACGGTTGCGTCATAGGGGCTGTGCCAGCCCTCGAGAATCTTTGAGCCTGCCGTGGTGGGCTGGCCCTTGGTGACGATGAGGTCCTTGACGGCGATGGGTACGCCGGCGAGCGGGTGCATGGCGTCGCCCAGCGAGCGCTCCTTGTCCACCTCGGAAGCCACACGAAGCGCCTCATCGGTGTTGACGTGCAGGAACGCGTTGATTGCAGGGTCGACTTCGCCAATGCGGTCGAGGTGGGCCTGAACGGCCTCCACAGCCGAGACTTCACGGGACGCGAGCTTCCCGGCCAGCTGGGCAGCACTGAGCCTGGTGAGATCTGTCATGGTCTACTCCTCGTCCAGGATTGCGGGGACCTTGAAGCGGCCCGCTGCATTGTCGGGTGCGCCGCTGAGGGCTTCCTCGTTGGTGAGGGTTTCGCCGATGACGTCGTCACGGTAGACGTTGCTGAGCTGGATGGGGTGACTGGTTGCCGGGACGTCGTCACCGGCCACTTCACTCACCGTCTTGATGGAGTCGACGATGACGGACAGCTCTCCGGTCATCCGCTCCAGCTCCTCGGCGCTCATGTCGATGTGAGCGAGCCGAGCCAGATGCGCGACGTCCTCACGGGTGATCTCGGGCATGTTTCTCCCCTTGCAATGTGAAATGGGTTCTGTCCCTAGTCTATGCGCGACCGGGAACAGTACTGTGCGCCTGCAGCGGCAGTCTGAAGACCCACAGCTGGATGTCCTCGTCGGGAACCCACCAGTCACGGCTCGGCACACGCTCGAACCCCAAAGACTCGTAGAGCCGGTGGGCACGCACCATGTCCGAACCGCTGGTCAGGCTGACGGCCTCAATTCCTTCCAGGCCGCGGGCATAGTCGATGATCCACTCCACCATTCGCCGGCCGATGCCGCCGCGCTGCACGGTCGGATCCACTGCAAGCATCCGGAACTCGAGTTCTCCCGCCAGTGCTATGTCGGTGTATCGCTGGCCCTCGAAGGTGACGGCGAAGGAGCCGACGACGGCCCCGTCCTCCTCCGCGACCCACACCTCGGCGTGCTCGGCCCGGTGCTCGACATCGGCAAGGACCTGAACGTAGGGGTGGTCAGGGTCATTGAAGTAGCCGGCGCTGATGTAGGCGTCGCGGGTGATCCGGCGGACGTCGTCGTAGTCGCCGTGCATCACACGGCGGATAGTGAAGGTCATCTGGGCGAGCCTTGTCCTGGTGAAAGGCGGGAAATCCGCCTATCCATTGTGCCCTGAACAGTTCCTACAGGTGAAGCTTGTAGACGTGCAGTGCGAAAGTGTCCGACAGCAGGAAATCGCGGGGTGGGATGCGGACGAAATCCATGGACTCGTACAGTGCGTGCTGTCCGCCCATGTTCGGTGCGATGGTCAGGACGACCCCGGAAACATCGGGGTCGCGGCGTGCACGATCAATGACCGCCTCAACCAGGCTATGCCCGACTCTCTTGTGCTGCTCACCCGGTTCCACTGCGAGCATCCGGAATTCGAGTTCACCGTCGTGGGCGATATCGCTGAAGTCACCGCCTGGGCGCGTCAGAAACACCGAACCAATAATTTTGCCGCTCGATTCCGCGACCAGCAGGCACGAACCCGAGGATTCCTCCTCTATCGCTGACAGAATGTGGTTGTAGGCGTACTCGTCATCGATATATCCAGCGTCCGAGTAGGCATCGACGGTGATCCGCCGAATCTCGCCGAGATCGTCTCTGTCTGCCTGCCTGACCATAATGTCCACGAACGCCTCCTCAGCATCGGATTGATGATCCGAGTGTGGCAGAGCGATGATCGTTGGGCGCAGGACCAATTGCAACGATCAGATTAAATTACCCCAGCTTTCGCCGGTAACCCGTGCCGTCCGCGTTACGCGCCAGGTACCCGTAATCAACAAGCGCCCGCCGCAGGGTTGGGATGTCATGTGTGACCGTCGCGATCAGGAGGTTGACCGACTGCTCGTCCAGTTCCCGGTCAACGGGGAACAAGCGGTCAGCAAGGTGTTCCAGCACAGCCACCCGGTCCGTGTTTCCTGCCGGCAAGCCCTCGAGTCTGCCGTTTCGAAAGAACCTGTCAACGCCCTGGGGCCGGGAAAGTGCTGTTGCGCGGAGTATCTCTGTGAAGAGTTCACCGTTGACGGCGCCGTCGGCCAGGAGGAGTCCTGACTCAACCAGCTTCGAGTGCTCCTTCGACCGCACGTCGACGTCTCCACCCAGCACGGCCCGTGCGTACGCTTCCCGAAGCAGCTCCGAGGCCAGCGTCGAGAAAACCTTCTGCCAGCTTCCGGTCACACCCGCGACTCCAGACGCTCTGCCAGATCCACAACCGTCTGGGGACCCGCGACCGTGAAGGCAGAGAAACGCTCCGCTTCATCGGGGCCTCCGTCCAATACGGAGGACAGCTCGGGTCGGCGGACAGCAACGCCCGCTTCCTCGGCGATCAATGCACCGGCCGCCCAGTCGTGTTCATTCAGCCCGCGCTCGACATAAGCGTCCAGGGTACCGTCTGCCACCATGCACAGGTCCAGGGCAGCCGACCCGATGCGCCTCATATCACCGTGACCCGCGAGCAGTTCACTCAGCTCCCCCAACTGTTGCGAACGCTGCCCAGGGTTGTAGGTGAACCCGCTGCCAACAAGAGTGCCCGGCCGACCGGCAACCGGACCATGCAACTGTCGGACCGTTCCCGCCTCACGCACCCAGGCTCCCTGTCCACGGGACGCCCAGTACACCCGGTTCAGCGCAGGCGCGTGCACGACGCCGGCCAGCCAGGTACCGTCCTCGGAGACCGCTGCCACGGAGGTGCAGTAGTAGACGATGTTCCGGATGAAGTTGGTGGTGCCGTCAAGGGGGTCGATGGACCAGCGGATGCCCGAGGTTACCCCTTCGGGCACCGTGGTGCCGTACTCCTCGCCCGTTATTGCATCGTGTGGGCGGGAGCGCCAAATCACGTCGCGGACGGCTCTTTCAGCGGCCGTGTCGAATGCTGTCACCCAATCGCTGTCCGAACTCTTGTTCTCGGCCTGCAGGTCCCCGTCGGCGCGTTTCTGCAACACCGCCGCGCCCGCATCGGCCGCCTGTAATGCGACGTGAAGCAACTCGGCCGGACTGGCGCTGGTGCTCATACGCTTCCTTCCTGGAGCAGTTTCCTGAAACCGTCTTCGTCAAGAATCGGCAGGCCCAGTTGCTCGGCTCTGTCGAGCTTGGTCCCCGCGTTTTCTCCCGCGACTACATAGCTGGTGTTCTTCGATACCGATCCCGAAGCCTTTCCGCCACGCTGGATGATTGCTTCCTTCGCTTCGTCACGGCTGAACCCCTCCAGGGAGCCGGTAACGACGACGGTGAGCCCCTCCAGCGTGCGGGGCATGGACTCGTCGACCTCGTCGGCCATCCTTACGCCGTCTTCTGCCCAACGGTCGACGATCTGGCAGTGCCAGTCCTCCGCGAACCACTCCTTCAGTGCTGCCGCAATGGTTGGACCGACCCCGTCGACGTTGGCCAATTCCTCCTCACTGGCACTGCGGATCCGTTCCATCGACCCGAATGCAGTGGCAAGTGCGCGGGAAGCCGTAGGTCCGACATGACGGATGGACAACGCGACCAGCACCCGCCAGAGCGGTTGGGATTTCGCTTTTTCCAGTTCAGCAAAAAGCTTGCGCGTGTTGGCGGTGGGCTCCGACGGCTTCTTGGCGGTGCCCCGCGAGTAGAAATACGGGACCAGTTCCTGGCCGGTGACCACCCCCTTGACCTTCTTGTCCCGAAGGATCCGCACATCGGCAAGCTTCTCCGGCGTCAGCCTGAACAGGTCCGCCTCCGTGGTCAGCGGCGGGACTGCAGGCTCGGCCGGTTGTGTCAGGGCAATCGCCGCTTCCCAGCCCAGCGCCTCGATATCGAAAGCGCCCCGGCCGGCGACATGGAAGACGCGCTCGCGCAGCTGGGACGGGCACGACTTTGCGTTGGGGCAGCGGATGTCGACGTCGCCCTCTTTTGCGGGCGCGAGCGGCGTCCCGCATGAGGGACATTCGGTCGGCATGACGAATTCGTGGGGCGGCGGGTCCTGACGCGAGCGCAATGCGACGACGGGACCGACAATCTCGGGGATCACGTCTCCGGCCTTGCGCAGCACCACGATGTCACCGATCAGTACGCCCTTGGCCTTCACGACCTCCTGGTTGTGCAGGGTTGCCATCTCCACCGTGGACCCGGCCACCTTCACAGGGACCATCAACCCGAACGGGGTGACGCGGCCGGTGCGGCCCACGTTGACGCGGATGTCGAGGAGTTTGGTGTTGACTTCCTCCGGCGGGTATTTGTACGCCACAGCCCAGCGCGGCACACGTGAGGTATGCCCGAGTGCCCGCTGCAGGGCGAAGCTGTCCACCTTGACAACGATGCCGTCGATCTCATGCAGCAGGTCATGGCGGTGCTCGCCGTAGTGCTGAATGAAGTCGAGGACCTCCTGGTAGGACCCGAGCACCTTGTAGTACGGCGAAACGGGCAAGCCCCACTGTTCAAGCAACCCATAGGTCTCCGACTGGCTCTCGGCGTCGAGTCCCTCACGCGCGCCGATGCCGTGCACGTACATGTCCAGCGGCCGCTGCGCGGTAAGAGCGGGGTCCTTCTGGCGAAGGGAGCCTGCAGCGGCGTTGCGGGGGTTGGCGAACGGCGCCTTGCCTGCTGCGACCATCGATTCGTTGAGCTGGGCGAATTCCTTGGAGGGGAAGAATACTTCGCCGCGGATCTCCACCTCGCCGGGGTGGTTGGAGCCCTTGAGCCTGCGCGGGATGGTCTTGATGGTAAGGACGTTGTGCGTGATGTCCTCACCCGTTGTTCCGTCACCGCGGGTGGCTGCCCGAACCAGCTCACCATTGCGGTACAGAAGGTTGACTGCCAGCCCGTCGATTTTCAGCTCGGTCAACCAGGTGGCTGTGTTTCCCGGGCGTTGGGACTCGATGCTGGCCTCGGCACGCCGGATCCATGCCTCCAGCTCATCCGTGGAGAAGACGTCCTCGAGGCTGTACATGCGCTGCAGGTGCTTCACCGGAGCGAAGGCGGCCGACACATCGCCGCCGACTTCCTGGGTGGGCGAATCGTTGGAGATCAGCTCCGGGTGCTCGGCCTCGATCTCCTCCAGCCGGCGAAACAGCTCATCGAACTCCGCGTCCGAGACGAGCGGCGCGTTCTCGTTGTAGTAGGCGAAGCGGTGCCTGCGCACCTCCTCCACGAGCCTGCCGTACTCCTCCTTCAGGGAGTCATCCGGCACCTCGTCGGCGGGCAGCTCAACCTCGGGAAGTTCATCAGCCCGCATCGACGACCACCACTGTTACGTTGTCCCGGGCACCGCAGCGAAGAGTCTCCTGCACCAGCTCGTCTGCTGCCTGCTGGGGGTCGCCGACTGAGGTGACCAGTTCGTAGATGCGCTCCTCCGGCACTTCCGTTGTCAGCCCGTCAGAGCAAATCAGAATGCGGTCACCCGCCTCGACCGGCATGAGCCAGTAGTCCGCCTCAGCGTCATCGCCAGTACCCAGCGCCCGAGTGATCACATGGCGGCGCGGATGGCCCGAGGCCTGTTCCTGCGTGATGTGACCGCGGTCCACGAGCTCCTGAACCTCCGAGTGATCAACGGATATCTGTCCGAACTGCTCGCCGTGGAGTTTATAGGTCCGTGAATCACCCACGTTGAAGAAGAGCCAGTGCGGGGTGCCTGACTCCTCGACGAACACCACGCCGGAGACCGTTGTCCCGGCTCTGCCCCCGGTTTCAGCGCGGATTTGTTCGTCGGCAGTACGCAGGAGTTCCTCGAGCTCCGCTACCGAAAACTGCGGTGCATGTTTCCCGATGATGCTGCTCTCGCGGAGCGTCCTGACACAGATTCCTGAGGCGACCTCCCCCGCTTCATGGCCGCCCATACCATCGGCAACCGCAAAGATCGGCTCGGCTGCAATAAGTGAATCCTCGTTCAGCTGACGCTTGAGGCCCCGGTCCGATGCGTATCCCACACTGAGTCTGATCTTCCGCTCCTTCGCCTCGTTACAAGCCTGCATGCTGGTTCGTCGGACCGCACCTCGGATTCTATGACGAAGGGCACCCAGACGGCGACTTCACCGCGCAGAGCCCGCAGGCGGGCAGCCGGGTGTCAGTCGAGAATCAGCCCGGTGCCCGTTCCACGTGCAAGCGTCACCGGGTGCACTTCCCCGAAACCGCGCACCGTCCGGGCCTTGTGGGGCATGAGGACGAAGCGGTCGTTGTCGCGCAGGGTCGCGGCCGTGGATGCGTCGATGAGCACCGTTCCGGGTTCGGCCAGCGATGTCAGGCGGGATGCAAGGTTCACGGTGGGCCCGTAGATATCTCCCAGCCGGGACAGGATTCTGCCCCAGACCATTGATACGCGAGCTGACGGCAGCAGCTCGTCCTCGGTGAACGCCTTGGCGAGTGCGAGCGAGATTTCCGCGCCCGCTTCCGGCGTCTCGGCGATGTAGAGCACTTCGTCACCGATGGTCTTGACGAGGCGTCCACCGCCAACCGAGATGATCTCGGCGCACTTGTTCTCGAACCGCTGCACCAGCTGCGCCAGCGTGCGTTCGTTCATCTGCCTCGACAGGCTTGTGTAGGAGACGAGATCCGCGAAACCGACGGCGCGGGCCAGGGGCAGCGGCGCATCGTCTTCCGCCCCCTCGGGTCCTCCGAGGCTGGACGCGAGCCCGGATTCCGCACGGACGGCCAACCGCTGAACCGCTGCGTTCATCTGGCGGCGCCATGCGTAGACCAGGGTTTCCTCCAGCGGTTCGATCAGCTGCGGCAACTCGGCGACGAGTGCGCGCCGGGCGGCGGCGTCGGATATTTCGCGCTGCACCACCATCTCCTCGACGAGCGCCTCGATCTGCCACACCACCATGCGGTCGGTCATCTGGCCGATTGCGCGGGTGATGGAGATCGCCGCCGACTCGGTGAGCTGTTCCTTGCGCACCAGTTCGATGATTGTGGTCAGGGCTGCCATGTCCTTCTCGGTGAATGCGACGTCGTCGTCACCGATATTTGGAAAGCCCATTGCCCGCCACAGTTTCCGCGCCGACAACAGTGACACGCCCGCGCCGGAGGCCACGTCGCGGCGGCGCAGCGTGCGCTCCGCTCCCAGGAGTTCGATCTCAAGCTCACGGATGGCGTCGCGGTCCAGTTTGTCCGGCGCTCGCGGCAGGTCTTCCCGGTTGATCACCGGCATGGAAAGAGTCAGCGGATTATCGGGATCATCCTGGGAAGGGTCGACGACGCTCGCTTCAGTTCCATCCGTGCCGCTGCTGGCGCTCATCACCACTCCTGTCCCATGCATCGTTTTCCGTCCCGTCCACCGGCTCAACTTCCATATCTACACCATCGAACATGGCGGTCAATGGGAGATCGCTGATCGCCTCCACCATGTACTGCTTGAACGTGTATACCTGCGGAACCTCCGTGAAGGACAGGAACCGGTCCCGGCCCAGATCGATGATGAGGCTCCCTCCACCGGTGAGTCGCTCGATGAGGGTCTGCTCGATAATGATCTGGAAGATGCCCGTCAGCCGGACTTCCCGTTCACTGCGCCTGGCGAAGCCGGACCGACGGATCAGCCTGCGGCTGGTCAGGATGTAGCGGGTACCGGCCCACTGCAGCAACGGCCGGATGAAGATCCGGAACAGGAGCAGCAGCACAATCACAAGGAAGCCGGTGACAACGGCCGGGCCCCATTGTTCCCACCCGAGCGGCAGCTGTGTGCGGCTGAACCAACCCAGGCCGTAACCGCCGCCGGCGAGAATCAGCAGTGCAATGCAGAAAGGAAGAATCAGCCGTCGCGGATGAGGCCGGGTGCGCACCACCACGCGCTCCCCCGGTTCCAGCCTTATCCGCATGAGGGTCCCTCCGGTGCGTTGAGCATGGTTGGGATGCCCATTTACAGCGTCAGCGGCCGCAGGTGCACGACGTCGCCCGCCGAGACCGTGTGCCTCTCGCCGTCGTCATCGCGCACCACCAGGGCGCCGTGATGGTCGAGGTTCATTGCGCGGCCGGTGATCCCGGTGCCGTTCGGCAGGTCCGCCTGGACATCCTGCCCGAGAGTCACCATGCGGTCGCTGACCCGCGCGAGCAGCGAGGTGCCGTCCGTCCAGGGACGCGTGGCATCGCCGTCGACGGCTGTGAATTCCCGGTAGTGCGCCGCCAGCCTGCGCAGGTAGGCCTTCAGCAGCACGTTGCGGTCGGTGGTGGTGGCGTACTCGAGGAGCAGGCTGGTGGCCGTGGGAACCGGCAGTTCCTGGTCGGTCAGGCTCACGTTGACTCCGGTCCCGATGACGACGGCGGGCGGTTCGGCGTTGGCGCCCGGCACCAGTTGGGCAAGGACACCGGCCAGCTTGCGCCCATCAACGTGGACATCGTTGGGCCACTTGAGCTGCGGGGCGATTTCGGTGCGCTCCTCGATGCTTTCCGAGAGCGCGAGCGCCGCCAGCAGGGACATCCACGCGTAGCTCTGCGTGGGCAGCGGACGCCCCTCGGCGTTGTGGGGGCGCAGAAGCACGCTGACGATCAGCGAGGATCGTTCCGGCGCCGTCCACGTTCGGTCCATCCGGCCGCGCCCGGCGGTCTGCTCCTCTGCGGTGAGCACGCTGAGGTCCGGCCACTCCTGCGGTTCCTCGACGGCATGGCGGGCGAGGTCCGTGTTGGTTGAACCCGTCGCCTCCACCAACTCGAGTCTGGCGTAGGGTCCGCGTGGACTGCACAGCGCCTCGCTCAGGCCGGCCTGGTCCAGGCCGGGACGCTCGAGGTTGGAGTAGCGGGATGTCATCCTACAAGCCTACTGGCCGGGGACCGGGCGGCGGGCTCTTCCAATACGAGCCTGGGATAGCGCTCCTGCCATCGGATAGCGGTCTACTGGTATCCCATGGCAAGAGCGCTAACAGGAGGCGAGCGACGAAGCATTATCCAGGCGCTCCGCTCAGAGGAAGATGTCGGGCACCAGCCGGTTCTCGGGCGCCCCCAGGCTGTATCCGCTAAAGTCCGTGACGCCTTCCTGCCGCAGGACCTCCTCGTCCGTGAAGAAGTTCCCGGTGCACTCCCGGGCTGGACGAACCAGAACGGTGCGGGCTGCGTCCGCGACGATGTCGGGCGTCCGGGCCGCCTTGATCAGCTCACTGCCGCCGGGCATGTTCCGGATTGCCGCAGTATCGATCAGGGTGCGCGGCCACAGGGAGTTGACGGCGATGCCGTCCTCACGGAGTTCCTCGGCGAGCCCGAGCGTTGTCAGGCTCATCCCGTACTTGGCCATGGTGTATGCGAGGTGCTTGCCGGCCCATACCGGGTCCAGATTGAGCGGTGGCGAGAGCGTCAGAATGTGGGGATTGTTCCCCTCACGGAGCGCTGGAAGCGCGAACTTGCTCAGCATGAACGTCCCGCGCACATTGATGTCCGCCATCAGGTCGTAGCGCTTCATGGAGACATCGGGGGTTTTCGAGAGGTCGATCGCCGACGCGTTGTTGATAACGACGTCGATGCCGCCGAACTCGGCGACCGTCGCCTCTACGGCGGCCGTGACGTCGTCGTCGTTCCTTACATCCCCGACGACGGCGAGCGCGCCGCCGCCTGCTGCGCGGATCTCGTCCGCGGCGGTATGGACGGTGCCTTCAAGGCTGGGGTGGGGTTCACCGGTCTTGGCAAGGATGGCGACGTTGGCGCCGTCGCGGGCCGCGCGGAGTGCTATCGCGAGACCGATGCCCCTGCTGCCGCCGGACATGAGGATGGTGCGCCCGGAAAGGGTGCCGGAATTGGAAGCGCCGTTGCCTGTCATACGGGACACCATAATGCCGGGAACGGGTGATAAACCTAATTGTTACCGGCGAGTAACTTCCGGGTCGGCGCTAAGTCTTTTGAGGAGTTGTTGTAGGTGTTCTACAGTCATGGGCGTCGATTAGCTCACTAGACTGGGCGGGAAGCCCGGTTCTTTGGAGGAAACCTACTTAAGGCGCCCTCAGGAATCGGCTACCTGCCAGCCGCCCCAGACATCAATCGGAAGAGACTCGATGCAACCCGAAACGCTTCCCCTGGAACAGGACGCCGGCCTCGCAGCCGACATCAGCTCCGACCTCCATACCACCGCGGGTAAGCTCGCCGACTTCCGGCAGCGGCAGGAACGGTCGCTGGCACCGTCGGGCCCGGAGGCCGTCGAGAAGCAGCACGCCCGGGGCAAGGGGACAGCGCGTGAGCGCATCGAGATGCTTGTTGACCCCGGATCGTTCGTAGAGTTCGATGCCCTCGCTGTACACCGCTCCACGGCGTTCGGCATGGAAAAGAAGAAGCCCCTCGGCGACGGCGTGGTGTCCGGCTATGCCACTGTGGACGGCCGGCAGATCGCAATCTACAGCCAGGACTTCACCGTCTACGGCGGGTCGCTGAGCCAGGTCAACGGCGAGAAGATCGTCAAGGTCCAGGAATTCGCGCTCCGTAACGGCTGCCCGCTGGTGGGAATCAACGACGGCGGCGGCGCCCGTATCCAGGAGGGCGTCGCGTCGCTCGCCATGTTCGCCGACATCTTCCGGAACAACGTGCATGCCTCCGGCGTGGTCCCGCAGATCTCACTCATCATGGGTCCGTGTGCCGGCGGCGCCGCCTACTCCCCCGCGCTGACCGACTACGTGGTCATGGTGGACAAGAGCTCACACATGTTCATCACCGGCCCCGACGTCATCAAGACCGTCACCGGTGAGGACGTGGACATGGAAACCCTCGGCGGGGCGCGCCAGCACAACGCCACCACGGGAACCTCCACGTACCTGGCCACCGATGAGCAGGACGCAATTGACTTCGTCCGCGAACTGCTCGACTTCCTCCCCTCGAACAACCTCGCCGAAGCGCCGCTGACCGAGTTCACCGAAGACCTCGAGCTCAACGAGCTGGATGCGCAGCTGGACACGTTGATCCCCGACTCGGCGAATCAGCCCTACGACATGCACACCGTCATCTCCACGATCGTCGACGACGGCCACTTCCTGGAGATGCAGTCGCTGTACGCGCCGAACGTGGTGATCGGCTACGCCCGGGTGGAGGGCCACACGGTCGGCATTGTCGCGAACCAGCCGATGCAGTTCGCGGGAACCCTGGACATCGCCGCCTCCGAAAAGGCCGCCCGGTTTGTCCGCCACTGCGACGCGTTCAACATCCCCATCCTCACCCTCGTTGACGTGCCGGGCTTCCTGCCGGGCAAGGACCAGGAGTTCAACGGGATCATCCGCCGCGGCGCCAAGCTCCTGTACGCCTATGCGGAAGCCACGGTGCCCAAGCTGACCGTCATCACCCGCAAGGCCTACGGCGGCGCCTACATTGTCATGGGCTCGAAGAAGCTTGGCGCGGACATCAACCTCGCCTGGCCCACCGCCCAGATCGGCGTCATGGGCGCGCAGGGCGCGGTGAACATCCTCTACCGCGGCCACCTGAAGTCCGTCGCGGACGCCGGTGGCAACGTCGAAGCCGCCCGTACGGAAGTGATCAGCCAGTACGAAGAGGAACTCCTCAACCCGTACCAGGCGGCACAGCTGGGTTACGTCGACGCGGTGATCGCCCCCTCGGATACCCGGGTCCAGGTAGTCCGCGGCCTGCGCGCCCTCCGCGACAAGCGCGCAGCGCTGCCCGCCAAGAAGCACGGAAATATCCCGCTATGACCGTTGAAAACATGACTGCCGAGGAAACTGCTCCCCTGTTTCAGGTGGTAGCCGGAAACCCGACGCCGGAGGAGCTGGCGGCGCTCGCCGTCGTCGTGCTGGGACTGCAGGCAAACGACGACGGCGCACCCCGGCCGGCGGCCCACCGCACCTGGATCCGGCGGGACCAACTGCGGCTGGGCCCGCGGCCCGGTCCGGGATCGTGGCGCCGCAGCACCCTCCGGTGACAACCCTCCGGTAACATCCGGGGGCGCTTCTGCCCCGTGCTTCCTTTCCGGCGCGAACCACCCTAGGTTGGGGGTGTACCAGACCGAGCACATACTGCCCCGGCGGAAGGAACCCCATGGATCCCAGGGAAGACGACTATCGAGGACAACCCGGCACGCTTCATATGTCGGAGGAGCTGTCAGACACCCGGTGCTGGGCACTGCTGAGCACCCAAAAGACGGGCCGGTTCGGCTTCCTGAAGGACGGTGCCGTGCACATCTATCCGGTCAATTACCTGGTGCAGGACGGCGCCATCTACTTCCGGACCCGTGACGACGGCGATATCGGCAGCCTGCTGCCTCTCGAAGGCAGCGCTTTCCAGGTTGACCAGGTCCGGTCCGAGGCGATGGCCGGATGGACCGTTTTCGCCAACGGAACCGCGGACATCGTCCGCGACGAAGCGCTACTGACCGAACTGTGGGGACGTCCTGCCGAGGAGCCGTGGGCCGGGGGCTCGCGGACAACCTTCGTCGAGATACAGCCTTCCAGGATCAGCGGCCGCAGTGTCCTGGCCGTCTGAGACGTGTGCCCCGTGCAGTAGCTTTCACTCAACGCTCGGGTCCATCACCGTTCCGAGGAACAGCGGCATGCCGGTGTCCTCATGCAGGATCTGGTAAAGGAAGGGCCTGTCGAAGGCCAGCTCGACGTCAGCCTCGGCGAATCCTGATTCGTCCATGGCGATCTGCGTGACGGCTGCGGCGATTGTCCCTTTTTCTGCCACCGTGATGTTTGCTGATTGCGCGGCGCCGCTGACGAAAAGACCTGCGCTGAGGCCGCTGAAATCCGCCTCTTCGCTCATGGCCTCCTCGAGGCCCATCTCGGTGAGCATCGCCTTCAGGTCCAGGTCGTAGGTGTGGTCCCAGGACGGAAGGATCAGTTGCACCAGTGCAGCGTCCGATTGCTCCATCGCAGTATTCACCTCGAGCAGTTCGGTGTGCTCCAGCACCGGGGTGGCACCGCGCTCGGGCAGGATCAGCCGCATGACCAGGCCGTCGCGGTAGGGCAGATCGACTCCCTGCCACCCATCGCCTTCGGCATAGGCCAGAGACATTTGGTTATGCATCAGGGGCGTCTGGACGTCTCCCTTGTCCGTCGTGAAGGTGCCCGGATCGGTGTTTGACGGATCGAAGGGATTCTGCCAGGCCGCCGCAAAATACACCGTGTTGATGATGTTCAGCCTTGTGTTCGAGGACGGCTTGATCGGCACTTCCTCGATACGCCCACCGGTGTGGTGCTTCGTCCACGCGTTCATGCTCTCCCACGCGGCATCACTCAGGTAGTCCACCGGATACACGCCCGCGCCGTACTGTGCGGCCAAAGATTCCAGAAACGTGTCCTCAAGGATCAGGTCCTCCGCCGGGAAGAGCCCATTGGCCAGGTGCAGCAGCGGCTCCTCCGGCGGGTCGTCCTCGTCCACTGAGCCGGGATCGCCGTCGTGCGCTGCCCACTCAGTGAGCAGCGCGTTCATCGCTTCGTCGCGGTGCTCAGACGGAAGGCCGAGGATAGTGTCCATCTCTTCCGCCGTCGTCGTGCGTGCTCCGACGCGGAGCATTGCGAGCGCAACCAGAGCGCTGACCGGGCTGGTGACCTGATTGCTGTCCGGTTCGACTGAAAGCATCTGTGCACCCAGCCGGTAGGAGGAGTCGCGCAGGACCTCAACGGCGCTGGGATGGTCCGTCAGCGACACGGACTGTCGCTCCACATCTGCGATGCGCTGGTCCGGGAGAGACGCCGTGCCGCACCCGGAGAGGAGTACCGCTGCCGCGGCGATCACTGAAGTCGCCAGCCTTCTCCGCGTGGTGCTCACGTTTCTTCTCCGGCGCTCGGGTCCATCACCGTTCCGAGGAACAGCGGCATGCCGGTGTCCTCGTGCAGGATCTGGTAGAGGAAGGGCCTGTCGAAGACCAGTGCGATATCCGGCTCGGGCGGTGCACTTCCGGCCATAGCCAGTTGTGTCACTGCCGCTGCGATAGTGCCCTTCTCACCGACGGTGATGTTGGCCGACTGCGCTGCCCCTTCAACGAAGATGCCCTCGCTGATCCCACTGAAATCCGGTGACGGACCCATCGTCTCCTTCAGTCCCATTGCGCTGAGCACCGTCATGAGGTCCAGATTGTACGAGTGATCCCAGGACGGAAGGGTCAGCGCCACCATCGCGGAGGAAGCGCCGTCCATCGTGCCATTCACCGCGGCCAGTTCTCCGGCGTCGAGGACCGGATCAGACCCCTCGGCAGGCAGAATGAGCCTCATCAGGAACCCGTTGTTGTAGGGCAGGTCAACCCCCTGCCAGCCGTCGCCGTGAGCGTAGGCGAGGGGCAGCAGCGTGTTCATCATGGGTGTGTCCACCTCCCCCTCGTTCGTGGTGAAGGTGCCCGGGCCGGTCGCCGCCGGGTCAAAGGGATCAGCCCAGGCAGCAGCGAAGTAAACGGTGTTGATGATGTTCAGCACAGTGTCCGGTGTGGGTTCGAGCGGCGCCTGCTTTATCCGCCCGCCTGTGTTCCGGTCGATCCAGGCGCTCATGGCGTCGTCGGCGCCGCCGGCGGAGTAGTCCACCGGATACACCCCCGCCCCATAGTGCTGAGCCAGCGGCTCAAGGAACCCCGGCGCCGCTTCCAGTCCTTCGTCGATGAAGAGCCCGTTCGCGACGCGCAGCAGCGGATCGTCCGGCGGTTCCTCCTCGTTCACGGAGCCGGGATCGCCGTCGTGCATTGCCCAGTTCGCCAACAGTGCGTTCATTGCTTCGTCGCGGTGCTCAGGCGGAAGGCCGAGGACAGTGTCCATCTCAGCCGCCGTCGTTGTCCGCGCACCTACCCGCAGCATGGCGAGCGCTGCAAGAGCGCTGACCGGGCTGGTGACCTGATTGGTGCCCGGGGCGCTGTCCGGATCGGCGGTAAGCATCGCCGCGCCCAGAAGGTACGAGGAATCACGGAGAGCGGCAACTGCGTCGGGATGATCCATCAGCGACACGGACTGGCGCTCCACATCGGCCATGCGCTGTTCAGGCGCCGCCGGTGAACCGCAGCCCGTCAGCACCAGCGCTTCAGCGGCAAGGACAGAGGTAAGGAGCCTTCTCGGGATGCTGCTCATCGTCGTCCCCCATCGCTGTAACTGCCGGCTTCAAACGTAGGCGCAGCGAAGGTTAGTCCTCCAGCACGGCCGGAACACAATCCGGTCACGATACGGCTGTAGCGTCGACAGCTCTGTGGCCGAGGGCAACAACGGGCCGTTAGGCTCTACGGGTGATCAACCAGACTTCCGCCCTAAATCTGACCGCTGAGGCGCCCACCCGTGCCCAAACGGCCATCGACGCCGTTGCCGAGGCCTACACGGAGACCCTGCTTCAACTTGACCCGGGATTCGCCACCCAGCTGGGGTTGCCGGGACACGAGACCGAATACCGCGACTACTCCCCCGCCGGGCTTGAGGCATTCGCCGAAGCCACCAGGGAAACCCTCGGCCGGCTTGACGACCTCGAACCCACCGACGACGTCGACGCCGTCACCCTGGACGCGCTGCGCGAACGCCTTGGCCTGGAACTCGAGATTCACGAGACCGGCCTCAACCTGGCGAACCTCAACAACCTGGCCTGCCCGGCCCAGGAAATCCGCATGATCTTTGACCTCATGCCCACCGACACCGCTGAGCAGTGGAGCCACATCGCCGGGCGGCTCTGCAACGTGCCGGACGCCATCGGCGGTTACATCACCTCACTCCGCGAGGGCAAGAACCGGGACATCCTGCCCGCGGCGCGCCAGGTACGCATCGTCATCGAACAGACCGCGGCGTACGCGGCCGACGGCGGCTACTTCGATGAATTCGTGGGCGGCGCACACACCGACGACGGCGGCCTCCCGGACTCCGTACGCACCGAACTCGCTGCAGGCGGGGAAGCGGCCCGCAACGCCTACCGCCACCTCGGCACCTTCCTTGAGGAGGAACTGCTGCCGGAAGCTCCCGAAAAAGACGCCGTGGGTCGCGAGCACTATTCCCTGATGTCCCGCCAGTTCCTCGGAGCCGCAGTGGACCTCGAGGAAACCTACCAGTGGGGCGTCGAGGAACTCGACCGGCTCATCGCCGAGCAGGAAGCCGTCGCCAATGAGATCAAGGAGGGCGCGTCCATCGAGGAAGCCATGCGCGTCCTCGATGAGTCCCCCGAACGCCAGCTGCACGGCACCGAAGCCCTGCAGGCCTGGATGCAGGGACTGTCCGACCGCGCCGTCGAGGAACTCGCCGGAGTGCACTTCGACATCCCGGACGTCATGCGCGAGCTCGAATGCATGATCGCACCGACCAAGGAAGGCGGCATCTACTACACCGGTCCCAGCGAGGACTTCGCACGCCCCGGCCGCATGTGGTGGTCAGTGCCTGAAGGCGAGGACACCTTCACCACGTGGAAGGAAACCACCACGGTGTACCACGAGGGCGTTCCCGGACACCACCTGCAGATCGCTACGGCGACCTTCCAGCGCGGGCTCCTCAACTCATGGCGCCGCAATGCCGTCTGGGTCTCCGGACACGGTGAAGGCTGGGCGCTGTACGCAGAGCGGCTCATGGAGGACCTCGGCTACCTGAGCGATCCCGGAGACCGGCTCGGCATGCTCGACGCCCAGCGGATGCGCGCCGCCCGCGTGGTATTCGACATCGGCGTCCACCTTGAGCTCGAGATACCCGAGCGCTGGGGCTCCGGAACCTGGACCCCGGACAAGGGTTACGAGTTTCTGAAAAAGAACATCGCCATCAGCGAGGGCCAGCTCAACTTCGAGTTCAACCGCTACCTCGGCTGGCCTGGACAGGCACCCGCCTACAAGATCGGCCAGCGCCTGTGGGAGCAGATCCGCGACGAGGTGAAGCAACGCGAGGGCGATTCCTTCAACCTCCGCGACTTCCACACCCGCGCACTCAACCTCGGTTCGGTTGGCCTGGATACCCTGCGCCGGGCGCTGCTGAGCTAAACCCCGCCACACCTTGAGTTGGCAGGACACACCCCGAATAGCAACGCATTCGGGGCGTGTCCTGCCAACTCATGTGTATCTGGAGGGACGGCATAACACTAGGCTTGTCCGCATGACCATCCGGCTGATCCTCGCTTCCGCATCTCCCGCGCGCACCAAGCTTCTCGCCGAAGCCGGCATAGCGCACACCGTCATGGTTTCTGACGTCGATGAAGACGCCGTGACCGCCGCACACGGCACTCCCAGTCCCTACGACACCGCCCAACTCCTGGCCCGCGCCAAGGCAGAGTCAGTCGCCGCGCTTCCGGAAGCCCGTGGAGCACTGGTCATCGGCTGCGATTCGGTCTTCGAGTTCGAGGGCGAGGCACACGGCAAACCGTATGAGGTACACGTCGCACGGGAACGCATCAAAAGGATGTCCGGCTCACAGGGCACCCTGCACACCGGACACTGGCTCGTAGACACGCGCAACGGCACCGGTCTCGGGTCAGCCTCCGGCGCAGTTGCCTCCGCCGAGGTCCACTTCATGGAGCTCGCCGACGGCGAGATTGATGCCTACATCGCAACCGGTGAGCCGCTTCACTGCGCCGGCTCCTTCACTATTGACGGGCGCGGAGGTGCCTTCATCCGCAAGGTTGACGGTGACCCACACGCCGTCGTCGGGCTCAGCATTTCGACGCTTCGCGAGCTCCTCCTCGCCGCAGGAGTCGACATCACCCAATTCTGGCGTTAGGTTTCAGGCGGTTTGTAGAATCCCTACAAATAATGTCTCCCCAACACGGGGAACCGGCATGGTTTATGGGCGGTAGCAACAAAACCGCGCTAGGCTCCCAACAGACCAAAAGGAGCCTTATAACCCATGAGCGAGTCGATGATGCGCGAGTCGGTGCCAGAATCCGCCGCACCCGTCACCAAAGTCCTGATCGCCAACCGCGGCGAGATCGCAGTTCGCGTGATTCGGGCAGCCCGTGATGAAGGCATTGCGTCGGTTGCCGTCTACGCTGAGCCGGACCGGGACGCGCTGCACGTGCGTCTGGCCGACGAGGCCTTCGCGCTTGAGGGCAGTACCGCGGCGGAGTCCTACCTGGTGATGGACAAGATCCTCGATGCAGCGGTGCGCAGTGGCGCGGACGCCATCCACCCCGGCTACGGCTTCCTCTCCGAGAACGCCCAGTTCGCGCAGAAAGTGCTCGACGCCGGACTCACCTGGATCGGCCCATCACCCTCATCCATCGCGCAGCTCGGTGACAAGGTGCAGGCCCGCCACATCGCCGAAAAGGTCGGCGCTCCCCTGGTCCCCGGCACGAAGGACCCCGTCGAATCAGTACAGGAAGTCCTCGACTTCGCCGATGAGCACGGCCTGCCGCTCGCCATCAAGGCCGCGTACGGCGGCGGCGGACGCGGCATCAAGGTCGTCCGGGACCGCGAAGAGATCGCGGAGGCCTACGAGTCTGCGGTGCGTGAGGCAACCGCTGCCTTCGGTCGCGGTGAATGCTTCGTCGAACGTTTCCTGGACGCACCCCGCCACGTCGAAACCCAGTGCCTCGCCGATGGGTACGGCAATGTCGTCGTCGTCTCCACGAGAGACTGTTCCCTCCAGCGCCGCAACCAGAAACTGGTGGAAGAAGCGCCGGCGCCGTTCCTGTCCGAGGACCAGAACTCCCGGCTATACGAGGCGTCGAAGGCAATCCTGAAAGAAGCCGGCTACCAGGGCGCCGGCACGTGCGAGTTCCTGGTGGGCCAGGACGGCACCATTTCGTTCCTCGAGGTGAACACTCGCCTGCAGGTTGAGCACCCGGTTTCAGAGGAAGTCACCGGCATCGACCTGGTGCGCGAACAGTTCCGTCTCGCCCGCGGCGAGGAACTCGGCTACACCGATCCTGAGATCCGCGGACACTCCATCGAATTCCGCATCAACGGCGAGGACGCCGGCCGGAACTTCATGCCCGCTCCCGGCACCGTCCAGACCCTGAAGCTGCCCACAGGCCCCGGCGTCCGGGTGGACTCAGGCGTCGAAGCCGGGGAGGTCATCGGCGGCAACTTCGATTCGATGCTGGCCAAACTCATCATCACAGGTGCCACACGCGCCCAGGCACTGGAACGCTCGCGCCGTGCGCTGGCGGAAATGCAGATCGACGGCATGCCGACCGTCCTGCCGTTCCATGCCGCCGTCGTCAGCGACCCCGCCTTCGCGCCGGCGTCCGGAACTTTCTCGGTGCACACCCGCTGGATCGAGACCGAGTTCGACAACACCATCGCGCCGTGGACGCCCGACGGCGACGCCGCCTCCTCTGCCGAGGACATTGAGAGCCGCCAGCGCGTGACAGTTGAAGTGGGCGGCAAGCGGCTTGAGGTTGTGCTCCCGGCTTCGCTAGGGGTCGCCAACGGCAAGTCCTCGGGTAAGGGTGCCGGAAAGCCGAAGAAGGTTGCCCGCTCGCGTGCCGGTGCCGGTTCTGCCGCCAGTGGCGACGACCTTACCTCGCCCATGCAGGGCACCATCGTGAAGGTTGCGGTTCAGGACGGGGACCAGGTGGCCGAGGGCGACCTCATTGTGGTGCTCGAAGCGATGAAGATGGAGCAGCCGCTGACAGCGCACAAGTCGGGCATGCTGTCCGGGCTGACCGCAGCGCCGGGCGACACGGTGTCCGCCGGTGCGGTCATCGCAGCGATCAGTTAGCGCAGCTGCTCAGCTTCCGCTTCCACTCGCGAGTCCCACCAGCTGAGTACGCGCACGCCGTGGAACGTCAGCCACGGTGAGGGCTCGCCTGCAGGTACGTCCACCTCGAACCAGACCCGTCCGGGATGCCGGCGCTCCTGAATCCAGGTACCGTCCGGCCGGCGGGCCCCGCGGATGACGTCGGTGGCGTCGGCCAGACGGGGATCCGGGGCGCCGCCGTCGTGCAGGGCGGCTGACCGGAAGTAGTCCACGGCGTTCAGCGCGCTGTAGATCCATCGGAACGGATAGGCGAAACGGGATACCCAGGGCGCCACCGGTGTCCCGGTGGAGAGCCGGTAGAGCAGCCGGCGTTCCAACAGGTACTCCTCACCCGCGCGGCGTGCGGCGCGCAGCTCATCGGAGCCGCCGGCGGCGATCTCGTAGTACAGCAGCCCCTTGAGAACGTTCAGCGTTGAATGGAACGAGGACCGCTTCGAGCCCTCCACCCACTCGCAGTTCCATCCGCCATCGTCCTGCTGGTGTTCGGGGAACCACTGGGCAAGCTTCGAGACATCGGCACCCAGCCAGCTCCCGTTGGCGAGGGTGAAGGCATTGATGCAGCAGTCCACCTCGCCGTCCCAGTAGGGCAGGTTGTCGTACTCCCAGCGGCTGTTTTCGTCCAGCAGTTCAGCTGTTCCGGAGAGCACGCGCGCGTCCACGCCCCATTCCCGGAGGGCGTTCAACGACCAGGTTGTTGCCGTGTACGGCTGCCCGGCATCCGCCGCGGCTTCAGGACCCTCAAAGTCAAACCCTGCGGGAAAGTACGCGCCGCCTGCCCACTGGCCGTCCGCATCCTGGTGCGCGAGCAGTCGCGCGCCGAAACCCTCGGTTACGACGCTGGATCGGGTAGCCTGCCATTCCGCCTCCGGTGCTCCGGCGAGGTCCCGCTGAACCTGCCAGCGCAGCGCGGGGTCAGTGTCCTGCAGCCAGATCAGAAGGTCAGAGTCTATCTGCATGCTCGACAGGTTACTCCGCTGCATCGACTTCCTCCGCTGCATCAACAATGACGGGGGGCGGGATGAGTTCGGCTTCGAAGGGCTCGGGCAGATCCACGGCGGCAGGAGCCGCGCCCGAACGTAGCAGCCGGTCGATGAGCTGGTCCACCCGCTGCAGGATCATCACAGCCCGTTCACCGGTAATCTGCCCATCAGACTGAGCCTTCCGCACTTTCGACGAGAGCGTGTGGGCAGAGGCCACAGCGTCTGCGGTGTCGCCGCGCGCAGTAAGGACGGCGATCACCCGAACCTCGCACTGCAATTCCCGGGCCACCTCGCTGGCAATCGGCGGGGCGGAGCACCCGCTGAGCATGAGCACGCCAGTGACAACCAGAGCCCCGAGTCCGCCGCGCAGGCTCACGGCTGCACACTTTCATACAGGCTGTCGAGCATGGCGCCGGTACTTCCCGGCACGAAGGGCAGAGGCACGGGCCCGGGTCCGGTGTCCGCCTGCAGCACCATGAGGGTCACGACGAAGGTCAACCCCACCAGAACGACGACGACGGCCAGGACCCGCGCATGGAGCCTCACCAATGCCGGGGTCGGGCCTTGCGTTGCCCCGGAGTTCCGCGTTCCTTCCACGTTGCGGTCCCGGACAGATTCGAGCATCGGCTGCCCGGACGGCCGCCCCGAAGGAGCCTGCGGGACCCTTAGGCGCGCGGGGGCCGGAGTGCACGCGGGGGCCGGAGTGCGCGCCGGGGGCCGGAGTGCGCGCCGGGGCGGGAGTGGGCGCGCCGGGGCGGGAGTGGGCGCGGGCGGTGCCGTCGTCGTCGTTCCTCCCGCGCGAGACGGGGCAACGGGCGTCGCACTTGCTGCGGGGAGCTTCATGGCCTCAAGGCGGCGGACGACCTCCGCTGCGCTGGGGCGCTCGAACGGCCTGTCCAGGGTCATGGCCGTGAGCAGTTGGTGCCACCCGGTCCCGAACGACTCCGGGATGAGGGGCGGGCGGCTCAGACGCGCAAGCGCGCTCTCCAGGCCTGTGCCCGGGAAGGCGGGCTCACCCGTCAGGCATTCAATCAGAACCAGGCCCAGCGCGTAAATGTCCGTCGGTGTTCCCACCTGGTCTCCACGCGCCTGTTCCGGGCTGAAGTAGGTTGCCGTGCCGATGAGGCTTCCGGTTGCCGTCACCCGGTTGCTTCCGAAGAACCTGGCGACGCCGAAGTCTGTGAGGAGGAAGTCGAAGAGGCCCTCCGGTGCCTTACTGCTGCGGGTGAGCACGTTCGAGGGCTTGATGTCACGGTGAACGATTCCCCGGGCGTGGATGTACTCCAGTGTGCGAGCGATGTCCCGGCCTGCCGTCGTCGCTCTTTCGACCGAGAGCGGGCCATCCCGGAGTACTGCTCCGAGATCGGAGCCCTTGATGTACTCCATGACAAGGTAGGACGGCTCAAGCCTGGCGCATTCGGCGTCCATGTCGAGCACCCGGACCAGGCCGGGATGGTGGAGGGCGGCCAGCATCCTCGCCTCCCCCGAGCCGCGCGCCACGCCCTCGGCAGAACCGCGGCGAAACATCTTCACCGCAACATCCCGGTGCAGACGGGTGTCCCGAGCGCGATAGACATCGGCCATACCACCGACACCGATCACACGGTCGAGGACGTACCGCCCACTAGCGAGGGTCTCCTGATTCATGCCCATCCGCTCCCGCCAGAAAAGGTAAGCCTGTCAATGATTCTCGCCGGGGAGCCCTACGGAAAACTTGGGAACCTGCGCGGTGTGCGCGAATGCAAAAGCTCCCGCCCACCCCTGAGGGCGGACGGGAGCCTCGTGCTTGAGGGTGCCGGGGTCAGGCGATGTTGTTCTCGTAGTCGTTGTCCCGGGTTTCGCGGGAGAGCCACAGCGCAATGAAGGTCAGCACTGCGGCAGCGCTCAGGTAGAGACCCACCAGGAAGGTGCTTCCGTCAGCGGCCTGCCACAGGGCGATCGCCACGAACGACGCCGGCGCCGCCCCGATCACACTGGACAGGTTGTAGGCCACTGCGGACCCGGTGTAGCGGACGTTGGCGGGGAACAGCTCGGGCAGGATCGCCGCCATCGGCCCGAAGGTAAGGCCCATGAGGATGAAGCCGAGGATCAGCAGCGCCATGGCTCCGACCGTGCCGGCACCGAAGAGCGGGACCCAGGTCAGGCCAAAGACTGCGATGCCCGCGGTGACCAGGAGCAGCATCTTGCGGCGGCCGAACCTCTCCGCCAGCGGACCGGAAACGATGGTGAAGATACCGAAGAAGACGACGCCGATGATCAGCATCCAGAGGAAGTCGCCGCGGCTGATTCCAAGACCGGGCACAAACGCCGCTGCAGCGTCGGCCGAGAATTCCCTGCCGGCCGCCTCGGCGGCAGCCCGGGCCTGGTCAACCGTGGCCGGAGCGGTACCGAAGGTCAGGGTGAACGAGGTCATCAGGTAGAACAGCACGTAGGTGGCGAACATGATGAACGTGCCGAGGAGCAGCGGGCGCCAGTGGCTGGTGAATACGGAGGCAAGGGGCAGTTTGACGACCTTGCCCTTGTCCAGCACCTGCTGGAAGGAGAAGCTCTCGATGAGCTTCAGTCGAACGTAGAGTCCGACGATCACGAGGATGGCGCTGGCGATGAACGGCACGCGCCAACCCCAGGCGAGGAAGTCTTCGGACGGCAGCACGGCGTTCAGGAAAACGAACAGCAGGTTGGCGATGATGAAGCCGATCGGCGCTCCGAGCTGCGGGAAGGTTCCGTAGACGGCCCGCTTGCCCTTGGGTGCATTCTCGGTGGCGAGGAGGGCAGCGCCGCTCCACTCCCCACCGAGGGCGAGGCCCTGGCAGAAGCGCAGCAGCACCAGGATCGCCGGAGCCGCGAAGGCCCACCCGGGAACCTGGGCGGTAGGAAGCACGCCGATCAGGAAGGTGGCGATACCCATCGTCAGCAGCGACGCCACCAGGGTGCCCTTGCGCCCGATGCGGTCACCGAAGTGGCCGAAGACGATCGACCCGAGCGGGCGGGCGACGAACGCGACGCCGAATACTGCGAAGGACTGCAGCAGCGCCGTGGCAGGGTCGGAGTTCGGGAAGAAGAGGGCCGGGAACACCAGCACCGACGCTGTGGCGTAGATGTAGAAGTCGTAAAACTCGATGGTGGTGCCGATGAGGCTCGCGAAGATGACGCGGCCCCTGGAGTTCAGTGGCTTTGTAGCCTCCGGCTCCACGGTCGATGATGACGATGACATGGATTTTTGCTTTCTCGAGAACGGCTGCCGCGAAATCCCGAAAGCCGTGGTATTTAGTGCCTGTCAATCTCATCACCGGAATGGCAGCGTGAGATAACCCGTCCACATCGTGGACATTCAGGGTTGCGCGCGGAGCGTCTAACTGGCTCAGGTTCCGACGGATAGCCGAATGTCACACCCCGTTTACAAACCGGCACAGGAGCCGAAATGCACGCTTCCTACTGTTGCGGTACTGCCTCTTGAACGAAAGGTTCGCCATGAGCGTTGACCGCGCAGTCTCCCCGGAGAAGCCAGCAACATCAGTAGAAGCCACCGGCGCAGCCCTTGCGCACCGTCCGGGCCGCTGGATCGACAACTGGAACCCCGAGGACCATAACCAGTGGGAGTCCGGTGGCCGGGCCATTGCCCGCCGCAACCTCCAGTGGTCCATCGCGTGCGAGTTCCTCGGTTTCGTGGTGTGGCAGCTCTGGTCCATCGTGGTGGTGTACCTGCCCGCCGCCGGCTTCAACTTCTCCACCTCGCAGATCTTCTGGCTCATCTCGATGCCGAGCCTCGTCGGCGCGACCATGCGAATTCCCTACACCTTCATGGTGCCGCGGTTCGGCGGTCGTAACTGGACCATCATCTCGGCGCTCCTGCTGCTGATCCCATCCATCGGACTGGCCGTGGCGGTGAGCAACCCGGAAACTTCGTTCGGCGCGCTCCTCCTGATCGCCGCCCTTGCCGGCTTCGGCGGCGGCAACTTCGCCAGCTCGATGGCGAACATCACCTTCTTCTATCCGGTCCGCGAAAAGGGTTGGGCGCTGGGACTGAACGCTGCGGGCGGGAACCTGGGTGCCGCCGTCGCGCAGCTGGTTGTTCCGCTGGTCATTGCAGCGGGCGCAGCCGCCACGCTCAACCTGCCCCTGGCGGGATGGATCTGGGTGCCGCTGATCCTTGTCGCCGCGTTCGGCGCCTGGAAGTACATGGACAACTTGTCCAGCGCGAAGTCAGACTTCGCCGGCTCCATCGCCGCCCTGCGTGAACCCCACATGTGGGTCATGGCGTTCCTGTACATCGGAACATTCGGTTCGTTCATCGGCTTCTCCGGCGTCTTCCCGAAGCTGATCCTTGATTCCTTCCCGGAGTTCTCCACCCTCGCGATCGGCCCAGCCGCACTGTCGCTGGCGTTCCTCGGCCCCCTGGTCGGCTCACTCGCGCGGCCGTACGGCGGCCGGCTTTCTGACCGGTGGGGCGGTGCACGCATCACGGTGAGCGCATTCGCCGTCATGGGCCTGATTGCCCTCGCCGTCGTCTGGACGCTCCCGCTGGGCAACTTCTGGCTGTTCCTCGGACTGTTCCTGGTGCTCTTCGCGGCAGCGGGCGCCGGCAACGGTTCCACCTACCGCATGATCCCCGTGATCTTCGCCCTCCGCGGACGGTCCGACGGCGCCATGAGCACCGGGCGCAAAGCGGCGGCTGCACTGGGCCTGATCTCCGCGATCGGCGCCTATGGAGGCTTTGTCATCCCGCAGGTACTCAACGCGTCCAAGGGCGCCACCGGCTCCTATGACGCCGCCTTCTACGGCTTCGTCGCCGCCTACGCGCTTATGCTCGTGGTCACCTGGTTCTTCTACCTGCGACGCAGCACCTCAAGCGTGGGGCACGTCTGACATGTGCGGTTCACCCTCACACAGCTCCGCGGGCCCCACCGCCACCCACTGTCCCTACTGCGCCCTGCAGTGCGCCATGACGCTTACCACTTCGGTGCCCGGCGCAGCGCTCGACCCAGGGTTGTTCGACTCAGGGGCGTTCGGCTCAGTGGAGGTGAGCGGCCGGGACTTCCCCACCAACAAGGGCGGCCTGTGCCGCAAGGGATGGACGTCCGCGGAGCTGCTGAAGCATCCGGACAGGGTGCGTGAACCCCTTCTGAAGAACGACGACGGCGAGCACCGCCCCATCTCGTGGGACCGCGCACTTGGGCTGATCCGGGACCGCGTCCTCGAGACCCGGTCCCGGTACGGGGCTGACGCCGTCGGTGTGTTCGGCGGCGGCGGTCTCACCAATGAGAAGGCGTACTTGCTGGGCAAGTTCGCTCGTCTGGCCTTGCGGACCTCCCGGATCGACTACAACGGACGGTTCTGTATGTCCTCGGCGGCTGCTGCGGGGAACAGGGCGTTCGGCCTCGACCGGGGACTGCCCTTCCCGCTGGCAGACCTGGGCTCAGCGCGCACCATCCTCATGCTCGGGTCCAACACCGCGGACACCATGCCGCCGTTCGTGCAGCACCTGCAGGGCGCGCGGGATGCCGGCGGCCTGATTGTCGTCGACCCGCGCCGGTCAGCCACGGCGGATCTCACCTCGGAGGGACGGGGCAGACACCTGCAGCCGGCACCGAGAACGGATCTGGCACTGCTGCTCGGGATCACCCATGTGGTGATCATGGACGGCCTCGTGGACCAGGCGTATGTGCGGAACAGGACCAGCGGTTACGACGCCGTCGCCCGCAGCGTGACCCCGTGGTGGCCCGAACGCGTCCAGGCGCTGACGGGCGTGCCGGCGCACCTTATCCGCGAAACGGCGCACCGGCTGGCTGAACCCGGAGGCACCTACATCCTGACCGGACGCGGCGTCGAGCAGCACGCGAACGGCACCGACACCGCTACCGCCGCGATCAACCTCGCGCTCCTTCTCGGCCTGCCGGGAACGCCGGGAAGCGGGTACGGCACCCTGACAGGTCAGGGCAACGGACAGGGCGGACGGGAACATGGACAGAAAGCGGACCAGCTTCCCGGGTACCGCAAAATCACCGATCCCGCCGCCCGCAAGCACGTCGCCGGAGTCTGGGGTGTATCGGAGGAAGCCATCCCGGGACCGGGAGTTCCCGCCGTCGAACTTTTGGGCTCCCTCGGTCAGCCCGGAGGGGTGCGCTGCCTGTTTGTGCACGGGGCCAATGTGGTGGTGTCGGCGCCTAATGCGTCAACCGTCCTGACCGGGCTGCGCAGCCTCGACTTCCTGGTGGTGTGCGATTTCTTCCTCTCCGAGACCGCCGCGGAAGCGGATCTGGTGCTGCCGGTGCTGCAGTGGGCTGAGGAGGAAGGCACCATGACCAACCTCGAGGGCCGCATCCTGCGACGCCGGGCGGCTGTAGCCCCTCCCCCGGGTGCGCGCAGCGAGCTCTGGATCATGGCTCGGCTTGCTGAGCTGCTGCACGCACCGTCGTCGTTCCCTGAAGACCCGGAAGCCGTCTTCACCGAACTCCGCGCGGCGAGCGCGGGCGGCCTCGCGGACTACTCCGGCGTGGACTATGCCATGCTCGACGACGGTGCTGCCGCCTACTGGCCGTATCCGGCCGGCAGCGGCGGCACTCCCCGGCTCTTTCTCGACCGCTTCGCCCACCCGGACGGGAAGGCCGTGCTGCACGCGGTGGCGCCGTCGTCGTCTGGTGTTCCTGTTGCTGTTCCTGCGTCCGGTGGACAGCTCGCGCTGGCCACCGGGCGGTTGCTGGAGCACTACCAGTCCGGCTCACAGACCCGCCGCGTGGGCGACCTCACGGCGACCAGCAGCGATCAGGCGCTGCAGATCCATCCCGTGACCGCTGCGGGCTTCGGCATTCTCGACGGCGCCGAGGTTGAGATCAGCAACGAGCGGGGAACCGTGGTGGCCCGGGCGGAGCTTTCAAGCGCCGTGCGGCCCGACACTGTCTTTCTCTCTTTCCACTTCCCCGGGGCGGGCAACGCGAATGTGCTGACCTCGTCCGAGACGGACCCTGTGTCCGGGATGCCCGAATTCAAGACCACGCGGGTGTCGGTGCGCGTGCACCGGCCCGCACAGATCGAGGCGGTGGCTGTATGACTTTTCACGAGCGCATTGTGGTGGTGGGGTTCGGCCCTGTGGCCGCCCGGTTCATCGATGTCCTTGAGCCTTCCGTGGCATCCGGGGCTGTGAGCCTGACGGTCATCGGGTCTGAGCCCGAGGCCGCCTACAACCGCGTGCTGGTTGCCGATGTGGGCGTCGGTCGGACATCTGCTGAGGCGATTGCGCTCAGCGATGCATCCCGTCTCGCTTCCCTCGGAGCCGAAGTTCTGCTCGGAACAGGCGTGCGGCGGATTGACCGAGCGCGCCAGCAGGTCCAGCTCGACGACGGCACCGTCCGCCCGTACGACCGGCTGGTCCTGGCGACCGGCGCCCGCCCCGTCATTCCCTACCTCGCAGGGTTGAACCCCGATCCGGTGCACCCGACCCTACCCACCGGCGTCACGGTGTTGCGCGATCTGGCCGATGCACGTGCGTTGCGCTCCGTCGTCGAGCGCCGGGGTGACGTGGTGATTCTCGGTGGCGGGATTCTTGGCCTTGAAGCGGCCCTCGCCGCGGCGGAAGAGGGTGCCGGGGTGACTGTCGTCCATCACGGCGACTACCCGCTGGCCCGCAACATCGACGACGGCGGCGGCCGTGTGCTCGCTTCGGCGCTCCGTTCCCACGGGGTGCGGCTGGTGTCCGGGGCGAAGGCCGTGGGCCTTGAGCATGACGACGCGGGCACGTTCACCGCGCTGCGCCTCGACGACGGCCGGCTCGTCTCCGGAGACCTGCTGGTGCTCTCCTGCGGCGTCCGGCCACGGGTTGAGCTGGCCGACGGCGCCGGCCTCCCCGTGGATACCGGAATCCTCGTTGGCCACACCCTGCAGGCCCACCACGACGAGTACATCTACGCAATCGGCGACTGCGCCGAGATCCGTTGCACAGACGCCGCCTGTACTGATTGCCGGGACAACACAGCGCCGTCTGGATTGATCGGTCCGGGGTGGAAGCAGGCGGAGTGGTTGGCCGGCTCGTTCGTTGCGGATCTGGCATCTGTTGGCAACAGCCGCTACGTGGAGGCTTCGCTTCCACCGGTGCTCATGCTGAAGGCGCGCGGGCTGGATGCGGTGGTGGCGGGCGATGTGTCCGCCGACCCGTGGGCCGTGCACGAGGACGGCACCGCCGTCGCGCTCTGGGCCGACCCCCAGCAGGGCAGCTACGCAAAGATGGTCACCCGGGACGGGGTCCTCCAGGGCCTGGTGTGTGTCGGGTTGCCGCGCGCCGGTGCGGAACTGGTCCTGCTGTTCGAGCGCGGCGCTGTGCTGCCTGCCGACCGGTCGAGCCTGTTACGGCTGGATGGGGCGGAAGCGGAGGCGGCGCCGTCGTCGTTGGCTTCCGACCCTGCGGCGATCGTCTGCCGGTGCGCTGGGGTGAGCCGGGGCAGTATCGAGCAGGCCGCCGTCGTCGGCTGGTCGAGTGTCCCGGAGGTGTCGGCGTCGACGCGTGCGGGCACCGGATGCGGTGGCTGCCACTCGGACATCCGGACGATCATCGAGCAGCACTTCCAGCAACCCGCGTCCGTCTAGTTCCACGTCCGTCTGGCGCGGCTCCCACCGCGCGGCCCGCTTTTCCCGGGTTCTGCCACCTAAACCGCGTGTCGCGTGTCGACACGCCGCCAAACTAACGTCGACGCCGGCAGGACCTGGGGAATCCGGCCCGCCTTTCATCGGATAAGATGGCCGGAGAGCACCGCGCGCACCTGTTCAAGAACCGCCTCGCTGCAAAACATGATGTCCTCGTAGCTGTAGCGCAGTACAAGGTATCCGCCGGCGATGGTTGTGTTGTTCCGCTGAAGGTCGCGGCGCAGCGCCCTGCGGTCGGAGTGGTAGGCGGCCCCGTCGACTTCGACCACCAGAAAGCCCTCCAGCAGGAAGTCGACGCGCCCGACACCGTTGATAAGCACTTGGGTCTCGACGTGGAACCCGGCACTCCGGAAAAGGACCCGTGCAACAACCTCGATCGCGGAGTCGGCACAGCCTGTCACGAGATCCAGCGCGGCCCTGGCCCTGCCGTTGCGGTCCCCCTGGAGCCGCTCTAACAGGAAGGACCGCACCGCGTCGCCGCGGCGGAGGGAACACTCGACCATGACGGCAGCCTCCACCGGCGGAAGACAGTGCAGTGCATGAACCAGCACGTCAACGATTCCCACGAGCGGTAGGTATGCGTGCGGTGGTACGGAGCGTTCGCGATGATTCACGAAACCGTGTCCATGGCCGTGAAGGCAACTGAGATGAGGGCCGGCCGGCGGGTGAAGGGACCACAATCCGTAGTGCTTAGCCGCCGAAGTACAGGTCAGGAGCCCATTATGCATGAGGGCTACCCGAAAATCGTCGGGTGCGTCGGGCAGCGCCAACAGACCGGTGCGAAGACGCACAACTCCCCCGCCCGCCACCTGGTTGGCGATCTGCCTCTTGCTGACACCGCGGTCCCGAAGCGTCTGCGTGCGAGCAACCGATCCAACACTGCGCAGCACTTCAATTGCGTCCACCGTCCCAGTTCAAGCGCTGGGGTGAGGGAACTCGCCGGAGAAACGGGCTATGTACACAACCTGCCCGCATTTCCCCCGTTGTGGAGGGACAGTGAGGTGGGGTCGGGCGGGCCGCTTTCCCCGGTTACTGGACCCCATACCGCGTGTCGCGCCCTGACACGCCGGCAAAACGACGACGACGGCGGCAAACCTGGGGAATCCGGCCCGCCTGGGCTGGGACTGGGCTGGGAGTGGCTTGGGCGCGGAGGCGAGAGGGGGTTAGTGGACGTGCAGGCGCCGCGCGGCCTCCGAGATGGAGCCGGTCAGCGACGGGTACACCGTGAACGTGTTCGCGACGTCATCCACGTGCAGCTTCTTGGTGACGGCGAGCGCCAGCGGGAAGATCAGCTCGGACGCGCGCGGAGCAACCACGACGCCGCCGATCACCGTACCGGAGCCCTTCCGCGCGATGATCTTCACGAACCCATCCTTGACGTTCATCATCTTGGCGCGCGCGTTGGTGCTGAGTGAGAGCTTGAAGACGTCGCCCTGGTACTGGCCCGACTCGACGTCGGCTTCCGAGACTCCCACCGACGCGATCTCCGGCGCGGTGAAAATGTTCGACGCAACCGTCTTGAGCTTGAGCGGCGTGACGCTGTCGCCCATCAGGTGCGCCATGGCGATCCGCCCCTGCATCGCGGCGACGGATGCAAGCGCCAGGACGCCGGTGCAGTCTCCGGACGCATACACGTTCGGCGCGGTGGTGCGCGAGACGCCGTCCACCTTGATGTGGCCGGTCTCGGTCAATGCGACGCCGGCCTCCTCGAGACCGATGTCGGAAGTGTTCGGAATGGCGCCAACGGCAACGAGGCAGTGGCTTCCGTCGACGGAGCGCCCGTCGGAGAGCGTGACCCGGACGCCGTCCTCAGTGCGCACCACACCGTCGGCGCGGGACTTGGACAGTACGTTCATTCCGCGTGAACGGAAGACGTTCTCGAGGACCTCCGCGGCGTCGGCGTCCTCGCCGGGCAGCACGCGGTCACGGCTGGAAATCAGGGTGACCTGCGCGCCGAGGCCGTGGTACGCCGACGCGAACTCCGCACCGGTAACGCCGGAGCCGATGACGATCAGGTGTTCGGGAACCTCGGTGAGGTTGTAGACCTGCTTCCAGTTGAAGATCCGCTCACCGTCCGGGACGGCTGTGGGAAGCTCACGCGGGTGTGCGCCGACGGCCAGGAGGATCGCGTCCGCTTCGACGGTGGTGGTTCCGGTATCCGTCTCGACCTCGAGCCGGTGGTTGTCCAGCAGCCTCCCCGCACCAATGATGATCTTGACGCCGACCCGCTCGAGCGCCGCCGAGATGTCCTTCGACTGGTTCACCGCCAGGTCCAGCAGTCGCTGGTTCACCTGCGTGAAGTCCGCGTAGGCCGCCGATTCGTCCGCGAACTTCACGCCGAGATTGTGGGCGTTGGCCACACGGGCCATGGTGTCAGCCGTGGCGATCAGGGTCTTGGAAGGAACGACGTCGGTGAGCACTGCCGAGCCACCGAGCCCGTTCCGCTCGACAATGGTGACCGTCGCTCCCAGCGAGGCTGCGACCATCGCCGCCTCATAGCCGCCCGGTCCTCCCCCGAGAATCGCGATACGGAGGGCGCTGAAATCCAGTTGACTCGTCACACCTGCCATTCTGTCCTATCGGGCACCAGCCCTCAAACGTTCTGAAGGAACACCGAAAGACACAGACCGCCCCAGACCGCGCCCCGAACGGACTCCAACCGCCTCCCGCCGCGTGCGCGAGGGCGTGTCCATGGCTCGAGTGGGTGGAACAACGCGCGCGCTGGCGGTAGGTTGGACCGGGTGATTGACCAATCCTCGACGGACCCTTTCTCCCTTGCCCGCGCAGCTGCTGATTACATCGCACAAAAGACATCGGTGGACTCCCATGACATTGCGCTGGTGCTCGGTTCCGGCTGGGGTGAAGCAGCCGAGCTGATCGGCGAAACCACGCACACGCTCCAGGCGACGGACATCCCCGGGTTCGCTGCCCCCGCCGTCGAAGGGCACGTCGGCACGGTCAGGTCTATCCTCACCCCCGCCGGGAAGCGTGCACTCGTGCTCGGCGCGCGCACCCACTACTACGAAGGCCGCGGCGTCCGCGCAGTGGTCCACGGGGTTCGGACCGCAGCCGCTGCGGGCGCTCAGGTAATGGTCCTCACCAACGGCTGCGGCGGGCTGCAGGAACGGTGGGCGCCCGGCACCCCGGTGCTCATCAGCGACCACCTCAACCTCACAGCCACCTCGCCGCTGGAGGGTGCCACCTTCGTCGACCTCACCGACCTCTACTCCACGCGCCTTCGCCAACTGGCCCGCGAGGTGGACCCCACCCTGGACGAGGGCGTCTACGCACAATTCACCGGGCCGCACTACGAAACCCCGGCGGAGGTCCAGTACGCCAAGCGGATCGGCGCTGATCTGGTCGGCATGTCCACCGCACTGGAGGCCATCGCTGCCCGTCACGCCGGCATGGAGGTCTTCGGAATGTCGCTCGTCACCAATCTGGCCGCAGGCATCAGCCCGGTCCCGCTCAGCCACACAGAGGTCCTGGAAGCCGGCCAGGCGGCGGGCCCCCGCATTTCCCGGCTCCTCGCAGACGTCATCGGCAGGCTCTGACATGGACCTTTTCACCCAAGCCCGCGAATGGGCCGCACAGGACCCGGATCCCGAGACCCGCGCTGAGCTCGAAGACCTGCTGGCCCGCGCCGGGAACGACGACCAGGCCGGACAGGGCGCTGCCCTGCAGCAGCTCGACGACGCCTTCCGCGGCCCGCTGGTCTTCGGAACGGCCGGCCTGCGAGCCCCGCTGGGCCCCGGCCCCAACCGGATGAACCGGGTGGTCGTTCGAAGCGCAGCTGCGGGACTGGCAGCCCACGCGCTGAACCTGGCCGGCGGCGCCTACGCGCCGCGCGCCGTCGTCGGCTTCGATGCGCGCCGCAACTCGCGCGTCTTCGCCGAGGAAACCGCCGCCATCTTTACCGCAGCCGGCCTTGAGACCTTCCTCATGCCCAGTGAGCTTCCGACGCCGGTGCTCGCCTACTCGGTGCGCGCCCTCGAGTGCGAGGTCGGCGTCATGGTGACGGCAAGCCACAACCCGCCCGAGGACAACGGCTACAAGGTGTACCTCGGAGGACGCGCGGTGGAGGACACCGCCCGCGGCGTGCAGATCGTCTCTCCGCATGACTGGCAGATCGCTGAGCAGATCGCCGCTGTGGACAGGGTCCACCTGGCCGAAGGGGGCTGGAACGTCCTGCCCGAGAGTATCGAGACCGACTATGTGGCCTCGGTCTTCAGCCTCGCGGACCACAACGCCTACCCTGCACGCGACCTGTCGATCGTGCTCACTCCCATGCACGGCGTCGGGGGCCGCACGGCGCAGCAGGTCCTGGCGTCCGCCGGGTTCGACTCGGTGCACGTGGTCAAGGAACAGGCCGAACCCGATCCAACCTTCCCCACGGTGGACTTCCCGAACCCGGAAGAGCCGGGCGCACTCGACCTCGCGCTTGCGGCTGCATCAGACCAGGACGCCGACCTTGTCCTGGCGAACGACCCCGACGCCGACCGCATGGCCGCCGCTGCCAAGGATCCGGCGACCGGCGAATGGCGGATGCTGCGCGGTGATGAGACGGGCGCCTTGCTCGGCGTCCACCTCGCGGCCCGGATTAAAGCCAAGGGGGCGGGCGATCAGGACAACCCGAACGCGGTGTTCGCCAACTCAGTGGTCTCCTCCCGGCTGCTCGGCAGGATCGCCGAAGCGTCCGGAGTCAGCCACGAGCAGACCCTCACCGGGTTCAAGTGGATCTCCCGCGTTCCGAACCTCACCTACGGCTATGAAGAAGCACTCGGCTATTGCGTGGCCCCCGAACTGGTTCGGGACAAGGACGGCCTGTCCGCCGCCCTGCTGCTGGCAGAGCTCGCGGCCGCCTGCAAAGCCGAAGGCAAGACCCTCTTTGACGTCCTCGACGAGCTGGCCCTTGTCCACGGCCTGCACGTCAGCGACCAGGTGTCTGTGCGGGTCGGAAGCCTGGGGCTGCTGGGAGCGATGATGAACCGCCTGCGTGAGGCGCCGCCGTCGTCGTTCGCGGGTTCCGACGTGGTGGTCGCCGAGGACCTGGCCGAAGGCGCACACCTCCCGCCCACCGATGGGCTGCTCTATGTCACCCGGGACGACACCCGGGTGATCATCCGCCCCAGCGGCACCGAGCCCAAGCTCAAGTGCTACCTCGAGGTCATTGAACCGGTGGATTCCGCCGCCGAGCTCGGGAGCGTTAAGACAACAGCGCGGACCAGGCTTGACGCCGTGATCCGCGATGTTGAGGAAGCGCTCGGGCTCTAGACGAGCACTTCCACAGTTCCGCCGATTACCCGTGTCGGGAAGCTCCGTAGAGCCGTCCCTTGTCCCGATGCGGGTTCGCCGGAGTCCAGAAAGTAGACCTCCTTGTGCAGGGGCGAGGTAATGGTGAACCTCTGCCCCTTGGAGCCTACGATTCCACGCGCCATCACCTGGGAGCCGCTCGCTGGGTCCCGGTGCGAGACGGCGAACACCGTCGCCGAGTCCACCCGGAACAGCGCTACCTGGCGACCGTGAATCAGTGCGGCCTCGCCCCAGCACAGCTCGAGGTCGTCCAGCCGGCAGATGGGGTACCAGGTGCCGGCGTAAGACGTTTCGACATCGGGCGCGAGGCCGGGTGTGTGGTCGAGTTGCAGAGTCATGAGTCTCCCCGTTCGGTTTGCCTGTTCTTATGACTGAAGGCCTGCACTCGACGCTACGAATGCAGCGTTACGGCTTTCCGCCCGAAGTGTTGCGAACGCGTAAAACGCACCTCACCCTTACCCCGGACGCAGGTGAGCGTGAAGTTAATCTTCGTTTACATAAGTGAAATCACGGGGCAACTGGGCGTCCGTACGCTCGGTACCTAAGTGCGGAGACCTACTCCCAGCGCGAAAGGTACCCATCATGACTCCAGCGTCCCTGAATCAGATCCTCGTTGTCGGCGGCGGCCCGGCCGCCCACCGCTTCGTCGAAGCCATGTGGTCCCGCGGACTGGACGGCTTCCACGTCACCGTCCTCACCGAGGAGACCTGGCTGCCGTATGACAGGGTTGCCCTCAGCCAGGCACTGCTCGACGACGTCGACCTCACCCTGGGCGAGGCCACCATGTGGGATCACCCCGCAATCACGCTGGCCGCCGGCTCCCGCGCGGTCGCGCTGGACCGGGTGGCCCGCACGGTCACCACGGAGGCCGGCGACGTCTACCCCTATGACCAGCTGGTGCTGGCCACCGGCTCCAACGCAGCGCGCCTCCCCTTCGCGGGCATGGACGCCGCACACGTCTACCGAACGGTCGACGACGTTCGTACCCTCCGCGCGGAGGTCACACGCCTCACCGCGGAGTACGGACGCACTATCGACGCCGTGGTCATCGGTGGCGGCCTGCTGGGCCTCGAAGCGGCCGGCGGCATGCAGTCCCTAGGTGCGAAGGCCGCCGTCATCAACGGCGCACCCTGGCTGATGAACACACAGCTGGACCAGGGCGGCGGGCAGGCGCTCGACCGGCTCATCACTGCCAAGGGACTCGAGGTGCACGGCGGCGTCTTCCCCAGCGAGTTCGTGGTGGAGGACGGGCGGATGGTCGGCGTGGACATGGCTGACGGACGCCGGATTCCCGCGGACCTCGTCGTGGTTGCCATCGGTGTCCGCCCCCGCGATGAGCTCCCCCGCGATGCCGGTATGACCATGGGCCCACGCGGCGGCGTCGTCATTGACGATGCCTGCGCCACCGAGGACCCAAGCATCTGGGCGATCGGCGAGGTGGCCTGCTTCGAGGGCATGTGCCTCGGACTCGTGGCACCCGCCAACACCATGGCGGAGATTGTCGCAGACCGGCTCCACGGCGGATCCGCCACGTTCCCCGGTTTCGACACCGCCACAAAGCTCAAGCTCTCCGGCGTTGAGGTTGCAGCATTCGGCGACGCCTTCGCGAAGACCGAACACAGCCTCGAGATTGTGTACGCGGATCCCGCCCGTGGCCTGTACCAGAAGCTCGTGGTTACCGATGATGCCAAGACGCTCCTCGGCGGCATCTTCGTCGGCGACGCCTCCCCCTACACCGCACTCCGCCCCCTGCTGGGACGCGAGCTCAGCGCCGAGCCCGGTGCTTACCTCTCCGCTGCCGGTGCCGGCGAGGCTCCCGACACCGAGCTGCCCGACGACGCCATCCTCTGCTCCTGCAACAACGTCTCCGCGGGTTCGATCCGCGATGCCGTCAACGGCTGCGGAACCTGTGAGGGTTCCGAACCCGTCCGCGAGCTTGCCCCGCTGAAGGGCTGCACCAAGGCCGGAACCGGCTGCGGATCCTGCGTGCCGATGCTCAAGAAGCTCCTCGAGGGCGAGCTGAAGAAGAGCGGCATCGAGGTCTCCAAGGCGCTGTGTGAGCACTTCGCCATGTCCCGCCCGGAGCTCTTCGAGGCCGTCCGGGTACTGGAACTCGACAGCTTCGAGGGCATCATCGAACGCTTCGGCGTCCCTGAAACCGGTGTGCTCGGCTGTGACATCTGCAAGCCCGTCGTCGCTTCCATCCTCGCCTCGCAGCGCGCCGAGTACGTGCTCGACGGCGGCCGCGGCATCCTGCAGGACACCAACGACCGCGCACTGGCCAACATGCAGAAGAACGGCACCTACTCGGTGGTGCCGCGCATCCCGGGTGGTGAGATCACGCCGGAGAAACTGGGCGTGATCGCCAAGGTGGCCCAGGACTTCAACCTGTACACAAAGATCACGGGCGGCCAGCGCATCGACATGTTCGGCGCCCGGCTGGAGGAACTCCCCGAGATCTGGAAGATCCTCGTGGACGCCGGCTTCGAGTCCGGTCAGGCGTACGGCAAGAGCCTGCGGACCGTGAAGTCCTGCGTGGGCTCCACCTGGTGCCGGTTCGGTGTCCAGGACTCGGTGGCCATGGCCATCCAGCTCGAGCTGCGTTACCGCGGTCTGCGCAGCCCCCACAAGCTGAAGTTCGGTGTCTCCGGCTGCGCCCGCGAATGTGCCGAGGCCCGCGGCAAGGACGTCGGTATCATCGCCACCTCGGACGGCTGGAACCTATACGTCGGCGGCAACGGCGGCGCGACCCCCGCCCACGCCCAGCTGCTGGCGAAGGACCTCGACGACGACACCCTCATCCGCTACATCGACCGCTACCTCATGTACTACATCCGCACCGCCGACCGGCTGCAGCGCACGGCGGCCTGGCAGGCCGAGCTCGACGGCGGCCTGAAGCACGTCGAGGACGTCATCATCAACGACTCACTCGGCATCGCCGAGGACCTGGAGTCAGCCATGGCACGGCACATCGACAACTACGAAGACGAGTGGGCGGCCACCCTGAAGGACCCGGAGCGCCTGCGCCGGTTCCGCTCCTTCGTCAATGCCCCGCACGAGAAGGACGACTGGATCGCCAACGTCCCCGAGCGCGGCCAGATCCGGCCCGCCACCGAGGAGGAACGAGCAGCCGCGCAGTCCGGCTCCGGTCCGGTACTGCTGGGCGCCGGCATTCCGGTCCGCCAGGTAGTGGAAACAGCAACAGAGGCGGCGAAATGAACTCCCCCTCCGGGATCGATCTCACCCTTGACTGCTCCGGCCTCACCGTCCTGATCGCCGGCACGACGACGGCGGCCCGCAACGCTGTGCGCCGCTACAGCGCAGGCGGTGCGACAGTCCGCCGCATTGCGACCCCCGCCCAGTTCCACCCGCGGCTGCTCGACGCAGTGAGCCTCGCGGTAGTCCTAGCGAACGGAGACAGCGAAGCGGATCAGTCCGGTTGGGAACCGCTGCGTGAGGCCTGCCGCGAGCGCAGGATCCTCACCACCTCCGAAGAGCCCGCCACCCCAGGCGGCCGGGTCACCCTGATCGGCGGCGGACCCGGGGTGGAGGACCTGCTCACCGGTCGCGCCAGGCAGGCGTTGCGGGAGGCCGACGTCATACTTTTTGACCGGCTGGGACCGTACCGCACGCTGCCGCAACTGGCGCCGGGCGCTGAGCTGATCGACGTCGGGAAGACGCCCGGGCACCACCCGGTCAGCCAGACGGACATCGAGAAGCTCCTGGTCGCCAAGGCCCGCGAAGGCCTGCACGTGGTGCGCCTGAAGGGCGGGGATCCCTTCGTCTTCGGGCGGGGCGGCGAAGAAGTCAACACGTGCATCGCCGAGGGCATCCCCGTGATCACCGTGCCTGGAATCAGCAGCTCCATCGCCGTCCCGGCGGCCGCGGGCATTCCCGTGACCTACCGCGGAGTGGCGCATGCATTCACTGTCATTTCGGGTCACCAGCCGCTGACCGATCAGGAACTCGAAGCGCTGGCAAAGCTCGGCGGCACTATCGTGGTGTTGATGGGAATCGGCACACTACCGCAGCTGACGTCCGGCCTCCGCAGGGCGGGACTGGCCTCCGACATGCCCGTGGCGATCGTCGAGAAGGGTTACAGCCCCGAACAGCGGACCACCGTCACCAACCTGGGCGAGGCCGTGACGGCTGCCGGCCTGGCGCGCTGCACGTCGCCCGCCGTCGTCGTGATCGGTGAGGTGGTCCGGCAGCGCCGGGACTTCTCCACCACCCTTGAACAGGTTCTGACGCATCCGATGGTGGCGTCGTGACGGTGACTGCTCCGATGGCGACAGATGTGCCGGCCGACGGATCGCTGGCCGGTTTCCGGATCGGAGTGACGTCGGACCGCCGATCCGGTGACCTCATCGACGCGCTGGAGCGGCGCGGCGCCACGGTGCTGCACGCGCCGGCACTCAAGATCGCACCCGTGGCAGCTGATCTGCCGCTGATCGAGGACACCCGGGCGATCATTGCCGCGCGGCCGGACTATGCAGTGGTCACCACTGCGTATGGGTTGCGCCGGTGGTCCGAGGCTGCCGATGCGGCGGGCGTCGGGGAAGCACTGCTGGCGGTGCTCGGCGAGTCGAAGATCTACGTCCGCGGGCCCAAAGCCCGCGGAGCCGTGCGCGCCGCCGGGCTGACAGACGTCGGCATCAGCCACGATGAGACCACGGCCTCGCTCGTGAACATGATGCTCGGGCTCGACCTGCGGGGAAAAACAGTGGCTGTTCAGCTCCACGGCTACACCGACTACCGGCAACTCGACCGGCTGCGGCAGGCCGGCGCGCAGGTCCTCACCGCGACGCCGTACCGCTGGGTCAAGCCGGCTGGGTCCGACCAGCTGCCACGGCTTATCGAGGCCGTCTGCAGCGGTGGGCTCGACGTCGTGACATTCACCAGTGCTCCGGCCGTTGATGCGGTGCTGAGTACGGCATCCGAAATGGGCTGCCGTGAAGCGTTTGTGCAGGCCCTGTCCGGGCCGGTGACTGCCGCCGTCGTCGGGCCGGTGACTGCCCAGCCCCTGGTGGATGCGGGAGTGTCGCCGCTGATTCCGGAGCGGTACCGCATGGGTGCGCTGATCCGGCTGGTGGGTGAATACCTTGGCCAGCACCGCGTCCTTCGGTACCCGAGCCGCTACGGGCTGATCGAGCTGCGCGGGAAGAATCTGCGCATCGACGGGATCGCCGTCGAGCTGGCACCCGCGCCGATGAGCCTGTTCCGTGCACTGGTCGAGGCCAATGGCGCGGTGCTCTCGCGTGAACAGCTCGCGGGTGTGCTGCCGGGGGACGCCGGGGAACACGCGCTGGACATGACGATCAGCCGGCTGCGGAAGTCGCTACCGGAGGGTCGTCTCGTGGCGACGGTGATCAAGCGCGGGTACCGGTTGCAGCTCTAGCTGCTACTACCCGCCCTCCCCCACCCTCCCGCGTTGAATTGTCAGGACACACCCCGTTAGGCGCGTCGTTAGGGGCGTGTCCTGACAACTCAACGCAAGGGGATTCAGCGAAGTTGTTGGCTCGCCCTGCGGATTGCCTCGGAGATCCGGTTCAGCCGCTCCGAGTTCAGGGTCCAGGTCTGCCAGTACAGGGGCACATCGGAGTGCGCGTCCGCTTCCAGAAGCACCAGGGATCCGTCCGTCAGGTCCGTTCCAAGTTGCAGTTCGGGGATCATTCCCCAGCCCAGGCCCGCTCGAAGCGCCGCAAGAAACGCCTCGGAGGACGGGATGAGGTGTTTTGGCGGCGACTGCTCGACGCCATGGGCCTTCAAAAAGCGCTGCTGCAGATCGTCCTTCGCATTGAACTGAAGCACGGGCATCCTTGAGAAGTCCGTGCCGTCGTCGTTCTGGAACCGCTCGTGCAGCTCTCGAGTCGCGACGGGGAGATAGCGCATGAAGCCCAGCATTTCTGCCCGGCATCCGTTGGCGGGCGCCGGATCAGAGGTGATGGCAGCGATCACGTCTCCCTGCCGGAGGAGCCTGCTGCTGTGGTCCTGGTCCTCTACCCGCAGGTCGAGAGTGGTGTCTGCCCACCCGGCGGCCTCGCTCAGCACGGGGACAAACCAGGTGGCCAGCGAGTCAGCGTTCACGGCTACCGGGGTGACAGTCCGGGTGGCGACGCCGCTGCCCAGGGCGTCCCGGGCCTCGGCTTCGATGATCTGCACCTGGCGGGCCATGCGCAGCAGCACCGATCCGGCGTCTGTCGGCGCACACGGGGAGCCCCTCCGCACCACGATCTGACCGACCGATGCCTCCAGTGCCTTGATGCGCTGACTGATAGCCGAGGGCGTGACCCGCAGGGCGTCCGCGGCGGCCTCGAAGGAGCCTTCATCGACGACCGCAGCGAGCGCACGCAGCTGTTGAAATTGCATGAAGCAAATCTAATGCATCCGCAGAATCTATCGCTTGTCTACATCTGGTGCACTGCCTACCGTTGAACGCATGTGGAGTATCTGGGGCACCGGGCTGATGACAGGGCTCGCCCTCATCATTGCCATCGGCGCCCAAAACGCGTTCGTGCTGCGTCAGGGAATCCGCCGGGAACACGTGGGAGTTGTGGTGGCGCTCTGCATCGTCAGCGATGCACTCCTGATTCTCGGCGGCACCGCCGGGATCGGCGCGCTCGTCTCGCGATTCCCCGCTGCCCTGGATGTCCTGCGGTGGGGCGGGGCGGCCTACTTGACCTGGTGGGCGATCCGCTCGTTCCTCTCCGCGTTCAAGCCGGCAGCCTTGACCGCCGAGGCCCCGCGAAGCCGTGGGTCGGTAGTGGCCACCACCCTTGCGCTGACCTATCTCAACCCGCATGTGTACCTGGACACCGTGGTGCTTCTGGGCAGCCTGGCCAACCAGCAGGGAGACGGAACCCGGTGGGTCTTCGCGGCCGGCGCAGTCGTCGGAAGCATCATCTGGTTCTGCGCGCTCGGATATGGCGCCCGGGCCCTGTCCGGGGTCCTGAAAAGCCCGCGCACCTGGCGGGTGGTGGACCTTGTTATCGGGATCGTGATGCTGGCCGTTGCCATCAAGCTCATCGTGGGTTGAGCTGCCCGCGGATTCCGCGGCTGACGCTAGAGTTAAGGAAATACGCCACGCACATCCCGAGGAGACTCATGGCACACCCGGTCAACAAGACGCGCGAATCAAACGGATCACGGCCCGAACACTCCGGTGCAGGGAAACTGCCGGCAACCATCGTCGCCTTCGCTGTGATGATCCTGCTGTTCGCCGGTTCCATCTACTCACTGACGTTCTTCGAGCGCTCGAACGTCTGGCCGTTCGCAGTGTGCCTCGCGCTCTTCTTCCTGGCTTTCTGGATCCCGCAGACCATCCTCGGTCGGTCCGACACGGGCTACCGCATGGCCAAGGGCAGCCGCAAGGCCTAACGCCGCTTTCGTTGACAGGGGGTCCGCCGAGCGGGCCCCCTTTCGCGTGTACGGGCACTCCTCCCGCTGATCCTGGCCGAAATATTACGCAACGTTACGCCGGGGAATAAGCAAGCGCCGTCGACTGCTGGAATGGATAGCCCACACCGGGCATCTTCATCTCCAGCGTCAAAGGATTCATCCATGATTTCTCGCCGTCTTCCGCTGCTCGGCGCCGCAACGGCCATCGTCTTTGCGGTTGCCGGATGCGGTTCTTCTGCCTCTTCCGATACCGCCGAAACCGCTACCGAGTCCGACGGCGGCACTTCCCTCAGTGAGATCCAGGAGTCCGGAGTTCTGACGGTCGGCACCGAGGGCACCTACAAGCCCTTCTCCTACCACGAGGGCGGCGCCGGCGATCTGACCGGGTACGACGTCGAGGTCATCACCGCCGTGGCGGAGAAGCTCGGCGTGGAGCCTGAGTTCGAAGAGACCCAGTGGGACGCCATCTTCGCCGGTCTGGAGGCCGGGCGCTTCGACGTCATCGCCAACCAGGTATCCATCACCCCGGAGCGCGAGGAGTCCTACTCCTTCTCGGAGCCGTACACCTACAGCAACGGTGTCATCGTGACCGCCGCTGACAACAGCGAGATCACCTCTTTCGAAGACCTTGAGGGCAAGACCACCGCGCAGTCGCTCACCAGCAACTGGAAGGATCTGGCCGAGGAAAACGGCGCCAAGATCGAAGCCGTCGAGGGTTGGGCACAGTCGGTGACCCTCCTTGAGCAGGGCCGCGTCGATGCCACCATCAACGACGAACTGACCTTCCTCGACTACCAGAAGTCCACTCCGAACGACGCCATCAAGATCGCCGCGGAGACCGAAGACCAGTCCCGCAGCGCGCTGGCTTTCCGCCAGGGCAGCGATGAGCTGGTCGAGGCCGTCAACGCGGCCCTCGAAGAGCTTCGCGCGGACGGAACGCTGGCCGAAATCTCCGAGAAGTACTTCGGCGAGGACGTCAGCGCAGAGTAACCATTACGACGACGGCGGGCACCGGCTGCGGGGATGCAGCTCCTGAAGGTGCTCGCCGTTTGTTGTGCGGAAACCACCTTCAGCCACTGGGATAGCGTAGGAAATTATGGACATTGACTGGGACCTGGCCCTGACGTCGCTCTGGCCACTTATTCAGGGCGGCCTCACCGGCACCATCCCGCTGTCCCTGGCGTCCTTCGTCTTCGGTCTCATGTTGGCTTTGTTGGTGGCGCTCATGCGGCTCAGCGCGAACAGGCTGGTGTCCGGCATCGGGCGGGCGTATGTGTCGGTGATCCGCGGTACTCCCCTGCTGGTTCAGCTGTTCGTGATTTTCTACGGGCTTCCCTCGGTCGGGTTGACCATCGATCCGTGGCCGAGCGCGATCATCGCGTTCTCGCTTAACGTCGGCGGCTACGCTGCGGAGATCATCCGGGCGGCGATCCTGTCGGTGCCGCGCGGGCAGTGGGAAGCCGGGCACACCATCGGCATGTCCCGCACGCTGGCCCTGCGCCGCATCATCCTGCCGCAGGCCGCGCGGGTGTCGGTCCCGCCGTTGTCCAATACGTTCATTTCACTGGTGAAGGACAGCTCACTGGCGTCACTGATTCTGGTGACCGAACTGTTCCGCCAGGCCCAGGAAATCGCCGCATTCAGCCAGCAGTTCATGCTGCTCTACATTGAGGCGGCGGCCGTGTACTGGGTTTTCTGTCTTGTCCTCTCGGCTGGACAGTCCCGGATTGAGAAGAGGCTGGACCGCTATGTCGCGCACTAATCACCCCGCTGACACATCATCCGGTCCCGTGCTGACCGTCGAGGGACTGAGGAAGTCCTTCGGCGACAACGAGGTGCTGCGTTCGATCGACCTGTCCGTCGCCTCCGGCGGCGTGGTTGCCCTGGTTGGCCCCTCGGGATCCGGCAAGACCACGGTTCTGCGCTCCCTGAACGGGCTGGAGATTCCCGACGCCGGCCGCATCACCTTCGCTGACGGCCCCGCCGTCGACTTCGGCGGCAACGTGCCGAAGCGCCAACTCGCGGCGCTGAGGGACCGGAGCGCCATGGTGTTCCAGCACTACAACCTCTTCCCGCACAAGACGGTCCTCGAGAACGTGATCGAGGGGCCGGTACAGGTCCAGCGCCGCCCGAAGGCCGAGGCCGTCCGCGATGCCGAGGAGCTTCTCGGGCGCGTGGGGCTCGCGGAGAAGAGGGACCAGTACCCTCACGAGCTGTCCGGCGGCCAGCAGCAGCGCGTGGGCATCGTCCGTGCGCTGGCGCTGCGACCGACGCTGCTGTTGTTCGACGAGCCCACCTCCGCATTGGACCCCGAGCTGGTGGGCGAAGTGCTCTCCGTCATCAAGGAGCTCGCCGACGAAGGCTGGACCATGGTGCTCGTCACGCACGAGCTCGCCTTCGCCCGCGAGGTAGCCACCGAGGTGGTGTTCATGGACGGCGGAGTCGTGGTTGAACACGGCCCGCCCGAGATGGTCCTGCGCAACCCTGCCGAGGAGCGCACCAGGCGGTTCGTGCACCGGTTGCTGCACCCGTTCTAGGCTTCCTGAGCTTCAAGCCTCCGTGCTATCGCGGCTGCAGCCGGGCCACCAGTTCGCCTCGGCTTGTGACACCCGTCTTCGCGAAGACGGACTTCAAGTGATCCTGAACCGTGTTCGGAGTGACTGAAAGGTGTCTGGCGATGTGCCGGGTGGGAGCTCCGGCAAGGACTTCACGGCAGACCGCCCGTTCACGCGGTGACAAACCATAGGCGGCGATCAGCATGCCGGTGAGCTCGGACCCGGTTGCGGGACTGATTGAGACTGCAATCCGGCTTTCCTCATCGCCCTCAAGCGGGCTGGCTTCCATGAGCGCCCATTGGCCCTGCCCGTCGCGAATCGTTGCCCGGAACCCTCCCGACGGCTTGGCTCCCAGTCCGTGCGCCATGATGCGCATCATCACCGCAAACCGATCCGGCGCGAACTCGTTCAGCCGTTCCTGCCACTGCCGCGCTTCCGGAGTGATGGAACGGAGTTCTCCGCGGGAGTTGAGGACAACAATTGCCGGCCGGGGACCCCAGGTGTGGGCCGCGAGTTCCGTGCGGACCGCCAGCCTGGTCGCGGTGGCAACGGTCGGTGCAACGGACGTCAGGTACTCCACTTCGCGGTCGGAGAAGTCCCCACCTGTGCGTACCATTCCGGCGGCGCCCCAACAGCTTGCATCGGACGTAAAGAGCAGGCGCAGCTCCTCCTTCACGCCGAGCGGCCTCCACACGTTCGTGTATCTGGCGCTGCGCTCCTGCTCGTGTGCGGGTAGGTCGGACAGCCGGACCAACAGCTTCCCGCTCCGCGCCATGGCTGTGAACGTGTTGGGCTCTTCGGCGGAGTACTCCGCATCTGCGAGCAGCGGCTCGAACTGCGGCGGAATGCGCGTCTCCCCGCTGACCATCGCACTGATCACCAGGGTCCCCGGATCAAGGGTGGCCCAACAGGTCAGCTCTGTGCCGACGTCGCGCCCTGTCAACTGGATTGCCGCGGCGTGCAGGTCATTGACGCCTAGTCCCGACGCGGCCAGCGCTGCGATGTCCCTTCGAGCCCGGCGGGCTCGCTCCTCCCACACGCCTCCAGTTTGGCACTCATCTGCTGGCCGGTCACCCCCATTAATCTGGGATTTTCCCACCCGGCAAGTGTCCCTACCGTTGGTGCCATGAGCTACTCACTGCAACATCTTCAACCGGGCGACGGCGTCGAATTGCGAGCGCCGGACGCCACGCTCACAGTGAAAGTGGATGCTGAACACACCCCGCCGGCTGCCCTGCACACCTTCTCGGTCCTGACGCCCTCCGCCAAGTTCCTGGTGTTCAGTCAAACTGCAGCAATGGGCAGGTTCCATGCTGACATGGCCTCTTCGGTGCCGGAGGGACGTCCACTGCAGGAGGTCGCACAGGAAATCCAGGAGGTGCTGAGCCGCCACGACGTGACGGTTGAGTGGACAGGAGTGCCGCGATGATCACGATCACGTGGGTATTCGCCTCGATCGCAGCCGGGCTTCACATCCTCGTCTTCGTGTGGGAGGCCCTGATCTTCCCCCGCCCTGCAGTGCATCAGCGCATCTTCTTCACCCCTACCCAGGACGTCCCGGCCGTCCGGCTGTGGGCGTTCGGCGTCGGCTTCTATAACCTGTTCCTTGGCTTGGGCACCCTTGTTGGCGTAGGCACCTGGATGGCAGGACATGAAACTGTTGGGCGGACGCTGGTCACCTACACCTGTTGGTTCATGTTCCTTTCGGGCTTGGTGCTCGTCGTCGCCGACCGCATGGAGATGGGCCGTGCGCGCGGAAAAGGGATCGGAGGAGCGCTCGGGCAAGGCCTGCCGCCCCTCGTTGCACTCCTCGCCGTCGCCGCCGCTTGAGGATGTACCGGACATTCCCACCGAACCCCGAGGTTCAGCGGGATATCCCAGGGGGGCTAGGCTCGAAGTCATGGACCACACAATCAGCCTGACCCAGCACGTCAACGCGCCCCCGGAGAAGGTCTGGGCGGTCATTTCCGACATTCCCGGTTCGGCGTCCACCCTCTCCGGCATCAAGTCGATCGAGATGCTAAGCCTCGGCCCCTACGGCGAGGGAACGCGCTGGAAAGAAACCCGCACCATGATGGGCAGGTCCGAGACCGTGGAAATGTGGGTGTCCAAGGCCGATCCTCCCCGGAGCACCACGGTGAAAGCACTGCAGGGCAAGGCCGACTACACCTCTCGAATGACTCTCACGGATCGCGACGGCGGCACCGACCTGACCATGACGTTCGGCGCCACAATGATCAATCCCTCCCGGATGAACAAGCTGGCGATGGCTCTCTTCGGCAAACTTGGCATGCGCGCCACCCGCAAGGCCCTTGCCAGGGACCTCGCGGAAATCGCGGCCAAGGCCGAGTCGCTCTAGAGCAGGCCCTTCGTGTGCCAGACCGTCTTCGTCTCCGTGAAGAAGGTGATGCGCTCCAGGGAGGGGGCACCGGCGTCGGGCCCTGATTCCGGCGGAAGCACACGCTTCAGAGTGTCGGCGGCAGCGATCTGCAGGTTAACCCAGTCCAGGTCACCCGCGCCGAGCAGGTCCAGCGCGTTGACGTCGGCGTGCGCGGCGAGCCAGGGCGCGATCTCCGCGGGCGACCCGCTGAGGATGTTCACGACACCAGCCGGCACGTCACTGGTCGCGAAGACCTCGCCGAGGCTCAGCGCAGCAAGCGGCGCACGCTCGCTCGGAATAACGACGACGGTGTTCCCGCTCACCAGGATCGGCGCCACCGCACGGACAAAGCCCAGCAACGATCCGGCACCCTGCGGCGCGATCACGGCCACGACTCCCGTGGGCTCCGGCACGGACAGGTTGAAGAACGGCCCCGACACGGAATTACCGTTGCCTGCAACCTGCACGTACTTGTCTGCCCAGCCGGCGTACCAGACCCAGAGATCAATTGCTTCGTCCACCTGGGACGTCGCAGCGGAGACCGAGACGCCCTCGAACGCTGCAATCTCCTCGGCGAACTGTGCACGGCGTCCGTCCAGGATTTCCGCGATCCGGTACAGCACCTGCCCGCGGTTGTAGCCTGTGGTCCCGGACCAGCCGCTGACGGCGGAGCGGGCTGCTACGACGGCGTCGCGGGCGTCCTTCCGGGAAGCCTTCGCGGCGTTGACTGAACTCACCGAAAAGCTCCCCTTCGTGGTTGCAACCTCGTACACTCGCCCGGATTCGCTCCGGATGAACTTCCCACCGACGTACAGCTTGTAGGTCTTGGGAACAGCCAGGCGGCTCATCGGTTGACTCCCTTGAAAGAAGAGGACGGCGCCAGGTACGCATGGAGGCCCTGCTTGCCGCCTTCGCGTCCATAACCGGATTCCTTGTACCCGCCGAACGGCGAGGACGGGTCGAACTTGTTGAAGGTATTGGCCCAGACGACGCCGGCACGCAGCTTGTCCGCGACGGCCAGGATGCGGCTGCCCTTGTCGGTCCAGATGCCGGCAGACAGGCCGTAGGGCGTATTGTTCGCCTTGGCGATCGCCTCGGCGGGCGTGCGGAAGGTCAGCACGGACAACACGGGGCCGAAGATCTCATCCCGGGCGATCCGGTGACTGGTGGACACGTTGGTGAAGATGGTCGGCGGGAACCAAAAACCTTCCGACGGCAGGTTGCAGGCGGGGCTCCAGCGCTCGGCACCTTCCTGCTCACCGATATTGGAAAGCTCGCGCATCCGGCCCAGCTGGGACGCGGAGTTGATGGCGCCGACGTCGGTATTCTTGTCCAGCGGGTCGCCCACGCGCAGGGTGGCGAGGCGTGCCTTCAGCCGGTCGACGACGTCGTCGTGGATGGACTCCTGAACCAGCAGCCGCGAGCCTGCGCAGCAGACCTGGCCCTGATTGAAGAAGATACCGTTGACGATGCCCTCAACAGCCTGGTCGATCGGGGCGTCGTCGAACACGATGTTCGCGCCCTTGCCGCCCAGCTCGAGCGTGAGTTTCTTGGACGTGCCTGCGGTTGAGCGGGCAATCTCCCGGCCCACCGCCGTCGCGCCCGTGAAGGCGACCTTGTTCACGTCCGGGTGGTTCACCAGCGCGGAGCCGGTGGAACCGGCCCCCGTGACGATGTTGACAACGCCGGCGGGCAGGTCCGCCTGCTGCAGGATCTCGGCGAAGAGCAGCGCGGTCAGCGGCGTGGTTTCAGCGGGCTTCAGCACCACGGTGTTGCCGGCGGCGAGCGCGGGGGCGATCTTCCAGGCCAGCATCAGCAGCGGGAAGTTCCATGGGATCACCTGTGCGGCGACACCGAGCGAGCGGGGATTCGCGCCGAGTCCGGCGTACTCCAGCTTGTCGGCCCAACCTGCGTAGTAGAAGAACCAGGCGGCGACCAGCGGGATGTCGACGTCGCGGCTTTCCTTGATGGGCTTGCCGTTGTCGAGGCTCTCCGCCACCGCCAATTCACGGGCGCGTTCCTGGACCAGCCGGGCGATGCGGAAGAGGTACTTGCCGCGGTCCGCACCGGACATACGCGACCATGTCTTCTCGTACGCACGGCGCGCGGCCACGACGGCGGTGTCGACGTCCTGCTCGTTGGCGCAGGACACGGTGGCGATGTGCTTCTCCGTGGCCGGGGAAATGGTGGTGAAAGACTCCCCGTTGCCGGGCACGAACTCACCGTTGATGAAGAGACCGTAGTCGTCTTTGAGGTTCAGGATCGCTGCCGACTCTGGCGCGGGAGCGTAGTCGAGGAAGGTCATAGCAGGTCCTTTAGTCGATCGTGACGTAGGCCGGACCGGAGTACCGGCCGCTGGTGAGCTTCTGGCGCTGCAGGAGCACGTCGTTGAGGAGGCTTGAGGCGCCGAAGCGGAACAGGTCCGGCTGCAGCCACTCCTCCCCCACAGTTTCCGCGACGGTTACCAGGTACTTGATCGCGTCCTTCGAGGCGCGGATGCCACCTGCGGGCTTCACACCGATCTTCTCGCCGGTGAGGCGGTGCCAGTCGCGGACGACCTCGAGCATTGACAGCGTGACCGGAAGGGTGGCGGCCGGGGTGACCTTGCCCGTTGAGGTCTTGATGAAGTCACCGCCGGCGAGGATGCCCAGCCAGGAGGCCCGGCGAACGTTGTCGTAGGTGTTCAGCTCGCCGGTTTCGAGGATGACCTTGAGGTGCGCGTAGGTACCGTCGGGGCGCTTGCACGCTTCCTTGACGGCGACGATTTCGTCGAACACCTGGCCGTACCGGCCGGAGAGGAACGCGCCGCGGTCGATGACCATGTCGATCTCATCCGCTCCGGCGGCAACGGCGTCGGACGTATCAGAGAGTTTCACGGACCGGGACGCGCGGCCGCTCGGAAAGGCGGTGGCCACGGCGGCGACGTTGATGCGGCCGGCGGCGCCGTCGTCGTGCGCGCTTCCCAGGGCTTCCACGGCGTGCGGCACCATGTCGCCGTAGACGCACACCGCGGCGACGCGGGGGGTGGACATGTCATCAGGGTCCGGAACCAGCGCCTTGGCCACCAGGGATTTGACCTTGCCCGGTGTGTCGGCGCCCTCAAGCGTGGTGAGATCGGTCAGCCGGATGATTGTGTCCAGCGCCCAGGCCTTGGACGTGGTTTTGATCGAGCGGGTCCCGAGGGCTGCGGCGCGGGCTTCCAGGCCCACTGCATCGACGCCCGGAATTCCTTCGAGGTAGCGGCGCAGGCTGCGTTCGGTGAGGTCTCCACCGATCACGTCCAGGGCTCTCGACGCCGGTGCAACGGTGGTTCCGGCGCGTGTGGTTTCCATGGTCACAAGTTCTCCATACTTCTACTCGCTCCCATGCCGGAACGGTTCCCGCCGCACCCTTTGTGCCGTACGTTTCGCGTACTTGGCGAGGGGTATCGATAGCGCCGGGACAGGTGGTCGGACCCGCATGGACGCTACGACTTTACCACCGGGTAACCGCCGGGTGAGGAACCGGTACTACCCCATCTGCGGCTGCTCCTGAACCTGCTGCGGCTGTTCCTGGATCAGCTGCGGCTGTTCCCGGACCTGGATCCTGCGACTTGGGCTTTGCCACACGCCGCTGGACCTGGACCAAGCCCGCGGCAGCTGGCTAAGGCAAACACCTGCATCAACGATGCGCATGAACGGAAACAACAGCCCGAACAACAGATACACCGGGCGTCGCGTAACCACGGCAGCGAACAGGGAGAGGAGGAAATCGGGAACGAAGACGCCGATAAGCACGGCGCTCAACGGTACAAGCCCCGAGAGCCATACAGCGGGCAACGATGGGTCAGTAGCGTCCACCAGCGCACTGAAGATCAGGGTCAGCAAAGTCGCTGGTACCAACAGGAGGAGAAAGACTGCGCTTGAAACCAGTTCGAAGATGTGAACGCACAGGTTGGCCCAGAATCGGTTGAACTCGAAATCATGCCGCCGCACCGTCTGCCAGAAGCCAAGGTTCCAGCGCCGGATCTGCCGTACATAGTCGCGGAAGTTATCCGGATCCTGCGTGTAGGCGACTGCCGCGGCGGGGTGGAAGGCGATGCGGCCGAGCTTCTTGGCGTGAACCTCGAACGTCATGTTGAAGTCTTCGATGACCAGCCCCTGGCCGACCACATCAATATTCTTCAATGCCTCCGCCCGGTACATGCTCGCGAAGCCGGGGACGATGTTGACCACATTCGCGTGGACCGCTGCCTGACCATATTTCAGCAACATCTGCACCACCACGTAGAGCCGCTCACGGTAGGCCACCAGGAATCGCCCGGCAAGAGTGGGAGGGTGAGGATGGATGAGGGACTTCGCCCGCCCGGCGACGGCCACTACCCCGGGGTCGCCAAACATCGGGAGGCCGGTTTTCAGGTAGTCAGGCGTTGGCCGGGTATCAGCATCAAGCAGCAGGACCACCTTGAAACGTTCGCAGAGGTCGAAGGCCAGAATGCCTTCGGCGAGCGCCCCGGCCTTCCCCCGGTTGGGGTACACCTCCAACACATTCACTCCCGCGTCCCGCGCGATCCTCGCAGTGGCATCGGAGGAACAGTCTGAGACAACGTGGATGTTGTCCAGAGGCACAAGCGCCGCAGCAGCCCGAATGGTCTCAAGAATGACCAGCTCTTCGTTGTGGGCTGCAATGAGCACCGCCACCTCCCCGGGCTCGGGGACGGCTCCGGGTGTTGGGTGCACCGGGTCCCGTCCATACACGCGCTCGAGCCCATACCGGCCCAACCCAACGAGGGACCAGAAGATGGTGCTGATACCCAGAATCAGCAGAAGGATCAGGGTTGTAGTCCAGAATTCCATGTTGACCGTTGCTCACTCTCCACAGACTGATTTTTACTGCACCTGGCGGGTGGTGACGAGTTGTTTCCACGGCCCATCAGGAACGTCTGCGGCGTCTACGAATTGCCAGTCCACTCTGTCGTTCTGGCCGTTGAGGTAGCGAAAACCGAGGCATCCGTTCAGCGCCGGTGAGACGTCCAAGCCTGCGCCGTTGAAATCCTTGCTCGCGGGCCGTGCGTCATCATCGCCGAACACGTAGCGTGCGTCGTTGTATTGACCCGGCCCTGCGTCCTGGATTTGCCCATAGCAGATGCGGTCCCCTTTTTTGATCCGGACCCACCGGTTCTTCATGAAGCTGTACTTGCGGTCGGTCAGAAGATCACTGTTGCCGGCTGCATCGGCCGCCGCCCATGGGATGACTTCTCCCCGGTTCGCGAATGCGTCCGGATGGTTGATGTCGTCGTAAGGCAGGTCCAGATAGAACGGATTCTCCAGCGGAGTCATGTTGAGCGGGAAGTATCCATTGGACGCAATGCGCTCTTCCGTGAAGCAGCCTTCGGCTGTCTGCACGCCGTCGCATCCGCCGTAGCTTTCCCGCCACTTCGAATCGTAGGTGGAGATGACCTGGCTTCCATCGGGCGCCTCGGGGTCAAACACTTCGCCGACCCAGAAGGTAGTGGCAACAATGTCTGTGTGCCATGGGTACTGGCTGTCCTCCGAAGCTGCCTGGGATTCCTTGCCGTTCGGGCACACCGATGCCAGTATCGCGGTTCCGGCGGCAATGACCGCTCCGACGAGTAGGATTCGGTGCCGGAGTGCGGCCGACGTTCTAACCACGGCTGACTCCCGGACGAACGCTCGGACGGCTAGCGGGACTTGTGAAGGGCCGGCAGCAGATAGGGAGCTCACCCGCGCCGCGAGGACGCACTGCTGCCGGCCCGGTCGGGAGCATTAGACTGTCTCCAGCCTTGGGGCCGGTGCGGCGACTACAGACGGGTCCAGTGTCACCAGCATTGACCTGGCAACCTTCAGGATGATGGAGTCCACGGTCGTTGACGGGTTGAATCCGACAAGGTGCTGCGAGCGGGTGTTGTCGGGAACGCGCCGTCGCATATCCTCGTATCCTTCTCCGTAGGCCTCCTCGTACGGCACGAGGCGGATCTCGCTCGAGCTGCCCAGAAGCTTGATGATGCGCTGGGCCAGGTCAAGGATGGAGATTTCGGTCATGCCGCCGAGGTTGAACGCTCCGCCGCGGGCGGCGGGCGCTTCGGCTATGCGGACCATCGCGGGAACGACGTCGGCAACGTAGGAAAAACACCGGGTTTGTTGACCATCGCCGTAGACGGTGAGTGGTTCACCGCGCAGGGCCTGGCCTACGAGGTTCGGGACCACCATGCCGTATCGCCCGGTCTGCCGGGGGCCGACGGTATTGAATAACCGCACTATCGCAACCTGGAGCCCATACTCGCGCCAGTAGGCGTGGGCGAATGCCTCGTCGATCCCCTTTGCGGCCGCGTAGGTCCAACGGGATTTCAACGGGGAACCGAGGATACGATCAGACTCTTCCGAGAGCCGGTCCGACGCGTTCTTGCCGTAGATCTCGCTGGTCGAAGCGAGCAGGAGGGTTGCCCCGGCGTCCCTGCAGGCGTCCAGCACCACTTCCGTTCCGTGGATGTTCGTCCGAAGGCTTTCAAGAGGGTGCTCCACGATGAGATGTACTCCCACCGCTGCAGCGAGGTGGAACACCCGGTCAGCGCCGGAGACGACGTCGGACACGGTTGCCCTGTCCAGTATGTTTCCCTCGACGAAGGCGAAGTTGGCATGGTCCCGGACCGCCGAAAGGTTACGCAGCGAACCGGTGGACAGATTGTCGAGCACTGTCACCTGGTCCCCCGCGCTCAGCAGATGCTCGGTGAGGTGACTGCCGATGAAGCCGGCACCTCCGGTAATGACGGTTTTCATGGTGCTTCCTTTGCGCGCGTGGGTGGGTGGAGCTTCACAGGTGCAGGATGTTGTCGGCGTGAGGCAGACGGAACGTGGCGTCGAGCACGGCCGGGTGGTTGTCCAACCAGCCCAGATCCACGGCCGCATGGGCAGTGTGGAGAAGGACCAGGTCCGCGCCGTAACCCACAGGATCCGCTTCGTGCGCCAGTTCTTCGCCGCTGTGCAGCTGCAGGTTGGGGATCAGAGGGTCGTGGTACGCCACGGTCGCGCCTTCCTCCCTCAAGCTTTCGATGATTTCCAGGGCAGGTGATTCCCGCACATCCTGGACGTCCGGCTTGTAGGCCACTCCAACGACCAGGACCCTCGCCGAATGCAGCGCCGCGTCACGGTCCGAGAGGATCCGACGCATTCGATCCACCACTCGGCCCGGGCGCGACGCGATGGCGCTCATGCTCTGTTCGATCACCGGTGTGCTGAGGCGCCGCTTCTTCATCTGCCACAGCAGATAGTGAGGGTCACATGGAATGCAGTGCCCGCCTACTCCGGGGCCCGGAGTGAACGCCATGAACCCGTAGGGCTTCGTCGCGGCGGCCGTAATGACCTCCATGACGTCCAGACCAAGGGACAACGCGATGTCGGCAAACTCATTGGCAAGGCCGATGTTGACGGCCCGGAACGTATTTTCGACCAGCTTGGTCATCTCGGCGGCGTCCGCTGAACCGACCAGATGTACGTGTCGCGTATACGTACGGATCAGATTCGCTGCGACGTTGCCGCACTCGCTGGTGATGCCACCGACGACGCGCGGAACTTCCTCATGGGCGAAGGCGTCGGTTCCCGGATTGATCCGCTCCGGGCTGAAAGCAACGTGGACGTCACTGCCCGCAATCAGGCCGCGCTCCGCCAACGGGCTCGCGAGCAAATCACGTGTGCTGCCGACGTAAGTGGTCGAGGTAAGCAGGAGCAGCTGCCCCGGCACCGCGAATTCGACCACGGAACGGCACGCACTCCCCAGAATTCGCAGGTCTGGCACCAGATAGTCATCCACCGGAGTGGGCACGCAGATGATGACGGCGGCTGCGCGGGCGAGCTGTGAGGCGTCGGCGCTCAGGACGAAGGTCGGATCCTGCAGAGCCCTGGCGAGGCGCATCCGATCCGTCTCGACCAGGTCCGCTTCCCCGTTGCGGATATCCTCAATACGCCGGGAGCTGACATCGATGCCCAGCACCCTCGAGCCGGCCGTACTGAACGCCAGCGCCGTTGGAAGGCCCACATACCCCATGCCGACTATGGCGACGTCATAGTCGAACTTGTTCTCCACACGGGGGCGCGGAGGTTCAAGGACGGAAACAGGCCGGTCGACGAGGGGGTGCAGCTTGCGGGCCCTCTTTTCGCGCGTGATCTCTTCAGTCATTGGACGTTCCCTTGCGTAGGTGTGCGCCGGGTGGTTCCTCGGCGCTGGTGGGCGAGTGTGACCGCCAGCCACGGGGTCTGTGGAATGCCTCTGAATCCCTACCCGGGCAGCTGTTCAACGTGTTTTCCAGCCTAGGAAGCGGCCTTTCGTTCGACCCGCGTAATCATCACTCGACTTACTATCTGGGATCCTGAGTCCTCGGGTCCGGGCACTTCAGCACCACTTGGAAATCGCGAAATCTTCCACTCTAAGTAGAGTCGGTCAGCCGCGATCGGCTTCACCGAACGGTTTGGTCCTCAGCCGTGCAGGTGCTCCTCGGAGAGCTCTTGCCTGTGATTGATTCCCAGTTTCGAGAAGATCCGGTACAGGTGTCCCTCCACTGTCCGGATGGAGACTGTCAGTGCCTCCGCAATCTTTTGGTTGGAACGGCCCTCCAAAACCAGGCGCACAATCTCGCGCTCCCTTGAGGTGAGAGAAGCCTCCGCCACATCCCGCAGGTCCTCCCGCGCTTCCGGAAAGGCCGCGGGATGGTGGATAAGCCGCTGCAGGACGGCGCGCTGCAACCGGGGCAGGTGCTGCCCGGCATACGCGCGCGCCGCACGCGCCAGGCATTCGGCTGCAAGAAGCGGCTTGCCCTGGGCATCGGCTCGAGCAGCGGCCTCGATCATGCGCTCGGGGTCTTCCCCACGGAGGGCGTTGGCGATGTACCTGAGGGTCTCGCCATCGCTTCCCTGCATCGCGGCGCCGACTTCCGCGAAGCGGTCCAGGTGTGCAGATCCACCCAGCAGCGTCAGAAGCTCCAGCAGCTCACGTTCAACACCTATGATGCCGGCGGCGTTTGCCTCGCTCGCTGCTTCCGTCAGGGCAGGGTCATCAGGCGCTGCAAGTCCCGCACGCGCGGCGGCGACGTATCCGCGGGCCACCAGCCACGTCGCTTCCGAGCCTCGGTGGGGCAGTGCCTCAAAATCAGCCGCATACCTGCGGGCACGGGCGGAGTCGCCAAGCAGCATTGCAGCGAAAGAGGCGTGTCCGACGGCGTAGGGCAGCATGACATCAAGGTCCCGTTTGCGTAGCGCTTCGATCCCTCCGGCAAGGCGCTTGAGCCCTTCGCCCACTTGACCCAGCGTGACCTCGAGGATCCCCCGCAATGACGGCCCTTCTCCACCGAAATAGACATAGCGCGGTGGAGCACTGAGCCTCCACTCCTCGATGAGCTGCAAGGCGTGTTCGTGCCTGTCGGCGTGCTGCAGCACCACCACGCTGCGGAACATCATGGACGGGTACAGGGGTGCAAGACCCGGATCGTCACTGACGAGGGCGGCGGCGATCAGGGCGAGGTCTGCGGCGTCGTCAGTTCGTCCGGCGGCATCGAGTGCTTCCGCGAGGAGGATTCGCGCCAGTGCCTGCTCCTGCGTACTGCCGGACCCAGAGTCGATGATGTCAGGAAGTCGGCGCAGCGGCTCCTGGTAGGTGCCGGCCAGGGAGTGGGCGTACTGACGGAGCAGGTCGCCGGTCGAGGGGGTGTCAGGGACTCCCTCCCCGACCGCTGGGCGCAGGCTCAGCGCAGCATCAGCGCAAGCGTCGGCAACTGACTTCACCGCTGCAGCGGATCGGCCAGTATGAATGGCCACTCGGGCAGCTACCAGAGCGGCGGAGGCGAGAGTGGACGGATCGCGCGCCAACGCGATGGCGGCTCCGCTCTGCGTCGTTGCCTCTTCGATCTCGTTCAGGCACATTAGAGCATACGCGGTCTGGACGCGAGCGGCGGGCACGAGTTCCGGAGATGCAATCGCCGCGGCGAATCTCAACGCGGAGTTCGGGTCGTAGTGACCGTTCGCCAGCACAGCTCCCCCCAGGAGGTCTGCGTCAGGTGCCGGGTCTCCTGTGTCGAGCAGCCAGTGCAGCCATCGAACGGGTCCGATAGCTGCCGGCAGGCCTTCCCCCGCGCTTTCCAGCGCGCGAAGTCTGATCTGCCGGCTACGGCCCACGGGAACGTTTCGTCGGGCTACCTCTGCACACAGCACGTAGCGGATGGACACCGACTCGGACTCCTTGTCCAGCTGCAGGACTCCGTGTTCGAGCAATTGCGTCAGCTGTTCGTGATGGACCATTTCGGAGAGTAGCGACATCGGAGCAGGTTCCAGTAATGCAACCGTCTGTACCAGGGGCCACTCAAGCGGCGAGGAGCGCTGCAGGAATTCCTTGACCGCGTGAGTAAGGAAGGGGTCCGCGTTCTCCTCCCGGCCCTTAGCCACCCATACGCCGTGATGCCGTTCCAGTTCGCCGGCGCGGAGACTCGCGGAAACCAGGGCCTTCAGGAGGTAAGGGTTTCCACCTGAATACTCAGACAGGTAGTGCACCGTCCCGGCGGCGACCACGCCACCGAGCTCCTTCTCGCAATACTGCCGCACTTCCTCCTCGTCCAGCGGATTGAGCCGGAAGGTTGCCAGCAAACCGTCACGGCTCAGTGCGAAGACGCCCTGGTGTTCCGCACCCCTCTCCAGTCCCAACAGAAGCAGTTTGACCACTTCGGCCATCATGAGCTGTTCCAGAATGTGGCTGCTGCTCTCGTCGAGATCCTGGGCGTCGTCCACGACCAGTACAGGGGGTTGGCCCATACGTCCCCGGAGCCCCTCGAAATGGGTCTTCAGGCGTCTCAACACCAGCAGGGGTGAGTTGAGCTCATTCTCCTCCAGTCCGCGGATGAATGGAGACAGCGCCCCATACGGGATACTTCCGAGTGCGGCGCTGGCTCGCAGGAGGAACACATGCATCTCACCCTCGAACCGCTTGACGAGAGCATCCGCGAGCGCGGACTTCCCGAGACCCACGTCTCCGTAAACGACGGCGCCGCCCATCCCTGCGTGCAGTGTTTCAGCTATGGCGTCGATGAGCAGGTCACGCCCGACCAGTTCTGTACGCTCCGACGCGCTCACGGGTTGTGTGCCGGGACGCCGGCAATCTCGGCTACCAGTTCTTCCCGGTTACGCACGTGGAGCTTCGAATAGGCCTGGTAGAGATGCCCCTCCACGGTGCGCACCGAAACCTGCAATTTGCGGGCAATTCCGTTGTTGCTGCTTCCTTCTGCAACCAGCTGAACCACTTCCGCCTCGCGCGCGGTGAGGCTGCTGAGCACGCTCTCGTTGATGTGCCGCTCCTCGGTCCCTGCGAGCGTCGCAACGATACGCCGGTGTACGTGGCGGCTGGAACTGCGGCTGCCGCTGCTGGTGGAGAAAGCGCGGGCTGATTCCGCGGCGTCCCGGGCGAACGATTTTTGCCCCGTTTCCTGCGCGAAGTCCATCACCTGCAACATCAGCTGCGCATCGTGGTTATCCATTGCCTTCGCATACAGCTCGCACAGTCGTGCAAACTGTCCCTGGCAGACAGCGCTGGTTTCGAGCAGCGGTTCGATTGCCCGCCGCTCGCCCAGGCGCAGTGCGCTCGACAGACTCAAGAGCTCGAACGCACGGATACCCTTTTGCCGGTCTTCGAGAGCCGCACTCAGCATGTCGCGTGCCGCCCGTTCCCGGAATCCGGTGGCTGCATCCGTCATGATGGCGAAGTGCCGTGTAAGTCGTTCCACCACCCAGGGCCTGTCAGACGGATCCGCACCGGCAGACGCAGGAAACGTCGTCGAGGGTTCGGACTCTCCGAGGGTCGTCTGGCAGTACCTGGCGGCCGTTGCCGCCAGCAGCGCCATTGCGAACATTTCGCTCGCCTCGCACTGCCGCAGTGCCGGCATGAGATAGACCAGCGCCTCCTGCGCATCGCCCGCGAATGCCCTGATCAACCCGTCGGTAAGTTCGGACAGTGTGCTGCTGACGGCGGCGTAGGACCCGTACGCTGTTCCGGCGTTGTTCTCAGTGCTCCAAACGCCGGTGGCAAGACGGACGTTGGACATGCACTGAGTGGCCCCTTCCACGGGTTTGGACTGCTGCCCCTCGAACGCCGCACCACCTCTGTCCCGTAACGCCAGCGAGTCATAATGACGACCTGTCATGGCGAGCGCCTCGCTGACGAAAGTGTTGGCAAGCTCCCTGAATTCCGACCCGAGGGTGTCCGGGTCAAGCGAACTGTCGCGCAGCAGCTCGAGCACGTCCGGGTACCTGCCCTCATGGGAGGCGACCCGTGCCTGGGCCACCCGTAGGTCACCGCCCCATCCCGCCTGCTTCATCACCAGCGGCGCAACACCAGTGCCGGCTCCCTGCACTGGGCGGTTCTCGCCCAGCTGGTCGGGAGGGTTCTGCGGCGCTGCCTCGCGTACGCGTTCACGAAGTTGCCGGCTATGGGCGGAGAGCATGCCGCCGGTGACTGCTTCGGCGACCAGGCTGTTCGTCAGGGAGACCGTCAGGGTCCGGTCCGTGCTGACCGACACAATGTCGCGATCCTGCAGTTCGTCCAGGTCAGCGGAATGACTAAGCCGTTGCAATGCCGCGAGCGGCGCACCGCCTGTTGCTGCGAGCATATCGACGATCTCGCGCTGGTCGACGGTGAGGTTACCCAGGGATTCGCAGATGGCCTCCCGCGTGCCCTCATGCATCGTGAAAGTACGGCCAGTCAACACCCAGGTCCCGTTGCGAAGCTCGAGGGCACCACACTCCACATAGTCGTGGCAGAGCAACCGCAGCCATCTGGGATTGCCCTGGCTGTGCAGGAAGAGTGTGCGTACCGCGTGACGGGATGCTCGATGTCCTAAAGCACCGGTCAGGAACAACTCAGTGTCGTTCTGAGTGAGCGGAGCGATGTTGAACCGAGCCATTGCGCTCGCCCGGCATATCGCCGAGAACTCCTGGGGCGAACCGGGCTCTTCGCTGCACACCGCGAGTATGCGCACTGTCTGGCTGGATACGAGCTGCCCCACCACCAGGATCGAGTCTTCGTCGAGCTGTTCTGCGTTATCGATGGCAAGCACGGTGTCACGGCCCCGGGCTCGTTTTTCAAGCAAACGCGTGAGGCCTTCAAGGATACGCAGGGGACTGTCGAGCGCGCTCTCATCCAGTTCCGTCAGCAGCAGGCTCAGAGCTCCATAACGCACACGGGACCCAGGGGCTGAACCCCGCAGCGCGACGACGCAGGCGTGCTCGGCGAGCTGCAAGGACGCGTAATGGAGCAGCGAGGTCTTCCCGATGCCAGGTTCGCCCAGAATGACCGCTCCGGCGGAATTTCCCGAGGTCAGCGTATCCACTATTTCCGCGCAGACATCTGCCCGTCCGATGAGTGGGGAAGAGATTCCCATTCGAGGTGGCCGTGCGGCGGATGGGCTCCCTTGCCCGTTCGTGCTCAGTTTAAGAAGAGTCACTGTTCGTCCCCTACGTTGCAGCAGTATCAAGCGGCAATCTAAGGCTAGGGAGGTCCACGCGGAGAGGCATAAGTGGTGGGTACCTGCACGCTGCGTTAGGACTACTCTATGCATCTAGGTGCCGCCGGGCTCTCCTACTCGTCGGACCCCCGTGCGACTAGGCATTTCTACGTTGTTCAGTGGAGTAGAGCGGGTGCCGGCGCCACTCAGGAAACGGCGACATAAAGTCGTCTTCCCGAGGTTTCTCCAAGGTCCCAGAGGCAGTCGCGGGGATCGCGCCCCGTGGGAGGCCCGCGACTGCCTCTGGGACCATTCAGGCCGCGAACACCGCGTTGATGACATTCTGCGCCCACTCGAGGATCGCCGCGTCGGCGAGGTCGCGGCCGCCGATGGACGAGGTCTTTGGCTTGGGGATCAGCGCCGCATTCATCGCGGGCTTCACGGAGGAACCCGGGTACATCCGCTTGAGGCGCATCTCCTTGGACTCGGGCAGGTTGGCCGGCGCGAACTTGATGAAGTTGCCCTGCAGCGCGACGTCGGTCAGGCCGACAGAACGCGCCTGCACCCTGAAGCGCGCCACGGCCACGAGGTTGACAACCGGCGCAGGCAGGTCGCCGTAGCGGTCCTTGAGTTCCTCGACCACTTCGTCAATCGCAGCGTCAGTGACCGACGACGCGAGCTTCCGATACGCTTCAAGCCGCAGCCGCTCCCCCGGTACGTAGTCGTGCGGAAGGTGCGCATTGACCGGCAGCTCGATCTTCATCTCGGCGGCCTTCTCCTCGGCTTCGCCGCGGTAGTTCGCCACGGCCTCGCCGACAAGTCGGATATAGAGGTCGAATCCGACACCGGCGATGTGCCCGGACTGCTCCCCGCCCAGGAGGTTGCCCGCACCGCGGATCTCGAGGTCCTTCAGAGCCAGCTGCATGCCGGCGCCGAGCTCGTTGTGCGACGCCACCGCCTTCAACCGCTCCAGTGCCACCTCGCCCAGCGGCTTCTCCGACGGGTACAGGAAGTACGCGTACGCACGTTCGCGTCCACGGCCCACGCGCCCGCGCAGCTGGTGCAGCTGCGACAGCCCGTAGTTGTCCGCGCGGTCCACGATCAGCGTGTTCGCGTTCGAGATGTCCAGCCCGGTCTCGATGATCGTGGTGCAGACCAGCACGTCGAACTTTTTCTCCCAGAAGTCCACGATGATCTGTTCCAGGCGCGATTCGCTCATCTGCCCGTGCGCGACGGCGACGCGCGCCTCCGGAATCAGCTGCTGCAGGTGCGAGGCCGTCCGGTCGATCGAGGACACCCGGTTGTGCACGAAGAACACCTGCCCTTCACGCATCAGCTCACGCCGGATCGCCGCGGACGTCTGCTTGTCCGTGTACGGGCCAACATAGGTCAGCACGGGGTGCCGCTCTTCCGGCGGCGTCGCAAGAGTTGAGGTCTCGCGGATACCCGTCAGTGACATCTCCAGGGTTCGCGGGATCGGTGTTGCACTCATGGCGAGCACGTCCACGTTGGTGCGCATCTTCTTCAGCGCTTCCTTGTGCTCGACGCCGAACCGCTGCTCCTCGTCCACGATCACCAGGCCGAGGTCCTTGAACTGCACCTCGGTGGAGAGCAGCCGGTGCGTGCCGATGACGACGTCGACACTCCCGTTCTTGAGCCCCTCCACCGTTTCCTTCGATTCCTTGCCGGTCTGGAACCGCGACAGCGCACGGATGCGGATGGGGAATCCGGAGAACCGCTCGGAAAATGTTTCGAAGTGCTGCTGCACCAGGAGCGTGGTGGGAACCAGTACGGCCACTTGCTTCCCGTCCTGCACAGCCTTGAACGCGGCCCGGACGGCGATTTCGGTCTTGCCGTAACCCACGTCGCCGGAGACGAGGCGGTCCATCGGGATTTCCCGCTCCATGTCGGCCTTGACCTCGTTGATCGTGGTCAGCTGGTCGGGCGTCTCAATGTATGGGAAGGCTTCCTCAAGCTCCCGCTGCCAGGGCGTGTCCGGCGCGAATGCATGTCCGCGCGACGCCATGCGCGCCGAATAGAGACGAATCAACTCGCCGGCGATCTCCTTGACCGCCTTGCGCGCCTGGCTCTTGGTCTTTGCCCAGTCAGAGCCGCCCATCTTGCTCAGCGCGGGGGTATCGCCGCCTACGTAGCGGGTCACCTGATCCAGCTGGTCCGTCGGCACAAATAGCCGGTCCCCCGGCGAGCCGCGCTTCGACGGCGCGTACTCCAGCACCAGGTATTCGCGGATGGTTTTGGTCGGCCCCGCACCCGTGGATCGCTGGATCAGCTCGACGAACCGGGCCACACCATGCTGCTCGTGCACCACGAAGTCGCCCTCGCGCAGCTGCAGAGGGTCGACGGCGTTGCGCCGCTTCGAGGGCATCTTCCGCATGTCGCGGGTTCCGGAGGCGGTGGTCCGGCCCAGCAGGTCCGCTTCGGTGAGCAGCCCGAGCTTCAGCCCGTCGAGCACAAAACCCCGGCCGGCGGACGCCGTCGTAATCTCGATGATCCCGGGCTGCGGCGACCCGTCGAGGGACTCAACGCGCGACGCCGGGATGTCGGCATCGTGGAACAGTTCGGCCAGGCGCTGGGCCGGTCCGGGGCCTTCGGTGGCGACCACCACGCGCCACTGGTCGCGCACCCGGCCGCCGATGAACTCCATCATCTCGGCGACGTCCCCCTGGTAGCCGCGGGGTTCGCGTGCCGCGACGGTGAAACTGTCGACGTCGGTGAGCAGGTCGTCGGATCCGAAGGACGTGATCGACCACCACGCGACGCTGTTCGCGAGCGCCGAAGAACGGGTATCCACCAGTGACCGGAAGCTGGCCGCTTCCAGATCGGCACCCAGCTGACCGCTCAGGTCGACGGGTGCGGCGCCGCCGTCGGACGCTGTTGCCCACGCCGCCTGGAGGAACTCCTCGTTGGTCGCCTCAAGGTCGTGGGCGCGCGCGCGCACCTTTTCCGGTTCGACGACGACGGTGATCGACCCGGCGGGCAGCTCGCCGACAAACGGCACCATGGCGTCGACCAGCACGGGGGCGAGCGATTCCATGCCCTCGACGGCGATGCCTCCGGCGATCTTCTCAAGCATCCCGGCCGCAGCGGGCAACTGGTCCTTCAGGTGCGCGGCTCGGGACATCACGGACGGTGTGATGAGCAGTTCCCGGCAGGGCGGCGCGTACAGCTCGGTAGGAACGCCGCTGTCCTCATTGATGGGCAGCGAGCGCTGGTCGGCGACGGCGAACCAGCGCATCTGATCCACCTCGTCGCCGAAGAACTCCACGCGGAGGGGGTGGTCTTCGGTGGGCGGGAAGACGTCGATGATGCCGCCGCGCACCGCGAATTCACCTCGGTGCGTGACCATGTCCACCCGCGAGTAGGCGGCGTCGGCGAGCGCGCGGACCACTTCGTCGAACGCGCGTTCCTCACCTACCTTCAGCGCGACCGGTTCCAGCTGGCCCAGCCCTGCGACGAGCGGCTGAACGACGGCGCGGATCGGCGCGGTGATGACGCGCACCGGGTCGGCGCCCGGGTGGGCAAGCCGCCGGAGGACGGACAGGCGCCGGCCGACCGTGTCCGAGCGGGGTGACAGCCGCTCATGCGGCAGCGTCTCCCAGCTCGGAAACTCCTCAATGGACGACGCCGGCAGGTAACTCCGCAGGGCGGCGGCCAGATCCTCGGCCTCGCGGCCGGTGGCTGTGACGGCCACGACCACTGGCTGCGCGGCGCCACTGCCGTCGTCGTCGTTTCCTGCCTCGGTGAGGCCATCGACCATCTCCGCGAGCAGCGCGGCGCGAAGGCCGGTGGGGGCGCCGATTTCAAGATCGGTGCTGCGGTCTGCAACCGGGCGGGACGCGTTGGTCCGCACCCGGGCAAACGAGGCGTCCTCGGCAAGAGCGGCGCGCAGTCCGTTCAGGGTCATCGATTCCTCCATGCGTTTATGTCTGCCGCTGGGTTGCGTAGGGCCTCGAACGAACGGGAACCGTGGCAGGACAGCACAAAAACCCGAATTCGAAAGAATCCGGGACGGCTCCTAGCTTATCGCGAGCAGGCGGGGAGTACCGCTTGCCCTTCAGAGCAGCAAGCCCTGAAAGGGCTGCGCGCTGCGGTCAGGGCGTCTGCTCAGGATCGGCTTCGGGTTCGGGAGTGCCTGCGGGATCGGCTTTTGCCATGGACGCGTCGTCCGTCACCACTGTGCCCGCTTCTTCGAGTGCGACACCGAAACTCAGCCCGGTAACCCCCTCAGGGATCGGAGGCGTGGTCCATTCTGCGCGGGTGAACTCTTCAGTGGGTTCCATGAAGTCGCTTGACGTCCAGTAGATCCAGACTCCCCGTTCCAGCCTGTAGGCCACACTGAACCGCACGGGAGCAGTGGAGGTGTACCACGTCTCCAGCGAGTAGGTCTCCCCCGGCACCACGGTGGGGGCGCACACACCGAGGTCTTTCCCGGAGGCGAGCTTCGCCTCACCCTTGGTGATGTCCCGGACCTCCAGTGAGATGGCCGTCCCGCCGTCCCGTCCCGGAACGCGTGTGAACTCGGAGTGCAGGTCACCAAAGGATTCGGCGTCCCAGCACATGGGCATCTCCTCGGTAAGGACCAGATCGGGCCGGCGCTCCTGTTCCGGGCCGGTATTCGGTTCCTCCAGACCCGGGTTCTTCAAGACGTTGGGGCCGTCTGCCGGCGGTACTTCCGGACCGCGTTCCACCGGTTGTACTGGCCCTCCCAACACTTGCTCGACCGTCAGCACGATGGTGTTCGTGGTTTCGGTGCGCTCGTCGAGCCAGGCAAGGAACTTCTCCATAAGGTCCTCAGTAATGGAGATTTCGTTGCACTCGGCGGTACAGAGCTGGTGGAAGGTCAGCGGCACCCATCCTCCATCTGCGCCGGGCGCTTCGACCGCGGCCTTCAGGTCATCAAGCGTCCATTCGTCGGTAACTTGGCTCGGCGCCGCCACCAGGTATGGATTTTCTGACGGAATCGCTTCCGCCTCCGGGCAGTCGGAGCAGTCGAAGCGGTTCTTCAGCATGCCCAACTCACGGCCGGAGTTGTAGCCGCATTCCTCCACAAGCCGCTGTACATCCGGCGTGGAGGAGGCAAAGGGGTAGGCGAAATTGCGCACGTTGAAGCCCCAACTGGTAAGCGTCTCCCGGTCAAGGCAGATGTCGCGCTTACCCTCATCCGGGTGCACCACTTCGAGCTCGGCATGTGAGACGGTATGACCGCCGATCTCGTGGCCCGCAGCGCCCATCTCCCGCAGTTCCTTCAGCGTCAGGTAGCCGGGCTGCCCGATCGAACCTGAGTTCACATAGAACGTCCCACGCATCCCATGTTCGTCGAGCAGTTCCACAGCCTTCGCCTGGGTATCCCATCCATCATCGAACGTGATGCTGATAACGGTTTGTCCGGGCTCTTCCTCGACCGGTTCCACCACAGGAAGCGGACTGAGGTCTATATCGGGCGGCACAAACGGATCGAGGGGTTGCGCGGCTTCGGTCGTGGGATTAGCTGCCGGTTCCTGCTCAATAGAGCCGCGAACCACGTTGAATCCCCCCAGCAGCGCGACAATAGAAAGCAGCGCGAGAGTCACCAGGACGCTCACCACCAGTGTGCTCGTGACTCTCCATCCGCCCATGCGGCCATGATAGAGAACCGGCGCTGTAAAAACCTAGGGGGTCTTCTTCAGCGCAGCCCTTCCAAGGTGAGTCGCAACGCCAGGCTCACATAGGATGTACGGGACTCAAAACTCTCAAACTCCGGAGGATTAGTGGCACTCAGCGCCTCAACCACCCTGCCCTACGACGTTGCAACGGTGACCAATGTCTTCACCGATGAAGCGTTCCTCAAGCACACGAGCGAGCGCGTCGGCGGGGAGCTCAAGTCCCTCACGGTCGACGGCGACACCGCCTCCGCCTTCACTCTCACCGCAGTGCGCACGCTGCCCACTACCCGTCTGCCGGACTTCGCCCGAAAGTTCGTCGGCGAGACCCTGACCGTCACGCAGACCGAGGACTGGGCCGCTCCGCTGGCCGATGGCTCCCGTGAGGTGAAGGTGTCCATCAGCGTCTCGGGCGCGCCTGTCTCGGTCGACGCCGTTCAGCGGCTGATAGCCGAGGGCACCTCCACCCGTGTGGACGTCGAGGGCAACGTCAACTCCTCGATTCCCTTCATGGGCGCCAAGATCGCTGCCGCAGCCGAGCCGTATATCGGGAAGGCCCTGAACATGCAGGCGGCCGAGGCCAAGAGCTGGCTGGAGAACCGCTGATGGAACTGCCGCTCGCCCTGTCTATTGTCCTGATCGTCGCCGGACTCTGGACCCTGGTTGTCTGGCCTCCGTTCCTGCGCAGGGTGTTCATGGACCCGCGGGCGAGGGATGACCGTGGTGCTCCCACCCGGTTTCTGAAGGTCCATTTCATGCTGGTGACAACCTCCATGGTGCTGGGTGCAGCAACCCTGGTCATCGGTATCCGCACGCTTACCGCCTAAGTAATAGTCGAGCCTTGGCCGGGCCTCCCCTGCTAGGGTTTTTCAGGAATTGGTGCGCCGGGAAGACTGGTCGACAGAAATTCTTCCTGCCCTGAAGGAGCCGCTCATGTCAGACCTGAATGCCACCCCTCCGAAGCGGGTATTCAGCCGCTCCAGCTGGCTGGAGTACCAGCGGATCAGCGAGATCCTCCGCAAGGAGACCGTTGGCGGCATCCTCCTCATGATCGCCGCCGCACTGGCTTTGATCTGGGCAAACTCGCCATTCTCGGACAGCTACTTCGCGTTGCGGGATTTCGAGTTCGGTTATGAGCCCTGGCACCTCAAGCTCTCGGTGGGGCACTGGGCTGCCGACGGCCTGCTGGCGATCTTCTTCTTCCTCGTGGGCCTTGAACTCAAGCGTGAGTTCGTCGCCGGGGATCTGCGGAGTCCCGCCCGGGCTATCGTTCCGGTGGCAGCGGCGGCCGGCGGCGTGATTGTTCCTGCGCTGTTCTACGTTCTCGTCAACCTCGGTTCTCCCGAAACGCTGCGGGGCTGGGCTATCCCCACCGCAACGGACATTGCGTTCGCGGTGGCCGTCCTCGCCGTGATCAGTTCGCATCTCCCAAGTGCCCTCCGGATCTTCCTGCTCACCCTCGCCGTCGTGGATGACCTCATCGCCATCGCGATCATTGCGTTCTTCTACACGGCGGAGGTGGAATTCACCTTCCTGCTGCTGACGCTGGTACCGCTGGCCCTGTTCGCTTTCCTTGCGCAGACAAATCCGAAGTTCTTCGGACGCAAGACACCTGCGGCCTGGGTCATCCTCCTGCCGATCGGCATGGTCACCTGGGCTCTGATGCACGCGTCCGGCGTGCACGCCACGGTGGCGGGCGTACTGCTCGGGTTCATGGTTCCGGTGCTCCGCAAGGGCAGGGGCGGCAAGACTGTGCAGCCGACGGTGAACAAGCCGGGCCTCGCCGAAACCTTCGAGCACCGGTTCCGTCCGCTGTCCGCCGGTATCGCAGTTCCTGTTTTCGCCTTCTTTTCCGCAGGGGTGGCCATCGGCGGGGTGGAAGGGTTCGTCTCTGCTTTCAGCGACCCGGTGACAGTTGGGATTGTGCTCGGACTGGTGCTGGGGAAGCCCATCGGGATCCTGCTGACCGCCTGGGCCGTGACCAAGACAACCCGGGCGTCCATGGACCCCGACCTGCGATGGGTGGACCTGCTCGGCGTCGGGCTTTTGGCCGGGGTGGGCTTCACAGTATCGCTGCTGGTCAATGACCTCAGCTTCCAGCAGGGAACCGATCAGAATGACCACGCCAAGGTGGCTATCCTCGTTGCATCGCTCCTCGCCGCGCTGCTGGCCACGCTCGTTCTGCGCTCACGGAACAAGCGCTACCGTCTGATCGAAGAGTCGGAGAAGGTCGACGCCAACCTCGACGGCATCCCCGATGTCTTCGAGGACAGGCCTCCGCGCGCCTAGCGGTTCGCTGCGAGGACCGCTTCCTCCAGCGCGACCCAGGCGAGCATCGCGCACTTCACGCGCGCCGGGAACCTGGAGACGCCGGCGAACGCAGCGGCGTCTCCCAGCACCTCCTCATCGGGCACCACGGTGCCGCGCGAGCGCATCAGCTCCCGGAAACGGTCGAGCCGCTCCATCATGTCGTCACGGGTGCTCCCACTGACCAGTTCGGTGAGTACCGACGCCGACGCCATGGAAATAGCACAGCCCGCTCCACTCCACGCCACCCTCTTTATCCGGGAATCGCCAAGCCACACCCGCACGGTCACTTCGTCGCCGCAGATTGGGTTGAGCTGGTGTGATGCGGCAGTTGCCAGGGCGGGATCAGCGTCCGACGCCGGATCGACCGGCCCCTGCCCCACGCGCCTTTTCGCGTGGTCCAGGATGATCTGCTGGTACAGGCTCTCAAGATCGCTGCTCATGAGGACGCCCCGAAGAATGAACGCACCCCGGCGACGGCCGTGAGGAACGCATCGACCTCGTCGGTGGTGTTGTAGAGGTACGTGCTGGCCCGCGTGGACGCCGTCAGTCCGAGACGCCGGTGCAGCGGCTGGGCGCAGTGATGCCCCACCCGGACGGCAATGCCTCGGGAGTCGAGGAACTGCCCGACGTCGTGGGCGTGCACGCCGTCGACGTCGAACGCGGCGAGCCCGATGCGGGGCTGCCCGGAGCGCGGGCCGAGTACCCTGATTCCGTCGATGGCCTCGAGGCCGGCCACCAGGCGCTCCCCCAGCAGTTGTTCCCACTCCTCGATGCGGCCCATGCCGGTCTCGGCCAGGTAGTTCACCGCCGAGCCCAGGGCAACCGCCTGCGAGATCCGCTGGGTGCCTGCCTCGAAGCGGGCCGGCGGCGGGAGGTACTCGGCGCGCTCGAGCGTGACGGTGGTGATCATCGAACCGCCCGTGAGGAATGGCGGCATCGCGTGCAGGTGCTTTGAACGGCCGTAGAGTGCACCGATTCCTGTGGGGCCGAGCATCTTGTGCCCGGAGAACGCAACGAAGTCGACGTCGAGTTCGGCGACGTCGATCGGCAGGTGCGGTACGGACTGGCATGCGTCCAGAACGGTGAGGGCGCCGACCTTCTGCGCCAGTGCCACCAGCTCGGCTACCGGGTTGATGGTGCCGAGCACGTTGGAGACATGCGTGAAGGCGAGAAGTTTGGTGCTGCCGTCGATGACGGAGGCGGCCTGATCGAGGCGGAGGGCGCCGTCGTCGTCGACCGGAATGTGCCGCAATGAAGCGCCGGTGCGGGCGGCAAGCTCCTGCCACGGGATCAGATTCGCGTGGTGCTCCATTTCGGTGACCACAATCGAGTCATCGGGTCCAAGGGCGTAGGGACGCGCGGCGTCGCCGCCCAGTCCCAGCGACGCGTTCGAGAGGCTGTACGCCACGAGGTTCAGTGCCTCCGTGGCGTTGGAGGTGAAGACGATCTCCTCCGGCAAGGCACCGATGAAGGCCGCCACGGTGGTGCGGGCTATCTCGTAGGCATCGGTCGCTTCAACGGCGAGGGTGTGAGCGCCGCGGTGCACGGCGGCGTTGCGCTGCTCGTAGTACTCCTGCTCGGCTTCCATCACGCTCACCGGGTTCTGGGAGGTGGCTCCGGAATCGAGGTAGACCAACGGCCGTCCGTTGAGCTCATTGGAGAGCAGCGGGAAGTCGTTGCGGATGCGGCTCACTTCGTCGTTCGAGAGCGGGTGGGATGGTGCTGACAGGATGGGCATGAATCTCCCTCGACGGCGATGTGCGCTATTCATTCTACTGCCGGCGCACACTGATGGACGGTCAGGATTGGCAGCAAGAACAGCTGTCCCCCGAGATTGCCCCGTCGGAATCGGGCTCAGGGCGGCCGAGCGGGTTGGCGCAGCACGCGTCCCCCGACATGCTTCGAGCCCCTCCTTGATCGCATCCGGCGATGACCCGGACAGGTAGGAACAGAGCAGGGTCTGCTTCGAGTCGGCCACGGCGGAACGTGATCTTATCTCACGGCCGGCGCCGGCGCTGGAGGTAGGACAGCACCGGCATCACGGCCAGGCTGACCGCAGCGAGGACGACGCCCACAGTCGAATGCTCGGCCTCAGCACCGGATCCGGCGGGACAGCACTGCGCGGCGGTCCGGAGAGGGCAGGGTCTGGGGCAGTGTTCTCATCGGCTCACTCATCATGGGATCCGATATCGGAGAAGGTCTGGCCATTGTCGTTCGACGCGAGGACACTCTCTTCGGTGGCCACCCAGATCCGCTGTGTTGAGTCGAGCGACTGGGTGGCTATCGCTGCTGCCTGCCCGGGCACTGTCCCCTGTTCCTGCCAGGTCACGCCGCCGTTGCTGCTGGTGTAAATGCGTCCGTCCGGGGTGATACCCGCCGCGCGATCTTCCGAGAGCGCGGTGAGCATCAACAGCGGTGCGTCCGGAACGGCGGACCAGGTGACGCCGTGGTCGCTGGATCGCCAGAGGCCTTCCTCCGTGGTGGCAAGGACAATGCTGCCTCTCGCCGTGCCTGCCAGGTTGTAGGGGGCGAAGTCGTGCTCCACTGCCTCCCACGCCATGCCGTCCGCGCTGGTGAGGAGTTCGCCGTCGTACCCGATGATGCCGGATCCGGTCGCCGCGAGGGCATGGAAGTCGGACTCCCCCTGCCGGGACAGGGGTTCCCAGGTCTGGCCCTGGTCGACGGATTGAATCAGTCCGACAGGGTCAGGAAGATCTGACCCGGGTCCGGGATGGCCGGAAGCGTAGTAGGTGCCGTTGGCGGTGGTGGTGAAGCCCATCAGGTCGATGCTTGGCCCGATTTTCAGTGCCGGGGACGCAGAGACGTCGTACAGGCCGTCGTGCGTTGCCAGCAGCACGCGGTTCGTCCCCGGATCCACACTCATGCCGTGGATATGCGCGTAGGGATAATCGTGCCCGTGTGCTGACTGTTCAGTCGGGGCGGTCTGCGGCGCAACCGAGGAGCACGCGGCAAGGAGGAGTGTGCCGGCGATGACACCAACCGTTCGCGGTGCCCGCTGCGTTCGGGAAGTTGAAGGGCTGAGAGGTAGCAAGCGCGAGATCCTTCAGGTCGTGAGGTGCGCGGACGCGCACGGAGTCAGGGCACCGCGCCCCAACCTCCTGCCATTTTCTCATTCCTCGGATGCGTGCTCCCAGCACGTGAAGGAGCCGACGACGGCTGGGGACGAGCCTTGTCTGGGGAAGGCTTCGACGTCGCCGGCTCCGCTCACAACTCTAGGAAACCCAGACACGCGGAACACGAGTAGTAGATACCCGCTTTTGCTCGCTTTGAGCCGCGAAGAATACTTAATTAGTACTCGATGAATCAGCCCCGGGGAGCTCGTCACGCCGTGTGATGCCGAGCTTCGCGAAAATGCGGTAGAGATGGCCTTCCACTGTGCGGACGGACACCCCTTGAGCTTCGGCGATGTCCCGGTTGGAATAGCCTTTGCCAGCGAGCCTGGCGATGTCCAGTTCGCGCTGGGTGAGCTTCGAGGTGGACCGTACCGCCTCGAACTGCGGGCTTTGGAGTCCCTCGAGCTGCCCGATAATCGTGTTGAGTTTCTGCTGCACAGCACGGGACTTTTGCTCTTCCCCCCGCTGGGACAGGTATTTGACCGCCTTACCCAGACACTCCGCGGCCACCAGCAGATATCCGGATGACTGGGCAAGTCCGGCAGCCTCTATGAGGGCGGTTGGGTCCTTCTGGGCCGCGGCCTTGGCCATCGAGGTCAGGACTGCACCTTCGGGCCCCTCGAAGGTCTCAGCCATCCGCGCCAACGGCTCGAAGCAGCGTTCGTCTCCCAGCCGTGCGGCGAGTTCCAGCGTGCTGACGGCGAGCGAGGTCATGCCGTCCTTCTCTGCCTGGTCGGCAAGAATGTGCAGCTCGTCGATGCTCCGTGCTGCACCCTGGAATAACGCCCGCGCGGCAACCACATGGGCTTTTCCGAGCAGTTGCCCCTGTCTGGTCCCCACGCTCAGAGCGGACTCGAACTCTTCGGTGTAGCTCCGCGCGCGGGCGGTGTCCCCCACCATGGTGCAGGCAAAGGCTGCGAGACCCAGGGCCATCGGCATGAGCTGGTTCGAGTCGGATTCGCGCAGACCTTCTACTCCGAGGATCAAGGCGGTGCGGGCACTGCCCATGAGCCCTTTGCGGAGTGCGATGAGTCCCTCACACAACTCCGTTATGCCGGTGAAGGAGTTGGGCCCGCTGGCGCTGCCCCGGACCACGTTGTCCAGCAGCTCCTCGATCTCGTCCCAGAGTCCGGCATGTGCCATCGAAACGAAATGACGGGTCATCACAAATTCCGAGTGCGCCAGGAACTGGTCTCCGTGGTCGGCGATTATCTGCAGTGCTTCCGCCGTGGCGCGAGCGCCCTCGATTCCTTTGCCAGTGGAGCCAAGAGCCTCTCCGAGCAGAGCGAGGCCGGCCAGCCGGACTTCATCAGTGCAGTGCTCGTCAGCGAGTACTGCGCGAAGGAGCGTCTCGGCCTCACGGAACCGGCCCTCGTAATTGAGGGCGTAACTCTCCATGAGCCTGTAGCCGTTGTGGGTTATGGCCATCCCCGCTTGTACTGCTGGATGGTCAAGGGATCCCAGGGCTGAGGCGATCCGGTCAGCAACCCGCTTCCAGCGTGCCAAGTCGGCACGGATCGCCTCGGGCGCATTAGGCCCGCGCACCCGAAGGTCCACGGACAGCAATGTGGCCTCTTTGGCAAGGACGAAGGTGGTGCACTGGTCGAGCACCTCATCGACGATCTCCCGGGCATAACCCAGATTTCCTCGTGCCATCTGCGCACGCGCAATCTCCACGAGCGCGTTGCCGCGAAGCTCCGGCGTATGCACTGCACGCGCGGCACGCAGCGCGAACTCCGCATCATGAAGGCGGTTGGCCACTACCGCAGCGCGCAGCAGCGTCTTGTCATCCGGCGGCAACCCGCAATCCAGCCCCCACGCTACAAAGCGCAGGAAACCGTCACCGGTACTGGAGTCCTTGTCCAGCACGTCCAGCACTTTCCTGCGGATCGCGAGGCTGCGTCCCGCAGGAACCTCCTGACGGATCACTTCACCGTAGAGAGGGTGGCTCAGGCTGACCAGCCGGTCCCGGTCCTCCTCAATGGCAACGAGTCCGTCATCAAGCAGGGCCGAGACCGGAGGCCTGCCCGTGCAGTGAACCAACGCATCGAGCGGCATGGGTTCGGCGAGCGCCAACGTTTCCAGCACGGACATCTCTTCGGGCGTCCTGCGGCGGAAACGGGCCTTGATCAGGTCGACGAGGCTAACGTCGAGCTGCGGCGCCGCACCAACCAGCCGCCACACCTTATTGCGTACGCCAAGGTAGCCGGAGCGTTTCCCCTGCCGCAGCAGCGCCAGCAGGAACATCGGATTTCCGCCGGACATCTGCGCCAGGGTGGCGCTGACACTCGCCAACACGTCTCCGCCGAGTTCGCGCCGGCAGAGCTCGTGGACCTCCCCCTGGTTGAGCGGCCGAACTTCGTACCGGTGCAGCAGTCCGTCCTGCCACAGGGAGCCGAATTCTGACGCCGGGCCGGGCGTATTGCGGGCCAGGGCCAGCAGTCGCGCCCGCCTGCCGGTGACGAGCTGGGAGAGCAGCACACTGGTGTTGTCGTCGAGTTCGTGGGAATCATCGACCAGGAACAGCGGCATCTTCTTGCTGCCGTTGAAGCTGACTTCCAGGTGCGCCATGATGCTGCGGTACACGGCAACGGAGGAGCCGACGTCGTTGATCGACAGCGAGTGCAGATACGGGGAGAGCGCACCGAATGGCACTTTGCGCAGCGAAGGGCTGGCGGAAATGTGCAGAACGGCGACGCTACCTTCCAGGTGCCTGGCGACCGTTCGGGCGAGCGCAGTTTTCCCGACGCCGGCCTCTCCCACGAGGAGGGCGCCAAGATATTGGGATCCGTTGAGTGCCGCGACTATCTCTTCAACCAGGTCCTCGCGGCCAACCAGGTCATGAACGCCCTCAGCTTGCTCCCCCATAATCCAGCTACTCTAGAAGCAGAGCGAGCTGGCTACGCGAGGACACCCCAAGTTTCGAATAGAGCCGATAAACATGGCCTTCAATGGTCCGGACCGAAACGCACATGACTTGAGCTATATCACGGTTGGTGCGCCCCTGTGCCACCAACACCGCAATGCTACGTTCCCGGTCCGTGAGGGATTCCAGTGCCCCCCGCCGCCCGGCCACTCCGGGGGCGCCGACGTCGCGCAGCACCTTCCCGGCCTCGGCGATTGTTACCTGGTCACTGGCTTCCTGGGCCAGTTCCGCCGCCAACCGCGCAGCATCCGCAGCCAACCGGTGATTCCCGAGTTCCGCAGCCTTCTGCGAGGCGAGCAGCAGCTGATTGGTGTCCCTGGAGGCGATGCCCTTTCCGTACATGGCACACACCTCGGCGAAGGGTCCCTGCGAGGCGAGAGCTGAGGAGACCAGCCGGTCAGCCGCTGAGTCGAGCCCCAGCTGTACGCTCTGGCACAGGAACAGCAGCTCGTGGCCGTGATTGCCCATGGCGCGGTCCTCGTCTGCGAGCTCGAGCATCCGTTCGGCCACCTCAACGGGTGCCTTGGTGGCGATGTCGGCCAGGGCTGCAAAGTAGTCCGCGGCGCGCCCGGTGTGCCAGGCCAGACGTTCGGGCCGGTGCCCAGCCCGTGCCAGGTGTTCCTTCGATGCACGAGCCTCGCCGGCGAGTGCGTAGGAGTAGGCGGTGCTCGCTTCGGCAACCGGGATGAGTTGCTGCCGGTCGCGGACCCGCATCTGGCTCAGTGCCGGGAGCAGCTTGTCGAGCGCTTCCGTTCCGCGGCCCGCGTACGCCAGGAGGCACCCTTCGGCGAACTCTGATGCAGACCCGTCGTAGGCGCTTTCCTTGCCGTGGTGCGAGGGCGATGCCGCCATTTCGATACATTCGCTCCACCGGCCGGACAGGACCAGCAGCTTGAAGACCCGCGCCATCGCAGCCTCCTGCAGGAGTGTGTCGCTGCCGGCATCTATGAGCCGGGACAGTACCGAGGAAGCCAGCTTGATGGCGTCGTCCTGGCGGCCGGTCATGGCCAGAGCCTCCGCCAGCCAACCTGCCAGGCCCTGGTTCTGGTGCTCTGTCGCGTGATCGCTGAGGAGGTGCCCGTACATCTCAATGAGCTCGGCGTACCGGCCGTTGTAGACCGCCATTTCGGCCGTCAGCACGTCCACGGCATCCATGAGTTCGGCGATATCCTCAGCTGCCGTCTCCACAGAAAGCCTGCGGCGGATTTCCTCCAGGAGCGATTCCGCCTCCGCGTAGCGTGCAGGGCTCCTCAGCAGCAGCCGGCATTGGAGAAGCCCCACCTCGACCCAATCGTGGAGCTGCGGCGCTTCATGGGTCTTCAGGAACTGGTCGAGGACGAGCAGGCCGCCGGCGGTGTCTCCGTCCACTCCCATGGCCTGTGCTTCTTCGACGACCGCCTCAGGAATGGCCGAGTAGTTGGGAATGGCGTGAATGAAGCGCAGTGCCGTTGCGCCTTCCCGGTGCCGGTTGGCGAGGCGCGCTGCCTCGATGAGGCTTTCGGTGTCAATGTCCGCGCCGCAGTCGATGCACCAGTTGGCGTAGGTCATGCGTGCGATCCCGGGCATGTTGTAGCTCCGCGCTTCGGATGCCAGAGCGCGCATCAGTTCACGCCCGCGACCCAGGGGCACCTGCGCGCGAACCACTTCGCTGACCAGTCCGTTGGCGATCCGCACCAGGGGAACATCGCCCTGCTCTACCTGGATGGCCTTCCTGCGCTGCAGCTCATCCACGGTCGACGACGGCACGAACTTGAGCAGCAGGTCCAGCGGCGCAACGCCCACCACGGAGATCATCTCCAGTGCCTCGCGCTCCTCGGTCGGCAACCGGCGCAGGCGGACCATGATCCAGTCGGTCATGGAGCGCCGAGTCTTCGGTGCGGACAACGGCTGGGCCACCCAGACGCCGTCCCGCTCCAGCATTTCGCCGGAGTCAACCTGCTCGCGGGTGAGGGCCTGCAGGAAGAGCGGGTTGCCGCCGGTGATCTGCCACATGCTGGCGGCAGCGGCCCGGGACACGGGTGCGTCGAGGGCTGCCGAGAGGAGCTTGGTGGTGGACGCGAGACCGAGCGGCGCGATGTCGATCCTGCGCAGCGCTCCGTCTTTCCAGAGATCGCAGAATTCTTCAGGCGAAGCGTCGATGGACTGGCAGATGGCGATGAGCTTCACCGCACCAACCCGCACCAGGTGGGCGAGCGCCATGGCGGAAGACGCGTCGAGTTCCTCGAGGTTGTCAGCGAGGATGAGGGTTTGCCGGCCGTCGTCGCGCCGGCCGTAAAGTTCCTGCAGTCCGCGAAGGAGCATCAGTGGGTTGTCCACGATCGCGTCGTCGAGATCGCTGAGGACAAAGCTAAGGGCGCCGTAGGGCATTTTCGACGCCAGGGCCGAGCCGCGGACGTAAACGAGTTCGAAGGAAGCTTCGAGCTGGCGTGCCATGAGCTGGGCGAGAGCGGTCTTTCCTACTCCGGACTGGCCGGTGATGATGACACCGCGGCAGCTGCTGTCCAGGAGTGCGTCGCTGACGTCTTCCAGCTCAGTGTCCCGGCCAACCATTGGCCATTCTCCGTGGACGTTCAGCATCGCTGCATCCCGACTCTTCGAAACTCGCGGCCTGGTGGCCGTACGGTATCGATCCTCGGTGCCAACAGGTCATTGTTCGCACCGGACTCTACGCATTTTCCCATTAGTCCGCCCCAACACGTCGTGCGCTAGGGCAATAGACTACGCCGGAACTGCCGTTGCCGCACTGTTACTTTAAGGCTTCAACCATTGGCGACGACGGGCGGACCACCGCATGAGAGGGCACAAAAAAGGGACCGACGTTGGGATGGGGGTGGCCCAGTCTCAGAGGCCGCCCAACGTCGGCCCCCGCTTTTGGGGCCACCAGGCCGTGCAATTCACGTGCGATTCACTTGTGAACCGCTTGACTAGTTTACCGCTATTTCCCAGCAGAATGAAACCTCTGCTGGGTGGTAAGTAAACCGTCCAGAACAACGCTTTCGACGGCGTCGGCCGCCTCCTCGAGCAGGATGCCGAGGTCTTTCTTCTCGGTGCTGCTGAAGTCGCGGAGCACGTAATCGGCTGCTTCCTGCCGTCCGGGAGGGCGTCCGACGCCCACTCGCACCCGCACGTAGTCCTTGGTGCCGAGCGCTTTGCTGATGTCGCGGAGGCCGTTGTGGCCGCCTTCTCCCCCGCCGATCTTCAGCTTAATCGTATTGAAGGGGATGTCGATCTCGTCATGCACGGCCAGCACGTGGTCCGGCCCGATCCCGTAGAACTTCGCCAGCTGCGACACGGGCCCGCCGGTGAGGTTCATGTAGGTGAGCGGTTTGGCCAGGACCAGCCGCGGCCCGCCTATTCCGAGGCGGCCTTCAAGTACGACGGCGCGTGCCTTGGAGGTGCCGAACTTCCCACCCAGCCGCGCGGCGAGCACGTCGAGGACCATCTGGCCCACATTGTGCCGGTTGCCGGAATAGCCGGGCCCGGGGTTTCCGAGCCCGGCTACCAGCCAGGTGTTGTCAGACACAGATCAGGTGCTTAGGACTCGACTGCTTCAGGAACAACGTCACCGGTGGCTTCCTCAGCGGTGGCTTCGCCGCCGTCAGAGTCAACTCCGGTCTCGGTTGCCGTCTCGCCGAGGTCCTCGACAACCGGTGCGGAAACGTTGATGATCAGCGTTTCTGCTTCGGTGAGCAGGGTGACGCCCTTGGGGAGGCGGATGTCCGAGGCGTAGACGTGGTCACCCACGCCGTGGCCGTCGAGGTTGACGGTCAGCGACTCGGGCAGGTGGGTGGCTTCGGCCTCAACCGAAACGGTGGTCTGCTCGAGGTTGGACACGACGCCCGGCTTGGGCTCGCCCTCAACGTGGATGTTGACCTCAACGGTGACCTTTTCGCCGCTGCGGACGGTCAGCAGGTCGATGTGCTCGACGATCTGCTTGAGGGGGTTGCGCTGTACATCCTTGGCGAGGGCGAGGTGGGTTTCGCCGTCGACGTCGACGCTCAGGAGTGCGTTGGAGTGGCGGACTGCCAGGGTGGTTGCCTTGGCGGGCAGCAGCACGTGGATGGGGTCTGCGCCGTGGCCGTAGATGACGGCGGGGATCTTATTGGCGCGGCGTGCCTGGCGGGCAGCGCCCTTACCGAAATCGGTGCGCAGTTCTGCGGCGAGCTTCTGCTCGGACATGATGTCTCCTGAGTATTCGAGGAACTAAGTGGTCTTCTGGGCGTACCGTGCGAATGTTGACGAAAGCCCAGGACCATCCCCACGCAAACATGTGCGTTGTCAGGAAAGCCGCTAGCCACCGTCGATAACGGAACATGCTCTGGAATCATCCAAAGCGTTCCCTCGCCTAGGCATCGAGAGCCAATGTTACAGCATGGGATGCTTCCGCGGGGATGGCGGCGCTTGTAAGCTGTGGGGCGGAGCACCTGCCAATGAAAATCATGCTGCTGACCGCCGGGACGCGCGGCGACGTGGAACCGTTTCTTGCCCTGGCGCGCGCTGCCGCTGTCAGGGGACACCACGTCTACACTGCTATCCCGGACAACTCCGGTGCGGACACCACGGGTCTGGATACAGTCAGTCTGCGCATGGACTTCGCCCAGCTCATCAGTGACCACGGCGTTTCACCCGGGGTCGCGGCCAAAAAATTCCGCACAGACATCCGGCCTTCACTTCGTCGGCTTTTGTCGGCTGCCGTGGAACACATCATTGCCTTCACTCCGGACGTTGTGGTGTACCACCCGAAAGTCCTGAGTGCTCCCATCGCGGCGGAGAGGCTGGGAATTCCGTCGGCACTGGTGGAGACCATTCCGATGTTGACCCCCACGCGTGAGTTCCCGGCCCCCTTCATCCCCAAGATCAGTCTGGGCCCGCTGAATCGGGCCAGTTATGGACTGGCGAAAGTCGCCACGCTGATGTTCAAGCGGGAGCTTGCAGCGGCGGTGCAGGCCCTTCCGCCCGCGCCACGGACAGGCACGCCACCGCAGGCAACGTTGATTCCGATCAGCCCGCTGCTGCTGCACCGGCCTGCCGACTGGCCGGCCACCGTCCATCTCACCGGCCACTGGACGGGCCATCCCGCACCGACGGAAGACGCTGACACGGACCTGGTGGAGTTCATGGAGGGTGGCGACTTTGTCTATGCGGGGTTCGGTTCAATGAAAGCCGGGGACCCGAAGGCGCGGGGCGAAGCGATTATGGAGGCGGCTCGCAGGAACGGCCTCAGGGTCTTGGTGGCCAGTGGCTGGGGCGGCATCGACGTTGGCAATGCAGCCCATGGCCGCGACCTGCTGGTGAGGGAGTCAGTGGACCACCATGCGGTCCTGCCGCGTGCAACTGCTGCGATCCATCATGGAGGGGCAGGCTCTGTACATGCGGCGGTGCGGGCGGGCATTCCGTCCGTGGTGGTGCCGTTCATCGCCGACCAGCCGTTCTGGGGACATCTCCTACACCAGCGGGGCCTGGGTCCTGAACCGATCACGTACCGAAAACTCACCGCCGACCGGCTCACGGATGCCCTGGCCGAGACCGGGATGTACCGAGATCTGGCGACGTATACCGGGGAGCTGATGCGGAAAGAGGACGGAACCGCCGTCGCGCTCGACGTTCTGGAAGCCCTTGCAGCGTCGTAGGCGCCGAGCCTCCGACGGAAGCGATGAATTGACGACGCTTCACCCGGATCGGCGAAGGTAGCCTGTCGATATGGATTTCCTCTCGCTTCCTACGCTGTCGGGTGATCTGACAACTCTCGAACCCCTTGCACGGGAGCATTCTGAGGAATTGGCCCACGCTGTGGCCGAGGAAGACCTTTATAAGGTCTGGTACACCCGCCTGCCCTCCCCCGATGGCATGGAAGCCGAGATCGAGAACCGGCTAAGAAAGTACGACGACGGCCTCGTGGTCCCCTGGACCATCCGCCGGGTCAGCGACGGTCGGGCAATAGGTACGACGACCTTCCTCAACATCCGACCCGAACACCGGCGCCTTGAGATCGGCTTCACATGGATCGCCCCGAGTGCGCAGGGCACCGGCCTCAACACGGAGGTGAAGCTGCTGCAACTCACCCACGCGTTCGAGACGCTGAACTGCATCGCCGTCGAGTTCCGGGTGCACTGGCACAATCACCAGTCCCGCCGGGCAGTGGAAGCCCTCGGCGCCAAGCAGGACGGCGTTCTCCGCAACCACGACCTGTGGCGGGACGGCACCGTCCGCGACGTGGTGGTGTTCTCCATCATCGACGGCGAGTGGCCCACTGTGAGGCTCTCCCTGAGGGAGAAGTTGCGAGGCCGTAACACTGGTTTCAACCGGTACGCTTCGGAGTAAACCCGTCCTCGCCGCCGTCTTACGCGTTGTCTCCAGGAATAGAGGCCATGACCACCGATACGCCGTTCCGCATCCTTGCCGTGTGTACGGGCAACATCTGCCGCTCCCCCATGGTTGAGCGGCTGCTCCGGAGTTCCTTCGAGAAGCTGGCGCCGGGCGAGTTCGAGGTCTCGAGTGCCGGCACCGGCGCCCTCGTGGGCCGGGACATCGACCCGCAGGTGGCCGGCTTCGTCCGCGTCTTCAATGGGGACGCCAACGGCTTCGCCGCCCGACAGGTGGAGGAGCGGATCCTGGAAGGCAAGGACCTGGTTCTGACCCTGACCCGTGATCACCGTGGGCAGATCATCGAGATCATGCCGTCGCTGCTCCGCAGGACTTTCACCCTGCGCGAGTTTGCGCGGCTCGTGACACCGCTCGACGGCGACACCTCCCTCACCGCCCCAATGCGCTGGCGCGCCATCCTCCCGAAGGTGGTGCGTGCCCGGACGGTCCACCCGTCCGATCCCTCGGGCGACGATGTCGTGGACCCCTTTCGCCGTGAAGATGCCGTTTACCAGCAGATGGTTCGTGAGCTGGTGCCGGCAGTGGACGCGCTGGTGGACTGGGAACGAAAGCACCGGTGACGGTAGCCGCAAGATTGACAGTACGACGACGGCGCTTCCTCGCCCCGCTGCTGGCCGGTTACCTGCTGACTCTGTCCCTCATAGCGTTCTGGCCAACGCCGGTCGATGAGGGCGCGTCGGGCTTCATCGTCCGCGGGCTGCGGGTTCTGCACCGACTCGGTGTGCCGGGCTGGTTCGACTACAGCATGATCGAGTCCGGGGCCAACGTGCTGCTCTTCATCCCATTCGGCATCCTCGTGGCTGCGTTCCTGCCGCTGCGGCGTGCGTGGTTGTCGCTTCCCGTCGGCATCCTCGCTTCCATGTGCATCGAGGTGGGCCAACAATTGTTCCGCCCCGAGCGGGTGGCGACGCCCCGAGATGCGCTGGCCAACGCACTCGGTGCGGCGATCGGCACCGTGGTGGTGTATCGATGGGCACATCGTCACGATCAAGACTCGGAACGCCGATGAATCGTGTAGATGCAACTGCTGCCGGTATCCTCAGGGAGGACACCTAATGCTATGACGTTTGCTATCTAGCCGGTGGAAGTAGTTGGGAAGTTTTGGGGGAAGGTCTCTATGCGCATTTCTGTGATTGGATGCGGTTATTTGGGCGCGGTTCACGCGGCATCCATGGCGAAGCTCGGGCACGATGTAGTCGGCATTGACGTAGACCCGAAGAAGATCGACGAACTGTCCGTTGGTCATGCACCGTTCTTTGAACCGGGACTCCCCGACCTCCTGCAGGCCTCGCTCAACTCGGGTCGACTGAAATTCAGCACCAGTATGGCGGACGCCGCTGGCGCGGAAGTCCATTTCATCTGTGTGGGGACACCGCAGCGGAAGGGTGAATACGCCGCCGACCTACGTTACGTTGACGCCGCTTTCGCCGGGCTAGCTCCCTACCTCAACGCTGGCGACGTGGTGGTTGGAAAGTCCACTGTGCCTGTTGGAACAGCGTCGCGTCTTGCGGACGAGTACATGGAGATAGCACCGGAAGCGGTTCTCGCCTGGAACCCTGAGTTCCTGCGGGAGGGGCACGCGGTGAAGGACACGCTGCATCCCGACCGCTTCGTGTACGGAGTCCCCGACGGCGCTGCCGGCGAGCGGGGAACGGCGGCTCTTGATGGGGTCTACGCGGCATCGCTCTCCGAGGGCACTCCCCGTCTAGTTATGGACTACGCGACGGCGGAACTGGTCAAGACAGCAGCCAACAGCTTTTTGGCCACGAAGATCTCTTTTATCAATGCAATGGCTGAACTGTGCGAGACGGCCGGCGCCGACGTCACGCTACTGGCGGATGCGATCGGCATGGACGACCGCATCGGCCGCAAGTTCCTGAATGCCGGCATCGGTTTTGGAGGCGGTTGCCTACCGAAGGACATCCGAGCATTTATGGCTCGCGCGGGGGAGCTAGGTGCTGACCAGGCGCTGACCTTCTTACGCGAAGTTGACGCAATAAATATGCGCCGGCGCTCCCGAACAGTGGAGCTGACACGCGGTCTCTGCGGCGGTTCCCTCATAGGAATGCGCATCACAGTGCTTGGCGCAGCCTTCAAGCCAAACAGCGACGACGTCCGTGACTCCCCGGCCCTAAGCATCGCCGCACAACTGCAACTTCAGGGGGCAGAAGTGACTGTGACGGACCCCGAGGCGATCGAGAATGCTCGTCGGCGTTTCCCCGAGCTCCACTTCGAGCCAAATACAGATACCGCTCTTGAAGGCGCACATGCCGTCCTACTGCTCACAGAGTGGAATGAATATAGAGAGCTCGACCCAGAGCGGACCGCAGCGCTTGTAACCACGCGAAGGATCCTCGATGGCAGGAATGCTCTACAGGCTGCTGCGTGGCAGAAGTACCACTGGACTTATAAGGGTGTCGGCCGCAATTGAGCGAACATCCCGAGCAAAATGACAGACGGAATAACGGCACCGAGTCATGGTAACGATGCTCATCTGGCTCATTCTGGCTTCGCTTGGAACCGTGATTCACATCCGACGGAAGGGCGGGACCCTCAGCAAAGCAAGCCTCGCCTTATCAGTACTGTTATTCATCGCCGTGCCGACAGTCGTCCTAGCGGAACGAACGGCCATAGTCGCGCAACAACATGCCACTGCTATCCTCGCGGTCATTACTTTGATTGTTGCCGGGACGTCTGCGCGCGTGATGTTGCGGGGTATACATTCAGCATCTGTTCCCTTTATTCTCTTAGCTTTGGTAATCATAGGGTTGTTTATAGGATCATTTATGACCTCCGATACCGCACAGCGGTACATCGCCGACATACCGACGTACGCTCCACTAATCTGCGCACTTGGCTTCCTATGTGATGTTCGAGTAATCAGAGATTTCAGGCATACCGCGGGGTCATTGATCGTATTGGGGTGCACCAATGCGCTGATAATTTATGCAGTTTTACCCGAGGCCGTGACAGTGGGTTATTCATCCCTTCCTTTCAGCTTCCTTCCGGAGGGTCGTCTAGCCGGAGCGTTCCCTCACCCGAATGCCCTCGGGACGCTTGCGCTCGTAGGTTTCGGGCTCACGATGACACAATCGGCGGGCGTGAAACGCTTGATATCCAGCACTGTCTGCCTTCTATGTGTGGTGCTCAGTGATCAACGCAGTGCACTGGTCGCCGCAATTTGCATGATATTCGCTAGCGCACTCCTGAAGAGACACCGTGCCCAGGACCTTCTCATCAAGACAATAATGGTGACGTTCGTTACCATGCTGAGCCTAATCGCGATAGAAATCCGGTTGATTTCCAACATTCTGGAGCGGCGTGACGAAAGCGTCGGCACCCGCCAGGAAATTTACGTTTATGTTTGGGAGAACATCGACCAGATATTACCCTTTGGCCTTGGGCCAAACGGGTTTTACTACATGACCGGTGAAGCATTTTTCGCGATGGGACTGGCCCATGCACACAATACTTGGTTGAGCTTCACCGTGGGAGGTGGGCTGATCGCCGGCGTAGCATTCCTCGCTCTGACTCTGGACGCTTTCCGACGAACGTTCAGCACGCGAGATAAGGCATCGTTTGTTCTGCTTGTGGGAGTGTGCGTAGTAAGCATGTTCGAATCGCCTGTGTTCGCTGGCTCTAACTGGGCCCTAGTCCCCGTGGCAACCGCCGGTCTCATCGCGTTCACCGCGCCTTACGCTGCGGATCGCACATTGACCCCATCTTCGAGCCACGACCGCTCCTCGGGACTTCACAGGTACTCAGCAAGCCATTCTTCCAGTAGGGAACCACGAACATGAAGCCCAGCCGCATGTTCGGTCCGAAAAGAGTTGCAGTGTCAACAGAGGTGCTGAAGTCCGCAACTTCTGGTGGCTTATTTCTTCTGATGGCTTTCGCTCTAGCTCCAGCACAGTATGGGGCGTATGTGGCTTACGTGGCGATAATAAGTGTCTTCATCCCAATTGCCGGATGCGGATTCAGTTTTTGGGCGCAGCCAGCAACCACACAGCACGGACCCGCAGCCACTAGGTCAGCGGCACTAGTGATTCTATTAATGACCACTCTTCCTAGCATATTAGTTGCCCTGCTGGCAGGTGGTCTGTTCGCCAGCGACCAAGCTTTACTACTGGCGCTCTTAGTGACTTCCGAGTTGATTGTCTACCCATCTTGGAACGCGCTCTCACTGATTCTTTTGAGCGATAAAAAATACAAGAGCTATATGGCGCATGCTCTTTTACCCGCTATCACGAAGCTGATCGCAACCTTTTATGCTCTTGCGATCGTACACGGTGACATTCTCACGTGGGCATACTCTGTGGCGCTGTCCGGGGTTGTTGGACTAGCGATCACGTTGGTGTGTTTGCAGCGCGAATCGTTAGCGGTAGGTTGGGCTATCTTGAAACTGTGGATTCGGCGGGGACTAAATTATTTGAGTGTTGGAACGGTCAGCTCGCTCAGCGACAACATCGACAAGATGATGGTTGCTGCACTGCTCTCGCCCACGCAAGTGGGATCGTACGGAATTGCCTCGAGGCTCACTGCCTATGCAGCGGTACCCATCAAAGGCATAGCACTTGAAGCTTATCCGAAGTACTTTGACTTAGCGTCGGCCAAAGAGTGGCGTGACCTTGAATCTCTATTCCATCGAACGATGAAGCGTGGAATCATTGCCGGCTTGCTCGTCGCCGCACCGCTGCTAATAGCAACTGCAATTGGAGCATCGGCCTTTCTCGCGCAGTACCCCAACTTGTTCGCATGTACTGCAGCTCTCACCGCTACGATTCCCATACGTGCAGTGCTTTATGCATCTGGGGATGTCATGTACGCGATAGGGAAGCCAAGCTATCGCCTATACATCACGATTGCGAACGCCGCCGTAACCTTCGTCGCAGTTCTCGCGCTCGGTTCGGTGCTCGGAATAGTGGGTGCGGCCATCGGATTTACTCTTTCGTTAGCCCTGTCCGCCATAGTGTCTGTTCTTTATGTACGACGCGCCATCGCCCGTGCAACCAATAACCTCATGCAAGCAGCAGGGAAAGCCGAATGATTTATTGCATAGTCACAGCCGATGCCGAAGAATTGCTGGAAGGTAATCTAGAGAAGTTTCTCGATTCCACTCCGCTAGGAGCCGTGAGGAACATCGTGTTGCTACGAGATGTGCCAATCGAGGTTGCAGCCCGGTATCAAGCCGATCCCCGAGTATTCGTAGCGGTGGGAGTCCCAGGAGGAGGCATCTCGATGATCAGAAACCATGGACTTCACATTTTGGCCTCTCATGCTTTGGATCCCGACGACATCGTCGCATTCCCCGACGACGACTGTATTTATCCCGATGGTTTGCCTGATCGTGTTCAAGCGCTAGCCGATTCCAGCCGAAGCGAACTGCTCGTCGGATCGTATGGAGAAGGCGCGGGTGAAGTGTCTAACGTGAAAAGTCTCCGTCTTCTCGATGCTCTTTACCGCGCTAGCTCTGTCACGCTGTTCATCAAATGGTCGCTCATCGTCCGAGTTGGCTTATTCAATAGCGCTCTAGGCGTAGGATCGCAGAACTACAACTATGGCGAGGACAACGACTATGCAGTACGTGCTTTTGCCTGCAGCAGCAAGAGCGTTTTCGATCCTTCTCTTCGAGTCTGGCACCTGGAGAAGCGGACTACCAGCGGCAGGAATCCAAAAGGCTATATGACGGTTTGTGCTCTGCATCTGGGCATGCGTGGAATGCTTCGAGTTTTGTTGACAGCAACCGCTAAGGCGGTCATTCAAGACTTAGTGCATCTCGATCGTCGGACGCGGAGCTGTCGGTATGTAGTGGACGCCCTAAGCCCGCGAAAGCTTGCGAAAGCTCGCAAGTCTGCGGCATATGCACGCTCGCCGCTCGAACCAGCGACCCAAACCCTATGACCCGACACATGCTCCAGTTCGGAAGACCCGACAACATGACCCAAGTTCTCGCGATGCACCCGAAGGAAGGGATCTGAGCTTGTACTGGCGAGGGCTTCTTCGGCCGCAAGCGAGCGCCCCCTTCCATTAGTTGTCTCACATTGGCTGGGTTTGAGTTACTAGCCGTATCGACATCGCCGGTCGTAATGAGGACTGCTCGATCTAGGTGTGATGGCCTGGCATTCCTGTTCTGGTCACCGCCATCCACGGTCAACGACGTTCTTCTGCAGTTGAGGGAAACGGTTTCATGACTTAATCTTCCACGCGCGCCGCCCCCACGTTGGGCCGATGAAACCCAAAGTGCTCGACCAGTTCCTTCAGGCTAGACAGGAATTGGAACCCCGACCGCATACATACACTCTTGTCGAGGGGCCGGCGCGCGGCTCCTTCGACGCCCGCCATAAGCCAGAGTTCATCCGCGAGCCTATTGAAGTAACGGACAGTTTCGCCGGAGCGGACCACCTTCACCCCGCAGAGACTGGACCTTACTTCAGCGGTGCAGAGCCCGATGAACTCCGTAAGCCACGGTTCATCTGGAGCCCTTGTAATGATTCCACTCGACCACACGCTGAACCGGCAGCTCACGCGGCATCACTATTTCAAGCACCGATTCTTGGACAACATCGACCCGATCTAGCGGCGCAGGACTCTGTCGCCACCACGCCATAACACCGTTCCGCGGAAGTTCTTCACCGATGTACTGGCCCAGAAAGCGAGGTCGTGATCGTGTGTCCAGAAAACATGGCCAGGTGTGCGTCCACTCAGCCACATCAGCGACAGCGACCGGACCAGCACAAACAGTCAAGTATCATACTTTCGATCAGTATGAATCGCATATGCGCCCGAGTTGGATTAGCTGGAAGAATCATCTTGAACGGACGCCGCTACACTGTTAATTACGGCATTCCACAGATGGTTCACCCTACTCGGACCAAATTGCGCCATTATCGATGCTCGTCCCGCTGAGCCCATCGTCTGACGAAGCTGTTTGTCTTGGAGCAAGGCAGAAAAACTTCTCGAAAACTCATCGCTGTAATCTATCACCGCAGCATCAATGCCGTCTTTTACTTGTATTCCTTCAAAAGCGACAGCGGTGCCGCATACAGGGCGTCCAACAGCCATACTTTGAACGGCGCGGTTCTTCAGCCCGGTCCCAACGGTATCCGGCACAACGACTATATCGGCAGAAGACAGAGCTTCTCTATAGTCATCTACCCACCCTAGCATTTCAAAGTTAATACCCGTGAACAGACTCGCTACCGTCTCATCAAGCTCAACACGACCCAAAATCTTAACAGCGATATCGTGTGTATTATCAATATGCATATGGAGGAAAGAAGCGAAATTAGCGACTGCCTCCCGCATATGATCCAAGCGCAAATCACAGTAGACTAGTACTTCGAGAGGCGAACCAGCGGTCTCATTCGGCTGGCTAGCGACAGCTTTCTCTAAGTCGGAAGGCAGACTGACAGGTATGGCTACAACACGACTATAGCTATGAACCCGTTGCAAGTAGTTTTTATCGGACTCTGAGACCACGTGCCAGAGCGGATCTCCGTCCTTCAATCGACGCTCTAGCAGAAAGTAGGTGAGAGCTACCAGCAAATAACGTGCACGTCGGAACGGAGTTTTCGCTTCTCGTGCAAGTCGGACGTTACGCCGAGAACCTGGGTCTATCAGGCTGAGGATGGAGACGCTTCGCCTGCGAGGGGGCAATAGTGCAAGTGCACCCACCCCGTCTAATATCAGTACGTCAAACTCGCGTCGTCGCAAGTAATGTCTACCTCGCACAATCGCCGACATCACGAGCCAGTCCGGCAGAAATGATCTCCACGCAAGATTGAGCCACGTGAGACTACTCCTTATGGCCGGCAGCGCGAATTCAATCCCCGTCTCTTCGCGAAGCGCTACTAAATCGATCGCTGATTTTGGCTTTGCTATTCCGATTACTTCGACTGAATATTGCGCCTGCATCAATCTTTCGATATTCAATATCGTTTGCTGATGCACGCCCTCGGTAGGTGGATACGAAACATCTGAGAATATGTAAGCGATCCTCAACCCATCGTCCGTTCTATGGAAGAGATCAAACCTGACGCCATCGCCTCTGCGCTATACACTTCTTTGCATGCGTCGGAAATGGCAGAACCGCGGCTACGCCATGATTCCTTGCTATTCCACATCTCACTAATCTTGCTCGCCAAATCTTCCGTATCATCGGTTGTAAAAAATACCGCGTTCTCACCTTCAGACACAGCCTCTATCTCGGGCGCGTGGGACTCGTCTCTAGAAATAATCATCGGAACACCGAAGCTCAAGCTCTGAGTTACCGACAATCCGACATATCCAGGCGAGACGCTTGCGATGGCCCCCGAGTACATCCTGTTCAGTTCGACATAGTCGTCGATGTGTCCCAAAACGGCTATGTTGTCATGTGCTATCGACTCATTCGCCATTCGGGAAACTCGATCAAGTTCAGGTCCGTCCCCAACAATGACGAGCCGAATCCGACTGTTACGCACGTACGCGATTTCGAAGGCGCGGATTAACAACAATGGCTTTTTAGACTCGTGAAGCCGGCCAACGTAAATGAATGTGTCCCTCTCGGAATCTTCGTCGAAGGAGAACTGATCGTTCCTGTAGAGCGCGTTAGGAGCGGAATCTACGAGCTTACCTGGGTGCAGTCGGCGAAGCTCCTCGGCTTGCGAATCAGTATAAGCCAGCAACCCCGTGGCCAGCATCCGCATAATATGCCTCAAATTACCGCTACGGCTTTGCCCTCCTTTCCTGGGTAAGGCATGCCCCCAGAGAATTGTATGTTTATTCGACAAGCGCCTGAGAACGAGGACAGGCCAGAGATTCAACATTCTGGGATTCAGATCCGCTACAACAATGCGACTGCGGAGGAGGGGCAACGGCGGAAGTAGCTGAAATACTAAGTTTCGCGGAAACATCAAGTTAGTGACCTGCGTCTGCTCAAGATCGCCCTGGTTGATGATCTTCACAGACGGATCAACGGACTTCGATCCGCTGTAGATTCTGACATCATCCCCAAAGTGCGCAGTTATCAGACGCATCGTATTCAGGCGGTAGGCGCCCAATGAACTGAAGCACATCACAACCTTCGGCTTAGAAGGTCGCCTTGCGGCGGACACACCCCGCCCCTGCTCCATCAAAGCCCCTCATGTTTCTCGAAGCGCGCGCCTTGATCGGATGCTGGATTCCCTCTGTAGATACGATTAGCAGGAAGATCGCCATAAATAACGCTGCCAGGCGCTAGAAGGCAAGACTTGCCGAGGCGAGACCCTCCGAGAATTATGCACCGGGAGGTCACCCAAGCGCCTGCCCCGACGCTTATAGGCTTTGTGACGAGACGCATGTCAGTGCGATGTGCATGGCTGCCCGTAGTTATAAAAGTCTCTTGGGATATTACAACGTCATGTTCGATGTGGACGTAATCCTGATTGTGTATCCAAACGCCCTCCCCGATCCAGGTTCGGTCGCCAACATTGAGCTTCCAAGGAAATTTGACCCGAGTTCTCGGACGGAAAATGACACCCATGCCGATGTGGGCTCCGAACAGCCTCAACACGCGAACGCGAAGGCCTGAACTGATTTGCCATGGATTGAAGACGAACAGAAGCTCGCAGATGGCCCACAAGTAGATGATGATCGGCGACCGGTCCCAGGCCCCCTTTTCACCCGGCGCGTCTGAAAGATCGATCACAGGAGTTTCCCTGTGCCTGATCGGCTCGCTATTTCTGTCTTCAGTCATGTTCCCCGCACGGCAGTAGTCGCGATAGTTCGGTCTATTCTTGCATGTGTGAACGAACCACCGCTTCGGGTTTCTATCATCGGTATCAACTACGCTCCGGAACCGACCGGTATCGCTCCCTACACGACTCGGCTAGCCGAGCGCTTGGCAGCTGAAGGTCACCAGATCAGCGTTATTACTGGGTTTCCTCATTACCCAGAGTGGAAGGTGAAGGAGGGGTATATCGGGTGGAAACGGCATGAAGTTATAAGGAACGTCCGGGTAAAACGACTCCGCCACTTCGTCCCCAAGCGGACGAGCGAGTGGCAAAGGTTGCATCTCGAGCTCAGCTTCGGAGTACGACTGCTGTTCACGCGTTGGAACAGCCCCGATGTGGTGCTAGTCATCTCACCAGCATTGTTCTCTAGCGCCTTCGCCTTACTCCGCGCCCGCTACGGCATACGGCGTCCGGCCACAGGCATATGGGTACAGGACATTTACAGTCGCGGACTCGCTGAAATGAACAGCGAGGGATCACTAAGCGCCCAATTGATGAAAACCATCGAAGGGTTCATACTGCGATTGGCTACTAAGGTGACAGTCATTCACGACCGGTTCAAGAGATATCTCAGTTCCTCGTTAAACGTTCCCGAAGGAGACATCGGGGTTATACGCAACTGGACGCATCTTGAGCGGTCGCGACCAGTCGATCGAGTAGCAGTTCGCTCCCGCTGGGGTTGGAAGGATGACGAGGTTGTCGTTCTTCACGCGGGGAACATTGGCGTCAAACAATCACTAGGGAACGTGGTGGAAGCTGCCCGATTGGCTGATCTCCGAGGTTCCCGTGTCCGTTTTGTGCTAGTCGGAGATGGCAACCAGCGCCGGAAAATAGGAGAACTAGCAGAAGGAGTCGATCGCATGCAATTCATTGATCCGCTGCCCACTGAGGATTTCCAAGCCACTCTAGGATCAGCTGACGTATTGCTTGTGAACGAAATGGTAGGGCTTCGGGAAATGGCTGTTCCTAGCAAGTTGACCTCATACTTCTCGACTGGTTTGCCTGTCATAGCCGCAACTGAAAGCGACAGCACAACAGCCGGCGAGATCGAGTTCGCAGGCGGCGGCATCCGCATTGAGCCCGACGCACCTGCGGACCTTCTGGAGGCGGCCGAACGACTAGGCAACGACAAAGCACTAGCACAGAAATTTGGGCAGGCGGGCGTACATTACGCCGAGAAAACTCTGTCTCAAGACGCCGCTATAATCCAGTACGCAGCATGGTTACGAGAGCTTGCGGCGTTCAAGCGCAATGCGAAGGCTGTTGCGGACAAATTTTGATCCACACAATCAGGGGGACACGCGTTGACAAAGCGCGCTTTTATCACAGGAATCACCGGCCAAGATGGATCTTATCTCGCAGAGCTCCTGCTTCGAAAAGGCTATGAGGTGCACGGCTTGATCAGACGCGCGTCCACTTTCAATACAGCCAGGATTGACCACCTGTATGTGGATCCGCACGACCCGAAGGCGCGCTTGTTCCTACACTACGGCGACCTAAGCGATGGGGCGCGTCTAGTCACCCTGCTCGCAGAAATCAAGCCCCACGAGGTGTATAACCTGGCCGCCCAGTCACATGTGCGCGTGTCCTTCGAGGAACCTGAGCACACCGGGGACACGACGGGGATGGGCTCTATCCGATTGCTCGAGGCAGTCCGTATGGCAGGCATCGAAACGCGGTTCTACCAAGCATCCTCTTCGGAGATGTTCGGTGCTACTCCCCCACCACAGGATGAAGCTACTCCTTTTTACCCCCGCTCTCCTTACGGCGCCGCAAAGGTATACAGCTACTGGGTGACGAAGAACTATCGCGAAGCTTACGGTATGTTCGCTGTGAATGGCATCCTCTTCAACCACGAGTCGCCCCGCCGTGGTGAAACTTTCGTGACCCGGAAGATCACCCGTGCCGTAGCTGCTATTAAGGCCGGCAAACAAGATGCTCTGTACATGGGCAATTTGGACGCCGTCCGCGACTGGGGCTACGCCGCGGAGTACGTTGAAGGGATGTGGCGCATGCTGCAGGTTGATGAACCCGATGATTTCGTGCTCGCTACAGGTGTAGGATATTCCGTTCGCGATTTCCTCCAGGTTTCTTTTGAGCACGCAGGATTGAGCTGGGAGAATCACGTGAAGTTCGACGAACGATACTTGCGCCCCACAGAAGTAGACGCGCTCATCGGAGACGCTTCTAAGGCCCATAGCAAGTTGGGTTGGAAAGCGACGGTCGAAACCCCCGAGCTCGCCCGAATCATGGTCGACGCCGATATCGAAGCGCTGAGGCACGCCGGCAACCACTGGATTGATGACGTCAAGCTGGGAAGCTGGGAGAACTAGGTGTCCGTCACGAACTTCAGCAGCACCAGCGCCGGAGACGATGTTGACTTTACGCCGGCTCCGCTCGATCGGCACTCCGCATTCTACATAGCAGGCCATCGTGGCCTAGTCGGCTCGGCAATCTGGCGACGGTTGGAGAGCGAAGGCTTTACACAACTTGTCGGACGGGCATCGTCCGACCTTGATCTCAAGGATCGTGACGCCGTCTTTGCATTCTTCGCTGAGACGAAACCACGCTACGTAGTGCTCGCCGCTGCGAAGGTTGGCGGCATCCTAGCCAACAAGACCTACCCCGTTGACTTTCTGAGCGAGAACCTGCGGCTGCAGGTAAACGTGTTAGATGCCGCACGAGTCCACGGAGTCGAGCGTCTGCTCTTTCTCGGATCGTCGTGCATATATCCCAAGTTCGCTGAACAGCCGATCAAGGAGGAGTATCTCCTCACCGGTCATCTCGAACCGACCAACGATTCGTACGCGATAGCGAAGATCGCTGGCATCATGCAGGTGCAGGCAATTCGGCGTCAGTATGGGTTGCCGTGGATTTCGGCTATGCCAACGAACCTGTATGGGCCCGGAGACAACTTCTCTCCGAAAGGATCGCATGTACTGCCAGCGTTGATCAGGCGCTATGACAAGGCTGTTCAACAAGGAGCGCGTACCGTCACAAACTGGGGAACGGGTTCGCCGAGGCGGGAATTCCTCCACGTGGATGACATGGCAGCGGCTTGTCTTCATCTGCTCGAAAACTACGATGGCGCGGATCAAGTCAACGTGGGCACTGGAATCGACGTCACTATCGAAGAGCTAGCTAGGATCGTAGCAAAAGCCGTCGGTTATGATGGCGCGATGGAATGGGATACCTCCAAACCGGACGGTACACCTCAGAAGTTACTTGACGTATCGAGGCTGACCAAGGCCGGATGGAAGGCACAAATCGGTCTCCGCGAGGGCATTGAGCAAACGGTTGATTGGTTCCGTGCCAACTCCGGGGGAATTCGAGGATAAACCGCGCGCCGGACGCTTCCGAGATTAGGGAGGGGTTCCCCGCGGTCAGAATTAGAGTGCTGTCGAATCACAGCCACTTGTCTCCATTAGGAAGGTCTCAACGTTGGAGCTAACAGATTATCTCAGGGTGCTCCGCCGTAATTGGTTGCTGATTACGGCATGCACCGTACTCGGGGCATTAGCCGCGGCAGTGTTCTCGCTGAGTGTCACCCCCACTTATACGGCGCAAACCAAGCTTTTCGCCGCCACCCAGAACTCCGGATCAGCGACGGAGCTGCAGCAGGGGAACTCCTTCACACAGGCCCGAGTGCAGTCCTACGCCGAAACAGCCGCAACTCCTCTTGTCCTACAGCCGGTCGTTGACAGCCTGGGACTCGATATGACTCCAGCGGAGCTCGCGAAAAATATTGAGGCCACCACCGACGCTAATACCGTGCTGCTCACGATTACGACCTCTGATCCGTCCCCTGTTCAGGCGGCCGCTATAGCGCAAGCCGTAGCGGATAGCCTCGTGGAATCCATCGAAGATCTTGAAACTACCGCCGAAGACGGAGTATCTCCAGTGAAGCTTTCGGTGGTCACCCCAGCAACAGCTCCTGCCGTCCCGTCCGCACCGAATACACGACTGAACCTCGCTCTGGGGCTGGTGGTAGGACTGATGATTGGTTTGGCCGCAGCATTGCTCCGGACGACCCTCGACACCCGGCTAAGAGGAGAGGCTGATCTCCGCAGGGTCACTGAGGCGCCGATTCTGGGGGGAATATCGTTTGAAAGTGACGCAACAAAGAAGCCACTGCTGACTCAGGTTCCAGCGCAGAGCCCTCGCGCTGAATCTTTCCGTCAGATTCGCACTAACCTACAGTTCTCCCACGTCAGCCACGCTTCCAAGACCGTCTTAGTCACCTCTTCTCTGCCGGGCGAAGGAAAGAGCACGACGGCCGTCAACCTAGCTATAGCCATGGCTCAGTCGGGTCAGTCCGTTGTGTTGATCGATGCTGATCTTCGTCGTCCAAGAGTGGACGAGTATCTAGGCTTGGAGCGTAACGCGGGCCTCACCACAGCCCTTATTGGCAGGGCGGATGTCAGAGATTTGCTCCAGCCCTGGGGTGAAGACGAGTTGTACGTTCTAACTTCCGGACAAATTCCACCCAATCCGAGCGAACTTCTGGGATCGAAGGTTATGAAGCAGCTTATAGCTGGGCTGGAAGAGACATTTGATGCGGTTGTTATCGATGCGCCCCCGCTCCTTCCTGTGACTGACGCAGCGGTGCTGGCCCAACAAGTTGGTGGGGTGGTCATGGTCGTCGGGTCCTCTAAAGTGAAGGTTCCCGATGTGCAGAAGGCGCTAGCGTCGTTGGAGATGGTAGACGCCGATGTACTGGGTATCGTTCTGAATCTCCTGCCCACCAAGGGACCTGATGCTTACGCCCACAGTTACTATTCCTATGAATCGTCGCCGGCCAAGAGCGCTAGGGAATTAAGCAACGGGTCTAAAGCGAGGGGACGCGGTCGTATTAATTCCGACTTCGATGAAAAGGTGCTGCGGGTTCGCCCCACCCAATCGTGATTCAGACGGATGGGGGACTTCTTGTTCTATGAAAATGATGGTTTTAAGCTGGACAAGACCGGCAAGGAGAATTGGGCTTCTCGCTACTCCAGACGCCTCGCTATTGTCGACGCATGTGTTGTGTTGTGGGCGACGGTCGGGGCCCTGATTGTTCGCTTTGGTGTACCCGAGTCAGAAAGCCTAAGCTCCTCAGGCCAACCTTATCTGTTCCTTTCCCTCGCGCTTGCGGCAGCCTGGTGGTTCATGCTCTATCTTCTGGGGTCTCGGGAGCCACTGGTACTGGGACACGGGACCGAGGAATACAAACGCGTGTTAGAGGCTTCCCTGTGGCTTTTCGGTCTGGTAGCTATCGTTTCCTATGCCCTGCTACTCGACACCGCACGAGGATATGTGGGAGTTGCCCTCCCCGCAGGATTAATCTTCCTCCTCTTGTCCCGCGTGATTCTTCGAAAGTTTCTCCATCTCGAACGTGAAGCAGGTAAATGTAGCCAGAAGGTCCTCATCATCGGCGGGCCGAGCAGCGCAGAACATCTTGCACGTTCCCTGCGGGGACAGCCTATGGCGGGTTACAAACCCATAGGGGTTTACCTTCCCGGAACTCCGGCGACGACCGATCTCGCTCCAGACCTGGGCCTTCCCACCATCGGCCGTGCAACTGATGCCCAGGAGATTATCGATGCAGTGAGGGATTTCGGTCCCGACGCGGTGGCTTTGTCAGGCGGTGTCCAACTGCCACCAAAGACCATCCGCGCGCTTGGATGGGCCCTTGCAGACTTCAACATCCGGCTCATCATGGTTCCTGCTCTGACGGACGTCGCAGGACCACGTATTCACACGCAGCCCGTAGCCGGACTACCCCTCATTCATGTGTCCACGCCCAATCTCGAAAAGGGTCAGCAGTTCATGAAGAGGTTGTTCGACGTCGTCGGTGCCGGCCTAATGGTGGTATTGCTAGCACCGTTGTTGATCGCTGTAGGTCTTGCGGTTCGTCGTGACAGCACGGGCCCTATCCTGTTTCGACAGGAACGTGTCGGAGCTGAGGGCAACAGTTTCAAGATGTTGAAGTTCAGGTCGATGGTCGTGGACGCCGAACGACAATTGGAAAGACTGCGTGCCAACAGTGAAGGTAACCAAGTTCTGTTCAAGATGAAAAACGACCCCCGTGTGACCCGGGTTGGTACATTCATCCGCCGCTATAGCCTCGATGAGTTGCCGCAGCTGTTCAACGTGCTGGGTGGCTCAATGAGTTTGGTCGGCCCTCGGCCTCCCCTGCCCTCGGAAGTAGAGAAGTATGACACACACGCGCACAGGCGCCTGTTGGTGCGTCCCGGAATGACGGGGTTGTGGCAGGTCAGCGGACGGTCGTTGCTCTCCTGGGACGACACAGTCCGGCTGGACCTGTACTACGTGGAGAACTGGTCTCTCATTGGGGACGTGACCATCCTCCTGCGCACTTTCCGCGCAGTGTTCAGCCGCCATGGCGCTTACTAGGGAGTAAACCATTATGACCGAAAGTGCCAACTACGGCGCTTCACCAGAGCAGCCGCTCTATGGTGAAGCCTCTGCTCTTGAGCGAAGACGCCGCCGGGCCAAGGGTCGAAGCCGGCGCATACGTATCGGGCTTGCCTTCTCTGTGGTGGCGTTGGTCGTGGCGCTTATTGCTGCATGGCTTGCGTATCGTGCACAACAGATCCAAACTAGTCTGGTTGCGACCATGGAGCTCTTGCCGCAGTTGCAAAGCCAGCTGGTCGCGGGCGACGGTGAGACCGCGCAACATACGCTAGGGAAGCTGCAGGACCAAACTGCTCAGGCTCGAAACGCTGGGACTGATCCGGTGTGGAAGTTAGCCGGGATGTTTCCCATTGTCGGCGCGAACTTCTCAGCCGTATCTGAAGCGTCTGTATCGGCAGATGACGTGGTCAACCACGCGGTGGCGCCAATGCTTGATCACTTTGACTCCCTTGACTGGCACTCACTCGCGCCCGTAGATGGCCGAATCAACGTGGCCCCCCTGCGCGAGATTTCACCCAGCATCTCGGCAGCGGCCACAACCGTGCAGCTCTCCTATGATCGCCTCGCCGGAATCGACTCCTCCCGTTTGATCCCGCGCGTGGCCACCCCGCTTGCCCAAGCCACAAACTCACTGAATCAGGCGCGTCAAACACTCAACGCGGCGTCATCGGCGGCCGAAGTTCTACCCTCCATGCTTGGTGCCGATGGCCCGCGCAATTACCTCATCTTGGTTCAAAACAACGCTGAAGTTCGTGCCACCGGGGGTATCCCGGGCGCGCTTGCCGTCGTTACTGCGGCGGATGGCGAGCTGAAACTGGCCGCGCAGGGAAGCGGCGCGGGGCTGGGTGCTTTTAGACCGCCGCTCCCTGTAGACCCGGAGCAGGAGAAGATCTATTCCGAACGACTCGGCACGTTCATGCAGAGTGTCAACCTCACGCCGGACTTCCCAACCGCCGCGCAGACGGCAAAGGCGATGTGGGAGGAACGCAATGAGGGTCCGAACATTGATGGGGTTATTGCGCTCGATCCTATAGTCCTCGCTAACATCCTGGACTCCACAGGCCCCATTGAGCTTGGAGATCTTGAGAACCCCGTCATTGCCGAACAACTGTCCCGGACAAATCTTCCAACAGCGCTCACGGCAGAAAACGTTGTGTCGACGTTGTTGTCCGATATCTACGCGGAGATCGATGAGCCCAGTGTCCAGGACGAATACTTCGCTGCCGTCGCAGGGAAGGTTTTTCTGGCTCTCACTGGTGGCGCTGGGAACAACAACCAGTTGATGCAAGCGCTAATGAAAAGCTCCAGCGAAGGCCGTGTATATGTCTGGTCCAACGTCTCGGATGAGCAAAACATCATCGGAAAGACGCCCTTAGCTGGTGCCGTGACGGGATCCACAACGGGAGGCGCATCTTTCGGCGCGTACTTCAACGATGGAACTGGTGCCAAGATGGACTATTACGTGCGACGCACGGTCCAACTACAGAGAACCTGTACAGCTGAGGGCTACCTCCAGTACACCCTGACGGCGACCTTAACGAACACGGCACCCGCAGACGCTGCCAATGCCTTACCTGATTACGTCACCGGCGGAGGAGCGTTCGGGGTTTCACCGGGCACCGTGCAAACTAACTTCGTTGCCTACGGGCCCGATCGATCGAAACTTCAGAAAGCTCGAATCGACGGCGAGTCGGTCCCTCTTGGATCCTATCTTCACGGCGACCGCCCTGTGGGCATACTGACCACATCTATCGCTCCAGGACAGAGCGCTACAGTCGAGCTGGACTTCACGAACGTTGTACAGTCCTCCGAGCCGGTGCTGGACGTCACCCCAACGATTCAACCGATGAACGAGGTCGTTCTGCCGCTACAAGGGGATACCGCATGTGACTAGCCACCGAAGATCAGGTTAACTTCGCGTTAGATGTCCGAATTTGTCACAGAAGTTTTAGAAGTCGAGGAAGTAATGAGGTAACGTCAACTGCGGAAACCCTTCGGAAGACCTGCGGGTTCGGTGTGCAGTGTGAACATCGGACGTTGATAGGGTTCTTTGTAGGGCAGTTGGGGCTGGGGGAATACATCTTCAGGTCGATCACCGCTAGAAGTCTGTCGCAAACACCTTAATTGGGGAGTCTCTATGAAAAAAGCTATCGCAGCCGTGGCAATCGCCGGCTCACTCACCTTCGTTGGAGTAGGCGCCGCGCAGGCCTATACGCCTGACAGCGCACCGGGTGTCGTCAGCGACGGAACCGTTGCTCCGGGCGAAACCGTCGTCTTCAGCAGCAACCAGGGTCTCTTCACCCCGGGCGAAATCATCGACATCACCGTTGACTTCGTCGCAGGCGAGCCAGCAGCCGGTGCTGCTGGCGGAGCAGGACGTGTCGGCGCCGCCCTCGGTGGCGCGATCCTCCCGATGGCAGTCGTCCTTACCGACACCGCAACCGCCGATGCAGAGGGTAACTTCTCCTACTCTGTCACGTTGAAGGAAGAGGGCACTTATACCCTCACCGCCACCGGTCGTCAGTCAGGCCAGACCGTTTCGTCCACCGTTGCAGTCGATGCTCCTGAAGCGTCTGTAAGCGGCGGTACGACCGGGGTTACAGGTGGCACCAGCGGCTTGGCCAACACCGGTATCGACTCCGCAATGCTCCTCTGGGGAGCAGCCGGCATCGGTGCTCTCGGCCTCGGCGCAGGAAGCATCTTCGTTGCACGCCGTCGCGTAGGCGCTGAAGCATAAGTAACACAGCAACAAACAAGAGAACCGGTTGGAGCAATGCTCCAACCGGTTCTCTTGTTTGTGGGCACTCATCCCTATGCGGGAGATAGGAAAAGCCGCTCAGTTCTGCCCACTGACCGACTTCCTCTAGTTGAATGCTGGACTCAGGTATTCCCGTCGAAGAGGCTCGTGACCGAACCGTCGTCGAACACCTCGCGGATGGCGCGCGCTATCAAGGGCGCGATAGACAGGACCGTGAGCTGCGGGAACCGCTTCTCCGGGCCGATGGGCAGCGTGTTAGTCACAACCACTTCGCGGGCACCAGACTCAGCCAGACGGCGCGCTGCAGGATCTGAGAATACCGCGTGCGTTGCCGCGATGATGACGTCCTTAGCGCCGGCGTTCTTCAGGACCGCAACCGCGCCCGAGATGGTCCCACCGGTGTCGATCATGTCGTCGATGAGCACGCAGGTACGGCCTTCAATCTGGCCAACCACGGTCTTAGATACCGCCTGGTTCGGGACGGTAAGGTCACGGCTCTTGTGCACGAATGCCAGCGGTGCTCCGCCAAGTCGCTCAGCCCACTGCTCTGCTACCCGTACGCGACCGGTATCCGGCGAGACAACGGTGACGTTATCGGCGTCAACACGTGTGCGGATGTAATCGGCGAGCAGGGGGATAGCCATGAGGTGGTCCACCGGACCGTCGAAGAACCCCTGGATCTGGGCGGTGTGGAGATCCACCGACATGAGCCGGTTCGCGCCTGCAGTCCTGTACAGATCAGCAACCAAGCGAGCGGAGATGGGTTCCCTGCCACGGCCCTTCTTATCCTGGCGGGCGTAAGGGTAGAACGGCGATACCACTGTGATGCGTTTGGCCGAAGCGCGCTTCAATGAGTCCACCATGATCAACTGCTCCATCAGCCAATTGTTCAGCGGTGCAGGGTGCGCCTGAATTACGAAGACGTCAGTGCCGCGGACGCTTTCGCCGGACCTCACGTAGATCTCACCGTTAGCGAAGTCGTAGGCCGAGATGGGTAGAAGCTCTGTGTCCAGAACCAGCGCGATCTCTTCCGCGAGCTCCGGATGGGCCCTGCCCGACGCGAGTACAAGTTTCTTTTCCCCGCGTGCCGTAATCTCGCTCATGAAGGATCGCTTTCTAACGTAGATGCAACTGAAGAGGAGGCTTTCGCGGCTGTGGCAGCCGCCGCTGTCCCGACGCGGTTCGTTTCGACCCAGCCATCCAGGTTGCGTTGCGCCGCAGCGAGGATGGCAAGCGCGCCGGCGGGCACGTTCTTGCGCACAACAGCGCCCGCCCCCGTATAGGCGCCGTCACCGATCGACACTGGTGCGACGAAGACGGTGTTCGAGCCGGTCCGGACTTCGCTGCCGATGACCGTGCGGTGCTTGTTCACACCGTCATAGTTGGCTGTTATGTTTCCGCACCCAATGTTGGTGTTCTCGCCAATCTCCGCGTCGCCGGCATAGCCGAGATGAGAGAGCTTGGACCCGCGACCGATCGTGACGTTCTTGGTTTCATAGAAGGCGCCGATCTTCCCCGACTCCCCCAGCACGGTGCCTGGACGTAGGTAGGTGAAGGGGCCCACAGAAGCTCCAGCGCCGATCCGAGTGCCGCTTCCGTGAGCGCGGATCACTTTCGCACCTTCCTCGATTACCACGTCGGTGAGCGTGCAGTCGGGGCCGACCACTGCGTCACGGGCAACCTGCGTTGCGCCGTGGAGCTGGGTTCCCGGGAGGATTGTCACATCCTCCTCGAGCTGAACATCAACATCGATCCATGTGCTGTTCGGGTCCACGATGGTCACACCGGCTCGCATCCATCGCTCGAGCGTGCGTCGGTTGAGCTCCCCGCCCAAGGCTGCGAGCTGCACCCGATCGTTCGCACCCTCAACCTGCCAGCGATCCGCTGAGATGACCGCTGCTACACGGCCACCAGCATTCCGTGCGATTGACGGAACGTCCGTCAGGTACATCTCGCCCTGCGCATTGTTCGAGTCAACACTGGTGAGGCTTTCGCGAAGCACAGCAGCGTCGAAGGCATATATACCGGAGTTGATTTCCTTGATCGCGCGCTGCTCTTCCGTGGCATCCTTGTGTTCCACGATGCCTGTTACGGTGCCGTCTTCGGCCCGAACAACACGTCCGTATCCGGTGGCGTCGTCGAGGACGGCAGTAAGGATCGTCACCGCGTTACCGTCCTGCTCGTGAGTATGCACGAGTTCCTGCAACGTTGCAGTGTCAAGCAGCGGAACATCGCCATAGGTAACCACTACTGTCCCTGCGACAGTAGATTGAGCGTCCAGGGCCTCGAGTGCAACCTGCACAGCGCGGCCGGTGCCAGGAACGTCATCCTGGTCGACGATAAGAGCCCCGGCGTCCAGTTCGGCGATGTGGGCGGCAACGCGGTCGCGCTCGTGCCGGACGACCACAGCAAGCTCCTGAGGGGCAAGCCCACGGGCGGCAGCGAGCGCGTGGCCAACCATGGAGGTGCCGCCAATGCGGTGGAGGATTTTGGGGGTCTGAGACTTCATTCGGGTCCCGGCTCCGGCTGCCAGAACTATCACTGCTGCAGGCGTTGAATTCGCCTGATGGGACTGGTTCTCGTGGCTCACGAAGGGGGCCGCTCCTTGCCTGTCTCTGACGCCTGATGGCATGCCGTTCCGCCCATAGGATTCGAACCTATACTCCACAGCTCCAAAGGCTGGGGTGCTGCCGTTACACCAGGGCGGACCGCGCGCACCCAGTTATCCCCATCAGTGCACGCGACTATCTAGTTTGCCATGACAGGACAGCATCCTGCGACTTGGCGCGCGCCTACCCGAAGGTCATCACCTCGACCAGCATTGTTGTCGGTTCGATACCGCTGAGACACCGTGGGAACGACAGGAATTGTCATACTGGATTGATGAAACCTTTGCTGATTGTCCTGGCCGTTGTCGCTCTCGTTCTTCTGGTTCTCGGAATTGCTGTGGAGACACTGAAGTTTCTTCTCTACCTCGGGCTCGCCATTCTGGTCGCGTCGGTTGTGATGCTTGTGCTCCAACGCGCCCGTTCAGGGGCCAACAGGCCGTAGTCGGCCACCGCTCAACCTCGATGCCCGCATAGACGGAGAACAGGGGCGAACCCATAGGTTCGCCCCTGTTCTGCACCTGCTGGTTGTAAGCCCGAGCTACACGAGCTGGCTCTCGTCGACGCTTCATGACGCCCCCGGAGGAGCAGCCCAAGCTAAACCCAAGCCTCTCGATGAACACTGGGGAACATCAACCCCGGTGGCGCTCGACGAGGAGCTTGACATGGGACATCTGAAGGAACGCATCCACACCTTCGTGGAGAAGCACATCATCGCTGACGACCCATGCCCGGAGTACTCGTGGCTCGACAGGCAAGAGGGAGATCTGAAACCTCCTGCAGAGGAACTTCCCGTAACTGTGTGAGAAGCGCCCGCTGTAGGAGGGAGGCGACCGGTTGGCCGGTCTTCTCGTTCGCTCGATTCCTACTCATCCAAGCACTTGGGCCGCTTCGAGCCACTGTTCCTCGAGCGACCCCGGCTCCGGCTGAAGCTCCTCGCGTCGAGACCGGCCACCTTCTCGAAATCGACCGTCGCCTTGCGGCCAGCGTCGCACATGTGCTGGTTGATCTTCTCGATCTGCGAACTCGTCTTCGTCATCTGCCGCTCAATGCGGATCAGATCCTTTTTCGCCTGACGGGCCTCCTCCGGTGACGGGCGCTAGCCGATCAGTTGAGCTGGACCTCCCCCGGAGGGGCGGCCTGGCCGGGTGAGCTGGTTGCGCTTCTAGGTTCCGGCAGCGTCGAGGGCTTGATGCAACCGGCCGGTGAGCGCCTCGGCCATCTTGTCGGTCAGGTGGTGGTTATCGCGGTACACGAGCCGGTTCCAGGCAATGGGGGAACAGACGTCCTGGCAGATCCAGTCGAGTGGTGACACATACCGGCCGCCCGCCGACTGACTTGCTTCCTGCTCGAGACGATGGACGCCGGAGTCAATTACCTCGTCCCTGGGCGCTGAGCAGTCGCTGACGTCCTCCAGATGGGTGGACAGGCACACGCTCGGTGCCACCTCCCACGCCGGAGTGTCGCCCAGAACCACGACGCGTGTGCTCGCCGGAAGAGCGTCGATTGTCTTGAGCAAACCCTTCCGCCATGTCTGTTCGAAATCACCTGTGTTCCGGCCCAGTTCACGATAGACGCTTCCATAGTTCGAGATAACCACGAGCTCGGGCTCCAGAGCGGTGATGCGTTCAAGGCTGTCTTGCCTCCACTCATCACACTGCGGATAGGTCTCGGAGATGGTGCCCTCGACGGGGATGTCCACTGAGGGACAGGAAGACTTGGTCAGACTGACGAGTTTCTTCCCCTCCGCTTTCGCGACCCCATCCATCGGCGTGAACCACTGGGCCGCATGAGAATCGCCGAATAGGACAATGCTTCCGGTACCGGCGTGGTCCCCGTACGTGCAGTCCCCGGAAGCAGTGGCGTTGTAGTCGGCATGGCACCCGTCCGCGTATATGCGAGGGGTACTGCCGGCAGCATCTTCAAGGGCCGGTGTCAGGTTGGAGGGAACGAAATCCTCAGAGACCGGGGCGGACATCAGTTCCAGGCCCTCCGGCGCCGCTACTGCCTTGCCGGAATCCAGGTCGGGCAGCTTTGTGGCACTCCAGCTGACAGCGAGGGCAACGATCGTCAGGCCGGCACCGAATGGATACGATCGCACCCCCTTGGCCCTCAATACGCGTGCATGTTGGAATTCTTGCTCAACGTGTCTGTAGGTGAGGTGGGCCAACACCAACGACAACAGGACAAGACCGGTCGCTACCCAGCCGTTGAAGTCCTCCCCAAGCCGGATTTTTGCAAGTGTGAGCAAGGGCCAGTGCCACAGGTACAGCGAGTAGGAGATGTTGCCCAGGTACTGAAGCAGTGGCGCGTGGAGAAACCGGAGCTCCTGGCCCTGCCCTCCACCGATCATCAGGGCAGCGCCGAGAACGGGTGCAAGAGCGAACCATCCCGGGAACGCGAGATCATGCGTGAAGAAGGCGATTGACATCAGCAGGATGGCCAGCCCGAGTAGTCCTGCCGCACGAGCCGTCCTTGCGTTCATCCGCACGAGGGCGGGGGCTGCCAGTGCCACCATCCCGCCGAGGCCGAGCTCCCACGCGCGGGTTGGGAGGGAAAAAAATGCCCAGGGCTGGTTGATGCCGGTAAGGACAACCCCGCCAACCAGGGACACCGCCGAGAGGGATCCGAGGACAATCGCCAGCCACGTCCTCCGCCGGGACGCGGCAAAGACCGCAACCAGCACCATGACCAACGGCCACACCAGATAAAACTGCTCCTCCAGAGCAAGCGACCAATAGTGCTGGAAGGGCGACGGCGAGGTACCTGCCAGGTAATCCGTCCCGGTCTGGGCAAAGCGCATGTTGGCCAGGAACAACGATGTGGCTACGGCGTCCTTCCCCATGTCGGGCAGCAACAGCGGTGGAACCAGAAGCTTGGCGCCCACAACCGTGGCAACCAGAACCAGAGCCGAAGCAGGAAGGAGACGCCGGATCCGCCGCGCGTAGAAGTCACTGAACGAGATGCGGCCCGAACGCTCGATCTCCCGAAGCAGCAGCCCGGTGATGAGGAAGCCCGAGATGACGAAGAAGATGTCGACGCCGATATATCCGCCCGGAAGGAACGGGACTCCTGCGTGATAAAGGACGACCGCCAGAACCGCGATTGCGCGCATGCCCTGAATGTCCGGGCGGAAGTGCTTCTTCTCCGCTATCGGTCCTGATGGGCGCGGACGGGCGAGATCAACGGACAAGGCAAAGCCTCCCAGGGTTTGTGCAGCCGGAACATTCTATCGGTACGGGCATCGGCTCCCGTCCGCGCGTCCGGAAACAGGGTCCCGGGTGGACTGAAGCCCCTACTCCCCCAGCACCTTGCACAGGCGGGCTCGCGCTCGAGTCAGCTGCCGCCGTCGTACTGGACTGCCGGTCACGCCTCCGGCGCGGCTAAATCCTCGTCGAGGTCCAGGTTGATCGGCAGCAGCGGGGAAAGCCGGCGCAGAGATGTGAAGGTCGGCACCAGCGCGTTATACAGCTCGGCGAAGACCGGCAGCAGCGAGGCATACACCGCGGCGGCGGCAGGCTGCGGCCGCACTGTTTCCTCGATCTGCACCATGTCTGTAACAACGTCGATTGACTCGATGAGGCCGAGAGCCTCCATACCCAGCAGTGCAGCACCGAAGCCGGAGCCCTCCTGCCCGCGCGCGAACTCAACCGGCATCCCGAACGTATCTGCCAGAAGCTGGCGCCACAGCGGGCTACGCATCACACCGCCGGTGGCCCGGATCCGATTCACCTCCAGCCCGGCCGACCGCATCGAATGCAACACCAGCGCCAATTGGAGACACACCCCTTCAATCGCCGCCCGCACCAGATGTTCCCGACGGTGTGCGCGCGTGAGACCGACGTAGGCGCCCCGAGGCAGCGAACTCCAGTGGGGGGCCCGCTCACTGAGCAGGTACGGGAGCATCAGCAGCCCTCCCGACCCGGGCGCTACCCGCGCCGCCAGCGCCAGCAACTCCTCCTCCGGCGGGTCGGCCAGATCGGGCGCCAGTGAATCACCAGCCCAGCCAAGCACCACTCCGCCATTGTTGATCGCGCCGCCGACCACCCACCGGGTGGCCGTGAGCGCGTAGCAGAACACTCCGCCGAGCGGGTCGACGGCGGGACGCTCCACCGCAACACGCAGTGCCCCGCTGGTTCCGATGGAGCATGCCGCCGTACCCGGCTGCACCGCCCCCACACCCAGGTTGGCCAGGGGACCGTCCGCGGCACCGACGACGACGCCCGTCGCCGCGGGCAAGCCCATGGAGGCGGCGGCGTCGTCGGTCAGTGCGGGCAGCACGGTGGTGGTCGGCACTACCTCCGGCAGCTGTTCGGGCAGTACACCCGCGATCGCGAGGGCCTCCTCGTCCCAGGCCAGGGTGTTCATGTTCAACAGACCCGTCGCCGAGGCCACGGAATAATCCACCACCAACGCAGCGCAGATCTTCAGGAGAACGAACTCCTTGATCCCGACCCAGAAGCCGATTCCCTCGCACAGCTTCGGCTCCTGCTCCCGGAACCAGACAAGCTTCGGCAGCGGCGACATGGGGTGCAGCGGCGTGCCCGTGCGTCGATGCAGCGCGAGCCCGCCAGGCGAGGCACGCAGGCGCTCCGCCTGAACCTGCGCCCGGGTGTCTGCCCAGGTGACGACGCCGGTCAGCGGATCGCCCGTTGGGGAAAGGCCGATCAAGCTGTGCATCGCGGAGCTGAACGACAGCCCCGCAACACGGTCCGCGCCCACCTCGGCTACGACCTCGCGTACGGACTCAAGCACTGCTGCCAGAATGAGCTGGGGGTCCTGCACGGCGTGCCCGGGATGCGGTTCAACCAGCGGATAGCCCGCCGAGTGAGAGGCCTCAAGAGTGCCGTCAATCCGGAAAGCCACCGCTTTGGTGCTCGTGGTGCCGAGGTCGACGCCGATCACAACGGAGCCAGTGTCCGCTGTGCCGGGAGGGGCTTGGTTCGCCTGGTTCGCGGTACTCATCGTTCGCCCTGCCACAGGGAGACGATGACTTTGCCCGAGTTCTCCGAGTCCTTTGCCATCGCGAAGGCCTCGATCGCCTGATCTGCCGGCAGTTCGTGTGTGATGACATCTTCGATGACGGGACTCTCCTTCAGCAGTTCGATTGCGCGGTCGATCTCGTCATTGAACCGGAAGGCCCCGCGGAGCTGGAGTTCCTTTGATACCAGCGGAGCGAGGTTGATCCCCCGCGGTTCATTCGGCACCATTCCCACCTGTACCACTACCCCAGCCCGGCGCGCGGCCGCCAGTGCCAGGCTGACGGCGGCGGGAACACCGGAGCATTCCAGCACGACGTCGAACGCCATGGCCGGAATGTCCTCGGTACCTACCTGGATGGTGCCGTGTGCGCCGAGGCGCCGGGCACGCTCCAGGGGGCCAGGCAGCACGTCGGTCGCTACCACCTCGGCGGCACCCTCAGCCAGGCAGGCGGCCGTGGCGAGCAGGCCGATGGGCCCTGAGCCGGACACGAGCACGCGTTTGCCCCGCACCCCACCCGCGACCGTGATGCCGTGCAGCCCCACAGCAAGCGGTTCGGCGAGGGCCGCCCGCCGTAGCGACAGGCCCTCCGGAAGCACCCGCACCATGTCCTTGTCCACAAGAAGGAACTCGCTCATCCCTCCCTGCGTGTGCGGCTGGGTCGAGGCGCTGCCGAGGTAGGCGCCACCGGGCCACAGGTGGCGGCGGTCCTCGATCCCCGGTTCGGGATTGCCGAACGTGGCCGGATGGACCGTCACCGGGGTACCCGGAGCCAGGTCACCTGACGGGTCCAGATCCACGGTCCCGGACACCTCGTGGCCCGGAACGAGGGGTTCGCGCACCACATACTCGCCGTTGGCGCCCTCGTTGTAGTAATGAAGGTCGGACCCGCAGATGCCCCCGAAGGCCATCCGAAGCCGGACCTGCCCCGGGCCGGGCTCGGGCGTGGGAAGTTCAGTCTCGACGAGGTCGAGCTTCCCATTGATCACGAGGGCTTTCATCTGGTGCCTCCTCTGGCTTCATGCGCTGCTGGTTTGATTCGCGGCGGCCATGACCGCCGGGGTGTGCGGTCAGACGACGGACGTCATCCCGCCGTCAACGAAGATGTTCTGCCCGGACACGAAGGACGATGCATCGGAGGACAGATAGATGAGCGTGCCGACGAGTTCCTCGAACTTCCCCCACCGCTGGGCGGGAGTGCGGTTGATGACCCAGGAGTTGAAGGCTTCGTCCTCCACCAGGGCACGGTTCATCTCGGTGGCGAAGTAGCCCGGGGAGATCGCGTTGACCTGAATGTCGAACCGGGCAAGGTCGGCTGCCATGCCTTTGGTGAGCATGGCTACTGCGCCCTTGGTCGCGGAGTAGGGCGCAATGGTTTGGCGGGCAAGCATCGACTGGACCGAGCCGATGTTGATGACCTTGCCCGAGCCCCGCTCGGCCATGCGCCGAGTGATCGGCTGGGAGACGTAGAAGACGCTGGACAGGTTCGTGGTGACGATGGCGTCCCAGTCGGCCGGGTCGAAGTCATTGAAGGGTGCGCGCCGCTGGATCCCCGCGTTGTTGACGAGGATGTCCGGTACTCCGTGTTCAGCAACAAGAGCCTCGATGCCTTCCGCGGCTGCCGAGGCATCGGTGACGTCGAACGTAGTCGTTACGGGCACGGTGCCGGTGACCTCACCGATCGCGTCTGCGGCCCGTGTCACGGTTTCGGAGTCGCGCCCGTGCACAATAACCCGGGCGCCGGCCTGGGCAAGGCCGGTCGCCAGGGCGTAGCCCAAACCGCGGGAGGAGCCGGTGACCAACGCAAGCCGACCGGTGATGTCGAATGTATTCACGGTCATCAGCCGATCCAGAAGACAACGAGGGTCAGGGCGAATCCGACGAGGGACTGCAGGGACTGCTGAACAGTCCAGGTCTTCAGCGTGGTCTTCACGTCCATACCCATGAGTCGGCCGACAAGCCAGAAGCCGGAGTCGTTGACGTGGCTGGCGAACACGGACCCGGCGGCGCTGGCAAGTGTGATCGCGGCGATTTGGAGCGGACTGAATCCGCCGGCGATTACGGCCGGCGCCATGAGTCCCGCCGTCGTCACCAGTGCCACTGTTGCCGAACCCTGAGCAACACGGAGGATCACGGCGACGACGTAGGCAGCCACGATGACCGGCAGGCCAACGGACTCCAGGGAGTCCGACAGAGCGTCACCGATGCCGGAGGCGCGGAGCACGCCACCGAACATTCCGCCCGCGCCGGTAATGAGGATGACCGAGCAAATCGGGCCCAGCGCGGAGTCGAGTATCTTCTCCAGAGCCGTACCGTTCTCACCCCGGCGGCGACCCAGCACGGCGGTAGCGACGAGTACGGAGATCAGCAGCGCCACGGGCGACGAACCGATGGCGGTCAGGACCTGCACCCAGACCTGCTCCTCGGCGGAGACGACGCCGGCAGCGTCCAGGAAGTCGAGGCCGGTGTTCATGAAGATGAGCACGAGCGGCAGCAGCAGCATCGCCACCACGGTGGACGCCTTGGGCGGGTTGATTGGCTGGTCGGGGTCCAACGTACCGAACAGTGCGGGGACCGGAATAATGAACTTGGAGGAAACGAACTTGCCCCACAGGTAACCGGTGAGGTACCAGATCGGGTACGCGATCAGCAGGCCGACGAGGAGCACCAGTCCGATGTTCGCCTCGTAAAGCTCGGTGGCTGCGACCGGCCCGGGGTGCGGCGGCACGAAGACGTGCATGACCGAGAAGGCCGTTGCGGCCGGGATGCCGTACAGCAGTACGTTGTCGCCGCCCATGCGCCGGGCCACGGCAAAGATGATCGGCAGCATGACGATCAGGCCTGCGTCAAAGAAGATGGGGAAGCCCATGATGAGCGACGCGAGGCCGAGGGCGAAGGGGGCACGCTTCTCACCAAACGCGCCGACCAGCTTGTCCGCGAGGACCCGCGCTCCACCGCTGTGCTCGACCATCTTGCCGAGCATCGCGCCGAGACCGATCAGCAACGCGACAGAACCGAGGGTGCCACCGAAGCTCGTCACCAGCGTGGGGACGATCTCGCTGGTAGGGATTCCGGTCACGAAAGCGGTCAGGAGGGAAACTAGTACCAGCGTGAGGAACGCGTGTACCTTGAACCTGATGACCAGGATGAGGATCAGGGCGATAGCGCCCGCAGCGATGGCCAACAGGGGCCCCGCTCCAAGTGTCTGGGTCCAGTTTTCCATAGAATTCTCCGTTGATATTCGGGCCCAGAGCAGGGCAAAGTGGCGCTTCGCCTCGTAGTCTGGCACACACTTCAAGGCAGGAGCAAGAAAGGTGACATCTTTGGGTAGCGGTGCAGCTCCAACGCCTTCCCCGTCGGTGCAGGCCGGACCCGCAGCGCCTGCCCCAGTCCTGCACAACTCAGTACTCGAGCGCGTTGGCATTGAGATTGCCCAGGGAATCCGTCCGGCGGGCAGCGTGATCACGCTTGCCCGGCTTGAGGAAGAGGCGGGCGTCTCCAGGACCGTCATACGCGAGGTGATGAGGATCCTTGAGTCGATGGGCATGGTTGAGTCGCGCAGGCGCGTCGGGATCACCGTGCTCCCCGTCAGTGCCTGGAATGTCCTGGACCCGCGGGTCATCCGGTGGCGGCTTCTGGGATCGGAACGGGTCACTCAGCTCAATCGCCTAACTGAGATGCGGTTGGCACTCGAACCGACTGCGGCCCGCCTTGCCGCAACCCGGGCAACCCCCGACGTCGCGAATCAGCTGATGGAGCTTGCCGTACGGTTACGGACGCTTGGCGAGATGGGCAAGGGCAACGAACAGCCCTACCTTGAGGCCGACATCGCCTTCCACGCGCTGCTGCTCACGGCAAGCGGCAATGACATGCTCGCCTCGCTGCATGGAATTGTGACCGAGGTGCTTGCCGGCCGCACAGATCTGGGCCTCTCACCGGCAGACCCGGCGCCGGTCTCGTTCGACAACCACGAGGGCGTTGCCCGCGCAATCCTCGAGCGGGAACCCGAAAAAGCGGAGAATTTCGCCCGGGCTGTGGTGATGGAGGTCTGGCAGGAAATCAGCCAGCTCTAAGCCCCTACTCCCCCAGCACCTCGGCCGCTTCGAGCCACTGCTCCTCAAGGGACTCCTGCTCCGACTGGAGCTCGCGCAGCTTCGCGTCCAGGCCGGCCATCTTCTCGAAATCGACCGCCGCCTTGCTGCCGGCGTCGCTCATCTGCTGGTTGATCTTCTCGATCTGCGAACTCGTCTTGGTCATCTGCCGCTCAATGCGTGTCAGATCCTTCTTCGCCTGACGGGCCTCCTCCGGTGACGGACCGGCAGACCCGGCGGCCAGCGGCGCGGCGCCCATCCCGGCGCCGGACGCCGCTCCGCGGCGCAGCTGCAGGTACTGATCCACTCCGCCGGGCAAGTCGCGGATCTTCCCGTCGCCCAGCAACGCCAGCTGGGTATCGGTGACGCGTTCGAGCAGGTACCTGTCGTGCGACACCACGATCAACGTCCCCGGCCACCCGTCCAGCACATCCTCCACGGCGGCGAGGGTATCGGTGTCCAGGTCATTGGTGGGTTCATCAAGCATCAGAACGTTCGGCTCCCCCACCAGCAGGCGCAGCAGCTGCAGACGCCGCCGCTCGCCACCCGACAGGTCACCGACCGGCGTCCACTGCCGCTGGTTCGTAAACCCGAGCTGCTCCACAAGCTGACTGGCCGACACTTCCTTGCCGCCGACCGACACCACCCGCTTCTCCTGCTCGATCACCTCGGTGACGCGGAGGTGGTTGACGTCGTCGAGCTCGCGCACGTCCTGCGACAGGATCGCCGTCTGCACCGTCTTGCCGCGCTTGAGCCGGCCCGACGTCGGCGCCATCTCTCCATTGAGCAGCCGCAGCAGCGTGGTCTTGCCGGCACCATTGACGCCGACGATCCCGAGCCGCTGTCCCGGAGCAAGGCGCAGAGTGATCCCCTTGAACAGGGGCTTCTCCCCCAGCTCCAGCGAGACGTTCTCGAGGTCCAGGACGTCCTTGCCCAACCGGGCAGTGGCGAGCTTGCTGAGCGCCAGCGAATCGCGCGGCTCCGGCACGTCCGCAATCAGCGCGTTGGCCGCCTCGATGCGGAACTTCGGTTTGGAGGTACGGGCCGGCGCACCGCGGCGCAGCCAGGCGAGTTCCTTCTTCACCAGCTGCTGACGCTTGCCTTCGATAACGTTGGCCATGCGGTCACGCTCGGCGCGCGCCAGGACGTAGGCGGCGTATCCGCCGTCGAACTGGTCCACAATGCCGTCGTGGACCTCCCACGTACGGGTCGAAATCTCGTCGAGGAACCAGCGGTCGTGGGTCACGACCAGCAGCCCGCCATCGGTGGGGCGCCACCGCTGCTTCAGGTGCTCCGCGAGCCAGGCCACGCCCTCCACGTCGAGGTGGTTGGTGGGCTCGTCGAGCATGATGACGTCGTCGTTCCCTATTAACAGCTTCGCCAGCGCCACCCGGCGCTTCTGCCCGCCGGAGAGGGAGTCCACGCGGGCGTGCCAGTCCACCTCGGCCACCAGCCCGCCCATGACGTCGCGGATCTTCGGGTTGGACGCCCATTCGTGGTCGGCCTGGTCGCCGACGATTGCGGCGCCGACGTCGAGGTCGCCGTCGAGCACGTCATTCTGGTTCAGGTAGCCCACGTGGACGTCACGGCGCTTGGTGACGCGGCCGTCGTCGGGCGTGGTGCGCTGGGCGAGCAGGCGCATCAAAGTCGACTTGCCGTCACCGTTGCGGCCGACCATGCCGATCCGGTCGCCCTCCTCCAGTCCGAGGGTGACGCCGTCCAGGATAGTCCGGGTGGCAAAGGTGACGCTGATGTTCTCAGCACCGAGGAGGTGGGCCAACGTGAATACTGCTTTCGTTATGGGTTTCTTAAGAGTAAGGAAGACGCGTTACGCGAGGTAGTCGCTGACAATCCTCGCGCCGTGGGCGGGCCCGTGCACCAGTTCGGTGGAAAGTCCCGCGGCGGACAGCAGCCCGTCGACGCTTGCCGCGTGGTCCTCGGACTCCGCGAGGAACGCGACCGTGGGACCGGACCCCGAGACAATGCCGGCCAGCGCGCCCGCGTCCGTGCCGGCGTCGAGCACGTCCTTCAGTTCGGGTGCGAGTTCCAGGGCTGCCGGCTGCAGGTCATTGTGGAGCAGTTCGGCGAGCGTGTGCGCGTCCCCGGAGCGCATGGCGCTGAGGATGTGCGGGTCGATCTCCGGAAGCTCCGGCGGTACCTCGCCCTGGGCGAGACGGAGATCATCCAGCGTCCGGTACACCGCCGGCGTGGACAGCCCGAAGGCTGAGGGAACCAGGACCCAGTGCAGCGGCGTCTTGGAGATCGCGGGCGTCAGCTGCTCCCCCACCCCGAGTCCGACGGCGGTGCCGCCGATGAGCGCGAACGGCACGTCCGCGCCGAGATCGATGGCGATCTTCGCCAGTTCGTCGCGGGAGAAGCCGCTGTTCCAGAGCGCATCACAGGCAAGGAGGGCTGCAGCTGCGTCGGCGGATCCGCCGCCCATGCCACCGGCGATCGGAACGCGCTTGGTGATGTTCAGGTGGACGCCGGTGGACTTCTCACTCAGTTCTGCCAGCAGTGCAGCCGCGCGGGCGGCCAGGTTACTGGCGTCCAGCGGGATTTCCTCCATGGGGAGGTTGAGGCTGCCCTGGCCGTCCACCGTGACGGTGATGGCGCCGTCGTCCGTGGCTGTTGCGGTGATCTCCTCATACAGGGAGACGGCGAGGTAGACGCTCGCGACGCTGTGGTAGCCGTCCTCGCGCGGAGGTCCCACCCGAAGGGAAACGTTAATCTTGCCCGGCGCCTTCACACGTACGGCACGGGGACTCGTCGCGCGCATCCCTGCCGTTCTCCCAGCCACCATGGTGTCCAACTTAGATCACGTCAGGGCTGAGGAGAAACTGTTCGACGAGGAGTTGCGTGCCCGGCGGCCAGAGAAACTCCGGTATCTCAGGGCCGCCGGTTGTCCACTGTTACGTCCGCGGGAAGGGGCTGCAGCCGCTGCGCGTTGGCCCGGCGATCAAGGATCACTTTGGCGGCTGCCGCAAGAAAGAGAACGGGCAGAGTAAGAATGGCCATGCCAATCAAGAGGTCGACGAGTTCCAAATCGATTGCACCAAGCTTTCGTTATTAAGGACGCCTCATCCAAGAACAACGTAAGCACAAAGGTGCCCGTTCTCAAATCGCTGTATTCGCCCGTGCAGCTCAGGGATTGGATGTAACGCTCACGGAAAGGAACCTTTTGCTTTCCTCGGCAGCCCAGCCTCCGCGTTCCGGCGCCCAGGTCAGGAGTACGTAGTCGCCGCCGGCCAGCGCGGGCGATATCTGAATGGTGAATGTGAAAGAGCCGTCCGGGCCTGCATACACGATGGGCTGGTCGAGCAGCTGCTGATCGGTATGCGGCCTTCCCAAGCCAACGTGGATCATCTCGCCCGGCGCATAGCCCGTCCCACCGATGGTGAACGTTCCGGGCGCAATCACGATTGATGGGCCAGGAAATCCGGGCTGAGGGTGGGCCACACTACGGCCCTCACCATTCGGGCCCGGCGTCCCCTGGTGCGGGTTGGGCTCACCGTGCGGGGGCGGAACGAAGGGGCCCGGGTTCGGTTCACCGTGGGGCGGCGGAACGAAGGGACCCGGGTTGGGCTCACCGTGCGGTGGCGGAACAAACGGGTCACCCGGCGTGGTGGGCAGCGGCTCAGGTGCGGGCGCCTCGGTCTCCGGTGCTTCCGGAGTGGGCTCGGGGCTAGGCTCCACGGAGGGTTCCTTGCTCGGCTCGACTGTCTCTTCGGGTTCGGCGCTCTCGGTCTCCTTCGGGGTCGGGGTAGCCGACGGTGTAGCGGACTCGGTCGCCGTCGTCGTCGTAGGGGCCGCGGGCGCACCGGCAGGTGTGCTTGAGCAGCCGACGAGCAGGAAGGAGGAGACCGCAGCGAAGGCGAGGACGGATGGCAGCTTAGACAAGGGCGTACTTTCGAGAAGAAGTGGATAGAAGGTGGCGAGCAATCGCCCGGCAAAAGCCCTGCAGTGCTGCATCCCCGCTCCCGACGCTATACGGCGGAGAGCCTTTGCAACAGCACGGAACGGTGACGTGAGCAAACCGTTATGCAGGGGATCATGGTGGGCCCGCGCGATCGAGACTGGTGCTCATCTGTTGGAAGCCTTCAATTGCAGTCTGAGGAGACTCGCGGCACCCGGCTCCGGGCTGTCAACGCGTAGCCGGATCCGGTGCCCCTCGTAGGTGGCGATGGCAGAGCACACGCTACTCAGGCCGACCGCGGCGTCTCGCCTCTCGCAGGTGCCGTCGACCTCGAACTCCCACCCTGACGCCTCTGACAACCGCAGGATGTCCTCAACGCTCAGTTCCCGGTCAGCCTGCAACGTGCGGCTGAGTGTGGGACACAGTTTGTCGTTGAAGCAGATGAACCGTTCCCGCTCAATCTGCTCTGAAACGACGGTCCAGGTTTCGGGGATCTCCAGTTGATCCGCGACAGATCCCATCTGTTTAGATACGGAGTCGTTGTACGTCTTGACGAGGAAGAAGGTGCCGGTCCAGGCAAGCACCATGCCGATGGAGAGCCACATCGCCAGTTTCCGCATGAATTCCCCCGCGAGACCTCAAAGTTCCCCTCAGCATATAGACGGCTCAGCTGAGCGGCAGCCGTCGTGACCAAACCGATAAGTTCAGCGTTCCTGCAACAGCCCGGGTGCCGCCGCCGTCGTCCCTTGTGCTCACCCATGGCCAGCGATAGGCTCGATGGGTATGGTAAGCATACTGATGAATTACAGATTCATCGGACTTCCTAACCGAAGGAGACGCTGTGAGCACGAGGATCGAAAAGCAGATTATGGTCAACGTTCCTGTGAGCGTGGCCTACAACCAATGGACACAGTTCGAGGAATTCCCCCATTTCATGGGCGGGGTCAAGAAGGTAGAGCAGCTGACTGATGCCCGCCTGCACTGGGTAGCCGAAATCGGGGGTGTGAAGCGCGAATGGGAGGCTCGGATCCTTGCCCAGGAGCCCGACCGCCGTGTTGCCTGGGCCGCCACTGAAGGCGCCACCAACGCCGGAGCAGTCACGTTCGAGGACGTCGGCGGCAACCAGACCCAGGTCCGCCTCGAGCTAGAATACGAGCCCGAAGGCATGGTCGAGAAGATCGGTGACAAGCTCAACGTCGTCGAGAAGCAGGCCGAGGGCGACCTTCAGCGCTTCAAGGAATTCATCGAAGACGAGGGCTACGCAACCGGCGCATGGCGCGGAGCGGTTGCCGGCGGCACCGTCGGTTCCCCGACAGTTGACGACGCCGCAGCATCACGCGGGGACAGCGGCAAGGCCGGCATCTCGGGCAAGGCAGCCGCTGCCGGCCTGGGCGTTGCCGCAGCCGCAGCAGCCGGTGTAGCCGCAGCAGCAGCCAGCGGCAAGAAGGACACCCCTGACGCGACCACCACCGATATTCCGGTCACACCGGTTGTCCCTGTTGAGGACACCACTCCGCCGGATGTCACCCCCGTGGTCGGTGCACCGGTCGACGTGTCGCAGGATGTGCCAGGCGATCGGCCCCTCGGTGAGCCGTTCGACCAGACCAACGGGCTGGCCGACCTCGACGGCGAATCCGATGGTCTCGCGGGAAGCGAAACCCGCAGCGCTGCCGAGCGCGACGAGGATGACCCGATCAGCAGGGCTGACGGTTACATGCCTCCAGGCGCCCGCCCCGGCACACCGTAGGCTCCAGCATTAGTCACGGCGGCTTCCTTCGGGAAGCCGCCGTGCTGTGTTTAACGGGTGCTGTGCTTAGCGGATGCTTCGCTCTAGGCCAGCGGAAGCTGCTTGGACTCGGCGATGCGGGCGAAGGCGTGGATGTCGAGCACCTCGCCACGGGCTGAAGGGTCGACGCCGGCACGGGTCAATGCCTGCTCCGCCAGGACACCGCTGCCGGCCCATCCCGCGAGGGCCGCACGCAGGGTCTTGCGTCGCTGCGCGAAGGCTGCATCGATCACGGCAAAAACCTCTTCGCGGGAGGCAGTGGTCTCAGGTTGCTCGTGCCGTTCGAAGGCGACAAGACCGGAGGCGATCTTCGGCGGGGGCCAGAAGACGTTCATGCCGATGACGCCGGCCTTGCGCATCCGGCCATACCACTGCGCCTTCACTGACGGCACTCCGTAGACCTTGGACCCGGGAGGTGCCGCGAGGCGGTCGGCGACCTCGTCCTGCACCATAACGAGCCCGTGGCGTAACGAGGGAAAGTGCGCGAGCAGGTGCAGCACCACGGGTACGGCGACGTTGTACGGCAGGTTGGCTACCAGCGCGGTGGGTTCGGCGGGCAGCTCGATGACCCGCATCGCGTCGGCCTGCACCACATCACAGTTCGCAGCGCGATCCGGGCGCCAACGGGCGATCGTCTCCGGGAGGCGTGCGGCCAGCACCGGGTCGATCTCGACGGCCACCACGCGCTGAGCGGCATCCAGAAGGCCCAGGGTCAGGGAACCAAGCCCGGGCCCTACCTCCAGCACCGTTTCGGCCGGATCAACGGCGGCAGCAGCGACGATCCTGCGGATGGTGTTGCCGTCGATGACGAAGTTCTGGCCGAGGGTCTTGGTGGGACGTATCCCCAGTTCCTCAGCCAGCCGGCGGATTTCAGTCGCGCCGAGCAGGGCCGGTGCCGAGGATGGGCTTGCCTTGTCTTTCACCTAGCCATCGTAGCGGGACGGGTACTACCCACTTACCTACCGAAGTCCCAGCTTCGACGCGCATGAGGGCCAGTGTCCCCAGCCGCCGTTCTGCTTGAGGACCTCGGCGGTTGCAATCTGTTCGGCGGGCGATGCCAGGTGCGGCAGCGGCGCGTACTTGCCGCCACCGGCACCGAGCCAGCTGGACTCGCTGAACTGCAGGCCGCCGTAGTAGCCGTTGCCCGAATTGATGGACCAGTTGCCGCCGGACTCGCACTCGGCGAGTGCCTGCCAGGCGCCGCTGCCGGACGGGGCCGCAGTTGCGGGCTCAGGCTTGGGTGCGGGCTTGGGCGCGGATTCCGGCTTGGCGGCGGCTTCAGCCTTGGGCGCCTTCTCTTCCGGTTCCTGCTCCGGCTCTTCCTCGCGGGTTCCGACGGCGACGATCTCCGCAACGGGTTCACGGGTCACCTTGTCGCTGACCTTCTCCCGTCTGGTCTCCTTGCCGTCGACGACGGTCACAGTGAAGACGCGCGTCCGTTCGCCTGCGACGCCGGCCTGGACGACCTGGCGTTCACCGATGAGCAGCTCCCCGGTTTCCTTCTCGGTGGAGGCGAAGGCGATGGTCTCTTTTTCGGTGACTTTCTTGCCGGTCTCGACGCGGGTGACCTTCAGGCCCATGCCCGTGATCAGCGAACTGTGGACCGGAACAGAAACGCGGTCTTCGGCCCCGAGGGTGACCTTCGTTTCCTTCAGAAGGTCCGTGACGGTGTTGCCGGTGGTTTCGATGCGGTGGAGTTTGCCGTCAACGGCGAGGGTGACCGTCTTCGGCGTCGAAATCCTGAGGGTGGAGCTGAGGGTGACAAGCCTGGTCTCGGCCGGTGCGGAGATGTCCGAGTCGCTGGCCACCCCGAGTTCGTTGACGAGCTCACCCACTGTTTCACCCGTGGTGTGGACAACGGTTTCGGCTCCGTTGAGCCGCACCTCGATGGCGGAGGCCTTGTTGACCTGAATGGCGGCGCCGTCGTCAATCGGACTTGCGAGCGCCGGGTACACGTCGTCGTTCTCGGTGACGGTGACGTCTGCCGTCTGCAGGACCTCCGCCACGGTGCCGGCAAATGTCTGGACGGTCTGTGTCTGCCCGTCGACAACCACTTCCACGCTCTTGCCGTTTCCAACGAAGGCCACGAGTCCACCAACCAGACTCAGCATGACCATCCCCTGACCGGTCAGTACAGCCCAGGCCCTAGCATCCCTCTTCGCCACAAAATCCCACATCCCGCGTCGCATCCGGGCACGGGGAAATGGCGCTCTGCAGGAGCTGGCCCGTCAATGGGCGCAGCACTTCAGTGCGCAGGCATATGAACGACGGCGGCGGGCGCTCCGGATCACCGCTTGAGTTGAGCTGTGCATGCCTGAGTAATGCGTCAATCAGGCGCGGCTCAACACCAGCGGTAATGCAAAGAGAAACCCGTCCGCAACGAACGGCATCAGTCCGAAAGCCTTCCCCGACCCCGGCTAATATCAGCTCACCGTAATCGAACCGTGATAACAGGGCAAGCCGTGCCAGAACGAGGAGGTACCGACACAGCTCATTGCACCTGGGTCACGCCGCTTCAATCAGCTCCAGAGAGAGATCCGGATACGCGTCAGTGAAGTGCCCCATTTTCCACCGGTCGCCGAAGACCGCGATGTATTCGCCGTCGGACCGGTGCAGTACCTCTCCGCCCCGGAACGCGCCCGGCAGCGTCTGGTCCGTATGTCCAATACGGCGGGCCAACGTGTAGGGCAGATGCTCCAGGGAGACCGGTGCGTTGAACTCGGTGCGCATGCGCTGCACGGCCACCTCGAACTGGAGTGGTCCAACCGCGGCGAGCACGGGGGCCTGATCACCGCGCAACTCTGAACGGAGGACCTGGACAACACCCTCGTGGTCAAGCTGCTCGATGCCGCGCCGGAATTGCTTGTACCGTCCGGGGTCCTTGGCGCGGACTGTCACGAAATGCTCCGGGGAGAAATGAGGGATCCCGGGATAGGACACCGGTTCGTCCTGATACAGACTGTCCCCGACGCGCAGACTCGCTGCGTTCACCAGCCCGACGACGTCTCCCGGCCAGGCGAGCTCCAACGCTTCCCTTTCACGCCCGAGGACCCGGTGCGCGTATTTGGTAGCGAACGGTCTGCGGGTGCGCGCATTGGTAATCACCATTCCGCGTTCGAAGACACCGGAACAGACCCGAAGGTAGGCGATGTGGTCGCGGTGGGCGGTGTCCTGGCCGGCCTGGACCTTGAACACGAACCCCGAGAATCCGGCATCCAGCCGACGGTAGGACGAATCGGCGGTCAGCCTGGGCGACGGTGCCGGCGCTGAGTCGACCAGTACGTCCAACAGCTGACTCACTCCAAAGTTCCGGGCCGCCGCAGCGAACAGGACGGGAGTCTGTTGCGCTGCTGCGAACTCTGCGGAATCGAACTCTCCGTTCGATGACGCCACCAGGCCCACTTCTTCGTTGGCGGCCTCCCACGCCAACGCGGCGTGCTCATCAAGTTCGCCCTGGTCGATGGTTGTCTCGATGGCCGGCTGCGCTCCGCCGTCGACCGCCTGCAGTGCGACCGAGTGCCCGGAGCGCATATCGAGCAGTCCCTCAAAGTGCCCGGCGACGCCTACAGGCCAGGTCAGCGGCACCGGAACCATTTCGGTGCGCTCACCGATCTCGTCGATGAGTCCGAGGGCGTCGAGGCCGGGCCGGTCCCACTTGTTGATGACCGTCACGATGGGCAGGCCACGCTGCTTGCACACTTCCAGTAGTTTCACGGTCTGCGGCTCGAAACCCTTGGCCGCATCGATAAGCATGACCGCGCAGTCGACCGCCGCAAGCACCCGATACGTGTCTTCGGAGAAATCGGCGTGCCCGGGCGTATCCACCAGGTTGAGCACGGTGCCGCGGTACTCGAGCTGAAGGGCGGCCGAACTGATGGAGATGCCGCGCTCGCGTTCCATGCCCATCCAGTCCGACACTGTGCCGTGCCGCGTGGATTTACCGTGCGTGACTCCCGCGTCCTGGATTGCATTCGCGTACAGGGCGAGCGCTTCAGTGAGCGTGGATTTGCCGGCGTCGGGGTGGGAAATCACCGCAAACGCGCGTCGCTTCAGCGCCTGCTCACTGATGGTGGAAGGGTGCACCGTAGTGGTGCCGGTTGCGCTCGTCATGACTTCTCCTCTTGCAGATAGGCGAGGAGTCCGGGTCAGAACGGGATGCCCGCATAGCGCCGGCGGACAATCCCAACCACCCCCTTACTCTACCGGAACAGGAGAATCGGGTCGGAGAGCCGCCTGCATGTCCTGAGCAAAGAGAGTCAGTACTTCTTCAGGGTGTTGATGAATTCGTCGGCGCGTTTGAGGTTCTCGGCCAGCTTTTCGCGGTGTGCAGCGGCGGCGTCCACATAGGCCGACAACCGTTGCCGAAGCGCCTCTGCATCGGTTCCTTCGGCTGCTGCGAGCCCATCCACGATGGACAGCAGATCCGTCATTTCCTCGAGCGTGAAGCCCAGGGGCTTCATCCGTCGGATTACCATCAGGCGCTCGACGTCGCTTGCCGTGTATACCCGGAAGCCGCCTTCGGTGCGGGACGACGCAGGCAGGAGTCCCACCTCGTCGTAGTGCCGGATGGTGCGCAGTGACAAACCGGTCCGCTCTGCAACCTCGCCAATATGCATGGTCACGGACGCAGTTGCTGCAACGTCACCCATCGGTAGACCTCGAATGTTTCACAAACCCTCACGTTAGGTTAGAGTTCAAAGTCGGCACACCCGCCATAGCGCACCGCCGCCCCTTGTACATTGGCGTACAGCCTACCGCCCTTACCGGAAAACCCCGGAAATACGCGGACCGCCTCGTTCACTCCCGCCTTAAAGGAACACCCGTATGCCCAAGTCCAGCACGGCCCTCACACCGCTAGAGCGCCAGTCAGTCATGAGGACACTCAAGAATCCCCGGCTGCTGAAGGTTGAGGTCCTCGCCGGGCTGGTCGTTGCCCTGGCCCTCATCCCTGAGGCTATTGCGTTCTCCATTATCGCGGGCGTAGACCCCCGGCTGGGACTGTTCGCGTCCTTCACCATGGCCGTCTCCATCGCTTTCCTCGGCGGAAGGCCTGCGATGATTTCGGCGGCGACCGGCGCGATCGCTTTGGTGATCGCACCGCTGGTGGCAAGCCACGGCGTCGACTACTTCATTGCAGCGGTCATCCTCGGCGGCATCCTCCAGGTGGTGCTGGGGCTCCTGGGTGTGGCCAGGCTCATGCGCTTCATCCCCCGCTCCGTCATGGTCGGATTCGTCAACGCGCTCGCGATCCTCATCTTCATGTCACAGCTGCCGGAACTCATCGGCGTCCCGTGGCTGGTGTACCCCATGGTTGCAGTGGGCCTGCTCATTGTCTTCGGTCTCCCGCGGTTGACCAAGGCCGTTCCGGCACCGCTGGTAGCCATCGTGATCCTGACAATCTTCGCCGTAGTGGCATCCGCCCAGGTTCCCAACGTCGGCGACAAGGGCGAGCTCCCGGACAGCCTCCCCAGCCTGTTCTTCCCGAACGTTCCGCTGAACCTCGAAACCTTCCAGATCATCGCCCCCTTCGCCCTGGGGCTGGCCGTCGTCGGCCTCCTCGAATCGCTGATGACGGCCAAGCTCGTCGACGACATCACCGACACCCGTTCACAGAAGACCCGGGAAAGCTGGGGACAGGGCGTCGCCAACATCATCACCGGGTTCTTCGGCGGCATGGGCGGCTGCGCCATGATCGGGCAGACCATGATCAACGTGAAGGCCTCCGGAGCCCGCACCCGCATTTCCACGTTCCTCGCCGGTATCTTCCTGCTGATCCTCGTGGTCTCCCTCGGCGACATCGTGGCGATCATCCCGATGGCAGCGCTCGTGGCCGTCATGATCTTCGTCTCGATAGCTACGTTCGACTGGCACAGCATTCAGCCCTCCACGCTCAAGCGGATGCCCAAGAGCGAGACCGCGGTCATGCTGAGCACCGTCATCGTCGTGGTCTGGACGCACAACCTCGCAATCGGTGTGGGCGTCGGTGTCCTGGTGGCCATGATCGCGTTCGCCCGCCGGGTGGCGCACTTTGTCACCGTGGAACGCACCGTGCTGGAACTGAACGGTGAAGAGGTGGCAACGTACGTGGTCGACGGCGAACTCTTCTTCGCATCGTCAAACGATCTCTACACCCAGTTCGAGTACGCCACCGATCCCGACAAGGTGATCATCGACATGCACGCCTCCCACCTCTGGGATGCATCAACCATCGCGGCGCTGGACGCAATCACCGAGAAGTACCACCATCACGGCAAGGAAGTGGAAGTCATTGGACTCAATGACGCTTCCGTCCTGATGCGCGAACGCCTGGCCGGCAAGCTCGGCGCGGGACACTAGCGCCCGGCGGGGTACCTGCTCAGTCCCATTCGCCGTAAGCACGGCGGGTGTTCGCGTTGATCGCCCGGCAGAGTTCCTCCAGATCGGAGCCAAGGTGCTCGGCCATGAAGCGCACCGTGTACGGGACGGTATAGCTTGCGTTCGGCTGGCCCCGGAAGGGGTGCGGCGTGAGGAACGGCGCATCGGTCTCCGTGAGCACCAGGGCCGGATCGGCGATCTCCAGCGCTTCGCGGAGTGATCCCGCGTTCTTGAACGTGACGGTTCCGGAGAAGGACATGAACCAGCCGTTGTCATTGCAGATGCGCGCGAGCTCGGCATCCCCGGAGAAGCAGTGGAAGACAACGCGAGCGGGAGGTTCCTCAGAGCGCAGGACCTTCACGACGTCGTCGTGCGCGTCCCGGTCATGGATCTGCAGGGCGAGGTCCTGCCGCCGGGCGATGTCCAGGTGCCGGCGGAACGAGTACTCCTGCCGCTCCCGCCCATCCTCGCCGGTGCGGAAGTAGTCCAGTCCCGTCTCGCCGATCGCGCGGATACGGGGGTGCTGCGCGAGGTGCTCGATCTCGGCGAGCGCGTCCTCAAGGGTGCCGGCCGCGGCGAGCACCGGAGCTTCATTCGGGTGGATGGCCACGGCGCCGAGCAGGCGCCGGTCGCTATCCACGGCGTCGACAGTGAAGCGGGAGGACTCCAGGTCCGTGCCCACCTGCACAGCGAAGCCGACGCCGACCGCTTCCGCTGCGTCCATCGCGTCGGTGGCGCTGACGGCCACCTGCCCGTCGCGGAAATCCAGGTGGGTGTGGTTGTCCATCACGGGGTAGGGAAGCGGCTCCGGGGCGGGTGGGTAGTCAAGTTTCCGGCTGCGCCCGCCCGCTTCGGGAGCGCGCGATCGCCCACCGGGTGAGTCTTCCGCCGTCGTCTCTTCCGGGCGGTACTGAACAGGGATCGAACTGGTGCACATAGTCCAACCCTAGACTTTCCTTATGAAACGCTGACGTCGGCCCTCACCGCAGCCCGTGCGCGCGGAACTTTCCGCCACGAAGCTTAGTTGTCCTAGTACTCTTGAGGTTGTTAGCAACCGTTGCACAGCACGTGTTCCACTGACGTATCCCACACTGAAGTGGTACGGCGTTCCCGAAGCAACGTTTCCGGAAGGTATCCATGGACGCCCACAATCAGTACGCCACACCCAACGGCAGCACAGCGTCCAGCGCGGAGACGGTTCGCCCGCCCATGACCGGCGAGACATTCCGCGAAACCAGCGCTCGGATCCTGAAGTCCATCAACACCGTCATTGACGGCAAGCCCGACGCCGCCCGGCTGGCGCTAACGGTCCTGCTGGCCGAGGGGCACCTGCTGCTGGAGGACGTGCCGGGCGTAGGCAAGACCATGCTGGCCAAGACTTTGGCACGGACCATTGACTGTACGGTCAACCGGATCCAGTTCACCCCCGACCTGCTGCCCTCGGACGTCACCGGCGTATCCATCTACAACCAGGACTCCCACCGGTTCGAGTTCCGGCGCGGCCCGGTGTTCGCGAACATCGTCATCGGCGACGAAATCAACCGCGCCTCAGCCAAAACCCAGTCCGCCCTCCTCGAGTGCATGGAGGAACACCAGGTCACGGTGGACGGCCTGTCCTACCGGCTCTCCGAACCGTTCATGGTCATCGCCACCCAGAACCCGATCGAGATGGAAGGCACCTACCCGCTGCCCGAAGCCCAGCGCGACCGGTTCATGGCCCGCATCTCTATGGGATACCCGGACATGAACTCCGAGATGGAGATGCTGGAGACCCACCAGTCGGTCTCCCCGTTGCGCTCGATCCAGCCGGTCGCCGGTGTCGAGGACGTTGCAGCGATGATCCGGCAGGTCCGGCAGGTGTACGTCTCCCCCGCGGTGAAGGAATACACAGTCGGCATCGGGCATGCTACGCGCGAGCATCCGCAGCTCCGACTCGGCGCCAGCCCCCGCGGACTGCTGCAGCTGCTGCGGGCTGCGAAAGCCGGCGCAGCGCTGGAAAGCCGCGACTTCGTCCTGCCCGACGACGTCAGCTCAGTTGCCGAAGCCGTGCTGGCCCACCGGCTCATCCTGGACCGGAAGGCGCTCAGCTCCGGCGAGACGCCGTCGTCAATCATTGCCGGCATCCTCGCCCGTGTGCCGGTTGCACGCGACGCCGCGAGCGCCTCCTCCCGAAACGGCTGACACCATGGCACTGGTCGAGCGGCTTCCGCGGGTTCTGACCGCCAGAGGGTGGGGACTGGCTGCTGCCGGAGTCCTCTCGCTGCTCCTCGCCCAGTTCCTCGGGCGGCGCGACCTCCTGTACCTGGGTCTCCTGCTGGTCGTCCTGCCCCTCGTTTCCGTCCTGGTTCTCCGGTTGGTCAAGCCGCGCTTCACCGTGCACCGGACCTTCGCGCCGCAGAGCATGGAAACGGGTTTCACCACCACGGTGACGCTGTCGGTCGCCTCGGACGGCCCGCTGGGCGGCTCAGTGGTGATGCGCGAGCAGCTGCCGCATCGCTTCGGTGATGCTCCCGAGTTCCACTTTCCCGCCCGCCATCCCACCCTCAGCGGTGTGAGCCTGTATGAGTATCGGCTGCGGTCGGCCGCGCGGGGAGTGTACGACGTCGGCCCCGTCACCGCCGGCTTCACCGACCCCTTCGGCCTGGGCATCTCCCGGCACACGCTCGGCGGGACCGACCGGCTGGTGGTCACGCCCAGCCCGCTCGACCTCCCGTACTCGCCGCTGACGGGCGTCCGCGGCACTGACGGCCATGCCGTAACCCGGCGCAACGCCAACCCCAGCGACGACGACGTCATGACCCGCGAGTACCGCCACGGTGACCCCATGCGCCGGGTCCACTGGGCAGCGACCGCCCGGCACAACGAACTCATGGTGCGCCAGGAGGAATCCGTCACCACCCCCGAGGCAACCCTGATCCTCGATCAGCGGCAAGCCAGTTACGGGTCCGGCTTCCTGTCCGCGTTCGGAGGTGACCCCGACGACGACGGCGGCATGCTCTCCTCCCCCACGTTCGAGTGGGCAGTCGTCGCCGCCGTATCGATCGCCGCGCACCTGCTCGAACGCAGCTACTCGCTCCGTTTCCTGGATGAGACCGGGGCTCCGGCACTGCGGCGTTCGGTCTCCGCGCCCTGGCCCGAAGACGAGGAGTTCACTGGGCAGACCGGGCTCCACGGGATAGCGCAGGGGCTGGCGGCGCTGGAGCTGCTGCCGGAACCCACCAAGCGGGCGACGGGTTCCCAGAAGCGGCGGTCGGTTCCCGCCCGGTCCGGGTCGCACCCGGTGCGCCGGTCCGGTAACGGCGGCTCCCCTCATAGGGTGCCCTTCGGCGACCCGATGCTGGACAAGCTGGCGGGCCTGAAGAACCGCGGACCGCTGATCGCCCTGCTCGGTGCCATTACCGAAGCCGAGGCACGCGATCTCGGACCCGCCGCAGAATACGGCTCGCAGGCCTTCGCCATCCTGGTCAGTGAACGTCCGCGCGACCTGCACAGAGTCATGGAGATCCTCCGGGGTTCCGGCTGGCACGTCGTCGCGGTGACCCCTAACGCGTCAGTTGCCGCAGCCTGGGCGCACTTTGACACCCCGCCCGCCACGGTGACGTCCTCCACCGCGAAAACCACACTGAGAGCCGGCACAGGAGCACAGGCATGACCGCCACCCTCTCCCGCCCCGCCCCCACCGGGCAGGCACAACGCCTCCTACCCAACCGGCCGGAGACTGCGCCGCGGAACCACTGGCACCTGCTCGTCAGCACTGCCTCGTTCGTGGCCGTCATGCTGACCTCGCTGAGCCTCTCCGGTGTGATCTTCGGCTGGACATGGTTCACGCCGGTCCTGGTGACTGTGGGTACGGTGCTATTCTTCATGGCGCTGACGCGGGTTTCACGGCTTCCGGTCTACTTTCCACCGCTTGTGGGGATCCTCGCGCTGGCGGGCTCGCTGATCTGGCAGTTCTTCCCGACGCAGAGCACGCTCGGTGTTTTCCCCGGCGACGGCTTCAGCGGCCGGCTGACCATCCTGCTGGGACACGCACAGAACACCGTGGTGTCACAGGTCGCGCCGGTGCTGCCGACGGCCGGCCTGTTCCTGGTGGTCTGTGCCGGAGTAGGGCTCATCGCTGTCCTCGTCGATACGCTCGCCAATACGTTGCGGATGCCAGCCACCAGCGGACTGGCGCTGCTGGCAATCCTGGTGGTTCCCGCCGTCGTGCGCATCAACAGCGTGGGGGTGCCGGCCTTCATCGCCGCGGTGGCAGGATTCCTGCTGCTGCTGGGCTGTGCGCACTGGCGCGAGGAGCGGCGCGAGTCCGCGTCCACGAGTGAACTGTCCGGCGCCCATGTGTCCCGCGGCCTGACGATCGGCGCGCTGGCACTGGGCATCGTCGTCGTGCTTCCGCTGGCCATTCCGGGTTTCAACTCCGGCGTCTTCCCGCAGGGAGCACGCGTGAACCTGTGGGGAACAGCAACCGGGCTGAATCCGATCGTCACGCTGGGAAATGACCTGCGGAATCCGAACGGATTCGGGCGGATCGAGTACGCGACCACGGCCGATCGGCCACTGTACCTGCGGTCGGTCACGCTGGAGGACTTCAGCGGGCAGCGCTGGGAGCCCGACCAGCGGCTCGGGCAGCGCGTGGCCGGTGTGGACGACATGGTCTCGGAGGGTCAGCCCTTCGGAGAAAGGACGCTCACGCGAATCACCACGGAGACCTTCACCAGCCCGTGGCTGCTGGCCCCCTACGCTCCGGTAAGAATCAGCGGGCTGGATGGGCAGTGGGCCTACGACCCTGGGAACCTCAGCATCCTCGCGATCGACGGCGGATCCACCGCGCAGCAGGAGTACCTGGTGGAGAGCACTGAACCGGACCTGACCAAGGAGCGGCTGGAGCGCATTGCACCAGCCAACCCGGAGTCGGTGCCCGAGCAGTTCCTCGCTCTTCCCGACTCGATGCCGAACATCATCCGCAACACCACGGCGTCTGTTGTGGACGGAATCTCCAACCCGTACAGCCAGGCGATCGCCATCCAGAGCTTCCTGCGCGGACCGTCCTTCGTGTACTCGGTGGACGCGCCGGTGGACGGCGGGTATGACGGCAACAGCCTCGACGTGATGGCCCGCTTCCTCGAGTCCAAATCCGGGTACTGCGTGCACTACGCAGGGACCATGGCGGTGATGGCGAGGCTGGCCGGGATCCCCAGCCGGGTAGCCGTGGGCTACTCCCCCGGGACGCCCACCGGCGAAGAGGTCATTGGGCAGGGCGGCACGGAATTCACCCAGTACACCGTCAACTCCAAAGACGCACATGCCTGGCCCGAACTGTACTTCGAGGGCGTCGGCTGGGTTCAGTTCGAGCCGACTCCATCACGCGGTGTGGTTCCCCAATACGCGCTGACCACCCTCAACCCGGTGGGCCCGTCAGTCAATTCCGACAACCTGAACCCGGGCGTCGAAACAGGCACTCCGTCCATTGCGACGCCGTTCCCCGACGCTGAAGAGGAAGAGACAGCCCAGGCGGGGCGTGAGAGCGCCGAGCGAAGCTCCACCCTTGGCAGCATCCTCGCGGTGCTGGTCGGAGTGCTCCTGCTGCTGCCGATGGCGCTGCGGTTCCTGCGTACCGACCGCCGTCGTCGTACCGTCACCGCCAACACCGGAGGAGTGGGGGCCGCGACGGTGGCGTGGGCGGAAACCGTCGAGCTGGCCGCGGACTACGGGATCCCGCCCCTGCCGATCGATTCTCCCCGGACCTTCGAGCGACGGCTGCGGCAGCGCGGCCAGTTCGACGACGCTGCCGCGGCTGCGCTTGAGCGGCTGCGGCGTTCCTACGAGGAAGAGGAATACGCTGAATTCGCCGGTGCGGAGACCCGGACGACAAACAGCTGGCCTGACGTCCAGACGGTCACCGACGCGCTTCACCAGTCCGCGACCCTCCCTGTGCGGGCCCGTGCCAGGTTTTGGCCCCGTTCGCTGTGGCAGCCCTTCGGAGCGCAGCGCAGCGAAGAGGTCGCCACAGCGTCCCGTTCGTGACGAGGTTTTGTCGCCGATCAGCAAAACCCCGCACGCCGCGGACCAGTTTCCCCTTCTTCTGACCATCCCGACGGCGTGTCGTGCGCGACACGCCGTCGTCAGCGGGCTTGTCCGGTCGGAAGGTGGGGAATCCGGGACGGCGGGCGAGGGCCTGGCGCCGGGTTCTAGCCGGCGGTCGGGTCCGCGATGCCGACGTACTGGGTGTAGAGGTATTCCTCGATGCCCTCGTACCCGCCCTCGCGTCCCAGGCCCGACTGCTTCACGCCGCCGAACGGTGCCGCAGCGTTGGAGATGACGCCGGCGTTGAGGCCAAGCATGCCGGTGTCCAGCCGCTCGCCCATCCGCAGCCCACGGTTCAGATCGCGGGTGAAGACGTACGCCACGAGTCCGTACTCGGTGTTGTTGGCCAGCCGGACGGCGTCGTCCTCGTTCGAGAAGGTGATGATCGGCGCGACCGGGCCGAAGATCTCCTCCTGCAGGATGCGCGACTTCTGCGGAACATCCGTGAGGACCGTCGCCGGGTAGAAGTAGCCGGGGCCGTCCAGCGGGGATCCGCCGGCAAGGACCTGCGCGCCGTCGTCGACCGCGTCCTGTACCAGCGAGTGCACGTTGTCGCGGCTCTTACCGTCGATCAGCGGGCCCAGCTTCGAGGTGTCCTCGGTACCGCGGCCCGGAGTGACGTCCTTCATCCGGGCGGCGAGCTTGTCGCCGAACTCCGCGGCGACCGACTCGTGCACGATGAACCGGTTGGCGGCGGTGCAGGCCTCGCCCATGTTGCGGAGCTTTGCGGCCATGGCGCCGGTGACGGCGGCGTCAAGGTCGGCGTCCTCGAAAACAAGGAACGGTGCGTTGCCGCCCAACTCCATGGAGGTGCGCAGGACGTTCTCGGAGGCGTCGGCCAGCAGGCGGCGGCCAACCGGCGTCGAACCCGTGAAGGAGAGCTTGCGGAGGCGGCTGTCCTTGATGAGGGGCCCGGTGACGCCACCGGCGTCGGTCGTGGAGACGATGTTGAGCACGCCTGCGGGAAGACCGGCCTCTTCGAGGACCTTGGCGAACAGCAGGGACGTCAGCGGAGTCAGGTTCGCGGGCTTGAGCACCATGGTGCAGCCGGCGGCGACCGCAGGCGCGATCTTGCGCGTCGCCATTGCCAGCGGGAAGTTCCACGGGGTGATGAGCAGGCAGGGGCCGACGGGCTTCTTGTTGACGAGGATGCGCGACTTGCCGTCCGGGGCTGTGGAGTAACGGCCGGAGGTTCGCACCGCTTCCTCGGAGAACCAGCGGAGGAACTCGGCACCGTAGGTCACTTCACCGCGGGCTTCGGCGAGGGGCTTGCCCATTTCCATGGTCATGAGGAGCGCGAAGTCGTCCGCGCGTTCGGTGACGAGCTCGAACGCGCGTCGCAGGATCTCGCCGCGCTCCCGCGGTGCGGTGCGTGCCCACTCATCCTGTGCAGCGGCTGCGGCGTCCAGTGCGGCCTTGCCGTCTTCCGGGCCGGCGTCGGCGATGCTCAGCAGCGTCTTGCCGGTTGCGGGGTCCTCGACGTCGAAGGTCTTGCCGTTCGAAGCGTCGCGCCATTCGCCGCCGATCAGCAGGCCGGTGGGGACCGAGGACAGAAGTTCTTGTTCGCGCTGTGCGGTGATAGTCATCCGGGGAGCCTTTACGATCTTCGAGGTGGGACCTGAGTCAGTACTGTGTCAGAGCTCTCACGCTAGCCCTGCGTTTCGAGCCCTGTCCATACAAATCTGCACCACGAAGTCCTCGAAGCACTGTTAGAGTGCACAATCGTGCTCAGGTTCGTGCGGCCACCACTGCGGCGTACAGTTCCCGTTTGCTGACCCTGCTGTCCTCCGCGACGGCGGCCACGGCCTCCTTGAGCCTCAGCCCCTGGCTCATGAGCTCATTGACGGCGCCGACATGGTCCTCGGGCGCGGACGGCAGGTCAGCCGGTGCACCCCCGACGACGACGGCGATCTCACCGCGGACGGCGTCGCTTTCCACCCACTCAAGCAGGTGCTGCAGTGGTCCGCGGATGACTTCCTCGTACCGTTTGGTGAGTTCACGGGTAACGCAGGCGGGCCTCTCCGGCCCGAACTCCTGGTGCAGTGCGCGGATCATGGCCTGCAGGCGGTGGGGCGCCTCGAAGAAGACCATGGTGCGGCGTTCGGTGCGAAGTTCCGCCAGGCGTGCGGCGCGTTCGCCTGTCTTGCGTGGCAGGAAGCCCTCGAAGCAGAAGCGGTCGGTGGGCAGGCCCGAGAGGGCGAGCGCGGTGAGCACGGCGGACGGTCCGGGGGCAACGGTGACCGCGATGCCCCGTTCGGCTGCAGCTTCTACGAGGCGGAAGCCCGGGTCGGAGACGGACGGCATGCCGGCATCCGTCACGAGCAGCAGGGTTGCACCCCCGGCGACGAGGTCGAGCAGTTCCGGGGTGCGGGAGGCTTCGTTGTGCTCGTGGTAGCTGAGTGTTCTACCGCGTGGTGTCACGTCGAGCGAGCCGATGAGCCGCTGCAGGCGCCGGGTGTCTTCGGCGGCAATGATGTCGGCGGTTTCAAGGAGCGAGACGAGCCGGAACGTCGCATCCCCCATGTTTCCGATCGGGGTTGCGGCGAGCACAATGCTGCCGCGCCCCGGGGTGAGCGCCTCCGGGAGGAGCGGGGCGCCGTCGTCGCTGGTTTCATCCGTCACTGCTTCAGCCTAGTTGGTGGAGGTGCCGTTGGCTCCCGCTCACCGAACTGTCAGGGCCGGTCGGTACGATGAACCGGTGAGCCAAACCACCACAGCCGCCGCCCTCCGCGAGGGGCCCGGGCGACAGTGGGTTCTTGCACCGCACACGGCTTTCTCTGAGCGGGTTCTGCGCCGGCGGCTGCTGGGCGAACGGCTCAACTTCGGGGTATGGGGATGGTTGTTACCCGTCCTGGTGGCACTGATCGGCGGTGTGCTGCGCTTCGTCCGGTTGGGCGAGCCGGATTCGCTGGTGTTTGACGAAACGTACTACGTCAAGGACGCCTACTCCTACCTGCAGTCCGGGTATGAGCGCGAATGGCCCGAGAACGCGGATGAGTCCTTCAACGCCGGCAATCCCGGCATCATCCTGGACACTCCGGATTACGTGGTGCACCCGCCGGTCGGGAAATGGATGATCGCCTTCGGGATGCTGCTGTTCGGGCCGTCGAACCCGTTCGGCTGGCGGTTCACCGCAGCGGTGGTCGGCACGCTGTCCATCCTCATCCTGGCCCTGGTTGCCCAGCGGCTGTTCGGCTCCCCCGTGCTGGGTGCTGTTGCCGGGCTGCTCCTGGCCATTGACGGGCATCACCTCGTGCATTCCAGAACCTCGCTGCTGGATGTGTTCCTCATGTTCTGGGTGCTCGTCGCCTTTGCCCTGCTGGTCCTGGACCGCCACTGGGCACGACGCCGGTTGGCGGCTCTGATGGCCGGTCTGGCCCGTGAGCACGGCCAGCCGCCGCGTCAACAACTGCTGTACGGGCCGTGGCTGGGGCTTCGGCCATGGCGGATCGCGGCGGGCATGGCACTCGGGCTGGCACTCGGCACCAAGTGGTCCGCGCTGCCCTACATTGCGGTGTTCGGGCTGATGACCGTGCTGTGGGATATGTCGGCCCGGCGTTCCGTGGGCATCCGGCACTGGGTACGCGGCGCCGTCGTGCGTGACGGGCTGCAGGCGTTCGTGTCGATCGTGCCCGTCGCGCTGCTCGCCTACCTGGCGTCATGGACGGGCTGGTTCCTGTCCAGGGACGCGTACGACCGTCAGTGGGCGGCCAGTAACCCCGACCCCCTGTGGGACTGGATTCCTGCTCCCCTGCGCTCGCTGGCCGAGTACCACCGCAGCGCGTACACCTTCCATGAGGGACTCAGCTCGGAGCATCCGTATGAGGCCACCGCGTGGTCCTGGCTGGTGATGGGCAGGCCGACGTCGTTCCACTACCAGTCGGACGGCCTGACCTGCGGCGCCTCCGACTGCTCCCAGGCTGTCAGCGTGGTGGGCAATCCGCTGATCTGGTGGGCCGCTGCGCTGTCGCTGCTGGTGGTGCTGCTGTTCTGGATCGGCAGACGCGACTGGCGTGCCGGTGCCATCCTCTCCGGGGTGGCGGCCGGGTACCTGCCGTGGTTCCTGTTCCCCGACCGCACCATGTTCTTCTTCTACGCGATCGTGTTCCAGCCGTTCCTCATCCTGGCGCTGGTCTACGTGCTCGGTCTGATTCTGGGCAGGCCACGTGACAACGTGTGGCGGCGTCAGAGCGGCATTGTGCTTGTGGGTGCTTTCGTCGTGCTGGCGGTGCTGGTGTCGGCGTTCTTCCTGCCTATCTGGACGGCCGAGACCATCCCCTACAACCAGTGGCGCCTGCGCATGTGGATGCCGAGCTGGATCTGAGATCCTGCGTGTCCGTTGAGCTGCCCGGTTCAGATTCCGCTGGTGGCGCGCCGCCGCGCATAGGCGTCAAATGACTTCTCGCGCCGGGCCCTGGTTGGCCAGGTCAAGACGAGGGTCAGTGCCGCGCCGATCAGTACGAGGGCGCCGACCGTAGCTGCCGCGTCGATCCAGAATTGGGCCGGGAAGAGTCGGATGAGGGTGTCGTCAACCCGGAAGGTCCAGGTACCGTCGGCGAAGAAGAGCGCATGGACCTGGGTGAAGAAGGTCTCCCAGGCGAGGATGCCCGCCACCGCGAGCGCTATTGCGAGGAGCAGCGTTGCAACGGCCCCGGAGAACAGTGCCCTCCGGATACCCCCGGGGTAGCGGCGTGCCAGGTAGATGCATGCGGCGATCGCGAGAAGCGCGAGAACCGTCGCGACGACGAATCCCGTTGACAGCACAGCCTTCACATCAGCCATGTGGCCGACTTCGATGTCGAGGAACAATTGGTCGCCGTCCGCGTTGACGAGTTCCCCGAGATAGCGGGCAGGAGCCCAGTTGAGGATGTAGTCCATTGCGTACGAGCCGTACGTCATCCGGTCCTCGGTGCTGAACCCGTAGCTGTCGGCAGGGAAGCCCGGACGGTGGTACTCGACCCACAGGAACAGCGGGGTTGTCACGGCTCGAACTGCTGCCGCGAGGAGGATTACCGGGAAAAACGCGGCGACAGCCACCTGCAGCACGCGTGGAAGGACGGGCTTGGCGGCGACGGCCTCATCGCGCTGGCTCGCCCGCCGCGCTACCTCATCTTCGGGAGGCCGGATGGTCAGGGAGGAAGTGTCGGGGGCGGCGTCGTCGTCGATCTTTTGGCGGTTGGAGCGTGGCTCGGCTGCGCGGACCCGTGTTGAGCCGGATGGTGTTGGGCCGGTTGTGGCTGAGTCTGCTGCTCCTGCGTCCCCGGATGTAGGAACGCTTGGTGCCGAGGTGGTTCCGCCCCCCACTGCGGTCACGGCAATCTGCCGGGTGACCGGCGAGGCCGGGTCCGCCGAAGCCTGGCCAACCGCAATCTGGTCTTCCTGCGACACATGGGACTCGGGTGCGGTTACCTCGTCAGGCACGCTTGCCCCCGCCGTCACAGGAAGGCTGACCGTTTCGACCGGCGCCGGAGCCGAAGGATCGTCTTCCTCCGGCGGATTGTAGGCCGACACATCCGGGAGCGTGCTTGCCTTCCGCATGGGGACGCCGCTCTCGCGAACGCGGGTGGAACCGACGCCGGTCTCGTCTGAGCGCAGCGCTTCGCGACGCTCGCCGCCTGCGGATGCGCCCTGATATTCGTTCTCAGCTTTGTCAGCCACGACTGTCTCCTTGCATGGAATTCCTACTTAAGACAGTACCCGGGTGGACTGACACGACCGCTGTCAACCACGCCGTGGCAACCACCCCTGCGAGCCCCGGATCAGGCCGTCGCCAGTGAAGCCCCCTGGTCCTCATCAGCGAGGTCACCGGTATAGCCCGCCTGAACGGCACGCCGCCCAAGAACCAGCGTGTACACCCAGTAAAGGGCGAAGACCAGGAAGCCGATTCCGATCCGCAACCACACGGGAAGCGGACTCGGCGTCACGAAACCCTCGACCAGCCCGGACACGAACAGCACCAGAACGAGTCCCAGCGCCACGGTGATCAGCGACCGGCCCTCCTCGGCCAGTGCCTGGGACCGGGTCCGGAGTCCGGGTGATACCCACGCCCAGAAGATCCGGAGCCCTGCCGCCGTCGCAATGAAGACGGCCGTCAACTCCATGAAGCCGTGCGGAAGGATGTAGGTGAAGAAGACGTCGAGCTTGTCATAGGACGCCATCATCCCCCCGGCCATCCCTACCGCCTGGGCATTCTGGTACAGGATGAACGGACCCCAGATGCCGGTTATGCCAAAGGCGACCGCCTGAACCGCGATCCAGGCATTGTTGGTCCACACCAGCCCGGCGAAGGATGCAGCCGGGTTCTCCGAGTAGTAGTTGACGAAGTCCTGGTCGACGTACCGCCGAATCTCCTCGTCGCTGCCAAGAGCAGCAATCACGCCGGGGGTGTTCACCACCCAGGCCCCGTACAGCCAACCAACGCCCACGAACACCACACCAACGATGGCTGTCAGCCACCGGATCCGGTAGAAGGCAGCCGGCAGCGAGATCACAAAGAACCGCGCAACGTCCTCAAGCGCGTTCGAACGCGCACCAGTGAACCTGGTCCGCGCCCGCGACAACCGCATCGACAGCTCGTTGGACAGCGCGCTCTCCGGCGCAATGGACCGGATCATCGACAGGTGGGTCGACGTGCGCTGGTACAGGTCAAGCAGCTCGTCTGCCTCCTGGCCACGCAGCCGCCGCTGCCGAGTCAGCGAATCCAGCCGGTCCCAGTCCTGGCGGTTGACTCCCTCGAATGCGTCCAGATCCACCTGCTCAGCTTAGCCCCCGGAAACCACGCCCGGACGGCGGCTAAGCTGATTTCATCCAAGGGGAGGACATCTAATGAGCTCGGTCGTCACAGGTGAAGCAGTCGTTCTCGAACTGCGTCCGGCATCATTCGGCGCACGCGCCGTGAGCCTGATGATCGACGTGCTCGCACAGATTCTGGTGATCTTCGGCGTCATCTTCGCCGTCGGCCAGACTCTCGGCGGGTCCTTTGACCCTGCACTCACCCAAGCACTTGTTCTGACGTTGGTCGTGCTGGTGCTGGTGGTCCTTCCGGTGACGGTGGAGACGGTCACCAGAGGCAAGTCACTTGGCCGCTGGGTCATGGGGCTGCGGATAGTGCGCGACGACGGCGGCTCCATCCGCTTCCGTCACGCCTTCATCCGCGGAATGCTTGCTGTCCTGGAGATCTACCTGCTGGTCGGTTCGCTCGCCTTCCTGGTGGCAGTGTTCAACGAGCGGTCCAAACGGCTCGGCGACCTACTGGCCGGCACCTATTCCATGCATGAGCGCGTTGTCGTCAAGAGTCGAACACGCGCGGTGTTGCCGCCGTCGTTACGGGACTGGATCGCCACAGCCGACGTCGCACAGTTGCCGGATGCGCTCTCCCGCAGAATCTCGCAGTTCATCGGACAGGCGAGCCGCCTCACGCCTTCGGCCCGAGCATCCCTCGCCGTCGAATTGGCCACCGAAGCGTCGGCGTTCGTCTTCCCTGCACCGCCTGCCGGAACGCTGCCGGAAGACTTCCTGAACGCCGTCGTGTCAGAGCGACGCGACCGCGACTACGCCCGGCTCATGAAACAGCGCGAACGCACATCCCGCACCGCCGAGCAGCTCCACAAGCTGCCGTTCAGTTCCTGACAGGGAGCTAAGCCTGCTGGGATGTCCACTCTTTCCAGGACAGGTTCCAGTCGCCGAAGCCGTCCCAGACCTGCACGGGACCGGTGTCGGTGTTGCGGATCTCCAGCATGTCGCCCGGACCGAACGTGTCGTAGAAGTACTTGGCACCCTCGGGGCTCATACCCACACAGCCGTGCGACACGTTCTCCAGCCCCAGCACGGACTGCGCAGCGGGAAGCGCCTCATGAACAAAAGCGCCGCCGTTGGAGATCCGGCTCGCCCAGTTCACGTCGGTCGCCTCGTAATACGCGGGATCGCCCGGCTTCAGGCCGATGGACTCCGCCGAGAACCTGGTCCGCTCGTACTGCTCCATCACGGTGTACAGGCCGTAGAAGGACGGCCATTCCTCGGTACCGAGGGTCACCGGGAAGGTCCGCTCGAGTTTGCCGTCGATGAAGACCTGCATCTCCTTGGTGGTGTTGTCCACCACTGCGAGACGGTTGTTGTGCGTCTTGAACGAGTAGGTGTCGTTGAAGTTGCCGATCATGCCGTTGCCGAAATCCACACCGAACAGCTTCATGTCGACGGTGATGGTGCTGTGCGGCTTCCAGTACTCCTGGGGCCGGTAACGCACCTCCGTGTCGTTCAGCCAGTAGAACGCGCCCTCCTGCCCGGAAGTGCTGGTGATCGTGATGGCCTTCTCGACTGTGTCCTTGTTGAGCACCGGCTCGCTGAACGTGATCTCGATGGTCTGCCCAGTGCCCACGGTGGAGCCGGGCTCCGGATACATGAACGCATCGGCTTCGTTCTCGGGCTGCACCGTGGTGAAGGTCTGCTCCTGCTGATGCTCGCCGCCGGCAGCATCGACGAGTACGAACTCGAACGAGTACTCCGTGGCGAAGGCAAGCGGTCCATCGGCCTTCCAGGAGGATCCGTCCTCCGAAACCTTCCCCGGTACCGGCTCCCCGCCGCCCACCGGCGCAAGCACCACGTCCTTGACCGTTGCCTTCTCCGCGCGGATCTCAGGAGGGGTTCCCGGATTCACGCTGACGGCGCCGTCGGTGGGAGTGACCCCGAACGTGAATTCTTCTGCCTCGGGCTCCTCGGCCGCCGGCTTCTCGGAGGGAGAAGCGGACGACGACGGCGCTGCCGCCGGCTCATTGCCGAAATCGGCCCAGCCCGGGGCGGTAATCGCACCAACGGCACCGCCGCCGACAACCAGCAACCCAGCGACAATGAGCGCACCGATCTTCCAGCCCCGCCGCCGCGGCTGATCCTCCTGGGAGAAGTCCGACATGCTCAATACCCTGCCTACTAAGTTGCTGTCCAGTTGAAATTTTACGCTCGCGCGCGGAGCAGCCCGCTATTGGACACACGAGGGTCCCGGTCACGATTTTTCGACCACGATTCGTGGCTATAGGTAAGGGTTGGGACCCCGGAAGGATCCCAACCCCGAATCGACCGGCAGCAGCCGGACGGTTGTGCCTAGTAGCGATAGTGATCCGGCTTGTACGGCCCGGCCACATCAATGTCCAGGTACTCGGCCTGGCTCTTCGAGAGTTCCGTGAGCTCGACACCCAACGCGCCGAGGTGCAGCCGCGCGACCTTCTCGTCGAGGATCTTCGGCAGCACGTAGACCTGCTTGTCATACTCCGGCGAGCCGTCCTCGCGCGTCTGTCCATGCTTGGTGAACAACTCGATCTGGGCGATGGTCTGGTTCGCGAAGGAGTTGCTCATGACGAACGACGGATGCCCGGTGGCATTGCCAAGGTTCAGCAGGCGGCCCTCCGAGAGCATGATGATGCTGCGCTGCTTGTCGGTTCCCGAGTCGAAGACCCATTCGTGGACCTGCGGCTTGATCTCGACCTTCTTTACACCGGAGATCCGTGCGAGCCCGGCGATGTCGATCTCGTTGTCGAAGTGACCGATGTTCCCAACGATCGCCTGGTGCTTCATGCCCTCCATGTGGTGGGCCATGATGACGTCCTTGTTGCCGGTGGTGGTGATGAAGATGTCACCCTGAGCGAGCACCGACTCGAGCTTCGCCACCTGGTAGCCGTCCATGACGGCCTGCAGTGCACAGATCGGGTCGATCTCGGTCACGATCACGCGTGCACCCTGGCCGCGAAGCGCCTCGGCCGCGCCCTTGCCGACGTCGCCATAGCCACAGACGACGGCGACTTTCCCGCCGATGAGGACATCGGTTGCGCGGTTCAGGCCGTCCGGCAGCGAGTGGCGGATTCCGTACTTGTTGTCGAACTTGGACTTCGTCACCGAGTCGTTGACGTTGATGGCCGGGAACAGGAGCTTGCCCTGCTCGGCCAGCTGGTACAGCCGGTGGACACCCGTGGTGGTTTCCTCGGTAACACCCTGGATCGACGCAGCAATGCGGGTCCAGCGCTGGGGGTCCTCGGCGAGCGAGGCACGCAGCACGTCAAGGATGACGGTGTATTCATGGGAGTAGTCGACGTCGTCTTCCGCCGGCGCCGCGGGCACAGCTCCCGCGGCTTCGAACTCCGCGCCCTTGTGCACCAGCAGCGTGGCGTCGCCGCCGTCGTCGAGAATCATGTTGGGCTCGCCATCCGGCCACTGCAGGATCTGCGTGGTGGCCCACCAGTACTCCTCCAGGGATTCGTTCTTCCAGGCGAAGACCGGAACACCGGCCGGTTCTTCAACAGTTCCGCTCCCGACGACGATGGCCGCCGCTGCTTCATCCTGCGTGGAGAAGATGTTGCAGGAGGCCCAACGCACCTCGGCGCCAAGAGCCGTCAGGGTTTCGATGAGGACCGCGGTCTGCACCGTCATGTGGAGGGACCCGGCAATACGGGCGCCCTTGAGCGGCTGGCTCTCACCGAACTCGCGCCGCAGGGACATGAGCCCGGGCATCTCATGCTCGGCAAGCCGGATCTGGTGGCGACCTGCTTCGGCCAGGGAGAGGTCGGCTACCTTGAAGTCGAAAGTCATGATGAAGGGGTTTCCTCTGCGGTGGAAGCGGGCGTCGGAGTAGCAGCAGGAGTCTCCTCCGCTGCTCTGAGTTCGGGACGGAGCAGCACGGGGATTGACTCGTCGATCGGGTATTCAACGAAATTGCCGGCGGAATCCGGAGCGGATGAGCGAAGGACTTCGCCCTCCTGCACGAGTGCGGATCCCGTTACAGGGCATCGAAGGAGGGCCAACAGATCAGGAGCGATATTGGGCAACGTGATGCAGCCTTTCGAGGATTCCGGATGCAGCGTGCGTGCCCGCCCAAACAGCTGGGACACGTGGTGCGGTAACTCAAGAGTATCGCGCACGGCATCCGCTCCGGGAATCGATGTGGATAAAGCGGTGACGGCGGCGCGGAGCCTATCGGTCCCGCAGGGCCCGCAGGTGACCGCGACGTGCACCGGATTCACCGGGCGGCGGCGTCAGAGGAGTCTTCGACCCGTGCGGAGCCGGCGGCTCCGGGGCGCTGCGGTCGACTGCTGCTTCCCTGACCGCATTGGCGAGGGCCAGCAGGTCATCCGGATTGGGTTCCGGTGGGCCCGTCGGGAGCGCCAGGCGTACCACTTCCCAGCCTCGAGGGACCGTGAGCTTTTCGGCGTGCGGCGCACACAGATCATAGGAGTGAGGCTCCGCGTAGGTGGCCAGTGGGCCGAGCACCGCGGTGGAATCGGAATACACGTAAGTCAGCGTTGCCACAGCAGCACGCTGGCACGCTGAACGCGAACATTGCCGGATCGATCCCACGACTGATGAGCCTACCGTGTGAACTCACCGACGCGTGGACGACGCCCCGGCCGACTCTGCTTTGGTGGCTGAAAACCCGGGGAAGGCACCACACCGTAAGCGAAGCGCAACCCGAAGGTGATGCAGCGGGAACGGGTTCGGACTAGAGTTTCCCCATGCGGGATAGCTCTTTTTCCATTCGCCTGGCTGTACCGGATGGGCCAATCGGCCAGCAGTCCCGATACGCCAGCCGGCGGCGTGACCGCCATGGAAGAGGGCTGCGCGGTGAACTCATCCCGTCGCATCTGCCCGGTGCCCGCACCCGGTCCGAACGTTTCGAGGACTGGGTCATGGAATCCGCCCAGCGTCTGGAAAGGCTCTGGGGCGACAAGATCCAGGACGTCCAGATCATCGTGCAGGAGATCCCCGACGGGCTGGAGCAGATGGCGCCCGAAGCCGTGCGCGGGCTGCTCGGTTCGTCCACGCCCGCCGCGGAGAAGCGTCCGGCAACCATCACCGTGTACCGGCACCCCATTGAGATGACCGCGAAGGGCTACGTTCCCACCAACGAACTGGTTCACGACGTCGTGGTCGAGCAGATGGCAGAGCTCCTGGGCATGGCGCCCGAAGCTGTGGACCCCGCCTACGGCCGCTCACGGGCCTGAGGTAACCGGCTAGAAACCGATATCCACCGGAACACTCTGCTGGCCCGCGCTGCCCTCCGGGATGGGAGCTACGGAAATTCCGGGGGTATCGCCGTCGAGCGTTGCCACCTGCGCGCCATATGCCGGATCCCCCGAGACGCCGATCAGGGCCGCTACCGTCCCTTTGCCGAGGTCGGCGGCAGGCACCGTGACTGTGGTGCCGCCTGCGACGTCGAACATTTGCTCCTCGCCCAGCGCGCCCTCGGCGGTGACCGGCGTGAGGCGGACCTCCGCCCGACCCGCGGGTGCGCTGAAGACGAAGGCCGCATCCGCTCCGGTTGGCAGGACCGAAACGTGCTGGCTCCCGAGGCGCGCAGCTGACGGCACGTGGGCAAGATCCAGCGGCTTCTTGGGCGCCGTACCGCTGGAAATCCGAGCCGACGCGGAAATGAGGACGTCTGAACTGATGACGGCCGAGTAGTTTCCCTCGGGCAGGAATTCCAGCGGAATCGCGGTCACCGAACCCGCGGTGGCAGTGATGACTCCCCCATCGGGCAGCTCCACCTCTCCGTTCGAACCGAATACGCGGACGTCCAGGACTGCGTCTGTCCCGCCCGGCACCGCAACGTGCAGCGACGGCGCGGCACCGGCATAGCCTTCCTGCGCCACGATCGCGTCCGCCACGTCCGGCGTTCGGATCTGGATGCCCGGGACCACCTGCGTCGAGGCGCTCGGGGCGGAGGCCTGAATGAGATCGACTCCCCCCGGAGTCAGCCCACGCAACACGCTCTGCTGGATGAATCCGCTGATCCTCCCGCCGTCGCTGCGAACCCGGATGGCAACGTTCTCCTCGTTCGCTGCGAGCCCCGCAACCACAATCGACTCCGACTCCCCCGGAGCAATAAGGATCCCCCGGCCACCCGGAGCGTCGATCACACCCTTCGACCCGAGGAGATCCAGGTCGACAGTCGCCGGTGACTCCGCCGGGTTATGCAGGTTCAGCACCGCCGTTGCACCGACAGTGGTGACCGCACCCACCAACCAGAAGTCATTGGACGGAACCTGGCAGTGCGCTACCGCCAGGCCCGCAAGATCACCGTCCGTTGCGGTGTAGGTGAAACCGGCACCGGCGGTTGCCCTCTGTTCGCCGAGGGCCTGCGCCCGCAGAACCGACACGCCTTCGACCGCCTGCCCGGACGCGACGCCGGTGAGCCGGTTGGTGAGCCCGTCCTCATTGCTGACCTGCAGGTCTTCCTGCTGGGACTCCGGTACCTGATCGGCGATGACCGCAAGCGGATCGCCTCCCGCAAGCGGCGTGATCGCGGAACCGGGAACAGTACCGCTCAGGTCGCTGAGCGTCATGGCGCTGACCTGCGTACGAGCCGTCGCGGACACCGGGCTGAACTCCGGGTCCCCACCGTCCACGGCGCCCTCAAGCAGGCGCAGGGGCTCGGGACAAACTGCCGTGTATTCCCCGGCCGGGACCACCGCGGCCGGTACCGGGAAAGCCTCGGCCGCGCCGTCGAAATTCTGCATAATGCTCGCCCCTGCCAGCGCGCCTGTTGCTGATACCAGTACGACGCCGGTCGCAATGCCCGCAGCGCCGCGCACCCAGGCACCCTTCCGCCCGGCGGGCACGGCTGACTCCTTCTTCGTCGCGCCCACCCTCAGGTACCGGCCCTTCCGCTGCTCAGCGCCGGTTCATGAGCCGGGTCTTTTTCATCATTGGACTCCGCATCGGCGCTGGCCGATACGGCAGCCGTCGGGGGTGCTTCGAATGCGGTGCGGCCGGTCGAAGCGGGCCCCGCAGCGGTTCGGCTTCGCCCTTGCGGGACGTGCACAAAGCGCGGCCGTGCCGGGATTGGGACGGCCAGCAGGAGCGTCAGGGCGAACACGATGGCCTGGGCAATCCCGGCCCAAGGCTCCCACGCCGTCACGTAGTGGACCTCGAGAGCGCCCCCGGTTGCGGGCAGCGCGTAGGCCTGGTTCCAGCCGGAGGATGAGGGTTCGAGCCGCTGGCCGTTGAGCGTCGCTTCCCAGCCGGGTGCGGAGCGCTCAGTAAGCACCAGGGTCCGGCCCTCGGGGCCGGCGGGAATGCGCGTTGCAGCCGTTGTCGCATCCGAGTCGAGCACGCTCAGCGTCGCACCGGACTCATCGACAATGCGGAGGCGGCCAACCTGCGCTTCGGCCGCGGACGCGCCGGATGCCGCCATCTCGACCCGCCACAGCCAGCCGGCTTCCGTGCTGCCCACGGAGACGAGGCCGGGTACGGAATCGATCTGGCTGGCGAGCACCTCGGCCGCAGAATCGGACTGCTGCAGCACGACGAAACTGACACCCAGCCGCTCCAGTTCCTCGCGTGGATCCACACCGGTCCCGGCCACCAGGGTGGCGACCGTCCGGCGGACGTCGGCCATCGCGTCGTCGTCCTCCCGCAGCTGGGCATCCAGCAGGGAGCCGTGGAGCTGACGGGCGGCGTGGATCTGCGACAGCGAATCGAGGGTGGTGCCGCTGCCCCGCATGAGGGACGCGCTGACGTTACTGTCACCGTCGATATTCATGACCAGGGTGGTGCTGCGCTGACCGTCGGTACCGCGGTCAGCGGCGGTCGCCGGAAGGGTTCGGGCGGTGCTCGGGGCCAGTACCGATTCCGTACCGAAACCCGTTGCCTCGACCGCCGCATCCGGGATGCGCAGCTGCGGAACCAACCAGACGGTGAGGCTTGTCGCCGGCCCGAGGGCTAACACCAATGCCGCAGCCGTCAACCAAACCGTGGCGCCGCGGACCGGTCCGGCCGCGCGCAACCGACCGGAATGAAGCAACTGCAACAGCCACTCGCCGCCGAGCAGGGCAGCCGCCAGAAGGGCCAGGGAGAGAACCGAGACCCAGGGACCGGTGAACGGCGTAATCAGCGTCGAGGAACCAACCGCAGTCACCACCAGCGAACTGCCCAGGCTGCCGAGAAGCGCCAGCAACGCCAGCACCCACAGCACCCGCGCAGCTGCCCGGCCCTTGCCGGGCAGGAACAGCGCCGTTGCGGCAAGAAGGAGCACCGGCAGCCCGACAATCAGCGAAACAACCAGCGGCCAGGGGCCCTCAGACAGCTGCGGGAGCGCGGCAAGCCGGCCGAAGGATGGGAAGGAGACCGGGTAGCCCAGCAATTGCTGCCACAGCGGCGCGGCGTCGAAGGGCAGCGGAAGGCCCGGATCTCCGAAGACCCCGTGCGGACGCTCAACAGTGGACGCCGCGAACGGTATGAACAGTGCCAGCGGAGGGAGCAGTGACCACCAGACGGTCTTGGCGCGGCGTCGGGCCACGAGGGTGATCATTACTACCGCAAGCACGAAGAACAGCAGCAGTGACGGTGCGGAAGAAACGACGACGGCGAGCAGCAGCCCTGCTGCGGCGGCTGCGGTCCAGCTCGGAACACCGTTGATGCCCGGCTTCAACATCAGCTGAAGCGAACGCTGGCGGGTGGAGGAGTCCGCGGGATCATTGCTTTGCGCTCCCGGGCGACCCGGGGCCTGTCCGACCGCGCGAATGAGAGCCAGTGCCACGAACGGCAGGAGGATGTGCACCAGGAGCGCGCCGAGCCTGCCGCTGCCGGTAGCGACCTGCAGAACTGGCAGGGATCCCCAGAAGAATGCGGCCCACAGCCGGAGGGATCGGCTGCGGACAAACGCGCCGGATCCGAACCACGCGCTGAGTCCTGCGAGCGGGGCAGCACACAGCATCAGTACGACGACGGCCGCGTTGCCGTTTCCGAGGCCCAGTACGGACAGCAACCACAGCACGTAACTGAAGGGATCCCCGTGGCCGGCGAAACCAGCGCCGAGGTCGATCCACCAGCGTGAGGCGTTGGACCAGATCTCTGCCAGGTCGGTCGACAGGGGCAGAAGGGAGCCGCCGGCAAGAGCAGAGGCACCGACAAACCGGTGCAGCGCGACCAGCGAGACGCCGAGCAGGAGAAGGGCCGCCGCTATGGCGCCCCAACCCAACCAGATCCGGGATGGCCCTTCGAGCGCCGCGAAGTCATCGTTGGCATCTCCGGAGGGAACGTCGGCGGCAGTGCTCTGCGCAAAGGACTCGTCCTCGAGCCCGCGGGCGGAGAACGCCTCCACGACTGATTTCCGGTGTGACCAGACCTCGCGGCGCTCGGTGCGCAGGGCGTTCACCACCGAGCGCGGCAGGCGCCGGGTCCGTGCGGCGGAACGCCGCGACCGGTACAGGTCGAAGGGCTTCAGTACTGCAGCGATGCTGGCGGTGAGCTGCGCGACACCGTACCCGGGATCCTTGGCGAGCAGGCCGAGGACAAACCGGGCGAGACCACCAAGAACGGCTCCCGCTGCGAGGAAGGGCACCGTCCAGAGCGGTGAGTGCTTCAGGCGCAGATACACTTCGGCGCGCCGGGCAGCCCCCAGGGTGGCAGCGTGATTGTCGCGTGAGCCCGCGTGCCGCATGACTGCGCGGGGCACCACAACCACGCGGTGGCCGGCGAGGCGGTTGCGCCAGCAGAAGTCGACGTCGTCACCCGTTCCGGGCAGTGCCGGGTCGAAACCGCCCAGCTTGTCCCAGATATCGCGACGGATCAGGATGCCGGCCGAGTTGACCGCGAACATGTCGCTTCGGACGTCATACTGGCCCTGATCCAGTTCGTCCACGTCGATCAGCGTGAGCCGCTCGGCCCAGCGGCTGATGGACAGCCCGACATCGACCAGTTTCCGACGGTGATCCCACTCCACCTGCTTGGCGCCGGCCACCGTCACCGACGGGGCGAGCTCGACTGCATGAAGGAGCTCCTGCAGGGCAGCAGGCTCCGGAGCGGAATCGTCATGCAGGAGCCAGAGCCAGTCGTGGACAGCGCTGGCAGGGTCTGCCCGGCGGCTGGCCGGAATCTCCGCGAGACCGGTTCGGACGGCGGCACCGAATCCGCCGCGGCCGGCTGCGCCCACTACGGGCGAACCCACCGGAAGTTGCAGTTGCAGCAGTGACGCCGATTCATCAGTTGAACCGGCGTCGACTCCTACATGGAAATCCGGGGGTCGGGTCTGCTGACCGAGTGCCTCGAGCGTGTCACGGAGATACTCGGCGCCGTTGTGGGCTACTACAACAGCTGTGACCCGTTGTTGGTGGTGAATCAGACCGCTCGCTTCCGTAGCCGGCGACGCTCACGCTCGGAGAGACCTCCCCAGATACCGAAGCGCTCATCATTCTCCAGCGCGTACTCAAGGCACTGTGCCTTGACGTTGCAGGCGCCGCAGACCTTCTTCGCGTCCCGCGTGGAACCGCCCTTCTCAGGGAAGAAAGCCTCCGGGTCAGTCTGTGCGCAGAGTGCGTCCGCCTGCCAGCCCAGTTCGCCTTCGTCGTCGAAGTCGGAGCCGATGCCTGGAAGACCGATCCATACTGCCTGCTCGACGCGCTCCGGAGTTGCCTGCCGGCGGGGAGCCGACTTGGGGTCGACGTCAAGAAAATTCTCGACGCCGGCACCCTCGCTCAGTGCCTCATGCGCTGCAAGGAAGGCTGTTGCCTCATCTTCCAACGGCTGCGTCTGCTGCCTGTACCTCTCTGCAGCGTCCGGGTCTGCCGGATCAACGAACCAGTCCTGCGGAACCCCGCGCGATCCGTAGCGCGCAGACGCCTGGGCCGCGATGGACCTGCGGTCCTGAATGTGCTCTGCTTGCCCCATACCAGCCTCCCGGTGTTGCAGCTTCGGCCAGAAACTAGTGTGGGAGACGTGCTCCCAGCAAGTCGCTGAAAACCCCGAAATCCCGTCCGCCGAAGCAAATCCGATGACCTAATTACACGCGTGTAAGTCGCATCGAGTCAAGCGGCGGGGGAATCTTATAGAGTGAGTTTCTCGGATCGTGGCACGCCACGCGCACCGCGCCTCACAATTGTGCAACTGAATCCGCAGGTCAGCACGCTTACCACCCGAAAGGCAGGCACCCGGTGGCCGCATCCCCATCCGTTGCAGGATTACTCGACTCATTCCGATCAGCCACCGGCGCGCCGCGCCTCATCTGGTACGGACCCGACCATGAACGCGTTGAACTCTCCGGTCGGGTGCTCGAAAACTGGGTCGCCAAGACGTCGAACATGCTCGTGGAGGAGCTCGACGCCACGGCCGGCACCGCCGTCGCCGTCGATATGCCACCGCACTGGAAGACGCTTGTCTGGGCGCTGGCGTGCTGGCAGGTCGGCGCCGTGACCCTGCTCGACGGCGAAGCGCCCGCGGACCTGCGGCTCGCCATGGAAGCTGCCGACGACGGCACGCACCCGGAGCGGGATGGTGAGGTGCTGGTGCTGGTAGCGCCCGGCGCGCTCGACATGCGCTGGTCCGGCGCTCTCCCCGGCGACGCCGTCGACTATGCGGCAACGGTTCGCTCGTTCGGTGACGTCTACCTGGACGAGCAGGCGGCTGAGGGAGCTGAGCTCCTTCAGGCGGACGGCGCAAGCTACACCTTCACGAGCCTGCTGGGTGAAGAAGGCGAACACGCACCCGGCATCTGGCTGGTCCCGGCGTCGTTGCCGCTCCTGACCGTACTCACCGCTGCAGTCCGTATCTGGGCCAACGGCGGAACCGTGGTGCTCGTCCACCCCAGCGTTGAAGTAACCGACCGGTTGCTGGAGGGTGAGCGCGTTACTGGTCGGTTGGCTGCTTAGCTGACGGAGCCTGGTCCGTGCCCAACGAACCGGGCGCGGCCTGCTTGGACGGAGCGGCGCCCGCGGAGCTGTGTGCGTGCGGGTGGATCAGTTCATGGTCGTGAGCGAACGCGGGCTCTGCGTCGAGTTCCTCATTGAAGACCCAGAACCGGTAGGCGATGAACCGCACGGCCGTTGCCAGCACCGTGCCCATCACTCCTGCAACGAACAGCCCCGTACGGTCCGAGATGTCGAGCGGGTACTTGGCCAGCCACACAAAGCCGGCCGCGATTCCCAGACCGATCGCGTTGATCAGCAGGAACATCACCAGCTCGCGGAGGACGTTGGCCTGACGGCGGTGGCGGAAAGTCCAGTAACGGTTGGCAATCCAGGAGAAGACCGTGGCAATGGCAGCCGACACCACCTGCGCTTTCACCTCGCTGTTCGCCATTGCACCGTGGATGAGCAACCAGAACAGGCCCTTGTCGATGACAAACGCCACACCGCCCACGGCACCGAACTTCGCCAGCTCCCTCCAGAAGAGAGAGGCGAGAGCCCGCGACCGGTCGACAAGCGTGGTGATCATGACCCTCCGGTCTCTAGGACTATTCGCCGTAGCAGGACATCGCCGGAGCGAAGCTGTTCAGCAGGTACTGCAGGCGCAGAACCCCACCGGCCAGCATAAAGACATTCCGACGAACACTACGCCTGCAGGGCAGACAACCTGAAACATCAGCACCGCAATTTCAGCACGACAGCCGAGGGTCCATTTTACCGAGCGACACTGGGTTCTTCCTAGGAAGCCGCCGTTGCGAACGGGTCACGTCCAAGGGACCCCATCGGCAATAGGTACCCTGAAGGGGTGACTTTTCCCGTAATTGGTGTGGTGGGCGGTGGCCAACTCGCCCGCATGATGGCACCTCCAGCTGTCGAACTTGGCCTTGAACTGCGCGTACTGGCGGAGGGCCCCGATGTCTCGGCGGTGGCCGCGGTCGCGACTTCCACGGTGGGTGACTACACCAGCCTGGAGGATCTGACGGCCTTCGCGAAGGGTGTGGATGTTCTCACCTTTGATCACGAACACGTACCCGAACAGCACCTCCGCTCTCTTGTGGATGCCGGAGTGAACGTTCAGCCCCACCCGGACGCGCTGCGCCATGCACAGGACAAGCTGGTGATGCGGGCGGCCGTGGATCGGCTCGGGCTGCCGAATCCCCGCTGGAGCGCAGTCTCGTCTGTAGAGGACCTGCGGGCCTTCGGCGAAGAAATCGGCTGGCCAGTAGTCCTGAAAACGCCTCGCGGAGGCTATGACGGCAAGGGCGTGCGGATCATCGATTCACCCGACGACGCCGAGGAGGCCGCAGACTGGTTCACCGGCTCCGCGCTGCTCGCCGAAGAAAAGGTGCCCTTCACACGCGAGCTGTCGGCACTCGTTGCCCGCTCCCCCCGTGGCGAGGCACGGGCCTGGCCTGTGGTCCATTCGATCCAGGTCAACGGTGTCTGCGACGAAGTGATCGCGCCGGCGCAGGACCTGTCCGCAGGCCTGGCCCGAGCCGCGGCCGAAGCCGCGCTGCGTATCGCCGAGGAGCTTGGCGTCACCGGCGTCATGGCGGTCGAGATGTTTGAAGTCGCGGACAGCGATGCGGGATTCCTCATCAACGAACTGGCAATGCGGCCCCACAACTCCGGCCACTGGACCATGGACGGCGCCGTGACGGGGCAGTTCGAGCAACACCTGCGCGCCGTTCTGGGCCTTCCCCTTGGAGACACGTCCCTCGCCTCAGGCGTGGTGGTCATGAAGAACATCCTCGGTGGAGAGAACCCCGAGCTGTATAGTGCCTATCCGGCGGCGTTGGAGGCAGAGCCCGCCGCGAAGATCCACACCTACGGCAAGAGCGTGCGGCCGGGCCGGAAGATCGGCCATGTCAACGCTATTGCCCTGCCAGGTGACACAACGGCACAGGTCAGGGAGCGCGCCGAGCGCGCTGCGGCTATCCTGCGGGACGGTCGCGATCCCCGGAAGGAAACATAGTGAATAACTCACCCGCCGGTGCCCTCGTCGGCCTGGTCATGGGCTCCGACTCCGACTGGCCGGTCATGGAAGCTGCCGCTCTCGCCCTCGAAGAGTTCGGCATTCCGTACGAGGCCGACGTCGTCTCCGCACACCGCATGCCCGAAGACATGGTGGCGTACGGACGCGAGGCTGCCGGCCGCGGCCTGAGGGTGATCATCGCCGGCGCAGGCGGGGCCGCCCACCTGCCCGGGATGCTGGCATCGCTTACGTCGCTGCCCGTCATCGGCGTTCCTGTGCCGCTCAAACACCTCGACGGCATGGATTCCCTGCTCTCCATCGTCCAGATGCCCGCCGGCATCCCGGTAGCCACAGTGTCGGTCGGCGGCGCACGCAACGCAGGACTCCTGGCCGTTCGCATCCTCGCCTCCGGTGACGGGCAGCACGCTCAGGAGCTCTCCGACAAGCTCACCGAGTTCGCGCAGGGCCTGCGGCAGACAGCGCTCGACAAGGGCGCGAAGCTCCGGGCGCGGGCCGGGACCCGCGATTCCCTCCATGAAGGCGGCGCATGAGCCGGGCGGTTCACCCCGGCAGGCCCTCTCAACGGACCATGCTCACCGATCCGGTGCGATACCCGGAGTCGGCGCCGTCCGGCGTGCGTACCAGGCGCGCCTTCCTGCTCCTCCTGCTCACCCTGCTGATCCCGGGAGCCGCACAGATCGTCGCCGGGGACCGCAAGCTCGGCCGCCGTGCGCTTCGCGTCACGTTCACCGTCTGGTTCCTGGTGATTGCCGCCGTCGTCATTGCAGTAGTGAACCGGCAACTGCTGGTGAATCTGCTCGCCAACGAGGTGTTCTCCCTCGTGCTGATCGCGGTGCTCGTGGCACTTGCAATCGGCTGGGCGCTGCTCTTCCTCAACACCCTCCGGGTCATCCGCCCGCCCTTGCTGGACCGCGGAATGCGTCCCGTTGTCGCCGCCTCGCTGGCACTGCTGATGCTCCTGACCAGCGGCAGCCTCGGCTACGCCGCCTACCTGCTCAACGTCAGCCGCAACACCTTCGGCAACATCTTCCAGACCGGCCCCGCTTTCGACCCGGTCGACGGGCGCTACAACTTCCTTCTCATGGGCGGCGATGCCGGTGAGGACAGGTCAGGCCGCCGTCCTGACAGCATCTCGGTTATCAGCGTGGACGCCGACAGCGGCGCCACCGTCACCTTCAGCATCCCCCGGGACTTCCAGAACGCGCCGTTCTCCGAGGACTCACCGCTCCGGCAGGTCTGGCCCGACGGTTACAACTGCGGTGACGCCTGCATCATCAACAGCCTCTACACCGAAGTCACCGAGTCCCATGCCGACCTGTATCCGGAGTCCCAAGACCCCGGAGCCGAAGCCATGATGGACGCCGCCAGCGGCATCCTCGGCATTGAGGTCCAGGCCTACGTCCTGGTGGACATGGAAGGCTTCGAACAGTTGATCGATGCCATGGGAGGCATCACGATTGACGCCGGCGGGTGGGTTCCCATCACCTCCATCGAGATCCCGGGCACGGATCCGAAGCGGTTCTACCCGCCGTCGGAATGGATTGCACCCGGCGTGCAGAGGCTCGATGGGTATCACGCGCTCTGGTACGCCCGTTCCCGGGAGTACGCCACGGACTACGCGCGCATCCAGCGCCAGCAGTGCGTGCAGGCGGCGATGATTGCCCAGCTCGACCCCGCAACCGTTCTGACCCGCTTCCAGGAGATAGCCGCTGCGGGGACAGAGATTGTCGAGACCGACATCCCCCGGGACCAGCTCGGCAGCTTCGTGGACCTTGCCATGAAGGCGAAAGATCACGACGTCGCCCGCCTCACCATTGGAGCGCCGGACTTCGGCGAGCCCGGCGACCTGTTCTCGACCTTCCCCGACATCCCGCTGGTTCACCAGAGGGTGCAGGAGACACTTGCCGCCGCCTCCGGCGATGCCCAGGCCGCGCCCGCCGGCGTACTGAAGGTGGATCGTGCCGGGCTGATCGGCGCCCTGCCGGCGCAGACCGGCACAGGAGAAATCACCGAAGAGTACCTTCACCAGCTCGCGGTCAACCAGGACTGGACCACGCTCGAAGCACTGTTGGCCGACAACGGGGAATGCACCCCCGCCTAACGAACGGACACTCGCGATGTACCAGCTGGACAATCCCTTGCGCCCCTACCAGTGGGGATCCACCACGGCCATCGCGGAGCTGCTGGGCCGCACTCCGTCCGGCGGTCCGGAGGCCGAACTGTGGATCGGCGCACATCCTGACTCCCCCTCGACAGTGCAGGGCCACGGGGACTCGGGGACACCGTTGGACGCGCTGATCGACTCGGATCCTGACCGCGCGCTCGGCGCTCTCACCCGCGAGGCGTTCGGCGACCGCCTGCCGTTTCTCATGAAGGTCCTTGCGGCCGCCGCGCCGCTCTCCCTGCAGGTTCACCCCAGCCCGGAGCAGGCGCGCGCAGGGTTCGACCGTGAGAATGCCGCCGGGGTCCCCCAGGACGCTCCGAACCGGAACTACCGCGACGCGTTCTCCAAACCCGAACTGATCTTCGCCCTCACCGACTTCGACGCGCTGTGTGGTTTCCGTGCGCCTACCGAAGCCGCACAGGTCTTCACCGCACTCGCAGGGCTGGTCGAGAAGCAGAGGGGGTGGGCGCCGGCCATTCTGCAGTCCGTCATCGCCGACCTCGGCATCCCCGATGAGACCGCAGCGCTGCGCGAAGCCTTCACCCGGCTCCTGACCGGTGGCGCCGAGACGCGGGCAGCCGTCGAAGCCCTTATCGAGGTCCTGGAAAACGACAGCCTGACCGCCTCAGAGGACAACCTCCTGAGAGCATCGGCCGCAACGGTGCTGCAGCTCAACGGACACCACGAGGGCGATCCCGGCGTGCTGGTCGCGCTCCTCCTCAACCGGGTGACCCTGCGGCCGGGCCAGGCGCTGTACCTGCCGGCAGGCAACGTTCATGCCTACCTCGAGGGTCTCGGCATCGAGGTCATGGCGTCCTCGGACAACGTGCTGCGCGGCGGGCTGACCACGAAGCACGTAGACACCGGCGAGCTCCTGAAAACAGTCGACTTCGCGCCTCTGGCCCTTCCGCTGCTCGACCCGGAGTCCACGCCGCTGGGCCAGGAACTCTACTGCCCGCCATTCGACGAGTTCCAGCTGCAACGGCTCGAGCTGCCCGTGTCCTTCGGTGACGACGCCGCCTCAGCTGACATTCCGCTCGCCCAGAACGGACCGACGGTGATCCTCGTCGTGTCAGGAACGATCGTGCTCGACTCCCCCAAGGGCGACCTCATCCTCCACCGCGGGCAAAGCGCCTTCATTCCGGCGAACGAATCGCCCGTCATGGCGCGGCTCGCGTCGGACACCACCGACACCTCAGACGACGACGGCGGCACCGCCGTCGCCTTCGCGGCGACCGTGGGTGCCGCCGGAGACGCTAATCCTGGCGGGTTAGGGCCCGTGCGCGGCCGGCACGAAGAGACGCAGCCTTAGCACGGAGAGCCGGCACTACCTTGGTTCGGACGGCGTCCACGGCGACGCGCGCCCCGGACAGTCCGCGCCGGGCCAGCGGCATCGCTGTGGCGTAGGCGGGGTAGAGCGGCGACAGCGGCTTGTCCCAGGTGCCCGTCAGCAGGTCCTCGTGATTCGCCCAGCCCATCTTGAACTTCGAGACGCCGTCGTTCAGGAGTCCGTTGAAGTCATACCGCTGGACTCCGCGTTCCTTCATCGAGCGGATTGCCAGCCACTTCAGGGCGTAGTTGGCGCGCAGCCGCTCGCCCTCCTCGGTCATTCCGCCGTAGAGCTCGAACGCGGTGGAGTCACTGGCCGACAGCCAGAGGAACGCCACCACCGTTTTGCCCTGGAATGCCGCGTAGACGGGGGAGGCAGCGCCGAGGTTGTTGTAGATGTCGACGTAGTACCTGTCCTCGTGGATTCCGAACCCGGCGCGCTGGGCCGTTTCCCTATAGACCGAGAGGCAGTCCGCCAGTTCGTCCCTGGTCACCTCGCGGAACTCAAGCTCTTCCCGTCCGGACTTGCGGATGTACTGGCGGTGCTTCTTTGACATGTCCGCCAGCAGCTCATCCTCGGTGCGCATCAGGTCAAGGATGAGGGTACGCGGGATCAGGATGGTGTTCTGGGTGGGGCGGAACCCTGCTTCACGGACCGCGCCGGCGAAGTCTGACTCCGAGTCCCAGTCAGGTTCGATGCTGAGCACGGTGCCTGCGTAGGCGTCACGGGCGTACCGGGCGAGTTCCTCAAGTACCTCCCGGGCATCCTCGGCGCGGCACACCGGCCCGCGCGGAACGTAGACCAGGGCACGGAACGGCATTGGCAGCCGGCGGATGAGGATCTGTGCACAGGCAATGGTCTCGCCGTCCCGGGTCAGGAGAAGCCGTTCAGTCCGCCAGCCGTGGTCGGCCTTCGTCTTCCCCCAACCCCAAAGCTGCTGCGGATGGCCGTTCAGACGGTTGACTACGGAATCCCATTCGGGCGCGTTCCAGCACGGAGCGATGACGAGGTTCATGGTGCTAAGCCTATCGGCAGGGCCCCGGTGCGAGCGCAGCGAGCGCTGGGGGCCGATAGGCGCTACTGGCCGAGGGGCCCGCGCCGAGCGCAGCGAGCGCCTCGATATATGTGGCGACCTCGGCTTTGGTGAGCGGGGCGGCACGGCGCTCGGAAATGAGCGGCGCCGGGTTGAGCAACCGGTCCATCACCGTTACCGCCCACGGGAAGTCGTAGCGCAGGGCGAGATCAATCGCCGTCTGGATCTTCCCGGTTACAACGAAGCTACCAATCAGGGGCAGTCCCCACAGGAAAGCCGCGGATTCCTCGGCAAAGAGCGGCGCGGTGTTCGCCGTACGGAGCACCGCACGAAGGGTCACCCGGTACTGCTGGTCCGCATCGAGTGCCTTCCACTCGCCGGCGTCGACGTAGCAGCCCCGCCGGATCCGGACCAGGCTCCCCCGCTGGGCGCCTCGAGCAAGCCTGCGGGGCCATTCGTCATCGAGGGGACGGTCCGCGCTGCGCTCAGGATTGCCGGGAGGTTCACAGGTATTCACCCTGCCGTCCGGGGCATCGGCGCGCCACGGCAGGGGCGGGATCTGTGGATAAGCCGGGCGACGTCGTCGTACTGGGATGCCGTGCGCACCCCCCACCGGATAGCAGTTCGGCCAGGCGATAGGGGTCAACCGCTATCGCCTGGCCGAAGTGCTATCGGGGCGCTATGAATCTAGCTGAGGCGAGCGTAGCTCTCCCACTTGTGGGCCTGGTGCTCGCCGTCGACCACGCGGATGGTGCCCGACTTCGAGCGCATCACGATCGACTGGGTGAGCACCTTGCCGCCGTGGTAGCGGACGCCTCGCAGCAGGTCGCCGTCGGTGATGCCGGTGGCGGCGAAGTAGCAGTTGTCGCTGGTCACGAGGTCATTGGTGGATAGCACGCGCTCAAGATCGTGGCCGGCGTCGAGTGCTTTCTGCTTCTCGTCGTCGCTGGTGGGCCACAGCCGGCCCTGGATTACGCCGCCGAGCGACTTGATGGCGCACGCGGCAACAATGCCTTCGGGAGTGCCGCCGATACCCATGAGCGCGTCGATGTCGGTGCCTTCGCGGGCGGCCGCGATGGCCCCGGCGACGTCACCGTCCATGAGGAACCGGGTGCGGGCGCCGGCGTCGCGAATCTCCTGGACCAGCGGGCGGTGCCGGTCGCGGTCGAGGATCATGACGTTGATCTGGTTGACCTTCTTGCCCTTGGCCTTGGCAATCAGGTGCAGGTTCTGCTTCACGGGGAGGCGGAGGTCGACCATGTCCGCGGCTTCCGGGCCGGTAACCAGCTTCTCCATGTAGAAGACGGCAGAGGGATCGAACATGGTGCCACGCTCAGCCACAGCCAGGACCGCAAGCGCGTTGTTGATGCCCAGCGCGGTCAGGCGGGTGCCGTCGATCGGGTCAACCGCGACGTCGCACTCGGGGCCGCTGCCGTCACCCACGTGCTCGCCGTTGTAGAGCATGGGCGCTTCATCCTTCTCGCCCTCTCCGATGACAACGACGCCGTTGAAGTGCACGGTCGAGAGAAGGGAACGCATGGCGTCAACGGCGGCACCATCGGCCTTGTTCTTATCGCCGAAACCGACCCAGTGCCCGCCGGCGATGGCAGCGGCTTCGGTGACGCGCACCAACTCCAGCGCGAGGTTGCGGTCCGGTTCGTCATCTCCAACAGCGAGTGCCGGTGAGAGGGTGGAATACTGCGCTGCTTTTGCGGTGTTGGACACGTTTACCTCATCGTTGAATTAGCGGTTCCTTCTATGGCAATCATAGTGCGGGGCGGCTGTCCGGCCATTTCCGTGACGCGACCGGCGTAAGGGACAATGGGAGCGTGAGCAGCACCCAGGAGAACCAGCAGGACGCACCGGCAACCCCGGTGCTCACGCCCAAGCAGGCAAAGCGCGCCAATGCCTCATCGATCGGCATGTTCATTGCCACCGCCGTCACCCTGGGACTGGTTCTCTTCGTGGTCCTGCTGAATCCGACCCACACGGCTGACACCTATACGCGCGACGTCGACGTCGCCACCGTCGCCTCGCAGGCCGAAGATGCCGCCGGCTACGTGCCCGTGGCGGCTGACCTGCCGGAAGGCTGGACTTCCAACTACGCCCGCTGGACCGGTTCCGCTTCCGCTTCCGACGGCGTGGCCTTCTGGGAAGTGGGCTATCTCACGCCTGATCGCGAGTTCATCCAGGTGACACAGACCGATGATTCGAACCCCACCTGGCTCTCGCAGCGCCTTGACGGCGCGCAACCATCCGGACAGCGAGTGATCGACGGCGTCACCTGGGAACTGCTCGACAGCACCTCCGGCGATGCTTTCCTTACAACCGAGCAGGATGGCTTCACGCTCATCCTCAACGGGACAGCCGACCTCGCCCAGTTCGACGTCCTCGGAAGCGCTGTACTCGACGAAGTGAAGTAGCACTCCTCAACGTAGAGTCACCAAGCGGGCCAGCCGGCGCCGGCGCACAGTAAAGTGACACACGTGACAAAACAACTGACTCCCGCTGAAGCCTGGCAGAAACTGTGTGACGGAAATGCGCGGTTCATTTCCTCCTCGTCATCACATCCAAACCAGGACGCCTCCCGGCGCGCATCGCTGGTGAACACGCAGGATCCGTTCGCCGTTATCTTCGGCTGCTCGGACTCCCGCCTTGCCGCCGAGATCATCTTCGACGTCGGTCTCGGCGACATTTTTGTGGTGCGTACGGCCGGCCAGGTCATCGACGACGCCGTCCTCGGCTCGCTCGAGTACAGCGTGGGCGTCCTCAATGTGCCGTTGATCGTCGTCCTCGGACATGACTCCTGCGGCGCTGTCACGGCAACCGCGAATGCGATTGACTCCGGCACCATGCCGACGGGATTCATACGCGACCTCGTCGAACGCATCACTTCGTCAGTGCTCACCTCGCGCCGCAACGGCTCCACCGACATCAACGACGCCGTCGAGGAACACATCCGGCAGACGACGCAGCGGCTGGTCGATTCGTCCCGCGTCATCGCGGGCGCTGTCGAAAAAGGATCCACCGCCGTCGTCGGTGTGACCTACCGGCTGGATGAAGGCAAGGCCGACCTCGTGTCGGAACTCGGCACTCTCTAATTTGTGGCGCTGTGATTTGTGGCGCTCTGCGCCACAGGTCAGAATTGGCGCATGACAATTGATTCCCAGGAGAACGTCGACTACCGCATAGAACACGACACCATGGGCGAGGTTCGGGTTCCCGCAAACGCCCTCTACCGCGCGCAGACGCAGCGCGCCGTGGAGAACTTCCCGATCTCCGGCAAAACGTTGGAGCGGACGCACATCGAAGCCCTGGCACGGATCAAGAAGGCGGCCGCCACGGCCAACGCCGAACTGGGTGTGCTCGACGAAGAGCTCGCACGCGCCATCGAGTCCGCTGCGGACGAGGTTGCCACCGGGAAGTACGACGGCGACTTCCCCATCGATGTGTTCCAGACCGGGTCGGGAACGTCCTCGAATATGAACACCAACGAGGTTCTCGCCGAACTCGCCACCCGAGCCCTGAAGGACGGCGGCAGTGAGAAGGTGGTCCACCCCAACGACCACGTCAACGCCTCGCAGTCCTCGAATGACGTCTTCCCGACCTCGGTCCACGTCGCCGCGACGTCCGCCCTGATCAACGACCTGATCCCCGCGCTGGAGTACCTGGCGGAGTCGCTGGAGCGCAAGGCCGAGGAATTCAAGGGCGTGGTGAAGTCCGGCCGTACGCACCTCATGGACGCCACCCCCGTCACCCTGGGACAGGAGTTCGGCGGTTACGCGGCGCAGGTACGCTACGGCGTCGAGCGCATCAATGCCTCTCTCCCCCGCGTCGCCGAGGTTCCCCTGGGCGGCACCGCCGTCGGAACAGGCATCAACACTCCCGCCGGCTTCTCGGCGCGGGTCATCGAACTGCTCGCCGAGGACACCGGCCTGCCGCTCACCGAGGCGCGCAACCACTTCGAGGCGCAGGCCAACCGCGACGGACTCATCGAGGCATCCGGGCAGCTGCGGAACATCGCGTACTCGTTCATGAAGATCAACAACGACCTGCGCTGGATGGGGTCAGGCCCGAACACCGGTCTCGGTGAGATCGCCATCCCGGACCTGCAGCCGGGATCCTCGATCATGCCGGGCAAGGTCAACCCCGTGATCTGCGAGGCAGCGATCATGGTTGCCGCCCAGGTCATCGGCAATGACACAACGATCGCGCTCTCTTCGACCAACGGCGCTTTCGAGCTCAATGTCGGCATCCCGGTCATGGCTGCCAACCTGCTCGAGTCCATCCGCCTGCTCTCCAACACCAGCCGGGTCATGGCGGACAAGATGATCGACGGTCTCACCGCCAACGAGGAGCGTGCGCGCTTCCTCGCCGAGGCATCGCCGTCGATCGTGACGCCGCTGAACAAGTACATCGGCTACGAGAACGCAGCGAAGATTGCCAAGAAGGCCGTGGCCGAGGGACTCACCGTCCGGGAGGCCGTCGTCGCACTCGGGTACGTGGAGCGCGGCGAGCTGACGGAAGCGCAGCTGGACCAAGCACTCGACGTGCTCTCCATGACGCGACCGCCGCAGTAAGCACGCCGCCTTACAGAACGAGCGAGGACCCGGACGGTACACAACCGTCCGGGCCCTCGCTCATTCTTGACGTTGTCCTCCGCGAGTTGGCAGGACACGCCCCTTATGACTGGGCGTTCGGGGCGTGTCCTGCCAACTGAACGAGGGGGTTAGCGGCCCGGGCCCACCACCTTCAGTCGATCCCAGCCCAGCAGCTCGGAACCGGCGGTGTGGATCACGACGCGGTTGTCTCCCGGGCGGGTGTCTTCCGGCGTCGTAACCGTGACGGCGCCGTCGTCGTTCACCAGGTGCCAGCCGAGGGCTGCTTCGCCGAGGTAGACGTGCACCCATTCACCCGCAGGCAGGTTGGAGAGGACAACCTCCGAAGCTCCACGCGGGAACTTATGCTTCGCCAGGCCGAGATCCAGCTGGTTCTCGTCCGTCAGGTCATCCTTCACCGGTGCCTCCGGACTCTCCGACGGCTTGACGAGCTCACCCGCTGCCGGCTCCTCACCGGTGTAGGCGATGCTCGGCGCCTTCGGCTGCTCCATGCCTTCCCCGAGGAAGTACGAGGTGTGCGGAGGCTGGTTGTAGGAGGTGTTCTGCCAGGCAACGCCAAGGCGGTAGACCGGGTCGGACTGCAGGGTACGCAGCCTGTGGTCCGTGACGTTCACCGTGGTGGCGATGCGCAGGGCGGTCGAATCGTCGGTGCGGGTAACGATCTCCTCGCGCCAGTCCCCGAACAGGTCCGCCTGCAGTGCCGGCGTGCCCTTGGTGTCGTTGTTCGTCAACGTTCCCTCGGCCCGGTAGATCTCCTCCTCGGTACTGATTTCGTAGTTCCACTTCGAGATCGTCGGTACGCCGGTCCGTGTTTCGTTGTTCCAGTCGTGGTCCGTGATCTCACGAAGCAGGTCGCCGTCCCACCAGGTCAGGAAGTTCGCCGCCGGGATCTGCTCAGCGATCAACTCACCGTTGCTCGCCCGCAGCTGACCCACCGGCGAGTTCCATGCAGCGTCGCCGCCGACGGCCCAGCCCTCGGCTCCTGGATGCCGCGGGTCGATATCGCCCATGACAGCTCGGCCCGTGTCCTTGGTTGCCGGGATGGACCAGATCAGCTCGCCGGTCGCAGCGTCGCGGAACGTCGCGCCCTTGTTGCCCGACGCGCCCATGTCCTCGTGGGACGCGAACACCTCGAGACCCTCTCGTGTCGGATCGAAGTTCGAGACGTGCAGGGAGTCGCCGTGGCCGAGGCCGGTGTTGTAGAGCGGCGTTCCGTCATCGTCGATGGTCATTGACCCGAAGATGATTTCGTCCTTCTGATCACCATCGACGTCGGCAACCGAGAACTGGTGGTTGCCCTGTCCGCGGTACTCGTCCCCGGCTTCGTTCGAGTCGAAGGTCCACCGCGGTGTCAGCGAGGTGCCGTCGAAGTCGTACGCGGCGATCACCGTGCGGGTGTAGTAGCCGCGGCTGAACACGACGCTCGGCTTCTCGCCGTCGAGGTAGGCCACACCGGCCAGGAACCGGTCAACCCGGTTGCCGTAGGTGTCGCCCCACGAACCGACGTCGCCACGTGCGGGGATGTAGTCGGTCGTGTCGACCGCCGCACCCGTCGCGCCGTTGAACACCGTGACGAACTCCGGACCGGTCAGGACGTACCCACCGGAGTTCCGGTAGTCGGCGCGGGCGTCGCCGATGACAGCGCCCGTTCCATCCACGGTCCCGTCGGCGGTCTTCATGGTGACTTCAGCTGTGCCGTTGCCGTCCAGGTCGAACACCTGGAACTGCGTGTAGTGAGCACCGGCCCGGATGTTCTTGCCCAGGTCGATCCGCCACAGGCGTGTCCCGTCCAGCTTATAGGCGTCAACGTAGACGTTTCCGGTGTACCCGGCACGCGAGTTGTCCTGCGAGTTGGTCGGATCCCACTTGAGCACGATCTCGTACTGCCCGTCACCGTCGAGATCGCCGATGGAGGCGTCGTTGGCACGGTAGCTGTACGGCTGGCCGTCCTTGGTGACACCATCGGCGGGCTTGTCCAGCGGAATGTCCAGGGTCTGTGAATCCCAGACCGTGAACTCCTCAGTGGCCCATCGTTCGGTTCCGTTCACCACGGTGCTGATGCGGTACGTGGAATCGGCCAGACCGTCGGCGTCGAGCAGGTTGGTGCTCGAGGTAACCGGCTCCGTGGTGATGCGCTCACCGTTGCGGTAGACGTGGAACCCGATCTCTTCGGGATCCAGGCCAAGCATGCGCCAGCCAACGTACACGCCGCCGTCGGACACAACGGCCACCGGCGAACGGTCGAGGCGCTCGGCCTGCCGCGCCAGCGTGGTGACTGCCGGCGAAGTGACGGTCTCCGACTTCGCGGAGACACCGCCTGCGTTCACGGCAGCCACCGCGTACACATACTCCACAGTGGTGAGCACGTCGGTGTCGGTGAAGGTGGGCTCATCAGCCCGTCCCACCAGCTGCAGCTCGCCAGCCGAACCGTCCGCGAGCGGATCGGCACGGAAGACATGGTAGAAGAGCGCGCCCTCGGAGGGCTTCCAGCTGATCGTGACGTCGTTCTTGTTCACCGCGCCCAACGTCAGGCCGGTGGGGACCGGCGCCTTCTCGACGTCGGGATCCACCGTGGTCAGTTCGACGGCGTTGGAGGGGACAGACTCGGCCCCTGACGCATCGAGCGCGACGACGGTGTAGGTGTACTCGAGCCCGATGTCGGCCGTCGTATCCACGAAGGAGGTGCCGTCGACGTCGCCGATAGCCTCAGCCTTCGTGGCACCGGCTGACTGCCGGTAGACACGGTAGCCAACCGCGTCGTCATTGCCGGTCCAGCTCAGTGACACAGCCACGTCGCTGCCCTGGATTGTGACGTCGTCAGCGGCAAGCGCGGTGGGCGCAAGCAGCAGCGGGGTGATCTCGATGCCGTTGAGGCGCGACGAGCTGCCCGTCATCACGAGGTTGATCTGTCCGTCCGTCACAAGGACAGGCTGGCTGATCTTCTCGGATACCGAACCTCGTCCGGCGTTCGACGAACCGAAGTCCTTCCCCTCGATCTGCACGTTGGAGCGGCTGGTTCCAATCCAGTCGCCGTTGTACGTCTTGACTGCGTAGGTGCCGTTCGGAACGTCGACCGCGAATACATGGTCAGGAGTCGGGAGCAGGAAGTCACGCTCCAGGTCGTTCGGCGCAGGATCGAAATTGGTACCGCGGTCACGGCCTGCCATGCCATCGGAGGCCAGCCAGCCCCAGCCGATCTCCGGTGTGTAGACGGAGGCCGCGCTCACTTCGGTGTAGCCCGGCATCAACGGATTTCCCGCCACCTGCACGTCGAACTTGAACAGCGGCGCCTTGGTGGTGATACGGACAGCGTCCGACGGCGCGGAGTCACCTCGCCCGTTCACAGCCACCACGCGGAGGTCGTATGACTTGCCCTCTTCGAGGCCGCCGACCGAAGCCAGCGGCAGCGTGGAAGTGGTGATGAGCGCGTAAGCGTCCTCCCCAGCTTCGGCGTCCTTGCCGAACACCTTGTAGATGTCAGCACCCTCGACCGCGTTCCACGTCAGCTGCGCTCCAGCATTTGAAACACTGCCTGCAACAACGCCGGTCGGTGCGGCCGGCACCTCGGCCGGCGGCTCGACGGACTGGACCTCCGAGGCAAGCGGGATGTCCAGCTTTGCGACATCGGTTGCCACGAGCCGCGCCATCTGGATGGCTCCGTACTCCTGGAAGTGGGTGTCGTCGACGGTGCCGTTCGGCCGGTTCGCGTAAACGCCGGCCGGTACGTGCAGGAAGACGGACTTTGCTGCTTCCGGCCCAATCTCCGTGAGGTAGGCGCGGCTGGAAGCGGAAAGGTCAACGAGCGGAGTTCCGGTCTCAGCAGCGAGCTTCGATGCTGCTTCGACGTAGGCCGGGAAGGAAACGTTCGCCTCACCGGTCTGTTCGTTGTAGGACCGGCGGGACACCGGCGTCACAATGACCGGCGTGGCACCGCGCTGGGTGGCGCCGTCAACGAAGGTGCGCAGGTACTCGTAGTAGTCGCCCGGCGCTGCCCAGCGGTCGTCGACGCCGTAGCTGTTGTCATTGTGGCCGAACTGGACGAAGAGGTAGTCCCCCGGCTTGATGTTCAGCAGCACCTCGTCCAGCCGTCCCTGGCTGATGAAGTTCTTGGAACTGCGTCCGCCGATGGCCTTGTTCTCGATCGTCACGTCATCCGAGAGGAAGCGCTCGATCATCTGCCCCCAACCGGCCTGCGGCACGTAGTCGGCGGTGTAGGTCTGCACGGTCGAGTCACCGGTAATCCATGCCGTCGGTTCCGAGCCTGCCTGGTTGGGCGTCTTCTGCGTGATCACGAGCGAGTTCAGGTTCGCCGCGGCGCCCGCGAATTCGAGGTTCAGCTGACCGTCCACAATGGCAATGTTGAAGGCCATCTCGAGGTATTCGCCGGCGAGCTTCTCGGTGCGCTGCACCTTTGCCATCTGCTCTGCCGTGACGGCGATGTCGGTGCCGCCCTCAGTGTCACCGGCAATGAGATCCACCGTGTAGTTGCCGTTCGGCAGGTCGACTACGAGCTCGGTGTCCCCGACGGTTACGAAATCCGACTTCGCGGCGTTCTCCCCGCCCCGGTCGGTGGCTGTGACCTGTGCAACGTCGACGAAGCCCACGCGGTTCCCGGTCGTGTATGTCGTTGTTTCGTCAATGCGTACTGCACCGGCGGCCGTCTGTCCGTTTCCGAAATCGAGTGAGAGCACGCCGTTGTCGGGCAGTGCCGGTGCTTCGGTGCTGAGGCTGGAAACCGCAACCGCCGACGGCGCCGAGAGGCCGTCCGCCCCGCGTGCCTGCACCTTGTAATAGTGCGCTTTGGTGGTGTCCACGGGATCGGTGACGTGCACGACCCGTTCCGCTGTTTCGGCGACCCTGGTGTAGGTGCCGTCGACCTTGTCGGACCGGCTCACAACGTAGCCCGTTGCTCCGCTGACTTCATTCCAGCGCAGCGTCACTGCCTCCGAAGTCACATGCGCCATGCGCACGGACTGGGGGGCGGCGAGAGCTGATACCGGTTCCTCCGGCTCAGGCTGGGGCTCCGGTTCAGCCGAAGGTTCGACCTCCGTAATGACGATGCCGTTCACATAGGCGCCGGCTCCCTCTCCGGCGAGGTCTACGGTCAACTGGCCGTCCTCGACGGTTGTCTGCCAGGTCTGCTCTGATACAGCCTGGCGTGACTGTATGGTTCCCGCAGGAACACCTTCGAGGCTCACGCTGGTCTTGGTAGTGCTGGTTCCGGTGAGTTCGTCACCCGACAGCACGCGCACGCTGTAGCTGCCGTTTGGAACGTCTGCGACAAATCCCCACGCCGTGCCGAGGACAAAGTCGTTGGCTACGGGGTCAGCAGCAGCGGATGTCCTGTAGCGGGATATCGGGGCTACTCCTTCGACCGGCACAATGCCGTATCCCGCCGCAGCGGAGTAGCGGGTGCCTTCGGAAACTCCGGTCCAGCCGTCCGCAACAGGGCTGCTGGAGGTACCGAAGTCGAAGGACCGGGAGAACGGCTCTTCAGCCGCTATGGCCGGCGTCGTCGCCGAGCAGAGACCGACAATAGCGGTTCCTGCGATAAGAGCGCGCACCGGATGCGGGCGCAGATTTCCGGGGGTCATGGCATCACACCTTGCAGTTTCGACAGTGAAATTCGGGGTGGTTCATGGGCCGACCGAGAGATAACAAGCTCAAGGACACATGGGTAATCCAGACGAGACAATGAAACGATTCACGGAGACCAACGAAGTCAGCCTAATGGTGAGAACAGTCACATTCAAGAACTTTGGACATATTTCGGAAAGCGTTTCCCCATTGTGACTTTCACACTCGTGAGCGGTGGTTCCCTGCGAGGAAGCGCGCCGCAGGGCTACCGCACGAAGTCGGGGACACCCGTCGAGTAGCGCGCATTCTCAGCATGGCGTCGGTGCAGTGGGTTCAACTCCGGCAGATCGTCAGGGCTGAACCACGCAACGTCCAGGGACTCGTCGTCATTCACGCGGGCATCACCGGAAACGTAACGGCACCGGAACACCAGGCTCAGGAAACTACACACGTCCTGATTCGGGAAAGTCATGGGTCCGACGACGTCGACACTGACCAGATGCTCAACCTCGACCGACACTCCGGTCTCCTCCTGCACCTCACGCACAATCGCCTGGGCGGGGTGTTCGCCGGGATCGATGATTCCGGTGATGAGCGTCCACCGGCCGTTGTCGGCGCGGCGTCCGAGCAGGACGCGGCCGTCGTCGTCGTACACCACGGCGGCAGCTCCGGGGAGCCATAGCGGATCGTGACCGATCCTCGAACGCAGAGACTGGACGAAGTCTGGAGTGGGCATGATTCTCAGCCTAACGCGAGGACCAGACCCGCCCCGATGATCATGAACGGCCCGAAGGGGATGGCCGATTTGGCGGTACCCCGGCGGCTGACGATGAGGATGACCCCCCACAGCCCACCGAGCAGGAAAGCCGCGAAGGTGCCCCACAGCAGGAATGACCACCCCACGAAGCCGAGGTACAGGCCGAGCACCCCTGCCAGTTTCACGTCCCCAAAGCCCATCCCCGCGGGATAGATCAGCCGAAGGATGAAGTAGAACACCCACAGCGCCGCCGCTCCCCCGGCAAGGGACACCAGCCGGCCCCAGTCCCCGGCTGCGAGCGCCGCAGCGGCGAGGAGTACGCCTGCGGCCGGGTAGGACGGAAAGATGATGCGGTTGGGCAGGCGATGGCTCAGGATATCGATCACGCTGAGCCAGATCCCGACGACGCCGAGCAGCGTCAGCGCGACCGCGCATAGCCAGAATGCGATGGGCGCGGTGTCCCAGTACTCCCCCATCAGCGCCAGCATGTGCCTACCGTAGCCGAATCCCGGTTCGGAACTGACATGCCGGGATTACACTGTGGATATGTCCGCCTCCAGCGGTTCCAATCCGGCGAGCCTCTTCCGATCCCTGTGCCGTTCTTCACCGTGGCGCTGGGAAACGGTCCGGTTTTCAGTGTTTTGGATCAGCACGGATGGAGAGTCGGATCCCCTGCGTGCCTGGGTGCGTCGCCCGGCAGCGCTCAGAGTGGAAAAGATCGACGGCACGCTCCTTCACAGCAGTACCGGCAACGAGCACTCCCGTGACGCCTTCTACGTCAGCGCAAGCAAGAACTCATGGCTCGTGGCTCCGAACCTGGTCACCCCCGTCTATAACGAAGTGGGCTATGTCCACCGCCGCCCGAAGGCCGCCTACGGTGAACCGGCCTTCGGCGATCCGCGATGGGCCGCGATGCTCGACCCTGTGGAGCTCGCCGGTGACGCGCCGGTCCCGTACGAGACACCGTTCGCGAACCGGGTCGAGCTTGAGGACATCACCGAGGAGGTCCATGAGGGCCGCCGTGTACTTGCCGCCACCGCCACCCCGAACGTTTCCTACCAGCCGTTCACGCCCGGCCGGCCGCTCATCGGGTCAGGGCGCACCCGGGTGATGGTCGATGTCGCCACCGCCATTTGCGTTGCAACCACAGCACTCGACGGCGATCTTGAAGGGTGCGGTCACCGGCTGGCCATCAGCGGCGTGGACGAGTACATGGTTGACGATTTGTTCACCGATGCACCGCCCACGCTCACTGATGTGCGCGAACATATCCCGTGGCAGGTCGGGTGACCCGCTAGACTTCAGCGCCCTCCAGCAGTTCGGTGACGAGCGCCGCGATCGGCGAGCGCTCGGAGCGCGTCAGCGTGATGTGCCCGAACAGCGGATGACCCTTCAGCGTCTCGACGACGGCGGCGATGCCGTCATGGCGGCCGACCCTCAGGTTGTCCCGCTGTGCCACATCGTGGGTGAGGACGATCTTGGAGTTCTGGCCGATCCGGCTCATGACGGTGAGGAGCACATTCTTCTCGAGCGACTGCGCCTCATCCACGATCACGAAGGAGTCGTGCAGTGACCGTCCGCGTATGTGGGTGAGCGGCAGGACCTCCAGCATGCCGCGGTCCATGACCTCCTCCACAACCTCCTGGGAGACCAGCGCGCCGAGGGTATCGAAGACGGCCTGAGCCCAGGGGTTCATCTTGTCGCTCTCGCTGCCCGGGAGGTAGCCGAGTTCCTGCCCACCCACCGCGTACAGCGGCCGGAACACCACAACCTTGCGGTGCTCGCGCCGCTCAAGGACCGCCTCAAGGCCCGCGCACAGCGCCAACGCCGACTTGCCCGTGCCTGCACGGCCACCGAGTGACACGATTCCCACCTCGGCGTCCAGCAGCAGGTCGATCGCAAGCCGCTGTTCCGCTGACCGCCCGTGCAATCCGAAGACGTCCCGGTCACCACGCACCAACCGCACCTGCTTGTCAGCACCGACGCGGCCGAGTGCTGAGCCCTTTCCGGAGTGGAGGATGACGCCGGTGTTGGCGGGCAGTTCCGCTGCGGCCGGCATGAAAACCGGTTCATGCGCATAGAGGGTGTCGACGTCGTCGTCCAGGGTGTCCAGCTCCGCAACTCCCGTCCAGCCGGAGTCCTTCACAAGCTCGTTGCGGTATTCATCGGCCTGCAGGCCCATCGCGGAGGCCTTCACGCGCATCGGCAGGTCCTTGGACACCACGGTGACGTTGCGGCCCTCGTCGGACAGGTTCTTTGCGACCGCGAGAATCCGGGAGTCGTTGTCCCCGCTGCGGAAACCGACGGGCAGCACCTCGGTGGAGACGTGGTTGAGCTCGACGCGCAGCGTTCCGCCCTCGGGCCCCAGCGGGATGGCCTGGTTCAGTCCGTTGTGTTTCACCCTCAGCTCATCGAGGAGGCGCAGGGCCTTGCGGGCAAAATAGCCCAGCTCGGGATCATGGCGCTTGCCTTCGAGCTCGGTGATCACCACGATCGGCAGAATCACCTCGTGTTCGGCGAAACGGGTGATGGCCCGCGGGTCCGACAACAGCACGGAGGTGTCCAGGACATAGCTTCGGCTGCCGAGGCTTTCGACAACAGAAAGGCCCGCCGCTGCGAGAACTTGTTCGTCCTGCGCTGCCGGGCGGGCCTTGGAGATGTCGGTTGCGGATCGCTGGGTTGTGCGAGATGTGGCCACTTCAACTCCACTTCCCTGGGCGACGCACGCCCGAGAATTATCTAGGGCTTGGGTGAGGCGGGCCGGCCAGAAGGCCGCGCACGGCCTCCCCTTTTCAGTGCATGTGCTGTTGGGCACGTTGCCTGCATAGGTGGCCTCCCCGTTCGGCCTGCGGGTGCGGGCCGATGCAACAGACATTACGCCCGGACGACGACGGCGGCGTGCCCTTCCGCTGCGTGTCGAGTGAATTTGCGGTGAAGAAACGGGAAGCAGCGCTAGCAGCCGAAGCGCCGCTGCCTGCGTCCGTAATCGCGAAGGGCGCGGAGGAAGTCGACGCGGCGGAAGTCGGGCCAGAGCGCCTCGCAGAAATAGAACTCGCTGTACGCGCTCTGCCACATCAGGAATCCGGAGAGACGCAGCTCCCCTGAAGTACGGATCACGAGGTCCGGGTCAGGCTGACCCCGCGTGTACAGATACTCGGAGATCTGCCCTGCCGAGAGGTTCTCCGCGACATCCGCGAGCGAGGATCCTTCAGAGTCGGCATGCCGCAGGAGTTCCTTGACGGCGTCGACGATCTCGCGACGGCCGCCGTAACCGACCGCGACATTGACGTGCAGTCCTTCGATGCTTGCTGTGCGCTCGGCAAGCTCGGTGACCTTGGACGCGAGGTGCTCGGGAAGGAGGTCGAGCGCACCGACCGGCTGCACCCGGACCTTCCGCGTCTCGCCGAGGCGGTCGAGCGTGTTCCCGATGATGTCCAGCAGCTGCTCGATCTCCTCCGCCGAGCGGCTCATGTTGTCAGTGGAGAGCATGTAGAGCGTGACCATCTCAACGCCGAGCTCGCGGCACCAGCCAAGAAACTCGAGAATTTTGTCCGCACCGGCCTGGTGGCCGTGCTGCGTCGGTGCGCCGGCAAGTTTGGCCCAGCGCCGGTTGCCATCGACCATGACCCCGATGTGGTGGGGAATCCGGTCAGTTGCCAGGGACCGCTGGAGTTTGCGTTCGTAGAAGTTGTAGGCAAACCACGGAAACATCACGCCAGCGCCCACCTGTCCTTCCGATCAGTAGCAGGGATTCATGTCCTACCGTACCGGCACCCATCCCCGGGTAAAGCGTATGTCTTTGTTACCCATTAGTAACTTATGCTGGCTTCCGTTAGAATTCCGGTCATGAGCCGAAGCGTTTCCCCACCGCCCGGGGCGCCCAATTCCCCGCAAAATCCGGACGAATCGGCTCGTGTTGACGGCCCGCTGGAAACCGCCGTCGAACGGGCCGCAGATGCACTGGACATCAAACCCAAGTGGCGCGGGTGGATCCACCTCGGTGCCACGCCGCTTGCCATCATCGCCGGAATCGTGTTGATTGTCCTCGCCCCAACCGCCGCGGGAAAGATCACCTCGGCCATCTACGCGCTCACCGGCATCCTGCTCTTCGGCGTGAGCGCCGTGTACCACCGCGGAAACTGGCAGCCACGCACCAAGGTGGTCCTCAAACGGCTCGACCACACCAACATCATGCTGGTCATCGCCGGCAGCTACACGCCGCTCTCCTGGGCGCTGCTCCCCCAGGACAAGGCGGTCCTGCTGCTCTGGCTCATCTGGTGCGGCGCCATTGCGGGAGTCCTCTTCCGTGTGCTGTGGGTCAACGCGCCGAGATGGCTCTACGTCCCCATCTACATAGCGCTGGGTCTCGCGGCACTGTTGTACCTGCCCGATTTCCTTGCCGCCAGCGTTCCGGCCACTGTCCTGATTTGCGTCGGCGGAGTGTTCTACATTGCCGGTGCAGTGATCTACGGGCTCAAGCGGCCGAACCCCAGCCCCCAGTGGTTCGGCTTCCACGAACTGTTCCACGCGTTCACCGTGGCCGCATTCGCTTCCCACTTCATCGCGATCGTGATCGCGGTTCTGAACCCGGTCCGCTAACCGCCCGCGCTCACCCGCGCAGCAGCGCGGTCAGCTCGTCCACGTCCGCGACCGGCCGCCGGCACACCATCGCCTCGCACACATAGGCGAGCGGCGCGCCGTCGTTCCCTGCCGTCCGACCGGCCAACAGGGGCACGACGCCGTCACTTGCCTCCTCGGCATCCGCCACCGCCAGCACGACGCCGGCCTTCGCCTCACGCCGCACGGTTGCGACGAGCGCGGCCCGTTCAGGACCCGCGCTCCCGACGACGGCGACCTCCTGCGGACCGTTGACCACGGCCTGCGTGACGGCGAGCGCCCACCCCGCCACCTGCGGCACCCGCGGTGCCAGCAGCGCGACGTGCGCGAGAAGGGCTTCGGCGCGGGCACTCCGCTCAGCCGACCCTGTGTACGCGGCGGAGGCCACCAGCGCTCCGGCCAACAGCGCGACGCCGGAGGGCGACGCATTGTCGAACGGGTCTGCGGCGCTCTGATCGGCCTGCGCCAGGCGCAGCGGGGCGTCCAGGTCCGCTGCGTCAACCACAGTGCCGTCAGCCCGGACGAACTTCTCAAGCGTGACCGCCAGGATGTCCTCGGCTGCCTGGAACCAGTCGGCATCTCCCGTCGCCGCGTACAGCGCCTGCAACCCGTCGACGACGCCGGCGTGGTCCTCCAGCAAGCCGTCCAGCGTGGCGGCATGTCCGTCGTGGGAGACCCGGCGCAGTCCGGCGCCGTCCCAGTGGACGCGCAGCAGGTAGCGTGCGGCGCCTTCGGCCATCTCCAGCATTCCGGCGTCCCCGAGAAGAGCAGCGGCCTCCGCGAGCCCGCCGATGGCGAGGCCGTTCCAGCAGGCCACCACCTTGTCATCACGGGCCGGTTGCGGCCGCTCCCGGCGCGAGGCCAGCAACGACGGCGCCACTTCTTCCCAGAGGCCCTGTTCCGGGGGTGTCCACACGCGGCCGGCATGCAGGGTGAAAGCACCGTCCTCCACGTGGCCCGTATGCGGATCGAAGAGCTCCACGACGGACTCGGTGCGGGCACCCAGTACAGCCCGCAACTGCTCTACGGTCCAGGTGTAGGTTCCGCCCTCGACCCGCCTGCCGTCCATCACCGTGTCGGCATCGAGCGAGGAGGCAAACGCGCCGCCGTCGACCGTGAGCTCCGTCCTGAGCCAGTCCACAATGCCGCGGGCGGCCCGCTCTGCCAGCGCCCGGTGACCGGGTTCCTCAGCCTGGATTGCCCAGCGCGCGTAGACGCGGATCAATTGCGCGTTGTCGTAGAGCATCTTCTCGAAGTGCGGCACTGCCCAGGCCGCGTCCACGGCATAGCGGGCGAATCCCCCGCCTAGGACGTCATGCATTCCCGATACCGCCATGGCTTCCAGGGTGCGGGCGGCCAACGTGGCGGGGGCGCCGCCGTCGTCGCTTGAGCGCGCTCTGGCAAGCAGGAACGAAAGAACCGACGACGGCGGGAACTTGGGCGCTCCGCTAAAGCCGCCGTGGGCGGGGTCTTCCTGCGATTCGAGCGTGGCCACCGCTGTGGTGAGGGTTTCCTCGAACGCGGGGCCGCCGTCGTCGATTCTGACACGCAGCAATCCTGAGCTGCGGCGCTGGGCATCACCCAGGCTCTCGGCGAGCTGTGCAGCGCTGTGTTCAACTTCCGCGCGGCGTTCGGTCCAGGCTGCGGTGATCGCTTGCAGGAGCTGGCCAAAGGATGGGCTGCCCCGGATCGGGATCGGCGGATAGTAGGTTCCCGCGAAGAAGGCCCGTCCGTCCGGGAGCGTGAAGACGCTCATCGGCCACCCGCCCTGTCCGGTCATTGCCTGCGTGGCGGCCATGTAGACGGCGTCGACGTCGGGGCGTTCCTCACGGTCCACCTTGATGGAGACAAAGTGATGGTTCAGGTATTCGGCGGTAGCGGCGTCCTCGAACGACTCGTGCGCCATGACGTGGCACCAGTGGCACGCGGCGTAACCCACCGAGACGAACACCGGGACGTTCCGCCGGGCAGCCTCCGCGAAGGCTGCCTCCGTGAACGGCCACCAGTCGACGGGATTGTCGGCATGCTGACGCAGATAGGCAGAGGCCTCGGTGCGCAGCCGCTCAGCCATGGCCTATGGCGCGTCGGGGCCGTACGTGCCGCCGGGGCCCCGGCGCTGAGCCGGATCTCCGGGCGGGGTTTCCGCCGCGTTGTCGCGAGCGGCCCCGTGATCCGCTGGTTCTTCACCGGCTGCCGCCTGCTCAGCCTCAAGGTTCGCCATTTCGCGGTAGCGCACGCGGCGGATCCGGCGGGTCATGTCACGGATCAGGAAGATCACCGCGATCACGAGGAACAGTGTGGCGAGGAACCCAAGGAGTCCAGGAGTAACCTGCGTGGGGTCCAGCCCGGGGCGCAGTGAGGCGTCATCACCCGGCGTAGGCGTCACGTTTGCGGCCAGGTTCAGCAGGGAGAACACTCCGGTGCACCACTTTCAGGATGGTCTTCACGAGGATTTTCACGAGAATCATGGCGGAAATCCGCCATGAAACTATTCTATGCCCGCGAAGAAGTCCGTTTCAGGAAGTTGCTGCGGCACGCGCGACTGGATCAGGGAGTAATCCTCCCAGGGCCATACCTTGCGCTGCAGGTCTGAGGAGACAGCGAAGAAGAAGCCGGCCGGCTCAACCTGAGTACGGTGGGCCAGCAGCGCGCGTTCCCTGTGTTCAAAGAAGTCGCCGCAGTCAATCTGCGTCGTCGTGGCATGGGTCGGTCGCGCAGGCTGGTGACCTTCGGCGTCGGCTTCCAGCCAGGCGGCGATCCGCTCGGCGTAAGGCGACTGCAGGCCCGCTTCCTCCAGCGCGAAGTGCAGGGCGCGGAACCGCTCGGGGTTGAACGCGCGGTCATAGTAGAGCTTCGAGGGACTCCACGGCTCACCGAGGCCAACGTAACGGGAGGGGTCTGGAGCAGCTTCGTACGCTTCCACCGCTACCCGGTGCGCCATGATGTGGTCGGGATGCGGGTAACCGCCGTTCTCGTCGTAGCTGAGGATTACGTGCGGCCGGTATTCGCGGACCAGCCGAACCAGCGGCGCGGCGGCACGCTCAAGCGGCTGCAGCGCGAAGCATCCCGGCGGCAGCGGCGGCAGCGGATCACCCTCGGGCAGACCGGAATCGGCAAAGCCCAGCCAGCGGTGTTCAATGCCGAGCGCAGCGGCCGCCTCGGCCATCTCCAGCCGGCGCAGTCCGGGGAGGTCGCGCAAGGCGTGCGGAACGTCGGCCATCTGTGCGTTAAGGATGTCACCGCGCTCGCCGCCGGTGCAGGTCGCCACCATGACGGACACCCCTGCCGCAACGTAGCGGGCCATCGTTGCCGCACCCTTGCTCGACTCGTCATCCGGGTGTGCATGCACTGCGAGGAGGCGGTAGCCGCCACCGTCCGCTGCGCGTGCTGAAGGAGTGTCTGGAATGTTCTCCGGGCTGGGCACTGAATGCTCCTGAATCTTTCCTGGTCTGACGAGACCCACGGTCCCGGCGGGGACACTGGCCATTGACTAAAGTACCGGTTGGTAAACTGGAACCGATGAGCACCGACCACGCGCCAGTACCAAGAGTAGCCAATCGCTACGGTGCCCCCAAGCCGAAGCAGTCCGCCCCGGGGGGTCGTCGCTGGCTGATCTGGGCGGTGCTCACGGTCGCCGTCGTTGCCACCGGTATCTTCAGTTTCTTCGCCGGGACACCGGAGGTCTCTTCCAAGGACGTGGGCTTCAGCATCGAAGGTCCCGCCGCGGCGCGGGTGGACTATGAAGTCACCAAGGATCCCGCGGCAACCGCGCAGTGCGCTGTGCAGGTCCTGAGCGAGTCCTACGCCGTCGTCGGCTGGAGGGTTGTGACCATCCCGCCGGCCAATGCAGAAGCGGGCGGAGACGGCCGAACCACTTCCCACAGCACCACGGTCCGCACCGAGTCCCAGGGTGTGAGCGGCGGGGTCAACGCCTGCTGGATCGAGGGAGAATCCTAGCCCCTGCCTGCTCCTGATCCGCGCCGTTATTGGGTTATTGAGGCATGCTGACTATAATGGTCTGATACGTTCCGCCCCGCCCCGCCATTGGTTCTTTCTGGGTACTCCAGAACTGAGGCCATCACGCAGGCGGGGTCTTTTGCTTGTTGATGCACACATCACGGGCGAAGACCGCAGCCGAATCCCGCACAGGGCTTCGACGTACCTAAGGAGATATCGTGTCCACGAACAGCACATCCGTCGCCTGGCTCACCAAGGAGTCCTACGACCGCCTCAAGGCTGAGCTGGACCACTTGTCCGGCCCCGGCCGCACCGAGATTGTTGCCCGCATCGAGCAGGCACGCTCGGAGGGCGATCTCAAGGAGAACGGCGGCTACCACGCAGCCAAGGAAGAGCAGGGCAAGGCCGAAGCCCGCATCCGACAGCTCACCGAACTGCTGAACAACGCACACGTCGGCGAATCACCCGCGGACGACGGCATCGTTGAACCAGGCATGCTGGTCGAGGCGAATATTGCCGGAGACAAGGAGACATTCCTTCTCGGCAGCCGCGAGGTTGCGGGCGACACCGACATCGACGTGTACAGCGAGAAGTCTCCCCTAGGCGCAGCGATTCAGGGCCACAAGGCCGGAGACACCGTGAAATACACCGCACCCAACGGCAAGGAAATCACCGTCGAGGTCCTGTCGGCCAAGCCGTACGCGGGCTAACGCGTCCGGTCCCTAGCGCTGATGCGGTAGACGGCGGTCGGTCCCGGCAGGGGTCGGCCGCCGTCTCAGTATCAGCGCCGCGAGTACTCCCCCGAGTGCGCCGAAAAGGTGGGCCTGCCAGGAGATGTTGGTTCCGAACTGGGGCAGCACACCCCAGAGCAGCGAGCCGTACATCAGGAAGAGCAGAACGGCGAGCAGGATCTGCTTCCAGTCCCGGTTATAAAAGCCGCGGACCAGGAGATAGGCAAACAGTCCGAAGACCAGGCCGGACGCCCCGATGGTCACCCCGCCGCCGAAGATCCACACGCCAAGACCCGAGGCCAGCCAGCTCATGCCCACCGCGATGGCGAAACGCTTTGCGCCTTCGAGGAAGGCCAGGAATCCCAGTACCAGCAGCGGCAGGGTATTGCTGAAGAGATGGCCCGCATCCGCATGCAGCAGCGGCGCGAAGATCACGCCGTCGAGCCCTTCAACCTCGCGCGGCACAATGCCCAGCAACCGGATCAGGAAGAAACCGGTGGCCGCGTTGACCAGGTGCACGACCCAGAGCACAGCGGCGAAGACCACGACCGTCGTCAACGCACTCTTTGCCCTCTTCGCCAACATGTCAGCCCTGGATGACGACGGGCTGGAAACCCTCCGCGCGCAGGTTGTTGAGTACCTGCTCGCAGTGCTCCTCGCCCTTGGTCTCCATGTTGATCGTGATCGCGACGTCTCCCATGCTGATGGAGCCGCCCACCCGCGTATGGTCAACGCCGGTCACGTTGGCGTCGGACTCGGCGATGATGCGTGAAATCGTGGCCAGTGAACCTGGACGGTCATCGAGCAGCATGCGCACAACCAGGTACCTTCCTGCGGCGGCCAGGCCGCGCTGGATCACCTTCAGCATCAGCATCGGGTCGATGTTGCCGCCCGAAAGCACGACGGCGGTGTTCCCCGGGTTGGCACCGTTCTCGGTGAGCTTGCCGTCCAACAGCGCCGCAACACCCACCGCGCCGGCGGGCTCCACCACCATCTTGGACCGTTCCAGGAGGAAGATCAGGGCGCGTGCCAGCGAGTCCTCGCTGACGGTGACGACGTCGTCCACCAGCTCGCGGATGATCGAGAACGGAAGCTGCCCCGGCCTGCCCACCGCTATGCCGTCGGCGATCGTTGAGACCTTCTTCAGCGGGACCAGGGCATCGGCGGCAAGCGACGGCGGATAGGCGGCCGCGTTCTCGGCCTGCACGCCGATCACCCGGATTTCGCGGCCCAGTTCCCGGGCACGTGCCTTCACCGCGACGGCAACGCCGGCCAGCAGCCCACCGCCTCCCACCCCCATAAGAATGGTGTCGACGTCGGGCACCTGCTCGAGGATTTCAAGGCCGATGGTCCCTTGCCCGGCAACGACGTCCACGTTGTCGAACGGGTGCACAAAAACTGCGCCATGCTCATCCGCGTACCGCTTGGCCTCGGTCAGCGCTTCATCAACGTTGTGGCCGTGGAGCACCACCTCAGCACCGTGCCCCCGGGTTGCCGCGAGCTTCGGCAGTGCCACGCCGAGAGGCATGTAGATGCGCGCCTTGATCCCGAGCCGGCTGGCCGCCACAGCAACACCCTGTGCGTGGTTACCGGCCGAGGCGGCCACGACGCCGCGGGCCCGCTCCTCAGCGGAGAGCCGGGCCATCCGTACATACGCTCCGCGCACCTTGAAGGATCCGGCACGCTGCAGGTTCTCGCATTTGAGCGAGACTTTGGCGCCCGTCAGCCTGCTGAGCGCTCGCGAATCCTCGATCGGCGTGTACGCAATGACGCCTTTGAGCATTTTCTGTGCTTCGAGGACGTCCTCGAGGGTCACTGCCAGCTGGGCGAGATTGGTGGTCACGTTGAGGCTTCTTTCGTGGAGGGTGCCGGTCCGGTTGGTTCACCGGCCGGCGGAGGGTTGGAGGAGGCGGGGACGCCGGAATCGGGTTGTCGGTCAGGCGAGCCGAGGGCGGGATCGGTTTCCCAGCCTCGGGCCGCGATATAGCGCACGACGGTGTTGAGGATCGCCAGCACCGGCACGGAGAACAGCGCACCGGCGACACCAGCCACCAGTGAGCCGCAGGCAACGGCCAGCACCACGGCGAGCGGGTGCAGCTTCACTGCCCTGCCCATGATGAACGGCTGCAGGATGTGCCCTTCCACCTGCTGCACAAACAGCACGATGGCGAGCATCACCAGGGCATTGACCCACCCGTTGGCCACCAGCGCCAGCAGGACGGCCACCATCCCGGTGAACAGCGCGCCGAGGATAGGAATGAATGAGCCGAGGAACACCAGGACTGTCAACGGAAGGACCAGCGGGACGCCAATGATGGCGGCTCCAAGTCCGATGCCGACTGCGTCAATGAAGGCGACGAGAATCTGCACGCGGACGTAGTTCGCCATGGAGGTCCAGCCCTGCTGGCCGGCGCCCATCACGGCCGCGCGCGCACGCCGCGGCGCGAGGCCGGCGACGAAGCGCCAGATCCTTTCGCCGTCGTGCAGGAAAAAGATCAGCGCGAACACTGTCAGCAGGAGTCCGGCCAGGAAGTAGCCGGCGCTGCTGCCAAAGGAGATGGCTCCGCTGACGATCATGCCGCTGTTGTTCTCCACGGCAATGACAATCTCGTCAACGAAGGTGTCAATCTGCGCCGCGGTGAGATCCAGCGGACCCTGGGAAAGCCAATCCTCCGCCGCGTCGATCTCCGCGCGCGCCTGGTCCCAGAGAGACGCGAAGCCGGCGGCGAGTTGCTGCCCGACGAGTGAAAGGGTAGCTGCGACGGCCAGCAGGAATCCGACGACGACCATGGCCACCGCCAGACCGCTGGGAACCTTGAAGCGGCACAGGAATGTCACTGCCGGTGTGAGGAGGCTGGAGAGCAGACCCGCGATCATCAGGGAAATGACGAGCAGCGAGATGGGGCTCAGCATCCATACCAGCGCAGTCGATACGACGAGGACGAGCCCAACGCGCCACGCCCACGCCGCAGTGATGCGCAAAGCGTAGGGGACGTCCTCACTCGTGGAGCGCCCCGCGGGCGCAACGGAACCACGCTGGAAGGCCTGGTGCGTTTCCCGCCGCGAGGGTGGCGTCATAGACCAATCTTTTCACAAGAGACTGGGAGCTCCGCTTTCAATCACTGTTTGAATATGTGCGAAAGCGTTGTATTTTGTTAAGGGTCCTTTCCGCGCCTCCCAGACCGGAGTTCAACATGCTCGCTGCCGACCGGCATGCCGCGATTCTCGCGAAGCTCGGGACCCAGCGCACCGTCCGGGTCAGCGAGCTGGCCGAGAGCCTCGGAGTATCGGAAATGACGATCAGGCGCGACATCGACGGGCTCGACGCGGCCGGCGCGCTCACCAAGGTTCACGGCGGGGCGGCGTCCCGAACAGCCCTCAGCGCGCTGGAGCCGGGATTCGGCGCCAACGCGGACCAGCGCACGGACGCGAAAGAGTCCATAGCGGCGACAGCTGCAGCACTCGTACAACCGGGAATGACACTGGCACTCACCGGCGGAACCACCACCTACCGCCTTGTCGACCATCTGTCCGGACCCCTGACGGTGCTCACCAACTCCCTGCCCGCCGCGGAAAAGCTGCACCGAACCTGCCCGCCCGGCGTGACGGTCCTGCTGACCGGAGGCGAGCGCTCCCCCTCCGAGGCGCTGGTGGGGCCCATCGCCACTTCGACCGTCCGGTCCTTCAACGTGGACCTGTGCTTCATGGGCGCCCACGGCGTTGATGCCGACGCCGGCATCACCACACCCAACCTCGCCGAGGCCGATACCAACCGGGCGTTCGCCGAGCAGTGCGGCCGACTCGTCGTTCTCGCGGACTCCACCAAGTTCGGCACCGTTAGCCTCGCCCGGATCGCGGGGCTGGACCAGGTTCACTGCATCGTCACCGATTCCCGGCCCGCCGACCCGCGCTACCCCCGCACCACGGGCATTCTTACTCCCACCGCTACCGACCTCCAGGACAACCGATGACCCAGGTAACCCCGACCCGCCTCTCAGACGGGCGTGAACTGCTCTACTTCGACGCCACAGCGCAAGCGGCGGCGCTGCACCGCGACGCGGCCGCCGTCGTCGACCATCGCGGCCTGCCGCCGCGCGGCGGCACAGGCGACGTGCGCTACGACCCGCTGACCGGTGAATGGACTGCCGTGGCCGCGCATCGGCAGACGCGCACCCACCTCCCGCCGGCCGACCAGTGCCCGCTCTGCCCTTCCACCCCCGAGAACCTGTCCGAAATTCCGGCCTCAGACTATGAGGTGGTGGTGTTCGAGAACCGCTTCTCCTCCTTCGGCCCCGATCTCGGTGAGCTTCCGGGCCCCCAGCACGCAAGCACAGGCTGGGGTACGACGACGTCGGCTTTCGGACGGTGCGAAGTGGTCGCCTTCGACTCCTCCCACGAAGGCTCCTTCGGGTCCCTGCCGCCGGAGCGGGCGCGTACCGTCATCGACGCGTGGGCCCAGCGGACCGAAGCACTCTCGGCGATGGACGGCATACGTCAGGTCTTCCCGTTCGAGAACCGGGGCGAGGACATCGGCGTGACGCTCCTGCACCCGCACGGTCAGATCTACGCCTACCCGTTCGTCACCCCGCGCGCGGCGGTGATGGGCCAGGCGGCCCGCCGGTACTTCGACGCCGTGGACGGGCGTGAAACGCTCATGGGATCGGTGCTGAAGTCCGAGCGGGATGCAGGCGAACGCATGGTGCTCGAGGGCGAACACTTCAGCGCGTATGTGCCGTTCGCCGCGCGCTGGCCGCTCGAGGTGCATCTGGTGCCGCACCGCCATGTGCCCGATATCGCCGCCCTCACCGGTGAGGAAAAGGACGAGCTGACGATGCTCTACCTCGACCTGCTGGCCCGCGTTGACGGCATCTACAGCACACCCACCCCGTACATCGCCGCCTGGCACCAGGCACCCCTGGTCCCGGAACTGCGCGAGGCCGGCTACCTCCATCTGCAGCTGACCTCACCCCGCCGGGCCGAAGACAAGCTGAAGTTCCTGGCCGGTTCAGAAGCAGCGATGGGCGCATTCATCAACGACACCACTCCCGAGCAGGTCGCCGCGACCCTGCGCGCCGCAACCCCCGGAGGGAAGGAAACACAGCATGACTCTCGCGCAGCAGTTTGAGGATCGCTTCGGCCACACACCCGTCGGCGTCTGGGCAGCACCCGGCCGCGTGAACGTGATTGGTGAACATACCGACTACAACGACGGGTTCGTCCTGCCTTTCGCGATCGACCGGGCCACTGTCGTGGCGGCCTCGGTGCGTGCCGATTCCACCGTCCGGGTCAGCTCGACCTTCTCGGACTCCGACGAGATTGTGATCAGTGACCTGGACGAACTGGATGCCGGCGATGTCGAGGGCTGGGCCGCCTATCCGGTGGGAGTGCTCTGGGCCCTGCGGCAGGCCGGCCATCCGGTCAACGGTATGGACCTTCTTATTGATTCCCAGGTACCGGTGGGAGCGGGACTCTCCTCCTCCGCGGCCATCGAGTGTGCGGTGGCCGTCGCGGCCAATGACCTGTTCGGACTCGCCCTGACCGGCTCCGAGCTTGCGCTCATTGGCCAGCGTGCCGAGAACGAGATGGTCGGCGCGCCGACCGGCCTGATGGACCAGTCGGCGTCGCTGCTCGGCAAGCACGGGCACGCTGTCTTTCTCGACTGCCGCAGCCGGCACGCCGAGCTCGTCCCCCTGCCGCTGGAGGAGAATGGTCTTGCCCTCCTGGTGATCGATACCAAGGTCAGCCATTCACATGCGACCGGTGGCTATGCTGCCCGTCGCCGTGCATGTGAGGTCGGCGCAGATGTGATGGGCGTTTCGGCGCTCCGCGATCTCACCGAGGATGATCTTGAAGAGGCTTCGGGACTACTGGATGAAGAGACTTTCCGGCGGGTACGGCACGTGGTCACAGAGAACGCCCGTGTGCAGGCCGCCGTCGAGCTTCTCCGTACCGAAAGCCCCCAGGCCATTGCACCACTGCTGGACGCCAGCCACGTGTCGATGCGGGACGACTTCGAGATCTCCTGTCCGGAACTCGACCTAGCGGTCGAGGCCTCCCGCGATGCCGGTGCGCTGGGGTCCCGCATGACGGGCGGCGGCTTCGGCGGCTCGGCCATAGCACTGGTAGCGGCCGATGACCTTGACCGCGTGGCCTCAGCGGTGACAGCGGCGTTCGCCGACGCAGGATTCACTGAGCCGGCCGTCTTCGCGGTGTCGCCCGCTGACGGCGCCGGCAGGGTTTCCTGAGGGCATCACCCAAGAACTTTCGGACGAATTCAGCCAACGAAGAAGGCCCCCGGCAATCGCCGAGGGCCTTCATCATGCATACGTTGAAGCGACGGTTACTCGCTGCCGCGCAGGATGGCGATGATACGGAGGAACTCGATGTACAGCCACACCAGGGTGACCGTCAAGCCGAAGGCCGCCGTCCAGGAGTACTTGCGTGCAGCGCCGTTGCGGACGCCCTCGCTGATCATAGTGAAGTCGATGACCAGGGAGAAAGCGGCAAGGCCGATGGCCAGCACGCCGACCAACACACCCAGCGGGATACCGAAGATTTCTACGCTCGTGCGCAGGCCCCACGGGTCGTTGTTAACGCCGAAGACCATCAGGCCGAGGTTGACCAGGCTGAACAGTGCATAGCCGATGAGCATGATCATGAAGATCTTCATGGCTTTCGGAGTGGCACGGACCTTGCCGCTCCTGAACAGCAGCAGGGTCACAGCGAACACTGACAGGGTGCCCAGAAGCGCCTGCATGGCGATGTTCGGGAATTGTGCCTCGAGGAACATGGTGAGGCCGCCGAGGAACAGGCCCTGAAGGAAGCCGTAGGCGAGGATCAACGCCGGAACGGGTTCACGCTTGAAGGCGTTCACCAGACCCAGCACGAAGCCGCCGATCAGGCCGACGATCATCAGGAGCGGCGCCAGCCCCGGGAACAGGAACACCGGAACCGCCGCGCCGATCAGCACCATGCCGATGGTGGCGATGGTCTTGACGATCACGTCGTCGAAGGTCATGCGCCCCGTCTCTGCGGGACCTGCCGAAGGCTGGTTGTAGAGGTGCTCCAGCTGCTGCTGGTTCATGACCGTCTGACCGGCCAAAGCTGTTGAACCGTACGCTGCCGGATTGTCGCCGCGGGCAGCGGTACGGAAGTTCTTACCGTTGAAAACCGGGTTACCGCCGAGTGCCATTTTTGTTGTAGTCCTCCAATAGGGGGCTGAGATGTTTCAACCCTACCAATATCAACGCATCCGGAGCTGTTTTGTTCCTGCTACGCGACGCCGGTACCACCGGAAAGACCGGGTCCCGACGGTAGACTGTCCGGGTGCCGAAACCACCAGCCACTCTGCCCGACGCGCTGCCCCTGAAGATGCTTCATGACCGCCTCCTGGTGATCCTGGACAAGGACAGCAGCGAGCGGCGATCGTCGTCGGGCATTGTCATTCCCGCCACCGCGGTGATGGGCAAGCGACTGGCCTGGGCGGACGTAGTAGCCGCCGGTCCCAGCGTCCGTCAGGTTTCGCGCGGTGACCGGGTGCTCTTCGACCCGGAAGACAAGTCCGAGGTCGACGTCGGCGGCACCGACTACATCCTCCTCCGCGAGCGGGATATCCATGCGGTGGCGCAGCCGGAGACCGACGACGCCGGCACCGGGCTCTACCTCTAGTCGCACCCTGCTGACGGGGAATCGTGAGCCGGCGGGCGTGCGCTACCCACCGGTAACCCGAGCTGACCAGTTGTTATGCAATCGCTATCTTCGAGCTTCCATATGGCGAAAAGTGGCAACACGGCGCAGGTAACATGATCTCCACACTGCGTGACTTCGATCACAGGCTGTAGGGCCGTCGTAACCTCGACGGACAAGCCACCATCGTGGAGGTTCATAACTTGATAACCAAGCCGACGCCGGCATGGCACAGGAGGCTACTCCTCCTGACCGCCGGCCTCATGGCCGCACTGTTCATAAGCGCACCCGCAGCAGGAGCCTCAATACACGCTGCAGGAACCGCCGTGAACCTGCAGGCCCCCGCCTCCGTCCAGGCCGGGGAATTCGAGAACCGGATCAGCGGCGTCCTCAGGGGCGCCGACGGTCCACTTGCAGACGTCCGGATTACCGTCACGGGTGAAGGGTTCGAAGGCGAGACCACATCGAACGAGAATGGATCCTGGAGCATCGGGGTGCCGGAGCAAGGCACTTACGAGGTAGAGCTCGACGAGTCCACGCTTCCAGAAGGCGTTGAACTGGCCGAAGGCCAGCAGAACCCCCGCGACGTCACGTTCGCCGGAACGACCAACATCACCACGCTCTTCCTCTTCGGCGAGGGCATCGTCGCAGGGACCAGCAACTTCATCGACGTCCTGGTCGACCGGGCCGTCGCCGGTCTGAGCTTCGGACTGCTCCTGGCGCTCAGCGCCGTTGGCCTGTCCCTGATCTTCGGCACAACCGGCCTGACCAACTTCGCCCACGGCGAGATGGTCACGGCCGGCGCGGTGTTCGCATTCGGGTTCGCCGCTTTGGGCCTGCCCGCAATTGTTGCCATCATCCTCGCGGTCCTGGCCGGCGCTGCACTGGGCTTCGTCCAGGACGCCGGACTCTGGAAACCCCTGCGCAAGCGTGGCTCCGGCCTCATCCCGATGATGATCGTCAGCATCGGCCTGGCCCTCGCCCTGCGCTACATCATCCAGTTCAACTTCGGCGGCGCCACCCAGCAGTTGCCCGGCGCGCAGGGCCAGATGCTGAACTTCGGACTCGTGTCCATCACCCGGAACAACCTGAACTCGCTGGTCACAAGCCTCATTGTCATTCTGTTGATCGCGTTCCTTCTCCTGCGGACGCGCGTTGGAAAGGCGACCCGCGCGGTCGCAGACAACCCCGCCCTCGCTGCGGCGTCCGGTATCGACGTCGACCGCGTCATCCGGCTGGTCTGGGTGGTCGGCGGCGCACTGGCAGCCCTTGGCGGCATTCTGTGGGCGTACTACCGCCCCGGCGTCTCCTTCAACATGGGCCAGCAAATTCTGCTCCTGATCTTCGCCAGTGTTGTGCTCGGTGGACTGGGCACCGTCTTCGGCGCACTGATCGGCGCCATCATCGTGGGACTCTTCGTGGAAGTCTCCACCATCTGGCTGCAGGCGGACCTCAAGTACGTCGGTGCGCTGCTCATCATGATTCTTGTACTGCTCTTCCGGCCGCAGGGCATTCTGGGCCGCCGAGAGCGCGTAGGTTAGGGGCTATCTGATATGGACTTTGGAAACATTCTTTCCCTCGCCTTCGGCGAGATGATCAGCCCGACGACGGCGGCCTACGCACTCGCGGCGCTCGGCCTGGCCGTGCACTTCGGCTACACCGGCCTGCTCAACTTCGGCCAGGCCGGATTCATGGCGATGGGCGCCTATGGTTATGCCATCTCAACACTGACCTTCGGCGCTCCGGTTCCGGTCGCCATCCTGGTGGCGCTCACCGCCTCGGTGATCTTCGCCGTGGTACTGGGTATTCCTACCCTCCGGCTCCGGGCCGACTATCTGGCCATCGTGACCATCGCGGCTGCGGAAATCATCCGCTACATCGTGACAACCAACGGTCTCACCGAGGTCACCGGATCGGCCAACGGCCTTGCCGGCGGCTTCGAGCGGGGCTTCTTCGCGCTGAACTTCGTGCCCGAGGGGACCTACAACATCGGCCCGGTCAGCATGAACCAGAACGGGCTCTACATCCGCATTGTGGCGTGGACCATCGTCGCGCTGGCCTGCCTGACCGTGTGGCTGCTCATGCGCAGCCCGTGGGGGCGCGTGCTCAAGGGAATCCGCGAAGATGAGAACGCCGTACGGGCACTCGGCAAGAACGTGTACGCCTACAAGATGCAGGCACTCATCATCGGTGGTCTGATGGGCTCCATGGCAGGCATGATCTTCACGATCCCCCGAGGCGCAGTCCAACCGGCCAACTACGCTACTGAGCTCACGTTCTTCCTTTACACGGTTCTGCTGCTCGGCGGCATGGCCACAGTACTGGGCCCGGTCATCGGGGCGATGATCTTCTGGGTTGTCCTCTCGCTGACCCAGAGCCTGCTTTTCGGCGCCATCGAGACCGGCGCCATCACATTCCTCACCAACGTCCAGGCCGGTCAGCTCCGGTACATCCTGGTGGGTGTTGCGCTCATGCTGCTCATGATCTTCAGGCCGCAGGGCGTTCTCGGTAACAAGAAGGAGTTGGCGTTCGCATGAGTGACCCTACTGCGGATCCTGCAGCACAATCCCAAGGAAAACCAGTCGGCCGGCGTGCAGCTCACGCTGTTTCCCAGTCAGCGGAACCGGCCGCCGCCCAGGCGGCTGACGGCATCGACTACATGACCGATTCACGGCCCATCACCGAGGACACCCCCGGACCGGGCTGCCGCAAGCGCGATCCGATCGTCACGGTGAAGAAGGTCACCCGGAGCTTCGGCGGCGTTAATGCCGTCGATGTCGACTACCTCGAGATTCCCCGGAACAAGATCACCGCGCTCATCGGGCCCAACGGAGCGGGAAAGACCACCCTGTTCAACCTGCTCACCGGGTTCGACACTCCGCAGAGCGGCGAGTGGGACTTCGACGGGAAGTCCCTGACAGGCGTCCCGCCCTACAAGGTGGCGCGTCTCGGCATGGTTCGCACCTTCCAGCTGACGAAGGTGATGGGCAAACTCACGGTCATGGAGAACATGCGCCTCGGCGCGACTGACCAGCCCGGTGAAAGCCTGGCGCGCGCCCTGTTCAAGGGCCTATGGGGACGCCGGGAAAAGGAAATCACCGGACAGGCAGAGGTCCTGCTCAGAAAGTTCAAGCTCGACACGAAGACTGATGACTACGCAGCGTCGCTCTCCGGCGGTCAGCGCAAACTCCTGGAGATGGCGCGGGCACTTATGGTCAGGCCGCGCCTGGTAATGCTCGACGAGCCGATGGCCGGCGTAAACCCGGCGCTCACGCAGTCCCTGCTCGACCACATCAAGAACCTCAAGGCAGAGGGCATGACCGTCCTCTTCGTCGAACACGACATGCACATGGTCAGGCACGTTGCCGACTGGGTGGTGGTCATGGCGGAAGGCCGCGTGGTGGCGGAGGGAACTCCCGACGTCGTCATGAAGGACAAGGCAGTGATCGACGCCTATCTCGGTGCCCACCACGACGTCGACCTCGGCGACTCCCACGGCTTCGAGGCCCTCGAAGCCGAACTCTCCCACGACGAGCAGTCGGTCGTCGGAACCGGAGACGCGGGCATCCTGGACCATGCCAAAATCACTGAAATTGAGGGCACGCAGCCAGACACAGGAACAGAGGAGAAGCGGCCATGAGCGAAGCATCAGAAACCGCAGGATCACACCGCGCCACTGGGACCGGTGCAACGGGGGCCACTGCGGCCCAGGGAAAATCCGTCGTGAAGGTCACGGACCTGGTGGCCGGCTACCTTCCCGGAGTGAACATCCTGAACGGCTGCTCGATCGAAGCGCGGTCGGGTGAGCTGATCGGGATCATCGGCCCCAACGGTGCCGGCAAATCGACCCTGCTCAAGGCAATGTTCGGACTGGTGAAAGTACATTCCGGCACGGTGGTGGTGCGGGACCAGGACATCACCGGTTTGAAAGCGAACAAGCTGGTCAGCAGGGGCGTGGGGTTCGTCCCCCAGAACAACAACGTCTTCGCTACCCTGACCATCGAAGAGAACCTCCAGATGGGCATGTACCAGCGCCCGAAGGACTTCAAGGAACGCTTCGACTTTGTCACCGGCCTCTTCCCCGAACTCGGCAAGCGGCGTGCCCAGCGGGCGGGATCCCTCTCGGGCGGCGAGCGCCAGATGGTGGCGATGGGCCGGGCGCTGATGATGGAACCGGCGGTTCTGCTCCTTGACGAGCCGTCCGCCGGCCTCTCCCCCGTCAAGCAGGACGAGACGTTCCTGCGGGTCCACGAGATCAACCGGGCAGGAGTCTCGGTCATCATGGTGGAGCAGAACGCCCGCCGCTGCCTGCAGATCTGCGACCGAGCCTATGTTCTGGACCAGGGCAAGGACGCCTACACCGGTACCGGACGCGAGCTCATGAAGGACCCCAAGGTCATTCAGCTCTATCTGGGGACCCTTGCCGACACGGCGTAGGCGCAAGTTTGCAGGAACGCCGTAGAGGCTCTCTCCGCTCAGGAGAGGGCCTCTACGGCGTTCAGGGCCCTGTACACGCGGCGACGTCATTCCCGGACACAGAGGAGCCCCTCCCGGCTGGGAGGGGCTCCTCTGTGTGCCTGTGACTCAGGTGGTGCGGAAGTTCTTAGAGCTTGCCCGACTCGGAGCGGTAAGGCTGCGGGACGTTGTTCTCGTCGAACTCGTAGATGCCGATGAAGGCTTCGGTCGGGTCACCGTTCTCATCGAACGTGATCGGGCCGGAGATGCCCTGGTAATCGATATCTTCACCGTTGCGCTGCAGGGTGACGCAGCCCGCGTAGTCGAAGCACTCTGTGCCTTCCTTGGAGACTGCCTCGAGTTCCGCAGCGATTGCGGCTCCGTCAATGCTGCCGGCTGCGTCTGCGGCCAGGGCAATGAGGTTTACGGCGTCGTAGCTTTCACCCGCGTAGTTCCAGACATTCAGGCTGTCGTCGATCTCGGCTAGATCTTCCTTGAACTGGTCGCCTGCGAAGGAGCCGGGCTGGGTGCCCTGCGCGCCTTCGAGGGTGCCTGGATCGAGGTCCGCGCTGTAGTCGGCGGTGTTGCCGTCAACGAAGAACATCGCGTTTGGATCAACGCCCTGACCGGTCATCAGCGGGATGATGCTGTTGGCCTGGTCGAAACTGATGACCACGTAGGCGTCAGGTTCGGCTGCGACGAGCGCATCCACCTGGCTGCTGAACTGCGAGTCGCCCTCGTTGAAGAGCTCCTCCGCCACAACCTGGCCGCCGGCGCCCTCGACGGCTTCCTTGATGCTGGACTGGAGGCCGGTACCATACGCGTCGTTGAGGACGATCATACCCACGGTCTGTGCGCCACAGGCCATGATGTAGTTACCGAGGACTCGACCCTGGAGTACATCGGATGGCGCGGTACGCCAGTACAGACCGTTGTCATCCCAGTCCGTAAAGTCCGGCGATGTGTTGGCAGGCGACATCTGGATAACGCCCGCACCGGTGATCTGGTTGATCACCGTCTGCGATACGCCCGACGACGCCGCACCGACGATGGCGCTCACGTCCTGCGACAGGAGGTCGGTGACGGACTGGGTTGCGATGTCAGTGGTGGTGTCGCCGGAGTCGCGGTGGATGATTTCAACGTCCTGGCCCAGCACACCGCCGGCCTCGTTGATTTCCTGGACTGCCAGGTTGACACCCGCGATTTCAGGGGGACCGAGGAACGCGAGAGCGCCCGTGGTGGGCAGGAGGGACCCAAGTACAAGCGGATCTTCGGATGTGGTTTCCGCCTCGGGTACTGAGCTCGGGTCGCCCTTCTCACCGGGCTCGGGGGCTTCGCCACCCTGACTCTCGGGACAGGTCAGTCCCGACCCTGCCGCTGCCGAAGTTGTTTCGCCGCCTTCTCCTTCGGGTGTGGGATTGCCACCGCAGGCAGATGCGAAGAGTGCGACGCCCAGGCTGAGGGCGGCAATCTTCGCTGCGCGCGGAGCAGTCTCCCCGATGCTGATCCGCGCGGAGTTACGTGTTGCTGTCATGAAATTTATCTCCTCGATCGAAAGGCTCGGTCAGCCTTTGATGCGATCACCAGGTGTTCCTGATATATGAAAAAGCTAGTGCAAAAGCGTGTCTAAGATAAGCAAATCTGGTTACATCCTTGTAACGCTGGTCACAGGGGTTTTCTCCTGCTTCGGCGCTGAACGGTTCGGCGTGCGCAGGGTTCGCGTATTCTTGATGGGACGCTCAGGCGGTGCACCCGCCCGTCAGCCGCGTCGGAAGTTACGCCCCAGTAGCCCAATGGCAGAGGCAGGAGACTTAAAATCTTCACAGTGTGGGTTCGAGTCCCACCTGGGGCACCATCGCGTACGCGAATCAGTTCGTGGCGAAGTACAGGTGTTTATGGAGCCGGCAGCCCGGGTTGAAGGGCGCCTGGCACGAGGAACAGTCGTCGGCGTCGAGGTAGTCCAGAATTGTCATGGTCTCGCCGCAGACTCCGCAGAGAATCGCGCGCGTATCCTGCTCCCCCTGTGGCCACACGGACGCCTCATGGCCGGCCGTTTCCTCATGGCAAAGGTGGCACGGGTAGAACTCGCCGCAGCATTTGAACCGGATGGCGACAACGTCGAGGTCGGTCCGGTAGTGCACGCATCGGGTCTGGTCGTCGACTGTCTTGCCGAGGACATTGATCACGATCCAGAACTATAGCCGCTTAAACAACGACGGCGGCACCCGTCCGGGTGCCGCCGTCGCCTGCACAACTTCGCCTCAGCAGATTCTAGGCCTTGGCGTTGATCTTCTCCGTGTCCTCGGAACGATTCGCATCGAGGGACGGGGTTACCTGCTTCTTCGGCGGAGGGGTAGCAGCCTCGCGGAACTGGCGACGCGGGGTCTGCAGGTCCATCAGCTGCGTGGTGTCACGTCCGAAGACAAAGCCGATGACCCAGTTGCCCACCACGCGTGCCTTGCGCTCGAACATGGGCATTGCCATGCCGTGGTAGCCGCGGTGGGCGAGCCACGCAGGCAGACCGCGCATGCCGAATCCCATGATGTTGGCGACGCCCTTGTACTGGCCGAACCCGGCAACCGCGCCCAGGTTCTTGTGCTTGTACTCTCGGACGCGGCCGACGCCGTACCGTTCGGCGTAGATGTTATCGGCGAGAAGCTTGGCCTGGCGTACAGCGTGCTGTGCGTTCGGGACGCAGAAGCCGCCGACACCGCCACCGGAGAGGTCAGGCACGGCAGAGACGTCGCCGGCAGTCCAGGCACCGTCCAGCGGGCCGTCGTCGCCGGTGATGCGCAGTTCAGCGCTGGCGCGGACACGGCCGCGCTCGTCGATCGGGAAGTCGGTGTTGCGGACAACGGGGTTGGCCTGCACGCCTGCGGTCCAGACGAGGGTGTCGGTCTCGAACTCATCGGCCGCGGACTTGTCCGGCATGTTGATGAGCTTGAGCCTGCCGTCCTTGGCGCTGGCGAGCGAGGTGTTCAGCATGACCTGCACGCCGCGTGCTCGCAGGTGCTCCACGACCCACACGGCCTGCTCTTCGGTGACCTCGGGCATGATGCGGCCCATGGCCTCCACGAGCACGAAGCGGATGTCGGAACGCTTGAGACGGGGGTTCTTCTTGACGGCAGCACGTGCCAGGTCTTCCATTTCGGCGAGCGCCTCGATGCCGGCAAAACCGCCGCCGACAACGACGAAGGTCAGCGCGCGGTCGCGCTGAGCGCCCGGCTCCATGAGTGAGCCGGTCTCGATGCGCTCCAGCAGCTGGTTACGCAGGGCGACGGCTTCCTCGATGGTCTTGAGGCCGATGCCCTCCTCCGCGAGCCCCTCGATCGGGAACGTGCGGGTGATAGCACCGGCAGCAATGACGACGTCGCGGTAGGTGAGCTCGAACGGCGCGCTGCCGTCTGAGGGTTCAACGGTTGCCGTGCGCGAGGAATGGTTCACGCCGGTCACCTTGCCCGTGATGAGCTCGGTGTCCGTGAGGTGCATGCGGTGGGAGACGACAGCGTGACGCGCCTCGATGTTTCCGCCGGCCACCTCGGGGAGGAAGGGCTGGTAAGTCATGTAGGGCAAAGGGTCAACGAGCGTGACGATGCCGCCGTGATCCTTCACCTTCTTTTGCAGCTTGTGGGCTACGTAGAGGCCAACGTAGCCGCCGCCGACAACAAGGATCCGGGGACGATCAGAAAACTTGGAGGTTTGAGCCATGAGGCCAGCGTACCGGACTTTGTGAAAATCTTCACTAGCGGGGGTTGGAGGTTGTCGACCCAGTAGTGTCCGTCTCTCCCGACGCCGGATCTTCACCCGCAGTGCCGGCGGTTTCCGTCCCGTCCGGCGGCTGGTGGCCGTGACCGTTTGCCGCGCGGCCATCCCGGTATACCCGGACCACCTGATACGTCCCGCCGAGCAGGATGAAGAGGATCAATCCTCCGAATCCGAACACGATGACGCCAGGCAGCGAACTGGCGGTTGCGGTCCGCTCCTGGGCTACCGGCACGGTAGGTTCAGGGATATCGGGCAACGGCTCCTCGGCGGGGGCAGGTTCCGGCGGCGGAGGCGGAGGCACCTCGCCGCGGCGGTACGTCTCGATGTACTGGGCCATGCTCACCACACCGCCGGCGCCCAGGAGGCGCTCCTCGGGTACAGCGAGTTCCGCGTTGACCGCAGCATCGGCGTCGAGGATTCCGTGGCCGTAGATGGTGTCCTTGCCCGGTATCCCGGCATCGTGCGCCGTCATGATGATCCGGTTGATCACCTGTGCGGCCGTCAGGTCCGGATACTTGGCGCGAATGAGCGCCGCAACCCCGGAGACCAGTGGCGCAGCGCCGGAGGTTCCTGACCATTTGCTTGCGTAGAGCCCACCCGGCAGGTTGCCGACGAGGTTCTCGGCCGGGGCCGCGATTCCGATGCTGATGCCCTCGGAGGAGGATTCACGACTCGCCACTCCAGTGGTGTCGAGTCCGCCCACCGCGAGAACACCGGGCATGGTGGCGGGGGCGCCGACCTGCACCGATCCTCCGGCGCGGTTGCCTGCAGCGGCGACGATGACGACGTCGTTCTGTTCCGCATAGAGGAACGCTTCATCCCAGCTCTCCGGCCAGGTGGGCGACGTGCTGCCCAGCGACATGTTGATCACTGAGGCACCGTTGTCCACGGCCCAGCGGACGGCTTTGGGAATCTGTTCGTCGATGCTCACCCCTGCCGGATTGGGGCCGCTGGACTCGCCCCCGATCCAGAGCGATACCGCAAGCAGCTCGGACTCAGGTGCGACGCCGATGACGCCGTCCGGTCCGCGTCCCGCAGCCTGAACCGCGGCCTTTCCCGCTTCCTCCGCCTCCCTGGAAGCCTCAACCGCGGACTTCGTCTGCGATGCGGACTTCGTCGGGGAGGCGGCAGCGGATGGAGAAGCAGAAGCAGACGGGCTTTCAACCGGTTCTTCTGCTTCATGTCCACGGCCCGCAAGCAGGCTGGCCACGAGCGTGCCGTGTTCGGGCACCTCACCGATGCCGCGCTGCCCGTTAGGCGCTCCGGCACCGGAGACATCCGTACCTCCCGTAACCACTCCTCCCAGATCGGGGTGGCTTCCGTCGACGCCGCTGTCGATCACCGCGACGGTCACACCTTCACCTTTGGTGTCTTTCCATGCCTCGGTGACGCCGTATTCCTCAAGCCAGTATTGGCTGTCCCGGATCTCCGCGCCGTGCGCGCCGGCGCTGTCAGCCGGACCGACGACGGCGGTTGCAAGCCCCAGCGACACCGCGACGACGGCGGCGACGGACCTGGGAACGAGAGTGCGATGATGCAGGGCGGGCACTGTCATTGCGTCACTTCCGGGAGGCGGCGCTGAGGGCAATGCCGTCGAGAATGTCGTGTTCGCTCGCGACCGCACTGCTAACGCGCCCTTCAGTGGTCTCGGTGACGCGCTGGACGATGGTGCGCCAGATCAGGGCGCCCGCGCCGATGACGTCCACGCGTCCGGGGTGCATGTAGGGCAGGGCCTTGCGTTCGGAGCGCGGCAGGTGCAGCAGTGAGGTGGTGGCGCGGTCGATCTCTTCAACGCTCAGCTCGGAGCCGTGGATACGCTCGGACTGGTACTCCGGAAGCTTCAGCGCATGTGCGGTAACGGTGGTGATGCTGCCCGCCACTCCGATGATGCCCTGCACAGAGGCCAGGTTCACCTCGGCATCCGCCTTGTCTATCATCCTGCCGATCTCTTCCTCGGCAGCGGCAACTTCCTCCTCCGTCGGCGGGTCGGAGCGCAGGAACCGCTCGGTGAAACGTACACACCCCATGTCCATGCTGCGCGCAGCGATGACCTGGTTGCCGGTACCCACGACGAACTCTGTGCTTCCGCCTCCGAGGTCCACCACAAGCACGGGAGCGTCGCTTTCGCCGGCGAGGACGCTGGCGGCTCCCGAGAACGACAGTTCCGCTTCCTCGTCGCCGCTGACAACCTCCGGTTCAACCCCAAGGCGGTCGCGCACACCGGAGACAAAGACGTCGCGGTTGCTCGCGTCCCGCGTGGCCGAGGTCGCCACGAAGCGGACGCGCCCGGCGCCGTGCTCCTTGATCAGTTCTGCGTATTCATCCACGGCCCCGAATGTCCGCTCCAGCGCCGCGTCGGAGAGCCTGCCGGTCGCGTCAACGGCTTCCCCGAGACGCACCACGCGCATCAGGCGAACGACGTCGGTGAGACCGGCACCGTCCTCAACATCCGCGATCAGCAGGCGAATGGAGTTCGTTCCACAATCGATGGCTGCAGTACGCATGTCAGGCCTTCCCTTCACCCGTTCGACGTTCGGCACGTTTCCTGTCCAGTTCATCTGGGCTGAGTCCCTGTGTCTTCACATGACGGCTGAGGTCGCGATTCGGCGCGTCACCGCTCACGTCCCACGCGCCTTCGCAACGGCACTCCCCCGCCGTCCACCACTCCGAGATGTCAGCCAGCGCCTCATCACCGAGCGGGTTCACTCCGGGACCCGCGGCGAGGGAATGGCCCACCAGAACATGGAGGCACTTCACCCGGGTGGGCATTCCGCCTGCGGACACCCCGTCGATCTCCGGCACCGGACCGATGCCGCTGCGTTCCCCGATCTCGGCGCGCGCTCGCAGGTACGCTTCGTGTGCCCGACGATAGCGGGCGGCCAGCTCGGCGTCGTGCTCAAGCCGCTCCGTCATGTCAGTCATGGTCCCGCCGGCTTCAAGGCGGGACACCGCAGCGGTGATGACCGGGTGCGTCAGGTAGTAGGTAGTGGGAAAGGGGATGCCGTTGCTGAGCCGCGGGGCTGTGGTGGCCACCAGCGGATTGCCGCAGACACACCGGGCGCCGATCTCGACGACGTCGCGAACCGGGCGCCCCAACTGCCGGCTGAGCGTCTCCAGATCAGCTGGTGTGGGTGCAAGCGGGTTGCCTTCCGTCACTGCGGTCCTTCCTGTCCCTTGATGCGCTGGGGAAATCCCCGCGCAATCAAGGTTAGTCGGTGGCAGCGCGCTCCACTGATTCCCAGAGCGCATCCGCCCACGGCAGATCCTCCGGCGAAGCGGCTGACTGCTGCTCTTCGGACGACTCGACGGCTGTCCCGCCCTTGACCAGGTACCGGGTTTCGCCGGGCATCACCAGAAAGAGCCGGTCACGTGCCTGCTGCTTGATGTAGGCGGGATCTTCCCAGCGGGCGATCTGCGTTTCGAGGGCGTCCTGCTCCTGCTGCAGGGCGGTGATGCGGTCCTGCAGGGCAGCCGTCTCAGCCTGCTGCTGCAGGTAGGTGCGTACGGACGGCGCCAGCAGCACCGTGATGGTGACAAGCACGACGGCGAGTGCCAGCAACCGTCCGGAGAAGGCTTTGGCGGGAATCGGCTCGGCGTCCTCCGCCGGAACGATGATGCGCTCCGATGAACGGCGGAACGGAGAACTCGCGGTTCGGATGGCTCCGGCGAGCTGGGAACGTTCCGCCGCCCGGGCCTCGGACGGCGATGTTTTCTTCCGTGGCGGGGATGCCGCAGAGGACTGCGTCCGGGGAGCGTCCTGCTTTTCCGTCTTGTGGCTCGCGGTGGAGGGCGTCGGACGCACTGAAGCGCCCTGGGTACCAGGGCGCTTCAGTGGCGGTGTCGGCTGCCTCTGCCCGTCCGTACGCGCTCGTGTTGTGCGCGGAACGCTGGGGCGTCGGGTGGACATCGGACTCCTCGCTCAAGCTTCGTTAGGCCGCCGGGCCGGGCGAAAGCCCGAGGTCGGCGGTTACCTGCTTAACGAGGGTAACGCCCGATGCCCGGTGATCAGGCAGTGAAACGCGGGAACGCGGAACGACCGGCGTAACGCGCGGCGTCGTCCAGTTCCTCTTCGATGCGCAGCAGCTGGTTGTACTTGGCAACACGCTCGGAACGTGCGGGGGCGCCCGTCTTGATCTGGCCGGCGTTCGTTGCGACGCAGATGTCCGCGATCGTGGTGTCTTCCGTCTCACCGGAGCGGTGTGAGGTGATCGTGGTGTAGCCGGAGCGCTGGGCCAGCGAGATGGCGTCGAGCGTTTCGGTGAGCGTACCGATCTGGTTCACCTTCACGAGCAGGGAGTTGGCCGTGTCGGCCTTGATGCCGCGCTCGAGACGGACAGGGTTGGTGACGAAGAGGTCGTCGCCAACGAGCTGGACCTTGCCGCCGAGGGAGTCGGTGAGTGCCTTCCAGCCTTCCCAGTCTTCCTCGTCCAGCGGATCCTCGATCGATACCAGCGGGTAGTCGCGTACGAGCTCTTCGTAGTAGGCGCGCATGGCCGCGGAATCGATCGCCTTGCCCTCGAAGTGGTAGGCGCCGTCCTTGTAGAACTCGGAGGCGGCGACGTCGAGAGCGAACGCGATGTCGGTGCCGGGGGTGTAACCGGCGCGCTCGATGGCCGAGGTGATGAGGTCGAGGGCGTCCCGGTTGGAGGGCAGGTTGGGAGCGAAGCCGCCCTCATCGCCGAGGCCCGTGGCCAGGCCCTTCTCGTTCAGGACCTTCTTGAGCTCGTGGTAGACCTCAACGCCCCAGCGCAGGCCCTCGGAGTAGGACTCAGCGCCCAGGGGAACGATCATGAACTCCTGGATGTCGACGTCGGAATCGGCGTGCGAGCCACCGTTGAGGATGTTCATCAGTGGGACGGGCAGGACGTGCGCGTTGGGTCCACCCAGGTAACGGTAGAGCGGCAGCGCGGAGGATTCGGCGGCTGCGCGGGCGATCGCCAGGGAAACGCCGAGCATGGCGTTGGCTCCCAGGTTGGACTTGTTCTCGGTGCCGTCCAGGTCGATCATGGCCTGGTCGATGGCGCGCTGGTCGCCGGCATCGAAGCCGAGTAGTGCGGGCTGAATCTGTTCGATGACGGCTTCAACGGCCTGGAGGACGCCCTTGCCGAGGTAGCGGTCCTTGTCGCCGTCGCGGCGTTCGTTCGCTTCGAAGGCGCCGGTGGACGCACCGGAGGGAACGGCCGCGCGGCCGAAGGTGTCGTCGTCGAGCAGTACCTCGACCTCAACCGTGGGGTTGCCGCGGGAGTCAAGGATTTCACGTGCGTGGATGGCATCAATAATTGCCATGGAATGCTCCTGTTCATCAAGGGTGTACGAAGGTTCTTCATACGGACAGCGGAAAACGTGCTCAACCCGGACGGGCTGATGCGTCTACGCGGGGATTCGTACTCAGCCTAATTCAAAGCGGCGGTCAATGACTGTCCGTGACGGCGGGCTTTCAATCAGGGATAGTCGGAAACCCCGTCAGGAGTGGGCCGCAGTCTCCGTGGGGATGCTCTCCCCGGGGTATGCCAGGTGCGCATCCTGGTACTTTCGCACCGCAACGCGGAGCGCCCGCTCCGGATCCAGACCGGCGTCGACAGCCTGTCCGACGACGGCGAGCAGCACCTCACCGAGCTCCTCCTCCGATGCCGGGTCCGCCTCGCCGGCACGCACGACGGCGCCGGACGCCTCCCGTCGGATTGCTCCGTCGCGTTTGGCCCGCTTGAGGGTTTTCGCGGCCTGAGCGAGCGCCGGAAGACCGTGCGGGATGCTGGCGAACGGCGTCGAATCCCCCGGTCGTTCCCGCCGCTTGATGCTGTGCCAGGCCGCCTCGATTTCCTCGACGGACGACGGAAACGTCTCCCGCAGTCCGCCGTCGGCAGTGAAGACGTGGGCGTTCCGCCGGATCATCTTGTCGGTGAGACCGTCAATGACCTCGGCCATCGCGAATGAACCGCGTTCCTCCTGCAGGCGTGCGTGAAGCACTACCTGCAGAAGGACGTCGCCCAGCTCGGAGCGCAGTTCGTCGGCACCTGCCGGCCCTTCCAACACGTCGAGGAGTTCGTAGCACTCCTCGACGAGGTACTCGGCGAGCGACTCATGCGTCAGCGCACCCATCCAGGGGCAATGCTCACGCAACTGTCGAATCACCTCGAGCAGCCGCTCAAGGGAAGCGCCTGCGTGCTGGGCGCTTCCGGTCATGCTCCGCCGGTGCCGTCGTACCCCTGCGCAATGAGCTCGGCGAGCGCGGTGCGGCTGTCGAGGGGCAGGAACGCGGCCTCGACAGCGTTGAGGGTGAGCTCCAGGAGGTCATCGAGATCATAATCGAAGGTTTCGACGAGAAGCTCGAATTCGTCCGTGAGCGTTACACCGCTCATCAGGCGGTTGTCCGTGTTGACCGTGACGTTGAAGCCGAGCTGGTAGAGCAGGTCGATCGGGTGGCTGGTGATGTCCTTGCCGAATGCCTCGATCGCTCCGGTCTGCAGGTTCGACGACGGGCAGACCTCCAGCGGAATCCCGCGGTCACGGACCCAGGCGGCCACCTGGCCCAGGCTGGCCATTCCGACCGGGGAGTCGGAGCCGCCGTCGTCATCGAACTCCACGGTGATGTCCTCGGCGATGCGCACGCCGTGGCCTAGCCGCTGCGCCCGACCATTCACGAGTGCGTCCACGATGCTCTCGACGCCGGCAGCCTCACCCGCGTGGACCGTCGCCGGGAACTGGTGCTGTGCGAGATAGGTGAAGGCGTCGGCGAACCGGGCAGGTGGGAAGCCGTCCTCGGCGCCGGCGATGTCGAAACCGACTGCGCCGCGGTCACGGTGCCGGACAGCCAGTTCGGCGATTTCCTGGCCGCGGTCAGCGTGCCTCATCGCCGTGATGAGCTGGCCCACCTGGATGGTGCCCCCGCGTGCGGCGACGGCCTCCACGCCGGCGTCGAGGCCTTCCTGCACTGCCTCGACCGCCTCGTCGAGGGAAAGCCCCCCGGTCAGGTGCTGCTCAGGAGCCCAGCGCACCTCGCCGTAGACCACTCCGTCATCGGCAAGATCCTCCACGAACTCCTGTGCAACGCGGGACAACCCTTCGCGGGTCTGCATGACCGCAATGGTGTGGTCGAACGTTTCCAGGTAGCGCACCAGGGAACCGGAATCGGCCGAGTCGCGGAACCACTGGCCGAGCGCGACCGGGTCCGTCGAGGGGAGCTGGTGGCCAACCGCTTCGGCGAGCTCGATGATCGTCGCGGGCCGCAGGCCACCGTCGAGGTGATCGTGCAGCGACACTTTCGGCAGGGCGCGAATGTCGAAGGAGATATCGGTGGCAAGGGAAGTCATTGGTTCAGTCACAGGCCAAGACTACGCGAGGCCAGGGGCTCCACTGCAGGTTCCACAACACTGTCCAGTTTGACGACCTGTGGTTGCAGCGGCTCGGGACGCGGCCTCGTCGGGGTCGATCCGCGGACGGCGCTGATGATGCGGTCCACGATGAAACCGAGGATCACTGCAACCGTGATCGCGACGGTGACACCAAGCAGGTGATTGTCCGCGAACCAGGCTCCGGCGAGGGCACCGATACCCACGGAATAGCTGCCCCACGCTATTGCCGAGATGCAGGTCAGCGCGAGGAACCGTCGTCGTGAGTATCCGGTTGCGCCGGCGGTGAGGTTGACTGCAACCCGCCCGAACGGCACGAAACGCGCGACCAGGATCAACGAGGCCGCGCGCTTCTCTAGCTCGTACCCGGCCCATTCGAAAGCCTTCTGCGAACGCGGGCGGCGCATCCAGCGGAACCGCTGTGTGCCTACACCCCGGCCCATCGCATAGGCCACGTTATCGCCGACGAAGGCTCCGAGGGCGGAGACCAGCATCAGCAGCCATACGTTGGGCACCCCCTGGGTGATCACCAGTGAAGCGAGACCCACCACCACAGACTCGCTCGGAAAGGGCGGAAAGAACCCGTCTACGGTGCAGCAGATGAACACCAGCAGGTAGACCCACGGCTGTTCGGCGGTACTGAGGATGAACTCACTCAGTCCATTCGTGACAGCATTGATGGCGTCCACTACCTGTGCTCCTTGGATTGTACGGATCGGCTCACGAATGCCGCCGTATCAGGTGGGTCAGTGACCACTTAAACCATGCCAGCAGCGAATCGAAGGGGTCCATGGGGTATACCCCTGTTGCACCCCTGATCCAAGCTTTTTCCAAGGTTATGGTGCGGCGGGTCCCGAACGCGTCGCCCGAAGGGCTGATCTTCCCCCGGGCCCTCTCCGCCCCGGGTACTAGGGGAGGTCCCTCCGTTAGTAGGGGATGCCCCTTACGGGTCAGGCGATGCGGTCGATGATGAGCTGCTGCGCCGGGCGTGCACCCTCCGGAGCAATGACGACGGCGGTTTCCAGTGCCTCGCGCGCCCGGTCAAACTTCTCGGGGGTGTCGGTGAGCAGGGTCATCAGCGGTTCGCCCGCGCGGACCACCGCTCCCGGCTTGGCGTGGAGCCGCACACCGGCCCCGGCCTGGACCGCGTCCTCCTTGCGGGCGCGGCCGGCGCCGAGGCGCCAGGCGGCAACTCCAACGGCCAGTGCGTCAAGCTCAACCAGGACACCGTCGGCCGGCGCGTAAACGGTCTCCGACTCCCTGGCCACGGGAAGCGCTGCATGCGGATCCCCGCTCTGTGCACCGATCATGCGGTTCCAGACATCCATGGCCCGTCCGTCCTTGAGCGCCTCCGCAGGGTCGGCATCGTTGACACCGGCGGCGCTCAGCATTTCTTCCGCGAGCCGGACGGTCAGTTCGACCACATCCTGCGGACCCCCGCCGGCGAGTACCTCCACGGACTCTTCCACCTCGATGGCGTTGCCCGCGGTTAATCCGAGCGGCGTGGACATGTTGGTCAGCAGCGCGACGGTCTTCACTCCGGCGTCCGTTCCGAGGGCGACCATCGTCTCGGCAAGTTCGCGGGCCTGCGTTTCCTTCTTCATGAACGCGCCGCTGCCAACCTTCACGTCCAGGACGAGCGAGCCCGTCCCTTCCGCGATCTTCTTGCTCATGATCGACGAGGCGATCAACGGAATGGCTTCCACCGTTCCGGTGACGTCCCGCAGGGCGTACAGCTTCTTGTCCGCCGGAGCCAGCCCGGCACCGGCTGCGCAGATAACCGCGCCGACGTCGGCCAGCTGCGCCATCATCTCGTCATTCGAGAGCTGCGCACGCCAGCCCGGGATCGACTCGAGCTTGTCCAGGGTGCCCCCGGTGTGGCCGAGGCCGCGTCCGGAGAGCTGCGGCACCGCGACGCCGAAGACGGCGACAAGCGGCGCGAGCGGGAGGGTGATCTTGTCGCCCACTCCCCCGGTGGAATGCTTGTCACTGGTCGGCTTCCCGAGGGAGGAGAAGTCCATCCGCTCGCCGCTGGCGATCATGGCCGCCGTCCACCGGGAGATCTCTTCACGGTCCATGCCGTTGAGGAGGATCGCCATGTTGAGGGCTGCCATCTGCTCGTCGGCGATGGCGCCGCGGGTGTACGCGTCGATCGTCCAGTCGATCTGGGCCGGGCTCAGCGTTCCCCTGTCGCGCTTGATACGGATGATGTCGACGGCGTCGAACTGCTCGCTCATGTGGTTTGTCCTGTCCGGGCGGTGCCCGTCTCTGCGAGATCCTGCGGACCAAACGCGTCCGGCAACACCTCGTCCATGGTCTTGATACCGCTCACCGTCATCAGCAGCATGCCCGGAGCGCGGAATTCGTAGAGCAGCTGCCTGCAGCGGCCGCACGGCATCAGCGCGTTGCCGTTGCCATCCACGCAGCTGAACGCAACCAACCGGCCGCCGCCGGTCATCTGGAGCTGACTCACCAGCGAACACTCCGCGCACAGAGTGAGCCCGTAGGAAGCGTTCTCCACATTGCAGCCGGACACTATCCGTCCGTCCTCCGTGAGGGCCGCAGCCCCTACCGGGAAGTTGGAGTACGGGACGTAGGCCTTCCGCATGGCTTCAGTAGCGGCTTCCGCGAGCCCCGCCCAAGGTAGTTCCGGGGCAGAGTCGGCGGGCGCCGTCGTCGTGGGAGTGGTTTGGGTTGTTTCGGATTCATCAGATGCGCTCATGGTGCTACTCCTTGACGTACGGGATGCCGCCGGCAGCCGGCGGACGGGCACGCCCGACCAGGCCCGCAACCGCCAGGATCGTCACGATGTACGGCAGCATGGCCAGGAACTGGCTCGGGACGTCCGTACCGATGATCGAAAGGACAAAACGCAGGTTTGTCGCGAAGCCGAACAGCAGCGCGGCGAAGAACGCCCCGATCGGGTTCCAGCGGCCGAAGATGAGTGCGGCGAGGGCAATGTAACCCTGGCCGGCCGTCATGTCCCGGGTGAAGGTGCTCACCGAAACCAGCGTGAAGAACGCACCGCCGAATCCGGCGACAGCGCCGCCCAGAAGGACGTTCCAGAACCGCGTGGCGTTGACCTTGATGCCCATCGTGTCGGCAGCCTGCGGGTGCTCGCCGACGGCGCGAACCCGCAGCCCCCACTTGGTGCGGAAGAGCCCGACCCAGATCACGATCACGGCGATGTACATGAAGTACCCGACAATGGTCTGCTGGAACAGGATCGGCCCGATCACGGGGATGTCCGCCAAAAGCGGAACGCGGATTTCAGGCAACCGCGGCGGGGAGTTGAACGTTGCCGAGTCACGGCTGAGCAGCGTGGACGCGAGGAACCCGGTCAGTCCGGAAACCAGTACATTCAGAACCACCCCGACAATGATCTGGTTCACCAGGTACTTGATGCTGAAGATCGCAAGGATCAGCGAGACCAGCATGCCGGCAAACGCAGCCGCGAACAGTCCGACGTAGACGTTGCCGGAGACAGAGGCGGCGACGGCGGCTGCAAACGCGCCGGAGAGGAGCTGGCCCTCGATCGCGATATTCACGACGCCGACGCGCTCGCACAGCACACCCGAGAGCGATCCGAAGATCAGCGGGATGGCCAGCGTGACCGAGCCTGCAACGAGGCCCGCCAGCGAAATGGACGGCCGGTCGGCGATCCCGACCACCCAGGTCAGGAATCCCGCGACGAAGAACACCGCGTAGACGATGCCGGCCCAGCGGTTGATCCTCTCACCACGACGAACCTGCAGAAACGCGTAAGCCGTGATTGCGATCAGCACGAGGGCTACGACCCAGCCGACCACGTTCGCCGGCAGCTCGAGGTCCGCGAGCCGGAACCGGTCGGAATCGTCCGAGACACGGAAGACAGCGGTGGTGGCGGGTCCCCCGAGGGCGAAGACGAGCAGCGCCACGAGCGCGCCGAAGCCAAAGCCGATCGGTGCCTTCCAGCTCCGGCCGGACGGTGCTGTGTCCAGCGTGTCGGTCACGGTTGTTGCGATGCTCATGCTGCACCTCCGGATGCGGTGACCTTCTGGTCTTTGGCCGGCTTGCGCTCTTTGCGGGACTTCTTCTTCCGGTCAATCCGGAAGATTGCCTTGACCAGCGGCGGCGCAGCGATAAAGAGGACAATGAGTGACTGGACCACGAGGACGATGTCGATCGGGGTCCCCGTCAGGGTCTGCATCTGCACGCCTCCGGCACGGAACGCGCCGAACAGGACTCCCGCGAAGAACACGCCCCACGGGTGTGAGCGGCCCAGCAGTGCAACGGTGATCGCATCGAACCCGAAGCTCGCGGCGATGCCGCTGGTAAGCACGCGCTCCGTTCCGGCGACCTGCGCAACACCGGCGAGGCCGGCGAGGCCGCCTGCAAGCATCATGACGACGACGTAGCCCTTGGTGACACTGATACCCGCCGTGCGTGCCGCGAACGGGTTGGCCCCGACCGCCCTCAGCTCGAAACCGATCGTGGACCGCTTGAGCAGCCACCAGACGCCGTAGGTGGCGGCCACCGCAATGATGAAGCCGAGGTGCAGCCGGAACTGGGGACCGAGGATCTGCGGAAATATCGCCGTTTGATCCAGGCGGGGGCTGATCGGGTTCGATGAGCCGGGGTTCTGGAACGCGGGCGTGGTCAGGAGGAAACCGACCAGATAGATGGCGATGTAGTTCAGCATGATGGTCACAATGACCTCGTGCGCGCCGGTTCGGGCCTTGAGGATGCCGGGAATGAAACCCCACAGCGCGCCGCCCACGAATCCGGCGATCACCACGAACACCAGGTGCAGCCCGAACGGCAGCTGCCAGGAGAAACCGATCCAGCCGGCGAAGGTGGCGCCAAGGATGATCTGCCCCTGCGCGCCGATGTTGAACAGTCCTGCGCGGAACGCCACTGCCACACCCAGACCGGCGAGAATAAGCGGCGTGGCCACGGTGAGCGTTTCGGTCAGCGGCCGGAACATCAGTGCGAGGGAGTCGGCGCGCGGGTTGAACACAGCACCCTGGAACAGGGCCACGTAGGCCCCGCTTGCCGCTTCCCATGCAGCCGCGAGCGTGTCCCCTGGACGGCTGAAGAAGTACGACGACGCTGCCGCCACGTCCTCATCAGTCAGGGCAATCAGGATACCGCCGAGAATTATCGAGAGCACGACGGCGAGAACCGCCACGAGCGATGATCCGGTGACAATGCTCTTCAGGATGCCGCGGCCACGGTCCTCTTGATCTGCGGGGGCCGGCGTTGTGTCGCCCGTTCCCGGACTGGGCGGCGGGGCTGCTGACTCAAGGTTGGGCCTGTCGACGGCGCTCATCGGTTTTCCTCCCCGGCAAGCCGGTCCTCATCGGTTGCCCGTCCGCGTTCTGCCTGGGCAGAGGCGTCCTGCCGCAGTGCTTCCTCAGCCGTCATGCCGGCCATCATGAGACCGAGCACGTCGCGGGACGTGTCTCCGGGCACCACGCCCATGAGCTCTCCTCCATGTAGGACCGCAATGCGGTCCGCAAGTTCACTGATTTCATCGAGTTCAGTGGACACAATCATGACCGGTGTGCCGCCGTCGCGCTCGGTGATGATGCGCTTGTGCAGGAATTCAATCGATCCCACGTCCACGCCACGGGTGGGCTGTGAGGCAATGAAGAGGTTCAGCGGCCGTGAGAGCTCACGGGCGAGGACCACCTTCTGCTGGTTGCCGCCGGAGAGCGTGCTCACGGGCGCTTCCGCGCTCTGCGTTCGCACATCGAACTCCGCGACCTTTTCACGCGCATTCCTGAGCACCACGGAGGGCTTCATGGCGAGTCCCCTGGCGTAGGGAGGCTCGTTGTACCAGTTGAGGATCATGTTCTCCGCGATCGAGAAGCTGCCGACCAGTCCGTCCACTTTGCGGTCTTCGGGGACGAAGCCCACACCTTCGCGGATGATGTCCTTGACCTTCATACCGAGGAGTTCCTTACCGTTCAGCTGCACTGAACCGGATGCGTGCGGGTGCAGCCCGAGGATGGCCTCGGTGAGCTCGGTCTGGCCGTTGCCCTGCACTCCGGCCACCGCGAGGATCTCCCCTTCGGAGATGTCGAAGCTGACGTTGTCCACGAGGTTCTGCCCGCTGGGCCCGGGGACCGTCAGGTTCCGGACCTTGAAGGTGGTTTCACCGGGAGTGGCCGGGGCCTTGTTGAGGTTCAGGCTGACCTGCCGCCCGACCATCATGGAAGCCAGGTCACTTGTGCTGGCGGTGGGTTCAACGGTTCCGACGACGGCGCCCCTGCGGATCACCGTGATGACATCGGACACTGCCTTCACTTCGCGCAATTTGTGGGAAATGAAGACGATCGCGGTGCCACCGGCCTTCAGCTCCTCAATGATCTGGATCAGCTCGTCGGTTTCCTGCGGGGTGAGCACGGCGGTGGGCTCGTCCAGAATCAGCACTTCGGCTTTGCGGACGAGCGCCTTGATGATCTCCACACGCTGCTGCACTCCGACGGGGAGGTCCTCCACGAGTGCATCGGGATCGACGTCGAACCCGTAGCGGTCGGAGATCTCACGGATACGTGCGCGGGTCTTGTCGAGGTCCAGAATCCCGCCCGCCTTGGTGTACTCGTCACCGAGCGCGACGTTTTCAGCGACGGTGAAGACCGGGATCAGCATGAAGTGCTGGTGCACCATGCCGATTCCCGCGGCCATGGCATCGCCGGGTCCGCGAAAGGTAACGGGCCGTCCGTCAATGAGGATGCGTCCGTCAGTCGGTTCATAGAGTCCATAGAGGACGTTCATGAGCGTCGACTTGCCGGCACCGTTCTCGCCGAGGAGGCAGTGCACCTCACCTGGATTCACAACCAGATCAATATTGTCATTGGCAACTAGGGAGCCAAACCTTTTGGTGATTCCCTGCAGTTCGAGCTTCACAACCCCAACCAACCTGTCTTTTGTGGGAGCCGGCGGTCAGCGATCGGGCACTTCCTGCCCGTTCACACGCCGGCGGATACAGATTCAGCTCAACCGTAACGCGAACACGCCGCCCGCTCCTCAGGACGGTGGATCCATTCTGGGAGCGGGCGGCGCGTTACACCTGGTTATTGCTGGGGGCTTGCCTCAGACTCGACTGCAATTTCGCCTGAGATGATGCCTGCCTTGATCTCATCGAGTTCAGCAGTCATCTCGTCCGAGACGGCTTCTTCCTGATCGTGGAACGGCGCAAGTGCAACGCCGCCGTTTTCGAGGGTGCCGACATACGGCTCGTTGCTGAAGTTGCCTTCAACATCTTCGGTGATGACCTGCTCCACTGCCTCGCCCATGAGCTTCATGACGGAGGTGAGGATGTACTCGGTTCCGCTCTCAACGGTCTCGTAGCCGTCGGAGTCGACCCAGATCACCTTGTTGGTGCCGCCGCCCGCGTTGGCTTCTCCAACGGCCTCAATGGTTCCGAGACCTACAGGGCCAGCCACCGGCATGATGATGTCTGCACCCTCGTTGAGGAAGTTCTGGGTGTTGGTCTTGCCTGCAGCCTGATTGGAGAAGTCACCGACGAAGGTGCCGGTCTGTGCTTCCTTGTCCCAGCCGAGCAACTGGACGTCAGCGTCCTTCTGCTCGTTGTAGTAGGCGACGCCGTCCGCGAATCCGTCCATGAAGATGGTCACGGTCGGAATCTGGATACCGCCGTAGGTTGCGACCCTCCCGGTTTCGGAGGTTCCGGCGGCCAGGTAGCCGGCCAGGAAAGCAGCCTGGGCCGTGTCGTAGATGATCGGCTTCACGTTGGGAAGATCAATCTGGTTATCATCGACGATCGCGAAGTTGGTGTCTGGATTGGCTTCCGCAGCTTCGGCCGTGGTGGCGGAAAGCAGGAACCCCACAGTGACGATCAGGTCGCAGCCGGCCGAGACCATGGAATTGACGTTCGGTGTGAAGTCGGTCTCCGCCTGGGACTCGGCCTCGCGGACCTCAATCCCGAGCGACTCCTCCGCAGCCTGGATTCCCTCATAGCTGGACTGATTGAACGACTGATCATCAAACCCGCCCTCATCGGAGACGATGCAGCCGGTGTAGTCGGTGTAGTCGGTACCCTCGGCAGCGGGATCGGATCCGCCACCTTCCGTCTCCGCCGGCGGTGCACCGCAACCGGCGAGGATAAGGGCTGCTGCTCCCAGTGCTGCAACGGACATGCCGGTGCGGCGCCCTATCAAGCTCCGTGAATTCTTCAATGTTCCTCCGATAAGAAGTAAGCCCACGATCAAGAGATCAATGAGTGTCCGTTTGCGATCCCTTACCCGGAATACAAGCTCTGTTTTCATTGACGTTCGTGGCGCCGGTCCCGCCTCAATTCGGGACTCGATGACGATGCTTACTCTAGCGCCGGAGTGACCGGGCACACTACAAAAGCGCCGACCGGTTTCCACATTGTTCAGGTTTTGTTACCAACGGGTAGGTTGACCTACCGGACGCCGGATGCGTCAGCCTTCATGGCTTCCTGCGGCTGGCGCCAGGCGCCCGCGAGTTGAGTCAGGGAATCAATCCGGGAGCCGACGTCGTACGTGGTTCCTGTGACCATAAGTTCCTGCACCCCGGTATGTTCCACCAGCTCTTCAAGACGTGCGGTGACCTGGTCAGGCGTGCCGACGGCCTTGATCGCCGGCAGGTGCTCAAGCATCAACTGCTCCTGCTCCGTGAACGAACGCCTTGCGACCTCCTCGGGTGACACGATCGGTGCGAGTCGGCCCGACCGCAGCGAAAGTGCCATCACCTTTGCCGGACCGGCCAGGTACTCGGCCTCCTCCGCCGTGCCTGCCGTGAGGGCAGAGGTGGCCAGCATGGCATAGGGCTCGGCGAGCGCAGTCGAGGGCTGGAAGTTCGAGCGGTAGAGGCGCATGACCGCCGCCGGGTCTTCGTTTCCGAAGTGGTGCGCGTAGCTGTACCGCAGGCCGAGCATCCCGGCCAGCTGAGCGGAGTAACCGCTCGAGCCCAGCAGCCACACCTCAGGGAACGACGACGGCGACGGCGTCGCTGCCAGCCGCACCACCCGGTCAGGTGTCCGGTTGTCGCCGAGGAGGGCAAGCACTTCGAGGACGTGCTGGGGGAACTCTTCCACGCCGAGCCCGTCGACCTGCCGACGCAAGGCCATGGCGGTCATCTGGTCGGTGCCCGGCGCGCGACCGATGCCGAGGTCAATCCTGCCCGGATGCAGCGCCTCCAGCAGAGCGAATTGCTCAGCGACCACGAAGGGCGCGTGGTTGGGGAGCATAACACCGCCCGAACCCAGCCGGATCTGCTCGGTATGGGCGGCCAGATGCGCGATCAGCACCGCAGGACTGGTCGATGCGACGGCGGGCATGTTGTGGTGCTCGGCAACCCAGAAGCGGGTCAGTCCCATCTTATCGGCGGCGTGCGCGAGCCTGGTGCTGTCGGCGAGTGCATCCGAACTGGTGCGCCCGGACCCAACAGTGGCGAGATCGAGGACGGACAGGGGCACGCGGGGGTTATTGGAGCTGCTCACGCAGATAGGCAACCGCCGCGGTCACGCCTGCATTCCCGACTGCTCGCAGCTAGTGTCGCAGGCCGAGAATGGCGCGCATCGCTGCAGCGGCCATCACACGCACACCGCATCCGATGGCCTGCTCATCGGGGCGGTAGTCGCCACGGTGGAGGTCATAGGTTTCCCCGCCGGGGGTGCGCGTCCCGAGCCGCATCATTGCGCCGGGCACCTTCTGGGTCATCCAGGCGAAATCTTCACCGCCCATGGACTGGGGGGTGAGCACTACGGCATCCGGTCCCAGTTCGGCCCGGGCTGCGGCCTCGATCAGTCCGGTCTCCGCTTCGGTGTTCACCACGGGCGGCACTCCCCTGGTGTGTTCGAGCTTGACGTCCACACCGAACGGAGCAGCGAGCTGCCGCACGGTCTCATCCATCAGGTCACCTGCCGCTTCCCACGCCTCACCGTCGAGGCAACGCATGGTGCCGGACATGAATCCGTGGGCCGGGATGGCGTTGGGAGCCGATCCCGCGTGCATCTGTCCCCAGACCACGGAGACGGCGCTGCGCACGTCGATGCGGCGGGACAGGACTGCCGGGACGTTGGCCGCAATATGTGCCAGCGCAAACACCAGGTCTTCCGTGACGTGCGGACGGGAGGTATGCCCGCCGCGTCCGCTCAGCTCGACGCGCACGGTATCGGAGGCGGAGGTGATGGCGCCGATGCGGGTTCCCACGAGACCGACGTCGATGCGCGGGTCACAGTGAAGGGCGAGGATGCGGGGAACCTCATCCAGTACCCCCTGGGCGATCACGTCCAGGGCTCCACCCGGCATGGTTTCCTCGGCGGGCTGGAAAATGATCCGCACCCGCCCGTCGAGGGGAGATTCAGTGTCGATGTTGGAGAGCACGAGGGCAACGCCGAGCATCACCGACGTGTGGATGTCATGACCGCACGAGTGCGCTATGCCAGTGGAGGTGGAGGCATAGGGCAGCCCGGTCTCCTCGAGAACGGGAAGTGCGTCGATGTCCGCCCGGAGGGCGATCCTGATGTCACCGTCTCCAACGTCCACGTACAAACCCGTGTCCTGGAGCCGCTTGGGCTTCAGCCCCGCCGCTTCCAGTTGCTCAACAAGCCGGTCGGTGGTGCGGTATTCCTTGTGGGACAGTTCCGGATGTGCATGAATATCGCGCCGAAATCTCGTCAGCTCATCCAGCAGCGGAGTGACCCACACGCCCATATGTGGGACGACGGGAGCTTCGGTGGTAGTTTTCTGCACGACACAAGCCTAACGAACCTGCGTGCGGCCGCTCTAACCGGACGTCATTGAGCGACTCGCGGGCCCGTCAGCGCAGGCCTAGAGGACGTCGACGTCGCCGCTTGCCCGCAACGACTCGACCGCTTTTTTCACTTCCTGGGCATGTTCCTTGGTGGTCACCAGAAGCGCGTCGGGAGTATCAACGATCACGACGTCGTCGATACCGATCAGTGCGATGACACGCTTGGTATCGGACACCACAATGCCGGAGGCGTTTTCCGAGAAGACGCGCGCGCCCTCCCCCATCACCGTGAGCTCGCTGTTTTCCATGGCTGGGTTCAGCCGGCCGATCGCGGCGAAGTCGCCGACATCGTCCCAGCTGAAGTTTCCGGGAATCATGGCAACATCACCGGCTGCGGCGGCCGGTTCGGCGACTGCATAGTCAATGGCAATCTTCGGCAGGGTGGGCCACACGCGACGGGCCACCTCATTGCGGGAGCGGGTGTCCCAGGCCGCGGCGATCTCCATGAGTCCCCCGTAGAGGACAGGCTCGTTGGCCTCGAGGTGCTTGAGCATGAGTGCCACCGGCGCAACGAACATGCCCGCGTTCCAGCTGTACTTCCCACTGTCGATGTATTCGCGGGCGACCGCTACCGACGGCTTTTCCACGAACTCGATGACCGAGTGCGCGCTGGGAGCGCCTGCAATATCCAGGGGCTCACCGGCGCGGATATAACCGAAACCGGTGGACGGGTGAGTGGGCAGGATACCGATGGTCACGATGTAACCCTCCGCCGCTGTATGGACAGCCTCACGCACCGCAGCCTGGAAATCCTCCACAGGCGCAATCACCTGATCCGCGGCGAATGACCCCATGATGATCTCCGGATCGCGGTGGTAAAGAATCGCCGCGGCGAGGCCGATAGCCGCGCCCGAGTCCTTCGGCTCGCTCTCCAGGACGAGGTCGGAGTCCTTCAGCTCCGGAAGCTGCGCCAGCACAGCCCGGCGGTGTGCCTTGCCAGTGACTACCATGATCCGCTTGCCGCTGAGCGGGTGGAGCCGCTCGTACGTTGCACGGATCAAGGTGCTGCCGGAGCCGGTCAGGTCATGCAGGAACTTCGGGGCCGCTGCACGGGACAGCGGCCACAGTCGGGTGCCGGTTCCGCCTGCCGGGATCACGCCGTGAAAGCGGTCCAGGGGGCTCTGCTCTTGAGTAGTCATCGCTCCCACATTAACAGCAGCGATTAACACAGCGGTGTTATGCGGCTTGCAAGGCCCGCAGGTTTCGAACAGAGGGGTTCGGAATCGGACGGATCAGACGGCGGAAGGGCCATGCGGAGGCCCTCATGTTAACAAGGTCACAGTGTAGGGCGCCCTAAATTGAACCCCCCAACAGCCGCACCTAGATTAGGCTTGATGAAAGAGTGCTCTCGCGGGGCGACATTCCAGCGTTGAAGACGCGCTAACGCCTCCGCGACACAGGGAGGTTTTTCAGTGTCGAAGACACCAGCAGGCACCCTCTACCGTGGCCGTGAAGGCCAGTGGTCCTGGGTTGCGCATCGTATTACAGGCGTCGTGATCTTCTTTTTCCTACTGGTGCACGTACTCGACACCTCGCTGGTTCGGGTATCCCCGGAGGCATACAACATCGTCATTGAGTCCTACAAGAACCCAATCATGGGTCTCGGAGAGCTGGGACTGGTAGCCGCAATCGTCTTCCACGCCTTCAACGGCCTCCGTGTAGTCCTCGTTGACTTCTGGAAGAAGGGTCCCAGGTACCAGCGGCAGATGCTGTGGGCCGTCATCGGACTCTGGGCAGTCACCATGATCGCTTTCTCCATCCGCCATCTCTCTGTAGTTTTCGGAGGTCACTAAGCCATGGCTACTCCCACCGTTGAATCTCCCCGCTCGGGCCGCATCTCACCGCAGTACCTGCGCAGCGGCGGCTCCAAGGGCAACTTCGAGATGTTCGCGTGGCTGTTCATGCGGCTCTCCGGCGTGGTCCTGGTTGTACTGATCTTCGTGCATCTGTGGACCAGCATGGTCGCCGGTGAGGGCATTAAAGGAGTTGACTTCGGCTTCGTCGCGGGAAAATGGGCGAGCCCGCTGTGGCAGGTATGGGACCTCGTGATGCTGTGGCTGGCGATGCTGCACGGGACCAACGGCGTCCGTGTGATCATCAATGACTACGCCGAGAAGGACTTCACCCGGTTCTGGCTCAAGAACATCCTGTACCTTGCGGCGACCGTCATCATCGTGCTCGGCACGCTGGTGATCTTCACCTTCGATCCCTGCCCCGTAATCGACGGCGTTCCGCACGTCGCGGACTACTGCCCCGCACCCTAGGTCTCAAGGCGACTAGTCGCGCGAGCAACAGATTCGGCTAGGTACATCTTTAGATTCAACAGAAAGAGCACAGTATGCAGGTCCATAAGTACGACGTCGTTATTGTGGGCGCAGGTGGCGCCGGCATGCGCGCCGCGATTGAATCCGGCCAGCGCGCGAGGACGGCTGTACTGACCAAGCTCTACCCCACCCGCTCGCACACGGGTGCGGCGCAGGGCGGTATGTGTGCTGCCCTCGCCAACGTCGAGGAGGACAACTGGGAATGGCACACCTTCGACACCGTGAAGGGCGGCGATTACCTGGTTGACCAGGACGCCGCCGAGGTCATGGCGAAGGAAGCGATCGACGCGGTGCTTGACCTCGAAAAGATGGGTCTGCCGTTCAACCGCACGCCCGAGGGCCGCATTGACCAGCGTCGGTTCGGCGGTCACACCCGCGACCACGGCAAGGCCCCGGTCCGCCGGGCCTGCTACGCCGCTGACCGCACCGGACACATGATCCTCCAGACCCTGTACCAAAACTGCGTGAAGCACAACGTCGAATTCTTCAACGAGTACTACGTGCTCGACATGCTCTCGTTCGACGAAGAAGTGACCGTTGACGGCGTCACGCGCATTCAGAAGCGGGTTGCCGGCGTCGTCGCCTACGACCTCGCTTCCGGCGAACTGCATATCTTCCAGGCCAAGTCGGTTGTGTTCGCTTCCGGCGGCGTCGGCAAGGTGTACAAGACAACCTCCAACGCACACACGCTGACCGGCGACGGCATGGGCATTGCCTTCCGGCGCGGCATCCCTCTCGAGGACATGGAGTTCTTCCAGTTCCATCCGACCGGCCTCGCCGGTCTGGGCATCCTGCTCTCCGAGGCTGCCCGCGGTGAAGGCGCAATTCTGCGTAACTCCGAGGGTGAGCGTTTCATGGAGCGGTACGCCCCCACCATCAAGGACCTCGCTCCGCGTGACATCGTTGCGCGCTCGATGGCCAACGAGGTGCGTGAGGGACGCGGCGCCGGGCCCAACAAGGATTACGTCCTCCTGGACCTCACCCACCTGGAGCCTGCGCACATCGACGCGAAGCTGCCCGACATCACTGAATTCGCCCGCACGTACCTCGGTGTGGAGCCGTATACCGAGCCGGTGCCCGTCTTCCCGACGGCGCACTACGCGATGGGCGGCATCCCCACGAACGTCAAGGCGGAGGTGCTGCAGGACAATGACACCGTTGTCCCGGGTCTCTACGCCGCTGGTGAAGTTGCCTGTGTCTCCGTCCACGGCTCCAACCGACTCGGAACCAACTCGCTGCTGGACATCAATGTCTTCGGCAAGCGGGCCGGAATCGCAGCAGCCGAGTACGCCGCCACCGCAGACTTTGTTGAGATTCCGGAAAACCCGCTTGTGGAGACCCAGCGTCTTCTCGACACGATGCGCAGCTCCGAAGGCGGCGAGCGTGTTTCCCAGATCCGCCAGGAGCTGCAGGACATCATGGACGCCAACGTCCAGGTGTTCCGCACCGAGCAAACCCTGAAGGAAGCCCTCGAAGTCATTGACAAGCTCGAGGAGCGCTACACCCGCGTTACCGTCCAGGACAAGGGGAAGCGATTCAACCTTGACCTGCTTGAAGCCGTGGAGCTCGGCTTCCTGCTGGACATGGCCAAGGTCATGACGGCAGCTGCCCTGCACCGCAAGGAATCCCGCGGTGGCCACTTCCGCGAGGACTACCCCGAGCGTGACGACACGAATTTCATGACCCATTCCATGGCCTACAAGGATCCCTCCGCTATCGAAACCAGTGGCGTGCGCCTTGAGACCAAACCGGTAGTCTTCACTCGTTACCAGCCCATGGAGCGTAAGTACTGATGAGCACCCCAACTGTCGAAAAAGAACCGGCCTCGAAGGTCGACCTCGCACCCGGCGTAGGCGGCGGCGGTGAGATCCCCACCTTCGACATCACCCTGAAGGTGCGGCGCTACAACCCGGAGGTCTCTGACGAGGCTCACTGGGATGAGTGGAAGCTCACCATGTACGGCACGGACCGCGTGCTCGACGCCCTGCACAAGGTGAAATGGGAGCACGACGGCACTGTGTCGTTCCGGCGCTCCTGCGCCCACGGTGTGTGCGGCTCCGACGCCATGCGCATCAACGGCCGCAACCGCCTGGCCTGCAAGACCCTCCTGAAGGACCTTGACACCTCAAAGCCCATCCTGGTGGAACCGATCAAGGGCCTGCCGGTGGAGAAGGACCTCATTGTCGACATGGAGCCGTTCTTCCAGTCCTACCGGGAGATCATGCCGTTCCTCGTCAACCGCAGCCACGAGCCCACCCGGGAGCGGCTGCAGTCCGCCGAGGAGCGCGAGCGTTTCGACGACACCACCAAGTGCATCCTGTGCGCGGCATGTACCTCGTCCTGCCCGGTCTTCTGGACCGACGGACAGTATTTCGGCCCTGCCGCGATCGTCAATGCGCACCGTTTCATCTTCGACTCACGCGACGATGCCGGCGACATGCGTCTCGAGATCCTCAACGACAAGGAAGGCGTATGGCGCTGCCGTACCACCTTCAACTGCTCGGAGGCTTGCCCCCGCGGCATCCAGGTCACCCAGGCAATCGCCGAGGTCAAGCAGGCCATCCTGTCGCGCAAGCTCTAGCGGCCTGAGTTCTACCACCAACGCACGAAAGCGGCGCGTGGCCACCGGAAGGTGGCCGCGCGCCGTCGCCGTTCTGGGGGTTCACTTATCAGTAGCACGCCGTAAGTGCGCAGGAGTGCCCCCTCAGGCGCTCGTTGCTTCCGTAGTGCGAGCGGCCCTGCTGCGCTGGCGCAGCGACCGGGCACGGCCTCCACGGGCTTTGGAACGGGCAGACCTGGCGTCGGCGGCGCCGATCGCACCCCACGCCGTCGCCAGCAGGTAGACCTGGCTCAACAGGAAGAACCAGACGAACAGGCCGAGGATGACCGCGAAGGGCGCAAGCAACGGGTTGCGGTCCACGCCGGCCAGCAGGACTGTACTGAAGGTACGAAGGATGGTGCTGCCCACTCCGGCGATCAGGGCAGATTGAAGCAGCACCACTCGCGGCATCTGGACTGCAGACGCAGCCCGAAACAGAATTACCGCCACGAGCGTGTCGAGAAGGAGGGTGACCACGCTTCCGGCGATCTGCGTCAGTGGCCTGGCGGCACTATCCAGGCCCAGCCACGGGAGAACCAGGTCAAGGATCGTGTTGGCAACGACCCCCACCACGGTGGTCACAACGAGCGCCACAGCGAGAACCAGCAAGATCACCAGATCCTTGAGCTTCATCAGGATTGGATTTGTCTGGACGGGCGCCACGTCGAAAATACCGCGCATGCCTTCGCGTACGCCGCCGATCCATCGCAACGAGGTGAACAGCATGATCACCGTGGAGATGAGCAGCGTGACACTGAGGCTGGCTTCCAGGTCGAACAATTCCTCAGGGGTGACCAGGCCGTTTCCACCTCCCTCACCGTCGGTGTCGATGAGACCGGGGGTGGTTGAGTCCACCGCGCGCACAATCATCTGCTGCAGATCCGTGTTCCCGGCGACCACCAGCCCGACGATCGAGAACCCGACGACCAGCAGCGCGGCGATGGCGAAGAACATGTTGTACGCAATGCCGGCGGCCATCAGCGGCCCGTGGCGCCTCAGGTAGAGCTGAAAGGCCCGCACGGGACGGAAGGAGTTCAGCTTGGCAATCAGGTACTGGACGGTGGCCAGGAGAACGGGAACTCCCCCGCCTTTCTCGCGCCTGATGCGGCCGAGTTCGCGGCGGGCCCGCAGCACCTGCAGTTTGAGCTTTACCCGTTCCGTGGGGAACGGTGTATCAGGGCCCTGTTTCTTCGCCGGCGGCAGCGTTCTGGCCAAAAGTGAGCTCTTCCCGTAGTTTCCACACACCTGTGACGTCGTGCTCGTACAGTCCCATGGTACGTACGGAGAAGGTGGCCTCGAAGTCATCCAGTTGCCGCTCTGCCGAATCCATGTTCGTTTCGCTGACATCGTGGGCAACGGTGACATGCGGGTGGAAGGGGAACTCCAGCTCACGCGCGAGCGGTCCTGCCTGCAACCGTTGGTGCAGGTCCACGCAGGCGTCGAACCCCTCGGTCACGTTGACGAATACCACCGGGGTGAGCGGCCGGAAGGTACCCGTGCTCTTCAGGGTTACCGTGAACGGGCTCTGCGCAGAGGCAACCTCGCGCACATGGCGAATAGTCGACTGCCAGTCGGTCGAAGGGGTAGTGGTGATCAGGGTGATGTGGGGCGGGACGAGGTCAGCCATCGGATCTCCGAAGGAGGCACGCCAGCGCTCGAGTTCTCCGGCGATTGGCTCGGGAATGGCGATGACCACTCCTACGAGCTTGCCCTCCACAGCACGCCGGCCTACTACGTAGGTCGGTTGGCGCTGCTGGGTATCGCTGATGGGGTGGCTCATGATTCTAGAGGGCACCCGCCGGTCCGCGGCCCTGCGCTGGGAGAAACCCTACTTTTGAAAACACATCAGCCAGCGTAACGGATGCGATCTCCCGAGCCTTGTCGGCGCCGACCGCGAGTAGCCGGTCGAGCTCCGCGGGGTCGTCAAGCAGCTCCAGTGTCCGGGCCCGAACCGGCTCCAGACGGTCAACCACGATTTCTGCCAGCTCAACCTTGAGGTGTCCGTACATGCGGCCCTCGAAGTGCCCGACGACGTCATCCATGTCCTTGCCCGTCATGAGCGAATAGATGGACAGAAGGTTGGATACACCTGGCTTCTCCTCGCGGTCGAAGCGGATCTCGGTGCCGTCATCGGTCACAGCGGACTTGATGCGCTTGGCCGTGATCTTCGGCTCATCCATGATATTGATCAGGCCGGCGGCAGAGCTGGCTGACTTGGACATTTTGGCGGTGGGGTTCTGCAGATCGTAGATCTTCGCCGATTCCTTCTGGATGAACGGTTTGGGCACGACGAACGTCTCACCGAAACGAGTGTTGAACCGCTGAGCGAGATCCCGGCTGAGCTCGATGTGCTGGCGCTGGTCCTCGCCAACGGGAACGCCTTCCGGCTGGTACAGCAGGATGTCCGCAGCCTGAAGGATGGGATAGGTGTATAGCCCGACGGACGTGGAGTCGGGGCCCTGTTTCAGCGACTTGTCCTTGAACTGGGTCATACGGGACGCCTCGCCGAAACCGGTGATGCAGTTGAGGACCCAGGCCAGTTGGGCATGTTCGGGGACGTGGGACTGTACGAATAGCGTGCATTTGTCCACGTCCACCCCGCCCGCAATGTACTGGGCCGCAGTGAGCCGCGTGCGCTCAGCGAGCTCCGCCGGATCCTGCGGAACCGTAATCGCGTGCAGGTCCGGAATGAAGTAGATCGCGTCATAGGCGTCCTGCATCTTCACCCACTGCACAAGGGCACCCAGGTAATTCCCCAGATGAAGGGAACTACCGGAGGGCTGCATACCGGACAGGACTCGCTGGCGAGCTGTGGTGGAGGTGGTCATATCAGTCCTGGGGTTGGGAGAGCTGGTAGTCGACGACGAGCGGTGCGTGATCCGAGAATCGGGCGTCCCACGAGTGCGCGCGGTCGACGACGGCGGAGGTGGCGGCTGCAGCCAGTTCGGGAGTGGCGAGGTGGTAATCGATGCGCCAGCCGGCGTCGTTATCGAAGGCCTTGCCGCGCCACGACCACCAGGTGTACGGGCCATCGACCTCTCCGGCGAGATCGCGGTGCACGTCAACCCATCCAACGGCGTCGCTGAAGAAGTGGTCAAAGTAGGCCCGTTCCTCGGGCAGGAAGCCGGCCTTCTTCAGGTTGCCCTTCCAGTTCCGTATATCCAGCGTGGTGTGGCCGACATTCAGGTCTCCGACCACCAGCGCATGGTCCCTGGTACTTCGAAGTTCGGTGAGGCGTGCCGTCATCAGTTCGAGGAACCGGTATTTGTCCTCCTGCTGCGGCGACCCTGCCTCCCCCGAGTGTACGTACGCACTGACGACGCTCAGCGTGGTCCCGTTCAGATCGAAATCGGCTTCCACCCAGCGTCCTGACGACGCGAAGTACTCGTCGCCGATGTGCTCACGGGTTTCGGTGGGCGCCATTCGGGAGGCAACGGCGACTCCGGCACGGCCCTTCGCCGACGCCTCAGCGTGCAGGATGTGCCATGAATCACCGAGCAGGTCGCGTACCACCTCGTCCGGCGCACGCACCTCCTGCAGGCACAGGATGTCGACGTCCCTGCCCACCAGCCACTCCTGCATGCCGCGCCGGTACGCGGCGCGGATACCGTTTACGTTCACGGTGGCAATGCGGAGTGCTTCGGGGTGCTTGCTGCTCATCAGGGTTGGTGCCAAACTCACCCGATCAACCTTACCGGAGCCTTAATCGACGACCGTGCCTTCGACCGGGCCGTCGTCATTGTTTTTCATCATGCTTCTGGCGTTGTGGGAGGTGATCTCGATGGTTTCCAGCGCACGGTCCACCATGCCCTGGTCCTTGCCGAGGTGATCGCGGATGACACGCGCCTGCACCTGGACGATCTTGAAGCTGTGGTCAAGCTTCTCGTCCCGCATGGCGGAACTGGTACCGGCCGGCCCCCTACCGGCCATGCCGCCCCCGGCGGCCCTGTTGAACTCCTCGATCCTGGCGCTGGCCTTCCGCGCTGCAGAGCGAACCGTGAAGACCACGAAGCTGAAAACCAGCAGCCAGCCAAGGGAGATGATGACTACGAGCCAGCCAACGACGTCGTTCTCATTGGCCGCGAAGACCACGGCTACCAGGAACACGACCAGCATGATGGCCATCCCGACGCCGCCCATCCGCAGGCTCAGACCCTTGCCCGCGGTTTTTCCAGAAGTTCCCAGTGGTTGCATCCCTCTATTGTCGCAAACCGACGGGACCGGCTCGGCTGCTTCCACCACCGGCGAAAGCTCAGATCGACACCCCACCGAAAACTGGGAGAAAAATAAATCAATCCCGCGCCCATCCGTGACGTACCCCACGTCGAACTAGGGTTATGCGTGCCTCTCCGGCTCGCGTCCCATTCGCTCCATGGAGGAATCATGAACAAGAAAGCTCTTTTCGCAGTCCCCACTCTCGCTATGGGTTTGCTCGCAATGGGCGGCGCTCCCGCCATGGCTGACGGCCACGCAGCCGACGGCACATACTCCTCAACCCTCGGTCAGCTGAACGGCACCACGGGTACCGGCTCCATTACAGTCGATGTGAAGGGCAACGAGGCCACAGTAGACCTACAGGTTTCCGGTCTTGCTGAGACGTTCATGGATGGACCTTACCCGCACGTCCAGCACATCCACGGTGGCGCTCAGGGCACCTGCCCCACCCCCGAGTTTGACGAGAACGGCGACGGCATCGTCTCCACCACCGAAGCGGCCAGCCTGTACGGCGGGATCGTCACCACCCTCTCCACCAGCGGCGACACCAGCCCCGCCGCCGGTCTGGACCTCACCCTCGGCGGCCAGGGCGGCTCTTACACAGTGTCCCGCACCTTCGAAGTGAACGAGGAAACCAAGGCTGCGCTTGAGGCCGGCACCGCCGTCGTCGTCGTTCACGGTCTTGATCCCGCGACCGCCGGCGTCAGCGAGGAAGTCTTCGGCTCCCCCAGCGATCTGAACCCGGATCTGCCCTTGGGCGCAACCTCACCCGCTCTCTGTGGCACCCTCGTTGCTTCCCAGATGGGCGCCATGCCTGAAGGTGGCGCCGACACCGGTGTAGCACAGCAGACCGGCTCCAACCTGGGCATGATCGCCCTCGGTGGCGGCCTGGTTCTCGCAGCAGCAGCAGGCGGCACCTACGCCGTCCGTCGCTCAACCACCAAGTAGGGACTGACCTGATCTCATGATCAGCTCGAACTCCGGCCGTCGCAGAAACTTCGCGGTTTCTGCGGCGGCCGCCCTTCTGATCCTGACCGGTTGCGGCACCGGCACCGGCAGCGAGGGGGCTCAGGCCCCCACAACGACGACGGCGCCCTCCGCTGCCGCGTCGGCCTCGCCAAGTGCTTCCCCGAGCCCAAGCGCTTCGGCGAGTCCAAGTGCTTCGGCGTCCGTGTCGGCTCAACCTGCGCCCAAACCGTCGCTTCCACCTGTTCTTAAAGCCTCTGAACCGGTTTCATTTACGATCCCGGCCATTGGTGCCGGATCCGATTTGCTCTCGCTCGGCCTTCGGGAAAACGGCAGCCTGGAAGTACCACCCGATGGCCCAGGTGCTCCAGCCAGCTGGTATAACCAGTCCCCCACTCCCGGCGAGCGCGGACCGTCAGTACTGCTCGGTCATGTCAACGCCACCGACGGCGGACCCGGCGTCTTCGCTGATCTGCGGAGCCTCAAGCCCGGCGACCTTATCGAGGTCACGCGCGCGGACGGGTCGACCGCCACCTTCGCGGTGACCGTCGGCGAACAGTATCCCAAGGACGAATTCCCCACCCAGAAGGTCTACGGGAATACCGAAGGAGCCGAAATTCGCCTCATCACCTGCGACGGCTACGACCCGGCAACCGGAGAGTTCGACGACAACTACGTCATCTACGCTGAACTCGTCGTCTGATCCCCTGTTCCGGACGTCACCAGGAAACCAGACAGAATGGATGGCCCGCCGGGTCCACGTACACCCTGAAGGTTTCCGTACCCGTCTCCATGCTGGTGGCTCCCAGCGCGAGCACCTTCTGTTCCGCCACGTCCAGGTCTTCCACCCGAATGTCCAGGTGCATCTGCTGTGGGATCTCCTGGCCCGGCCACTTGGGCGGCGTGTACCCGTCGACCTTCTGGAAGGCAAGCGCCGGACGGTCCGGGGCATCACCAATGGTGATCCATCCGTTGTCCTCCTGCTGGACCCGGATCATGCCCAGCAGGTCCTCGTAGAAGGACGCCAGTTGGTCTGGATTTGAACAGTCGAACACGGTCGCGTGCCATTTCCCGATCATGGTTCCAGTATCTTCCCCTGGGTGCAGCGCTGGAAAGGAAACCAGGTCAACGACTGTCCTACTTCAGGAACAGTTTCCGCAGACGCGTGGTGGTCAGGACCATCCCCACGAGGATCATCACGAGGTAGTAGGCGACGTGAATCATCGTCGCCGGAGTGAAGATACCGACGCTGAGCTGTCGGAGCAGCTCCACTCCGTGCCAGAGCGGGAGCGCCTGGATGAACCACTGGATGGCCTGCGGGTACACGCTGAGCGGGTAGAAGGTAGCCGAAAACAGGAACATGGGCAGCATGACGAAGTTGATCCAGTCCATCTGCTGGAAGGTCTTCATATAGCTCGTGATCCCCATGCCGAACGAAGCGAATCCGAACGCGATGAGCACCGACGCCGGCACCATCAGCAGCGCCCACGGCGTCGTGATCAGCCCCATCAGTCCCATAACGACCGTGAAGCCGGTGGCATAGAGCGCACCGCGAAACAGTGCAAGGAAAATCTCGCCGATCGCGACGTCCAACGGCCCGAGCGAGGTGTAGAGCATGCCCTGGTACAGCTTCGCGAAGTTCATCTTGAAGAAGACGTTCCAGGTGGAGTCGTAGACCGCGCCATTCATGGCGGAGACCGCGAGGAGGGCCGGCGCGATGTAGGCGGCGTAACTGATCTCCTGTCCGCCGGGCCCGACGACGGTCCCCACCAGGGCACCGAGTCCCACTCCCATGGAGATGAGGTAGAGCACAGGCTCAAAGAATCCGGATACCATGACCAGCCAGTTGCTGCTCTTGGTCGCCCTCAGGCCTCGGGCGATTACTGCTTTGGCGTTGCGCGCGTACAGCGCACTGAACGGGCGGTTCTTAACCTGCACCCGGTAATCCTGCTCGGTCAGCACGTTATTGCTCACTGGCCCAGCCTCCGTTCATACACGCGGCGGGCCATAACCCAGCCGAGAAGCGCCAGCCCCACCAGGTACAGCACGTGGACCGCCGAGAGCCAGATAGGCTCGGCGTAGCCGTAGGTGAGGACCCGTCCCAGCTCAGTGCCGTGCCACAACGGGGAGATCCAGCCGATCCAGCGCAACCCGATCGGGAGAGCTTCCAGCGGGAAGAAGGTGCCGGAGAACAGAAACAGCGGTGTCACGATGAAGCGCATGACCAGCGCGAACTGGCCCTTGTCCTCGGTGATGCTCGCCGAGTAGGCCATGAGCGGAAGGCCGAACGACAGTCCACAGACCACGGCGACGACGATGGCCCCCGAACCCCATGCCGACGGGGACGCACCGAAGGCCGCGACGATCGCGAAGTAGATCGCCGACATCAGAAAGAGCCGCAGCGAGATAGCGATGATGTATCCGTTGACGATCTGGTGCACACCCAGCGGCGAAGCGTGCGGACCGTAGTAGACGCGCCGCCACTTGAACCCGTCCATCACCGGATAGGTGAACTCGGTGGCCGCCGCCATGATCGTCGCAGAAGACAGGAGCGCCGGGGCGATGAAGACGAGGTAGTTGACGCCGCCGAACGCACTCTCGGCGCTGTTCCTGTCCACGAGCGTGGCCAAACCGACGCCCATCGCGAAGAGGTACATGACCGGGTTCCCCACGCTGTAGGCGAGGATGGTCCACCGGTAGCCATTCATCACCTTCAGAGCGTGCTCGGCGTAGTACCAGGAGCCGTACTTCCGGGCGCGCTGCGCCGAGACCAACGGTGAGTGGGCGGAGAGGGTGCCCGACGCCGACGGTTGCGTTGTCTTGTGACCCGTCGCCGGTTGATCCGGCGTGCCGGTGTGCTGGCTAGTCAACGAGGCTCCTGCCGGTCAGGCGCAGGAAAACGTCCTCAAGCGAGGACCGGCGCACCAGGGATGTGATCGGATGCAGGCCGCGGGCGGTGACCTGCTCGAGGGCGGACTCGCCATCGTGGGTGTAGATCAGGACGCGGTCGGGCAGGGGCTCAAGACGCTCACCGATTCCGGCGAGGTCCGCTGCCACGGTCGTGTTGCGCTCGGACCCGAAGCGCAGCTCAAGCACCTCGCGGGTTGAGTGCTCGCGGATGAGCTTGGCGGGAGAACCCTCGGCCATGATCTGTCCCTTGTCAACGACGACGAGGCGGTCGCAGAGCTGCTCGGCCTCATCCATGTAGTGGGTTGTGAGGATCAGGGTAACGCCGGACTCCTTCAGGCGGAACAGTCGGTCCCAGAGAATGTGCCGTGCCTGTGGATCGAGACCGGTGGTCGGCTCGTCCAGGAGGAGGATCTTCGGTTCGTTGATGAGCGACCGGGCGATGGTTAGGCGCCTCTTCATACCTCCGGACAGCGAGTCCACCTTCGCCTTTGCCTTGTCCGTGAGCTGTGCGAACTCAAGCAGCTCATCGGCTTTGGGCTTGAGGTAGCTCATCGGGAGCCCGAAGTAGCGGCCGTAGACCAGGAGGTTGTCCCGTACCCTGAGTTCCTCGTCCAGGTTGTCCTGCTGGGGTACGACGCCCAGGTGTGCCCGTACCTCCGGACCATGCTCCTCCGGGTCCAGCCCCATGATCGTCAGCTTTCCCGATGTGCGCTGGGAGACGCCGCCGATCATTTTCATGGTCGTGGACTTGCCGGCTCCGTTAGGGCCGAGCAGCCCGAAGGATTCACCCGCGGGAACGTTGAAGGAAATGCCGTCTACGGCGGCGAAATCACCGTAGTGCTTGGTCAGCTTGTCGGCAGAGATAACGTAGCTCGGATTAGTTTGGTTGGGCACCCGATTAGCCTAGAGGATTACTCTAATTGGCAAAAGCCAATCACTGACGTTCGAGGACAGATGATGTCCGTGTCCTCATCCGTGTGCTTCAACGCCGGCCGGTTAACGCAGTCGGCCGCCGCCCATGCGGGCAGCGGCCGACAAAAAACCCGTCGTCGGGAACTAGGAGCCGGCGATGCCCGCCTGGCGCTCTGCTGCCTCGACGACGTTGGCCAGCAGCATGGCGCGCGTCATGGGTCCCACTCCCCCGGGATTGGGCGAAAGCCAGCCCGCGACGTCGGACGCGTCGTTCGCCACGTCACCGCGCAAGGTGGCCTTGCCCGTATCGGGGTCGACCACCCGGGTGACGCCGACGTCGAGGACGATGGCGCCCGGCTTGAGATCTTCAGCCGTAATCATGCCCGGCATGCCGGCAGCTGCAACAACGACGTCCGCCTCGCTGAGATGCCTCGGCAGGTCCACCGTGCCGGTGTGCGCGAGCGTGACCGTCGCGTTGATCGCGCGGCGGGTGAGCAGCAGGCCGAGCGGTCGGCCCACGGTCACGCCACGGCCCACGACGAGCACGTTCTTGCCCTTGAGCTGAATGCCGTGACGCAACAGCAGTTCGACGATGCCGTGCGGGGTGCAGGGCAGCGGCGAATCCATCGTGGCGCTGACATTCAGGACGAGCCTGCCGAGGTTGGTCGGGTGCAGCCCGTCGGCGTCCTTTTCCGGCGCCATCCGGCCAAGGATGACGTTCGCGTCAAGATGCGCAGGGAGCGGCAACTGGACGATGTAGCCGGTGGTGGCGGCGTCGTCGTTCAGCTCGTCAATGACCTTCTCGAGGTCCTCCTGCGTGATGTCGCCCGGGAGGTCCCGGCGGATCGAGTTGATACCTACCTGCTGGCAGTCGCGGTGCTTCCCGGCAACATAGGAATGGCTCCCCGGGTCGTCACCGACCAGCACCGTACCCAACCCGGGAGTGACCCCCTGGGCCTTCAGGGCACTCACGCGCTCTGTCAGTTCGCTGCGAATTACGGCCGCTGTTGCCTTGCCGTCAAGAATTTGTGCGCTCATCTACGCGGCTCCTTTATCGAGCTGTCCGGCATCCAGCTGTTCCAGCAAGTACGCCTTGCCGCGGTCACAGCACCCTGTGAAGCAGCATTCATCCGTGGGTATCTCATATGCATCTGAGCGGGCCGCTTCCGATTCCAGCGCTCCCGGTGGGAGGTCTTCTACCATTCCTCATGTCCGGGGTAGAGCGGGAAGTCGGCAGCCAGGCGGGATACGCGACCACGCAGCGCCTCCACGTCGGCTCCGGGCTTCAGCACCGCTGCGATAATCTCGGCAACCTCGGTGAACTCTGCGGCTCCGAATCCGCGGGTACCCAGCGCGGGCGTACCGATGCGGAGGCCCGAGGTGACCATCGGCGGGCGCGGGTCGTTCGGAACAGCGTTGCGGTTGACGGTGATGCCGACCGAGTGCAGGAGGTCTTCGGCCTGCTGGCCGTCCAACTCGGAGTTGCGGAGGTCAACAAGCACCAGGTGCACGTCGGTGCCGCCGGTAAGGACCGATACGCCGTGTTCGGTGACATCGCCGGCCATGAGACGCTCTGCGATGATGCGTGCACCTTCGAGGACGCGCTCCTGTCGCTCCTTGAACTCAGCTGAACCGGCGATCTTGAAAGCTGTTGCCTTGGCTGCGATGACGTGCATCAGCGGTCCGCCCTGCTGGCCCGGGAAGACGTTCGAATTCAGCTTCTTGGCCCACTCTTCCTTGGCGAGGATCACGCCCGAGCGAGGACCGGAGAGGGTCTTGTGCACGGTGGAGGTGACAACGTCGGAGTGTGGAACGGGGCTCGGGTGCAGGCCGGCTGCAACGAGACCCGCGAAGTGCGCCATGTCGGTCCAGAGCAGCGCGCCGACCTCGTCGGCGATTGCGCGGAACGCTGCGAAGTCGAGGTGGCGGGGGTAGGCAGACCAACCGGCGATGATGACCTGGGGCTTTTCAGCGATGGCCTGCTCGCGGACGCGGTCCATATCGAGGCGGTGGGTGTCGCTCTCCACGCCGTAGGCTGCGACCTCGTACAGCTTGCCGGAGAAGTTCAGTTTCATGCCGTGCGTGAGGTGACCGCCGTGGGCCAGCGAAAGGCCCATGATCTTCTCGCCGGGCTTGATCATGGCAGCGAGGGCGGCGGCATTCGCCTGGGCACCCGAATGAGGCTGCACGTTGGCGTACTCAGCGCCGAAGAGGGCCTTGACCCGCTCGATGGCAAGGCTCTCTGCGACGTCAACGTGCTCGCAGCCACCGTAGTAGCGGCGGCCGGGATAGCCTTCCGCATACTTGTTGGTCAGGACCGACCCCTGCGCTTCAAGGACTGAGCGGGGTGCGAAGTTCTCTGACGCGATCATCTCGAGAGTGTCGCGCTGGCGGGCCAGCTCGTTGTTGAGGACCGCAGCGATTTCCGGGTCCACCTCGGACAGCGGTGCGTTGGTGACGGACTGGGTCACGGAAGGAGAGGATGAAGTCACGGGAGGCTCCTGGTGATGAGAGAAGGCGTTCTACAGGTCAGGCTACCTGTTGACCGGGACACACCCGAAGTTCCGGGGCGCGAGCAACAGAGCGGGGACTTGACCCACGGCCCAGGCGTGCGATCCGTGGTCGGCGCTGCGCGCCGTCGTCGTACTTCTTTTCTTTCCGTGAAGCCGGCGACAGTGCATGCCGCTTCCTGGTGGTTGCCCCACCTAACGCCAGTCGCGACCTTGCCATTCTAGTCGGTGGCCGGCCAGTGCTTTCGACTGTGTCGGACGGTGACGGCCGGACGGGGCTTTCGCCGTCTTTCATCCCGGTAACCTTGGAGCGTGACTGAAGCTGCACAGGCCGGTGTTCCCGGTAACGAGCCGTCGTCGTTCATTCTGACCCTGTCGTGTGATGACCAGCCCGGTATTGTCCACGCCGTATCGGGCGCACTGGTGGCGGCTGACTGCAACATCACCGAATCCCAGCAGTACGGCAGCCCGGATTCCGGGACGTTCTTCATGCGCGTGGCCACCACCACCCGGTCCGGTCGCAACGCCGTGGAGGCACACCTTGCCCCAGTTGCCGAAGCGTTCGGGATGACCTGGGGACTGTACGTCGAAGGAACTCCCGCGCGAACGCTGATCATGGCGTCCAAGTCCGCTCACTGCCTCAACGACCTGTTGTTCCAGCAGCGGGCTGGGATGCTGCCCATCGAAATTCCCGTCATCGTCTCGAACCACACGGATCTGGCCGACCTCGCTGAGTTCTACGGCATCCCTTTCCACCACGTTCCGGTCACGGGTGACGGAAAGGCCGCGGCGGAGGAACGGCTCCTTGAGTTGGTTGATGAGCATCAGATCGAGCTCGTGGTTCTGGCCCGCTACATGCAGGTGCTCAGTGACCGCCTCTGCTCCCAACTCATGGGACGGGCGATCAATATCCACCACTCGTTCCTGCCGTCATTCAAGGGTGCACGTCCTTACCACCAGGCGCATGCCCGTGGCGTGAAGCTGATCGGCGCGACTGCCCACTATGTGACGCCCGCACTGGACGAGGGCCCGATCATCGAGCAGGAAGTCATTCGGGTGGATCACGCCCGCACCGCCCCTCAGCTGGTTGCGATGGGCGCCGACGTCGAGAGCCGCACGCTGGCGCAAGCTGTGAAGTGGCACGCTGAACATCGCGTCCTGCTCGACGGCACGCGGACCGTTGTCTTCAACTGAAATATCCCATTTTGTAGGAGAGAGACCCATGAGCGACGAAGCACCCCTGCGTTACCGCGTACTGACCGGCCCCGATGACCGCGCCTTCTGCGCCCGGGTCAGCGAGGCACTGGAGAGCGGATACAAGCTCCACGGCTCCCCTACTGTGACGTACAACGGCGAGCGCGTGATCGTGGCCCAGGCGGTAGTACTCGAGGACTGACCGGCCTCGGGGGCTAGGCTGGATGGATGGGACACATCATCGAGTTCGGCGGCCATACTCCCTCGATTCCGGAGTCGGTCTTCGTGGCACCGACCGCGTCCGTCATCGGACAGGCAACGTTCGGAGAAAACTCGAGTGCCTTCTACGGCGTCAGCGTTCGCGCCGACACCGAGGCCATCTCCATCGGCGAGGGGACGAACCTGCAGGACAACGTCGTCGTGCATGCAGATCCGGGATTTCCCGCCACTGTCGGGAACCGCGTCAGTGTCGGGCACAGCGCCGTCGTCCACGGATGCACTATCGAAGATGACTGCCTCGTCGGCATGAGTGCAACCATCATGAATGGCGCCACCATCGGGACGGGTTCCCTGGTGGCTGCCGGCGCGGTCGTGCTTGAGGGGACGCAGGTTCCGCCGCGTTCGCTGGTGGCCGGCGTCCCGGCGAAGGTGCGCCGCGAACTGAACGAAGAAGAACTGCAGGGTGTCCGGGACAACTCTTCCCACTATCAGGAATTAGCCGCGGCACATCGAGTTGCGTTTACTTCTTGACGGCAACTACCTCCATGTAGGAATGTGTAGGCATGTCCGTTGACTCCGCCGTGCCGTCGCGGCCCACCCGCCACAGGGGTGCTCCCAAACCGGGCTCGCAATCGGCGCTTCGGCGGCTGAACGAGCAACGTATTGTGCAGGCCCTGGCCACCGGCGGCCCACAGACCCAAGCTGAGCTGGCCCGCCAGACCGGGCTTTCGACGGCGACCGTGTCCAACATCGTCCGTGGCATGGCCGACTCGGGCGCAGTGACCACCAGCCCCACCACGAGTTCGGGCCGAAGGGCTCTCTCCGTTACCCTCAACGACAACGGCTCGGTTGCGGTGGGCATCGACATCGGTCGCCGGCACCTGAGGGTTGTCCTGGCCGGGCCGGACTACCGCGTTCTGCGCGAGGAAGCCATCCCGCTTACGCCGGGACATACCGCCAGAGAAGGACTCGACGCCGCTGCGGATCTCCTCGATCAGCTCCTCACCGATTCCGGCACTCCACGAAGTGCGGTGCTGGGTGCGGGCATCGGAATCCCCGGCCCGATCGACCGCCGGACCGGAACCGTCGTGCAGGGAGCCATCCTCCCCGAATGGGTAGGGATCAACATCCTGGAGACCTTCGGTGAGCGGCTCGGTATCCCGGTATTCATCGACAACGACGCTAATCTTGGCGCACTGGCGCAGGTCACCTGGGGTCCGCACAGTTCGGTGGACAACCTCATCTTCCTCAAGGTGGGATCGGGCATTGGAGCCGGACTGATCCTCAACGGCGCCCTGTTCTACGGCAACGTCGGAATCACCGGAGAACTGGGCCACACCACCATCGACGAGCACGGTCTCATCTGCCGGTGCGGCAACCGCGGCTGCCTTGAGACCGTCGCCTCGGCATCGACCATGATCAGTCTGCTGGAGCGCACCAGCGATCGTCCGCTCACTGCGCCGGACATCGTGCGGTTGGCCCTGCGGGGCGACACAGCAACGCTTCGCGTGATTGACGACGCCGGCCTCGCCATCGGACGCGCCGTCGCCCATGTAGCGAACCTGATCAACCCGGAACTGATTGTCATCGGCGGCTCCCTCACCGGGCTCGGCGACATCCTTCTCGACCCGATCCGCCGCGGGCTGCTGCGGCACGCGGTCCCGGTGGTCGGAGAGTCAACCACCGTCTGCATGGGGTCACTCGGGGATCGGGCTGAGGCACTCGGAGGCGCCGCCGTCGTTCTTTCCCAGCCGAACCTGGTCTCAAGATAGCTTCTAGATTCCCCTCACTTCGCCTAAATTTTGCGTTCAAGACTTGACTGCAACACACTTCTGAGTGTTAACTTTTCTCCGGGTCGCTTAGTGCCCGGAAGACAGCGCAGTCGTTTGCGGGAAGGCCTTCATGGATAACCACACCATCCTCGAGATGCAGTCAATCACCAAGGAGTTTCCCGGCGTGAAGGCGCTGGATAACGTCTCCCTCTCCGTGACCGCCGGTGAAATTCACGCCATCTGCGGCGAGAACGGTGCCGGCAAGTCGACGCTCATGAAGGTCCTGTCCGGTGTCTACCCGCACGGAACCTACGAGGGACGGATCGTCTTCCAGGGCCAGGAAGTCCAGTTCAAGGACATCCGCTCCAGCGAGCACGCCGGCATCGTGATCATCCATCAGGAACTCGCACTGATCCCCGAGCTGTCCATCGCCGAGAACATCTTCCTGGGCAACGAGCCAACCCGCTTCGGAGTCATCAACTGGGACAAGGTCAACTCCGACACTCTTGAACTCATGGCACGCGTGGGGCTGCGCGAGGAACCGACCACCAAGATCAAGGACATCGGCGTAGGCAAGCAACAGCTCGTCGAAATTGCCAAGGCCCTGAGTAAGTCGGTCAAGCTGCTTATCCTCGATGAGCCGACGGCGGCGCTGAACGAATCTGACTCCCAGCATCTGCTGGACCTGATGGCCGGTCTCCGCTCGAAGGGGATCTCGTGCATCATGATCTCCCACAAGCTCAACGAGATCGAACAGATCGCCGACTCGATCACCATCATCCGCGACGGCAAGTCCATCGAAACCCTCCACGTGAAGAACGACGGTGTGGACGAGGACCGAATCATCCGGGGCATGGTGGGTCGCTCCCTCGAATCCCGCTTCCCCGAGCACACCCCGAACATCGGCGAGGTCTTCTTCGAAGTCCGCGACTGGACGGTCGGCCACCCGGCTGTCGCCGATCGCCTGGTCTGCAAGAACTCAAACTTCACGGTCCGCCGCGGGGAGATCGTCGGCTTCGCCGGACTGATGGGTGCCGGACGCACAGAGCTGGCGCGCTCGATCTTCGGCCGCTCGTACGGCAACTACAAATCAGGCAAGATCTTCAAGGACGGCAAGGAGATCCAGCTTCGTAACGTAGCCCAGGCCATCGAGCACGGCCTGGCTTACGTCACCGAAGACCGTAAATCGCTGGGCCTGAACCTCCTTGATGACATCAAGGCAACCACTGTGTCAGCCAACCTCGAGAAGATCACCAAGGGACTCGTGGTCGACCGGGACGAGGAGTTCGTGGTCGCCGAGCAATATCGGAAGTCGCTGAGGACGAAAACCCCGAGCGTCAACGAGGGTGTTGCCAAACTATCCGGCGGAAACCAGCAAAAGGTGGTGCTCGCCAAATGGATGTTCACTGACCCGGACCTGTTGATCCTGGACGAGCCGACCCGCGGTATCGATGTCGGCGCCAAGTACGAGATCTACGGGATCATCCAGCGGCTGGCCGACCAGGGAAAGGGCGTCATTGTCATTTCGTCAGAACTCCCCGAGCTGCTCGGGCTCTCCGATCGCATCTACACCATCTTTGAAGGGGCCATCACCGGCGAGCTGACCCGTGAAGAAGCCAGCCAGGAATCCCTGATGAAACTCATGACCGCCAGCAGGAAATCTGCCTGAAACCGCTGCCTAGGACTAGAACTATGAATTCACTCAAAAAGCTCTTCGGCGGAAACACCCGCCAATTCGGGATGATCTTCGCGTTGATCGCCCTGGTCCTCTTCTTCCAGTGGCAGACCGGCGGAAAGACTCTGACGTCCGCGAACATGATGAACCTGTTCAACGGAAATTCCTACATCCTCATCCTTGCGATCGGCATGGTGCTGGTGATTATCGCCGGCCATATCGACCTGTCTGTGGGGTCGGTGGCGGCGTTCGCCGGCATCGTGGTTTCTATTGCGATGCGTGACTGGGGCTTGCCCTGGTACATGGGCGTCCTCGTCGGGTTGGCTCTTGGTGCGCTGATCGGAATCTGGCAGGGCTTCTGGGTTGCCTACGTCGGAATACCCGCGTTCATCGTCACGCTCGCCGGGATGCTCCTGTTCCGCGGCGCCAACCAGTTCGTGGGCAAGTCGAACACGGTTCCGGTGCCTCAGGAGTTCCAGTACATCGGCTCCGGTTACCTGCCTGAGGTCGGTCCCGTTACCGGCTACAACAACCTCACTCTTCTGCTCGGTTTCCTCCTGGTCGGCGTTGTCATCTACAACGAACTGAAGAACCGCAAGCGCCTGGAACGGGTTGGTGCCGAGACACCCGAGATGTGGATCTCAATCCTCAAGATCGCGCTCGTTTCCGCAGCCATCCTCTACGCCACCTACCTCTTCGCCACCGGCCGCCCGGGCACCTCTTTCCCGATCCCGGGCCTGATTCTCGGTGTCCTGGTCATCATCTACGGTTTCGTTTCGAACAAGACCATTGCCGGTCGTCACGTCTACGCCGTCGGCGGTAACCGCCACGCGGCTGAGCTCTCCGGTGTGAAGAGCCGGCGGATCAACTTCCTGGTCATGATGAACATGTCGATCCTGGCTGCACTCGCGGGCATGATCTTCGTTGGCCGCTCCACCGCGTCGGGTCCGTTCGACGGCGTTGGCTGGGAGCTTGACGCGATCGCTGCTGTGTTCATCGGCGGTGCAGCGGTGACCGGCGGCGTCGGCACCGTTGTGGGCTCCATCATCGGAGGCCTCGTCATGGCGGTCCTCAACAACGGCCTTCAGCTGCTGGGCATCGGCGCCGACATGACCCAGATCATCAAGGGACTCGTGCTGCTCGTGGCCGTCGCCTTCGATGTCTACAACAAGAGCCAGGGCAAGCCGTCGATTACCGGTTTGCTTGCCCGCGGCTTCGGCGGTGGTCGAGGCAAGCCCGACCAGCCGGTCGCACCGGAAGAGAACCCGGCAGAGCGGGAAACCGTCGGAACCAAGCAGGTCCTCTGACACCACCGCCTCAAAGGCCCTGACTATCAAGATTTCCATTACCAACAACAGCAAGATGCAACAGAAAGAGAATGGAATGCGCAATTTCGCAAAATCCTTCGCAGCCATCGCTGCAATATCAGCGCTTGCGCTGACCTCCTGCGGCCGTGAAGACCCGGGCACGGGCACGGAGGGCGGCGAAGCTGCCGCCGGTTTTGAAGAGGGCGCAGCTATTGGTGTTGCTCTGCCTCAGAAGACCTCGGAAAACTGGGTGCTTGCCGAGCAGCTGTTCAACGACGGTCTCACCGAAGCCGGTTACGAACCCGACGTACAGTTCGCCAACGGTGGCGTCTCCGAGCAGCAGAACCAGATCAGCTCAATGATCACCAACGGTGTCGAGGTTCTGGTCGTCGGTGCAATCGACGGCGCCCAGCTAGGTACCCAGCTTGCGCAGGCCAAGGATGCCGGCATCACCGTCATCGCGTATGACCGTCTTCTGACCAACACCGAGGACGTCGACTACTACGTGGCCTACGACAACTTCCAGGTTGGCGAGCTCCAGGGCCAGGCGCTCCTGGACGGAATGGCTGAGCGCGGTGAGGGTCCGTACAACGTCGAGCTTTTCGCGGGATCCCCTGACGACGCCAACGCCCAGGTCTTCTTCGACGGTGCGATGAGCATCCTTCAGCCCAAGATTGACGACGGCACGCTGAACGTCGTCTCCGGCCAGACCGAGTTCAACCAGGCCGTCACCCAGGGCTGGAAGGCCGAGAACGCCCAGCGCCGCATGGACACGCTCCTGACCGGCAACTACACCGACACCGAGCTTCACGGTGTGCTGTCCCCCAACGACACCCTCGCCCGTGCCATCCTGACCTCCGTCAAGGCTGCGGGCAAGGAGCTGCCGGTTGTCACCGGACAGGACTCCGAGGTTGAGTCGGTCAAGTCGATCATGGCCGACGAGCAGTACTCCACAATCAACAAGGACACCCGCAACCTCGTAGACCACGCCATCACCATGGTCGAGGATCTCGCCGCGGGTCAAGAGCTCGAGGTCAATGACACCGAGTCCTACGACAACGGCGTGAAGGTTGTCCCGGCGTACCTGCTGGAACCGCAGATCGTCACCAAGGAAAATGCAGCCGAGGCCTACGCCAACGATCCCACCCTGTCTGAGATCGTCAAGTAACCAGCTCGACAGAGGAAATCCCCCGGCCGTAATACTGCGGCCGGGGATTTTCTTTTGGCGCAACGAACGCCGTAACGGGTGGACTGGCCCCCGCGCATTGGGAAGTATGAGGGAATGACGACAAACCTCCGCTTCCCCGTGCCTCCATGCGTCGCGCCTGACGCGCCCTCACCCTTCACCGCCACCGGCGCTGCCCTGCGCTGGGGCGTGGTTGCCACCGGCAGAATCGCCCAGAAGGTGACCGAGGACATTGCCCGGTTGGAGGATGCCGTCCTGCAGGCGGTGAGCTCGCGGCTGGAGGAGCGTGCACGCGCATTCGCCGACACGTATGGCTTCGCCACCGCTCATTACGACGACGGCGGCTCCCGCGGTTTTGAGCTGCTGGCCCAGGACCCCGACGTCGACGTCGTGTACATCGCGACACCGCACGGTCAGCACTACGAGGTGTGCAAGACGATGCTCTCGGCCGGGAAGCATGTCCTGTGCGAGAAGGCATTCACCGTCAACGCGCGTGAAGCGGAAGAGCTGATCAATCTGGCGCGGGAAAAGGGTGTCTTCCTCATGGAGGCCGTGTGGACCCGCTTCCTGCCGAGCGTGAACCGGGCCTGGGACATTATTCACTCGGGCGAGCTCGGCGAGATCCGCTGGGTACAGGCGGACCTCGGCTTCCCTGCGGTCTACAGTCGGGAAGCCCGCCTCTGGGACCCGCTCGCCGGCGGCGGTGCGCTCCTGGATCTCACCGTCTACCCGTCCACGTGGGCGCTGGGCGCCCTCGGCTTCCCCACCTCTGTTGTCGCTGAAGGCACACTGAACGACGACGGCGTCGACGCCCAGAACGCGCTGACCCTCACCTATGCAAGCGGCGCGCACGCCCAGCTATCGTCGTCGTTATTGGCCTCCGGGCCCAGCCACGCTACCGTCGCCGGCACCAAGGGCTGGCTGCGCACCTCCGCTCCGCTGCACAATCCGCGGACACTGTACGTGCACCCTCACGGCGGCGAAGCGCGCGTTGAGGAGTTCGACCAGGCCGGCAACGGGTACTCCTACGAGCTGCGCGAAACGACCCGCTGCATCCAGGAAGGTCTGAAGGAAAGCCCGACCATGTCGCTGCAGCACACGCTCGACACCATGCGCATGTTCGACGGCGTCCGGGCACAGCTGGGCGTGCGGTACGCGAACGACGACCGGTAGGACACGCTGAGGACGACCTTTTAGCCGCTGGGCTAGCTGGCGACGTTTGCTTCCGGTGCCGACTGCACTTCATCGGCCAGGCCGCGGCGTCGCCAGTAGGCTGCCAGGAGCGAACCGGAGACGTTGTGCCAGACCGAGAAGATGGCCGCGGGAAGAGCTGATTCCGGCGTCATGTGCGTCCGTGCCAGACCGGCGGCGAGACCGGAGTTCTGCATCCCGACCTCAACTGAAGTGGTACGACGCGACGAAATCGGCAGCTTGAACAGCCGCGCTGCGGTGTACCCGAGGGCGAAGCCGAGGCTGTTGTGGAGGACCACTGCCAGCAGGACAAGCAGGCCTGCTGAGAAGATGGCCTCGGCGCTCAGGCCTACTACAGCCATGACTACGAGCGTGATCGCAGCGACCGATACCCAGGGTAGAACGGGCAGCGCCGCCGCCACGAGGCGAGGAAGGAACAGCCTGGCGGCCAGTCCGAGCGCTACCGGGATCAAGACGATCTGCACGATGGACCATGCCATGGAGCCGGCGTCGACCGGAAGGTACTGCCCGGCGAGCCAGAGGGCCAGCAGCGGCGTCAGCACCGGCGCGAGCAGCGTCGAGACGGTGGTCATCGCGACAGACAGCGCTACGTCGCCCTTCGCGAGGTAGGACACCACATTCGATGCGGTACCGCCGGGGCAGCATCCGACCAGGATGACGCCTGCTGCAAGAGCTGCCGGAAGTCCAAGAATCGAAGCGATGAGCAGTCCCAGCAGCGGCATCACCACATACTGCGCAACAACGCCGATCACCACGGGGACCGGCCGCTTCGCAATCACCGCGAAGTCCGGCGGGGTCAGTGTGAGACCCATTCCGAACATGATCACTCCCAAAAGGGGGTTGATCGCTGGAGCCAATCCCGTGAAAGCTGTCGGCATCATCAGAGCTATGGCGCCACCGCCCAGAACAAGCAGCGGGAATATCGTGACTGCGATGCGGGCGTTACGTTCCTCGGAGGATGCAGCGGGGTGTTGCGATTTCATGCATCTAGGAGTAGCACGAGCGCTTCTTCCCCGCTGCATCCAGCCCGGAACTGTTACGAGAGGCACCTATTCTGTGCGCTTACGGGCAACCTTTCACCGTTGCGCGCGTTGACCTTCCAGCGCTCAGGGCAAGTCCCGCAGCGATCAGGAGGCCCGCGAACCCAACGAAAAGGAGAAGCGAGCCAGAGCCGGTCTGGGCAAGCTCGCTGAGGTGCGCGGCATGAGGCGTCCCACCTGGTTCCGAAGCGCCGTGAGCAGCAGCAGTCACGATAGTTCCGCTGCTGGCCACAGTAACCACGGCCGGTTCATTGCCTCCAGGAACACCGGCACGGTTACCAGCACCGCCCTGGTCTCCGGTACCCGCAGTCGGACCTTCGGCGCCGCCGCCGATGCCATTGGCATCATCGTCGGACGTTCCAGGTGCGCCGGGCCCACCGGGCACGGCTGGTGCGGCAGGTGCGGCAGGTGCGGCAGGTGCGGCAGGTGCGGCAGGTGCGGCAGGATCGCTGGGTATTGCAGGCTCTTCAGTCGTACCCGGAACAGCAGGAGCACGGCCGGTGTCACCGGGGGTTTCACCGCTAATGCCCGAGCCAGAGCCGCTGGTCGAGGAATCGCCAATCACCGAAACCGCGTTCCCGCCAACATTCACCGGCGCGACGACGTCAAGGTCACCAACAACGTCACCACCAGTGCCCGCACCACCTGACGTCGAACCGTCAGCACCGGAGTCAGAGCCACTGGTGGAGGAATCACCAATCACCGAAACAGCGTTGCCGCCAACATTCACCGGCGCAACCGCGTCAACGTCACCAACAACGTCACCACCAGTGCCAGCACCGCCCGACGTCGAACCGTCAGCACCGGAGTCAGAGCCACTGGTGGAGGAATCGCCAATCACCGAAACCGCGTTGCCGCCAACATTCACCGGAACAACCGCGTCAACGTCACCAAAAACGTCACCACCAGTGCCAGCACCGCCCGACGTCGAACCGTCAGCACCGGAGTCAGAGCCACTGGTGGAGGAATCACCAATCACCGAAACCGCGTTCCCGCCAACATTCACCGGAACAACCGCGTCAACGTCACCAACAACGTCACCACCCATGGCAGCACCGCCCGACGTCGAACCGTCAGCACCGGCATCGGCACCACTGGTCGAGGAATCACCAACCACCGAAACAGCGTTCCCACCAACATTCACCGGAACAACCGCGTCAACGTCACCACCCATGGCAGAACCGCCCGACGTCGAACCGTCAGCACCGGAGTCAGAGCCACTGGTGGAGGAATCGCCAATCACCGAAACCGCGTTCCCGCCAACATTCACCGGAACAACCGCGTCAACGTCACCAACAACGTCACCACCAGTGCCAGCACCGCCCGACGTCGAACCGTCAGCACCGGAGTCAGCGCCACTGGTGGAGGAATCACCAATCACCGAAACCGCGTTCCCGCCAACGTTCACCGGCGCGACGACGTCAAGGTCACCAACAACGTCACCACCCATGGCAGAACCACCTGACGTCGAACCGTCAGCACCGGAGTCAGCGCCACTGGTGGAGGAATCACCAATCACCGAAACCGCGTTCCCGCCAACGTTCACCGGCGCAACCGCGTCAACGTCACCAACAACGTCACCACCAGTGCCAGCACCGCCCGACGTCGAACCGTCAGCACCGGAGTCAGCGCCACTGGTGGAGGAATCACCAATCACCGAAACCGTGTTCCCGCCAACGTTCACCGGCGCGACGACGTCAAGGTCACCAACAACGTCACCCACCAGACGATCACCCGAGGGAACCCCAGCGGGATCACCGCTGAGGGTCACACCGGCTGATGCATCCACACCAATCGAACCCGTATCCCCCACAACGGCGATCAGGTTCCCACTGACGTCCACCGGCGCCACAACTTCGACGCTGGCGGTGACATCACCGACCAGGGTTCCTTCTGAACCGGTCGACTGTGCCGGGACACTGGTGTCCCCGGCAACTGCATCCGATGACGACGACGACCCCTCAGAGGAAGCGTCCCCAATCACCGAGACAGAGTTGCCGCTTACATTCACGGGCGCTACGACATCGCCCAGTACCGCTGTGCCGGTCACATCGGCTGATGCCGCCCCGGCGCCGAGAACGAGAATGCCCCCGGCCAGAAGGAAAACCTTTATTCCTCGTTGTATGCAGATATGCATGATTGTGTCTCCTGATTGAAATTGATGTCACGCCCATGGCGCGACGAGGCCCGTATATGCCGCCACGAGGGCAGCATGGGGCCGATCAATCAGGAGTTGAGCCAGGGTCGAACGCTGGACTTTGCAGCAGCGCGTTGGCTGCCTCGATGAAGTATGGGTTGCCGGAGATCAGCATGATGCTCCAGCCTGGTATTGCGTCAGCTGTCGCCGGGCCACCCGGACCTGCGGTACTCGCAGCAGAACCGGGAGCTGTGGCCGGCAGGGCGCCGCCAGCAGGGTTACCGATTGTGTCTCCGGGCGCAAGCGTGGGCAGTTCCTGCATCGTGAAGTAGGCGCTAACCAACGACGCCCCAGCCGCCTGCGGCAGCAGAACCTGCGTACCAGCATCGCCGGAAGGACTGCGCTCCTCGTCTTCCGAGAGCGCTGACCCGGCAGTTGCGGCCACCACGCTCTCGGTGGCCGCCACCCCAGTGGCTGCCGGCTCCTCGGAAGCACCGCGCGCGGCGGGTTCACCGGCAGTTTCGGAAGAAAGCGGTTCAGGGTCCGCCACCGGAACCACCGGCTCCAGAACTGTCACCGGTTCGGGAACCTCTACGGGAACCGGTACTGCCGGCACCACCGGCGCAACGCCTGAGTCGACGGTTTCAGCAACCGGATCAAGTACTTCGACAACGGGCGTCAGTGATTGCTCGACCGGCGCAAGAACCGGAGCGAGTCCTGAATCAACTGTCTCCAGCACCGGCTGGGTGATGGCTGTGGTTGGGTCGGCAGGAAGCACCTGATTGACCACCGGTACCTGCGATGCTGTCGAATCAACGATCTCAGTCACCGGCGCGACTATTTCCGCGGCGCTGAGGCTCCCGACAACTTCAGGGACGCTTCCGATGAGGTCTGAAACCGACGGCTGAACTGCGCCCGACGTTTCGGGTGCAGGAGCTTCTGGTCCGGACGGAGGAAGATGACCGGCAATGCCCTCGACGGGTGCTGTTGCAGACTCAACCACGGAGGTTACGGGACCGGTGAGAGTGTTATCTGAAACGACGTCGTCCGCGGTCGCTGTACCTGCAGACAGTGCAAGCAAGCCCAAAGCGCCACCAACGCTGATAAGTGAAACGCGCACAGTGGTGGCGATTGATCGGCGAACACGCCCGCTCATCCCCACCCCCACGGTCATTTTCCTACTGGGTTATAGGAAAGCATGCTGACCAATCGGATGTAAACAGCCCACTGACTACTCGGCGATGCGTTTACATACAAAAAGCCCCGCACCTGCGCCGAACGGCGCAGGTGCGGGGCTTCCCAGCAGGCGAGGTTTAGCCCAGAGTCGACAGAACCTCGGTGAATTTCTTCGACGGGCGCATCACGGCCACGACCTTCTCGATGTCAGGGTGGTAGTAGCCGCCGATGTCCACGGGAGATCCCTGGACGGCGAGCAGCTCCGACACGATGGTGTCTTCATTGGAGGTCAGCTGCTCTGCAATCGCGGAGAACGCCGATGCCAGTTCGGCGTCCTCGCTCTGCCCGGCCAGCTCCTTCGCCCAGAACTGCGCCAGGTAGAAGTGGCTGCCGCGGTTGTCGATTTCGCCGACCTTCCGGCTCGGCGACTTGTTCTCCAACAGGAAGGTTGCCGTGGCGCGGTCCAGGGTGTCCGCAAGGATCTGCGCGCGAGCGTTTCCTGCGGTGGTGGCCAGGTGCTCGAAGCTGACAGCGAGCGCAAGGAATTCACCCAGGCTGTCCCAGCGCAAGTGGTTCTCACGGACAAGTTGCTGCACGTGCTTGGGAGCGGAACCGCCCGCACCGGTCTCGAAGAGGCCGCCGCCGTTGATCAGCGGAACGATCGAGAGCATCTTGGCGCTCGTCCCGAGCTCGAGGATCGGGAACAGGTCGGTAAGGTAGTCGCGCAGAACGTTACCGGTGACCGAGATGGTGTCCTCGCCCCGACGGATCCGCTCCAGCGTGAACGCCGTTGCCTTTACCGGCGAGAGGATTTCGAGCTGGAGACCCTCGGTGTCATGCTCCTTGAGGTACTCGTGCACCTTGGCGATGAGATTGGCGTCGTGTGCACGCTCCTCATCCAGCCAGAACACGGCCGGCGTTGCTGATGCCCGCGCACGCGTGACCGCAAGCTTGACCCAGTCGCGGATGGCGATGTCCTTCGTCTGGCACGCGCGCCAGATATCGCCCGGCTCGACGTCGTGCTCGATCAGAACGTTTCCGGAACCGTCGACAACCTGGACCGTGCCCGGCGCGTCGATCTCGAAGGTCTTGTTGTGGCTGCCGTACTCCTCGGCTGCCTGGGCCATGAGGCCGACGTTGGGCACGGTTCCCATGGTGGTGGGATCGAATGCACCGTTCGCACGGCAGTCGTCAATCACTACCTGGTAGATGCCCGCGTAGGAGCTGTCCGGCAGTACCGCAAGGATGTCTGCCTCTTCTCCGTCCGGGCCCCACATGTGGCCTGAGGTGCGGATCATTGCGGGCATGGAGGCGTCCACGATGACGTCGCTGGGCACGTGCAGATTGGTGATTCCCTTGTCGGAGTCCACCATGGCGAGCTTCGGGCCGTCCTCGATGCCCTTGCGGATGGCCGCTTCTACCTCTTCACGGGTTCCCGACGGCAGTTTCTCAAGGCCACTCAGAATGGAGGCAAGACCGTTATTCGGGCTGAGGCCGGCGGCCTGCAACTGCTCACCGTAGGCCGAGAAGACCTCGGGCAGGAACGCACGAACGATGTGACCGAAGATGATCGGGTCAGACACCTTCATCATGGTTGCCTTCAGGTGCGCGGAGAACAGGACGTCCTCGTTCTTTGCCCGCTCCACCTGCGCGGCGAGGAATTCATCCAGCGCCGCTGCCCGCATGACTGTTCCGTCGATGACCTCACCGGCGAGAACCGGGAACGCCTTCTTCAGGACGTTCACGGTGCCGTCCTGGCCTACATGCTGGAGGGTCAGCGAGTCATCCGACTGCATGACGACCGACTCCTCGTTGGACCGGAAGTCGCCGTCGCTCATGGTCGCGACGTTGGTCGTGGAATCCGATGACCAGGCACCCATGGAGTGCGGGTTCTTGCGGGCGTAGTTTTTCACCGACTGGGGGGCGCGGCGGTCGGAGTTGCCTTCGCGGAGCACCGGGTTGACCGCTGAGCCCTTGATCTTGTCGTACCGCGCACGGACGTCGGCTTCCTCGTCGCTTGAGGGGTTGTCCGGGTAATCGGGAAGGGCGTAGCCCTGCCCCTGGAGCTCCGCGACAGCCGCCTTCAGCTGGGGCACGGAGGCGCTGATGTTCGGAAGCTTGATGATGTTGGCTTCGGGCTTGGTGGCCAACTCCCCCAGCTCGGCCAGCGCGTCACCGATGCGCTGATCCTCGGTCAGGTAGTCGCTGAACGTTGCGATGATGCGGCCGGCCAGCGAAATGTCGCGGGTTTCCACCTCCACACCCGCCGTCGACGCGAAAGCCTCGATAATCGGTAGGAACGAATACGTGGCCAGCATCGGCGCTTCGTCGGTGTGGGTATAGATGATTTTAGCCATTGTTAGGCGTCTCCCTGGGGCTCTTCTTTTGCTGAATCTGTTGGTGCTTCAACGTCTCTAACGTACCGGTTTAGTGGAAGAAGTGGCGCGCCCCAGTGAAGTACATGGTGACGCCCGCCGCATTTGCGGCGTCGATAACTTCCTGGTCGCGTACAGACCCTCCCGGCTGGACAACCGCACGTACACCGGCGTCGATCAGTATCTGCAGACCGTCAGCGAACGGGAAGAACGCGTCCGACGCCGCCACCGACCCGCGAGCGCGCTCGCCGCTCTCACCCGCGAGCGTGTTGGCCCGCTCCACCGCGAGCTTGCAGGAATCCAGACGGTTCACCTGTCCCATTCCGACGCCGACGGCGGCACCATCGCGGGCGAGCAGGATTGCGTTGGACTTCGCCGCCCGGCACGCGGTCCAGGCGAAGGCGAGGTCCGCCAGCGTTTCATGATCCGCTGCCTCGCCTGCCGCGAGCGTCCAGTTCTCCGGATTGTCACCGTCGGCGTTTACGGTGTCGGTGACCTGGATAAGGACACCGCCGGAGACCTGGCGAATCTCGGTCGGGTAGCGGTCATAGCCCTCGGGAAGGGCAAGCAGGCGGATGTTCTTCTTCTGGGAGAGGATCTCCACGGCTTCGGGCTCGAATCCGGGAGCGATGACAACCTCGGTGAAGATGTCCTGCACCGTCCGGGCCATGCCGGCAGTCACGGTGCGGTTGGCTGCAATGACCCCGCCGAACGCGGACACCGGATCGCACGCGTGCGCCTTGGCGTGGGCGTCAGCGATGGGGTCAGCGGCGTCAGATGAACCTATAGCCACACCGCACGGGTTGGCGTGCTTGATGATGGCGACGGCCGGCTCACTGAAATCGAAGGCAGCACGCAGGGCGGCGTCGGCGTCGACGAAGTTGTTGTAGCTCATTGCCTTGCCATGCAGCTGGTCAGCCTGTGCAATTCCTACGGGTGCAGCCTTATCGACGTACAGCGCTGCCTGCTGGTGCGGGTTCTCGCCGTAGCGCAGCACTTCGGAGCGCTCCAGCGCGAGGCCGGCGTAGGCAGGCCAGTCGATGACGCCGTCGTCATCTTCGTCCTGGAACTGGGTTGCAGTCCAAGTGGCGACCGCGTTGTCATAGGCAGCGGTGTGCGCGAACGCGCGGGCGGCCAACCGCTGGCGGGTCTTCAGATCGAAACCACCCTCCCCGGCGGCGCGGACAACGTTGCCGTAGAACGACGGATCCACCACGATGCTCACCGCGGCGTGATTCTTCGCGGCGGAGCGCACCATCGCCGGACCGCCGATATCAATCTGCTCGACGACGTCGTCTGCCGAGGCACCCGACCGCACGGTCTCAACGAACGGGTAGAGATTGACCACGACCAGGTCGAAGGCCTCTATCTCCATCTCGGACAGAGTGTCCATATGAGCGGCGACACGGCGGTCAGCGAGGATTCCTCCGTGCACGCGCGGGTGCAGGGTCTTGACCCTGCCGTCGAGCATCTCGGGAGAACCGGTGACTTCCTCGACCTGCTGCACGGGTATGCCTGCTGCAGCGATGGTCTTCGCAGTGGACCCGGTGGATACGATTCGCACGCCGGCGCCATGCAGCCCCTGAGCGAGTTCCTCCAACCCGGTCTTGTCATAGACGGAGATCAGCGCGCGGCGGATCGGAACACGGTCAAGGTTGGTTAGTGTCACGCAGGTCTCCAAAGGAATGAGTGCTGTGGGATCGTCCCCAGTCTAAAACACCGCAGCCTTGAGACCTTCGGCGCCGCAACTCGGTTACGGGCTGTCTGCATCGGCGTAAGCCGCTCGCGGCAGCGGCGGTATGGTGTTCGAGTTATTCGCAACGAGCGAGCCCGCGCCAAGGCGGCGCTGTCAGGACGGAATTTTGAGCACTTCTACCGATCTTCCCACCGGCGACCAGGTGGTTCAGGACCTGCCGTGGCGATGGCGTGTGCAGGGCAAGATCTTCCTGATCGGCGGCCTCGGGTTCATGTTCGACGCCTGGGACGTCACGCTGAATGGCTACCTCATCCCGCTTTTGTCGGAGGAATGGGGACTGACGCGGGGTCAGGCTGCGTGGGTTGGGACCTCCAACCTGATCGGCATGGCCGTGGGTGCTTTCGCGTGGGGCTCAATTGCAGACATCATCGGTCGGAAGAAAGCCTTCACGGCAACGCTGCTGATCTTCTCCATCTTCACAGTGCTCGGTGCGCTGTCCGGGGACCTCGTGTGGTTCTGCATTTTCCGTTTCATCGCGGGCTTCGGTCTGGGCGGGTGTATCCCCGTGGACTATGCACTGGTCGGAGAGTTCGCGCCGCGGAAGCACCGCGGCCGTGTGCTTACCGCCATGGACGGATGGTGGCCCATCGGCGCGGGACTGTGCGGTGTAGTCTCAGCGCTCCTGATTGCGGCGTTCGGTGACTGGCGCTACCTGATGCTGGTCATGGTGCTGCCCGCCCTGCTCGTGTTTTGGGTGCGCCGCTCGGTTCCTGAGTCGCCGCTCTACCTCGTGCAGCGGGGACGAACCGCGGAGGCGAAGCTCGTGATCGACCGGCTCGTTGAGAGCACCGGTGCAACCGTGCGCGAGTGGCGGCTGCCTGCCGCCGTTGATGATCCGCGGCTCACCCTCGGTGGACTGACGGGCCAGTTCACGGCACTCTGGCGCTTCAACTGGCGTATCACCCTCGCCGCCTGGGGCCTGTTCCTGTCGATCCTTCTGGTCTACTACGGCGCCCTGACGTGGATGCCGCAGATCCTCATCGCATCGGGATACCGCCAGTCCGTGGCCTTCCTGACGACGGCAGGCATGACCGGAATCGGGTTCCTCGGGGTCGTTGCTGCCGCGCTGCTCGTTGAGCGGGTGGGAAGGAAGTGGATCCTCGCGGTATCAGGCCCGCTGTCCGCCGTCGTGTTGGTGATCTTCGCCCTGACCGTCGATCTGCCTGCCGTGGCAACCGGGTGGCTGCTGGCATTCGGCTTCACCATTCAGGTGGCGATTCCGGTGCTCTACACGTATGTATCCGAGCTGTACCCCACGGAGCTGCGCGGGTCGGGGTTCGGCTGGGCTTCGACCGTGTCACGGGTGGGTGCAGGTCTCGTGCCGCTGATTTTCGGGTCCCTGCTGTGGCCCTATCTCGGGCTGCCGCTGACCTTCGCGGTCACCGGTTTGCTGGTGCTTGTCGCCGTGCTCTGGATGGCCTTCAACGCACCGGAAACCCGCGGAGCCCGCATTTGATTTGACACCTAAATGTGATCTGAGACACGCTATGAGGGTTCTTCACTCTCCCTGGAGGTCTCATGATTGCCCGCAACGCCACTGCCGTCGTGCTTGCATCCCTGCTCGCCGCCACCGGCACCGCCCTACCCGCACAGGCGAAACCCGCCCCAGCTGACACCGCCGAAGCTCAGCAATCGCTGCGCGCGCCGGTCACAGACGAAAACTTCTACTTCGTGATGGCTGACCGGTTCGCGAACGGCACTACAGCCAACGACGACGGCGGCCTCGGCCCCGACCCGATGGTGTCCGGTTTCGACCCCACCCGAAAAGGCTTCTACAACGGTGGTGACCTCAGGGGCCTGCTGGATCGGCTCGACTACATCGAGGGCCTGGGCACCACCTCCATCTGGCTGACACCCAGCTTCAAGAACAAGGCCGTCCAGCCGGAGGACGCCTCAGCCGGTTACCACGGCTACTGGATTACCGACTTCACGCAGATCGACCCGCACCTCGGCAGCAACGAGGACCTGAAGGCGCTCATCGATGAGGCTCACGCCCGCGGCATGAAGGTCTACTTCGACATCATCACCAACCACACTGCTGACGTCATCGGCTACGAGGAGGGTGCGCGCAAGCCGTACGTCTCCAAGGACGAGGTTCCCTACCGCACCGCAGCCGGGGAACCGTTCGATGACCGCGACGTTGCAGGCAGTGACAGCTTCCCGGCACTCGATCCGTCGGTTTCCTTTCCCTACCAGCCGGTGCTGGAACCGGGCGAGGAAGACCTGAAGGTTCCGGACTGGCTCAACGACCCCACGCTCTACCACAACCGTGGTGACACAACCTTCGCCGGTGAGGACGCCTACTACGGCGACTTCTTCGGCCTGGACGATCTCTTCACCGAGCACCCGGTCGTGGTGGACGGTATGAAGGACATCTACCAGACCTGGATTGCCGACTTCGGCGTCGACGGTTTCCGCATCGACACGATGAAGCACGTCAATGACGAGTTCTGGCAGGAATTCGGACCTGACGTCCTCCAGTTCGCCCATGAGCAGGGCAAGAGCGAGTTCTTCATGTTCGGGGAGGTGTACGACACCACGAAGGACTTCACCTCGCAGTACACCACCCGCAACTCCATGCAGTCCGTGCTCGACTTCCCGTTCCAGGACGCTGCCCGCAGCTTCGCCTCCCGCGGTGCCGACGCACGGCAACTGGAGCAGTTCTTCATCGGCGACGACTGGTACACCGATGCCGACTCCAACGCGTACAGCCTCCCCACCTTCCTGGGCAACCACGACATGGGCCGCATCGGCGGGTTTGTCGCCGCAGACAACCCCGATGCCGCGGAGGATGAACTGCTTGCCCGCGATGAACTGGCGCATGAGCTCATGTACTTCTCGCGCGGCAACCCCGTCATCTACTACGGCGACGAGCAGGGCTTCACGGGTCCGGGCGGCGACCAGGATGCCCGCCAGACCCTGTTCGCCAGTCAGGTGCCCGACTACCTTGACGATGACCTCCTGGGCACTGAGGCAACCCACGCGCAGGACAACTTCGACACAGAGCACCCGCTGTACCAGACCGTCAGCAGCCTCGCAACGATCACCGGGGACCACCCGGCGCTGCGCAACGGAGCACACCAGCACCGTTACGCGTCCGAAGGAGCCGGAATCTACGCCTTCTCGCGGATCGACACCGAGCGCCAACGCGAGTACGTCGTCGCGCTGAACAACAGCGAGGAAGCACAGACCGCCGAAGTCCCGACCTACATGCCCTCACGGACGTTCAAGTCGATCTACGGCGAGGGAGAGAACCGGGTGAAGTCGGCGCGGAACGGCAATATCACCGTCACCGTTCCGCCGCTGTCTGCCGTCGTCTATGAAGCATCCGGCCGCATTCCGGCGTCGAAGGACGCACCCGGGATCAGTCTCACCCAGCCGGCCCCGACGGCAGACGACAACGGGCGCATGCTCGTTAAAGCCGACGTCGACGGTTCCTCCTTCTACCAGGTTTCCTTCGAAGCGCGCACGGCGGGCGGGGACTGGACTCCGATTGGAACTGACGACAACGCGCCGTACCGCGTCTTCCATGACGTCGCCGCTCTTGATCCCGGCACGCCGCTCGAGTACCGCGCTGTCGTTCTGGACAACAGGGGCCACACCGCCGGCAGCGGCGTCGTGGCCGCTGAAGCCCCCGCACCGGTCGTCACCCTGCAGGCACCGGAGGAAGACGGCCGCGTACGCGATTCGGTGGAGCTGAGCGCTGTGGCGGACCCGGAGAAGGCTACCCATGTGGTGTCCTTCGAGCGCAGCGTGGACGGCGGCGAGTGGGAGCAGATCGGTTCCGACAGCTCCTCCCCCGCATACACCCTGACCGATGACATCTCAGCCCTCGGCCTGCCTCATGACACGCAGCTGCAGTACCGGGCGGTGCTCGGTGGGTCGGTCAGCAATGTACGGACGGTCACCGTCGGCGAGCCCGAGGTTGTGCAGCCCGGCGCTGTGTCCGTGCCCGGCAGCCTCAACTCCGAGATGGGTTGCGCGGCTGACTGGCTGCCCGATTGCGACCTGGCGCAGATGACGCTCGGCGAGGACGGCCTGTGGCGGCTCACAGTGGACCTCGTTGCCGGCACCTACCAGTACAAGGCAGCGATCAACAAGGGCTGGGATGAGAACTACGGGGAGGGCGGCGTCCGCAACGGCGGCAACCTGAGCCTTGTGCACGACGGCGGCCCGGTCACATTCACCTACGACCACCGCACGCACATCATCACCGTGGAGTAAGTTCCCTGCTCCTCCGGCGTCGAGTCGGCGGGGATGACCGGCTTTCCTGCGGGATTCCAGTCATTTCCGCCGGCTCGACGGCGTTAGGGCGAGATCGCGGAGGGTCTCAATGAGCAAGGCCCGCTCCTGGACCTTGATGCGTTCGTGGAGGGTGTCCTCGGTATCGTCATCGAGAACCGGCACCGCCACCTGCGCGAGGATGGGACCCGTGTCCACCCCGGCGTCGGCGATCATCACCGTGCAACCGGTGACCTTCACACCGTAGGCAAGCGCGTCGCGTACTCCGTGGGCACCGGGAAAGCTGGGAAGCAGAGCCGGGTGCGTGTTGAGGTACCGGTTGGGAAACCGGTCGAGGAAGCTCTGATCCACGATTCGCATGAACCCCGAGGAGATGACGTAATCGGGTTCGAAAGCGGCCGTGCGCTCGGTCAGTTCCGCATTCCACTCCGCACGGCTGCCGTACTGCTTGAAATCCACCACGAAGGTGGGGATGCCCGCTGCCGCAGCCCGTTCCACCCCGTAGGTTCCCGGCCTGTCCGCGCCGACGGCAGCAATCTCCACCGGCAGATTCCCGGCCTGCACGGCGTCGATCACCGCCTGCAAATTGGAGCCTGTGCCGGAAACGAGGACAACGATGCGCATGCATCCAAGCCTACTGGCCGAGAGACCCGCGCCGGGGCGAAGCGGGGTGTGGGAGGGCCCGGAGGCGCTACTTGCCGGTGTGGACGCGGTGGCACTGCCACTGTTCTAGGGTTGAAGCATGAAGAAACGCCCTTCCTCCGATCCTGCGGCAAGGCCTGCAAAGCCGTCGCAGCAGTCTCCACCGCCGTCGGAGAAGGAGATCGCGTCGACCCGCACCCTGCTGCGCGCCTTCATCCTTCTACTCTTTGGCTCCCTCCTAGGCTCGAACTTTCCGCTGCCGTGGAAGGTGCTCGGGCTCGTCTTTGCGCTGGCTGCCCTGACCGTCGGCATCATCGCAATGGTGGGAGTAGTGCGGCAGAAGGCCCCCGCCCTGGTTCGGATGTCGACGACGGTAGGCCTGATTGCCGCGCTCATGCTGACCATCGGCACCGGTGCCGCCATTGCGCTCTGGCCCATCACGGAGCGCTATGAGAAATGCATGGCAACAGCGCTCACGTCCAAGGCGCAGCAGCAGTGCGAAGACGACCTGCGTAACCTCAGCGGCCTGCTGGAGCCGCGTTCGCTCACCTCCGACCAGGAAAGCCGCTGGTCGACGTCCTAGCGTCCTAACAGCGACAGCGATCCCCGGAACAGGCGGGCGGCTACTGCCGCTCCCGCTCCAGCAGCGGACCGGCCGCATAACCGACGACGACGCCGACGCCCACTTCCGCAGCGATCCACAGTCCAGCCCACAGCGGGTCCGGACCGATATCGACGAAGCGGCCAACGCCTACGGAGGCGCGGGAAAGGAGTGCGAGCACGGCCGTGCCTGCTCCGGCCAGCACTCCTACGAACAATCCGAGCGCAAGGGTTGATCCCGCCGCGGTGAACCAGCGTGTATCCACCTTCAGTTGAAGCCACTCATCAAAATGGTTTTCACCCTCGCGGAAGAACCACCAGCCGGCCAGTATGCCCGCCACAACCGGCAGCGCGAGCGCGGCCATCCCGTAGTCGAGCGGGCCGGACGGAACGGCTCCAAGGATGGGCAGCGCCGGAAGCGGTCCGGCAGTCGTCGCCAGCGGGCTGATGGAGCTTCCGGTTCCCAGGGCGAACCCGGCGCCGGAAGACCAGGCAAGTGTCCAGACCGCGAGGTTGGGGAGGAAGCCCAGTTGACCGATGGTGACGACGGCGCCGCCTACTATGCCCGCATCCAGCCTCTGGTAGATGGTGGCGATTGCGGCCCAGTGAAGCGCCAGCGTCACAGCGAGCAGGAGTGCAGACAGGCCCAGCGCGGAGATCACGGCAAGGCACGCCGCACGCACCGCAGACCACACATAGGATCCCGCCCACCGGGAGTGCTGGCTTGTGGTGGCGATCCACTCCACCAGGTCCACGCCGATCAGGCGCCCCCACGATCCGGCCTCACGGTACGCGCCGATGATCAGGCCTGCTCCGGCCGCGATGAGCGGCACACAGGCGCCGGCCGCAAGCGGTGCCGAGGTGGCGCCGTCGTCCGCCAGGTAGGCGGCGCCGACACCGACAAGGGCATAGACGGCCAGAGCTCCGAGGAGTGCCTGCCACAGCTGGTCCGTGTAGGAAGCGCGTGCCAGGCGTCGGCCCGCGCGCCAGGCGAGGAGGAACGGAATGAGCGTCAATCCGAGGGGAACCGTCCACAAAAGGCCGATACCGCCGTCGGGAAGTGCGAGGTGAAGCGGCACACCGTGCAGCACCAGCCAGGCCTGGGCAGCGAGCTGCAGTGTTCCGGTCGCGTCACGTCCGGCGAACCCGCCCGTCAGCCACACTGCGCCGAGAGGGACCAGGACGATCAGCGCGGAGATCACCGCAGCCTGTCCCAGTTCGAAGACGCCCTGCAGCCACAGGGGCATAGGCAGCGCACGGAGCTTTGTGGGGAGTTTCATCCCCTCCATCGTGCCATCGGCGGCGGCACCAGCCTCTGAACGACTCGGCGAGGTAGCTCACGCTCGAGCCCGGCGAGCGCCTGAGGCTCAGGCAAGCAGCTCGACGAGACCCTTGATCAGTGCCGTTGCCGCGCCGAGGAAGGCGATGACGATGACGGCGAAGCGGGCGTGGCGATCATGGATATACGAAGCCAGCCGCTCCGCCGTGAAGATTCCGATGACGATCGACACCGGGATGAGAAACCACATCCAGGTCTCCAGCGGGGGCACCTGGCCGGGGTCGATGAGGAGCTTCACAAGCACCGTGACCGAATTGACCACGGCGAAGAACGGCTGAAGCGTTGCGGCGAAGGAGCGTTGCGGCCACCGGGCCATCAACGCATATGCGCTGATGGCAGGCCCGCCGACGCCCGCCATGGAGTTGGTCAGGCCCCCCGTGAAACCGGCTACGACTTTAGAGCGGTTCCCGGTGGCCACCACCGAGGAGCGCTGGAGCAGGAGCGAGACAGTGAGTCCGGTGAGCACCACGGCGCCGACCGTCGCCGCGAGCGGCGCGCTCGGCAGCGCGGCGGCCGCGAATGAGCCGCCCACTGAACCAAACACTGCGGAAATGGCAAGCCAGCGGAACATGCTCCAGTCAATGTTCTTCCACACCCGCGGAACAATGAGGGTGGCCGACACCACGCTGCAGATGTTGACCAGGAGGATGCCCTCGTGCGGGCCGAGGATCAATACCAGAAACGGCGAAACCAGCAGCGCGAACCCCAGCCCGGCGATGCGCTGGGCGACTGCTCCCACCACAATGAGGCCGAGCACCAGGATGAACAGCGCGATTGTCACCCTAGATACAGTACGTCGGGCAACAGTTACGCTGGTGTCCATGTCGCATGCAGCAACAGCCCTGGACACCGCTGATTGGCGCCGTCAGGTGTTCGCGCTATACCAGGAAGTCCGTGATGCGGCGGCCGCTGGTTCTCCCGCGCTTGCCCACGCCCACTGGCGCACCGGCCGCGACAGACTTTTCTCCGGCCACCCGGCGTCACCGCTTTCTCCCTCGGTACAGCAGGGTTTCGCCGGCCTGAGCGTCGCGCCTTACAACGCGGACTTCCGCTTCGAGGCTGACATAGACGACGACGGCGCCGGCCAACTCATGGAGGTGCCCTCGGGTACCGACGGAGTGGTGCCGTTCGAACGGCTCGGCACCGCGGCGCTCGACGGCGTCGGCCGCCTCGCGCTGTGGCGGCTGAGGTCCTACGGCGGCGGGCTGTTCCTTCCGCTCCGTGATGGCTCATCCGGTGTAGAGGGCGGAAGCTACGGCGGCGGCCGGTACGTGCTCGACACCATCAAGGGTGCGCACCTCGGCGAGCGCGGCGGACGCCTGATCGTGGACCTGAATTTCGCCTACAACCCGTCGTGTGCCTATGACGAGGCTTGGGCGTGCCCGCTCCCCGGAACCGACAACCGGCTCGAGGCTTCCCTGCCGGTCGGCGAGCTGTACACCGCCTACTGAGCCAGAGTTCACCCGGGCGCAACCTCCCGCTCGCCGCGTGCACAGACCGCGGTGCCAGCATCGGTGGCGTGAGAGTTGCCGTGGTTGCCGAATCGTTCCTTCCGCACATGAACGGGGTGACCCACTCCCTGTTGAAGGTGCTGGCCCACCTCCGAAGCCGGGGTGATGACGTGCTCGTGATCGCGCCGTCGTCGTCGTGGTTGGACAAAACCGGGTCCCCGGGAAATGAAGCGCCCGCCTCGGTGGAGGGCTTCCCCGTGGTCACGCTGCCGTCGGTTCCGCTGACGGGCTACGCAAATGTGCGGCTCGCGGCCGGGACCGTGGCCAGGGTGCGGCGGATCCTCGCCGACTTCGCGCCCGACGTCGTCCATGTGGCCTCCCCCTTCGTGCTGGGCTGGCGCGCGGTGCAGGCGTCCGCGCAGCTGGGCCTGCCAACCGTGTCCGTGTACCAGACGGAGATTCCTGCCTACGCCGCCCGGTACGGTGTGCCGTGGCTGGAGAACATGCTGTGGCAGCGCGTCGAGAACATTCATCAAGCGTCGACGCTGACGCTCGCGCCGTCGTCGTTCGCGCTGAACCAGCTCGACTCGCGGGGAATCCCCCGGCTGCGGCTCTGGCGCCGCGGTGTTGACACCGCACGATTCACGCCTGCCAAGCGCGACGACGACTGGCGCCGCAGTGTCCTGGCGGGACGGACGTCCCGCTCGAAGATCATCGGCTACGTCGGCCGGCTTGCAGCCGAGAAACAGGTCGAGGACCTCGCAGGCCTCGACGCCATCCCGGGGACGAAGCTGGTGATCATCGGGTCGGGGCCGGCGAAGGAGTCGCTCCAGCAGAAACTTCCCGGCGCGCACTTCGCAGGGTTTCAGTCCGGGGACGCGCTGGCGCGGATGATGGCGTCCTTCGACATCTTCGTCCATCCGGGCGAATCGGAGACGTTCTGCCAGACCATCCAGGAGTCGATGGCGTCAGGAGTTCCGGTTGTCGCCGTGGGGCGCGGCGGGCCGCTGGACCTGGTGGATTCGTCCAGGACCGGCTGGCTGTATCCGCCGCGTGAACTGGACCAGCTTCACGCCGGGGTCATGGACCTGCTGGGTGATGACACGAAACGTCGGGCCTTCGGCCGCGCGGCCTACTCCGCGGTCCAGGGCCGTACGTGGCCGGTACTATGCGAGCAGCTTCTGTCCTACTACACGGAGGCAATGGAGGTGCACCGCCGGACGCCGGTGAGCCGGCGCGGCACCTACGCCCTCCGCTAAGGGGCCCGGCAGAGCAGGCAAACGAGGTATCACACGCCAGGAAGCGGGCTTGGCGAATGTGGCACACTGGCCGCATGCAGACCTTCCTGCCCTATCCCGACTTCGCCGCCAGCGCCGCCGTACTTGATCAGGCCAGGCTCGGCAAGCAGCGGGTTGAGACACTGCAGATCCTGCGTGCCCTGGTTCTGCCCGACTACGGCTGGCGCAGCCATCCGGTTACCAGGATGTGGATGGGATACGTACCCGCGCTCACTGTCTACGGGCTGGCGATGGTCCAGGAGTGGGTCTCGCGCGGTCACGCTGACAGCACGGCGGCGCTGATCAGCGAGTTCGCCCCCGATTCCGCCGCAGCGTTCCAGGCGGGCACGGGACCCGAACCTGCCCTTCCCCCGTGGGTCGGGAACCCTGAGGTCCATCTGAGTCATCAGTCGAACCTCATCCAGAAGGCGCCCGGGTTCTACCGGGAACGTTTCCCGGGCGTCCCCGAGGACCTGCCCTACTCCTGGCCGGAGCCGGAGCTTGAACTCATCCCGGTCGAGCCGATCGGTGAGCGGCTCTGGATCTGGCACGGTCCCCTGGACACCTCCGACGGCGATGCGCTGCTCCTTCCCGGACACCCGCCGGCCGGCCGCGCCGTGCCGAAGTGGTCCCGCCAGTACGCCGCCTTCACTGAACTTGCCCGCGAAGGGGATGCCGCCGCCGTCGTGGTGGAGGGCGGTGCCCGCCTGCAACGCGGCACGCTCGGTCCGCTGACCATCGAGAACGCCGCGGACGACGACGACGCACCGGGAACGGCGCGTCGCCCCATCTCCCTCTCGGGCTGGCTGCGGCGGAGCGACTTTGAGTATCCGGCGCTGCTGCAGGATCCCCGCCGCTTTTATGCGGTCGAGGCAATGGCTACAAGGGGTTAGCTGTACGGGAGGCCGTACAGCTCGAAGCCGACCGCAGGGCCCCCTTTGCCTCCGGAGTTCCGGCTCGTGGCAGAGCGGACCTGCTCGGTGGCCTGTTCCTCCACCGGCCGGCTGTCCAGGGCTTGCAGGTACTTCGAGTGCGCGGCCAGGGACAGGATGGCTTTCTCAACGCTTTGCTCGCTGACCGGCATGGCATGCGTCGGATTCATGCTCAGGATGGCAGTCCATTTCACCTGGTGTCGCGGGCCCTCCAGATCTGGAAAGATCCATTCGTTGGCCGCGTCTGAGACGGCGTTCAGGACCGACCTGCCCAGCGCCCGGTGATCCTCCGAGTTCCACATTCCCGGTCCCCACGTGTCGCCATGGTTCAGCGTCACGATGCCGTCGGGCCGGTGCCGGCGGATGGCCCCTGCCAGATCGCGGCGAAGATCCAGTGACTCCGTCAGGCGCCCGTCCGGGTAGTCAAGGAATTCCAGAACGTCGACACCTACCCGGTCACACGCCGTGCGCTGCTCGCCCTCACGCAACGGCCCGCTCTCCTGCGGCGGGAGCCCCGCAATCCCGGCCTCACCACGCGTTGCCAGCACATAGCGGACCTCCTTGCCCTGGGAGATCCATTCGGCCACCGCGGCGGAGGTGCCGTACTCAGGGTCGTCCGGGTGTGCCATGAGCACAAGCGCACGCTGCCAGTCAGTCGGGAATGGCCTCAGAGTCACAGGGCGCCTCCGGCCGTGGGCGGCATATTCGGGTCCTTGCCTGCGTCGCCAACGGTTTCGCGGGCAAGGTAGTTCTCGACGTCGAACAGGTTGTCCGCTCGCTCAACGATGGCCAGGAGGGTGGACATGGAGGCGACCTCCTCCACCTGTTCCTTCAGGAACCAGAGCATGAACTGTTCCCCGAGTGCGTCGGTCTGTGCCCGGGCCTGGGCGAACATCGCCTCGATATCGGCGGTCACCTGCTTCTCCTGGGACAGGGCGAGCGCGATCGGCTCGACGACGGACGTGAAGTCATTCTTCACCGGTTCCACGCCCGGGATCCGCACATCGTGGCCCCGGTCAAGCATGTACTGAACCATCATCAGGGCGTGGTTCCGCTCCTCCAGCGACTGCCTGTAGAAGTGCGCGGCGAGGCGCGGCAGATCCTGTCCGTCGAACCACACTGCGATCGCCAAGTACTGTTGCGAAGCCGCAAACTCGTTTCCAATCTGCCGGCTCAACAGTGCAGTGAAAGTCACGTCTGCCATGGTGTCCTCCTTTGCAAGGCACCCGCGTGAGGTGCGTCAGGATAGGTCGGGGTCCCTCTAGGCAGGCTTATCATTGGAGCAGCAGCCGTGCAAGCAATCTGCGAATGCACCGGCATCACCGCCTTTGTGACAACCGTTGGAGGATCCCATTACAGATACTGCCGCCCAGCATGATGTGTACTTCGGCGCCCCGGAAGCCGAGAATGACACCGAGCTGCTCGAGTCCGCCTCCAGCGCTGCCGTTGCCAGACTGAGCGACCGCGATGACATCACCACAGTCAAGCGGAGATTCGCCCTCATCAACACGGATACAACGCCGCACCAGGCAATGGTGGAAGACCTGCTGTTTGTCCGGGAGGCGCTGGAGCGCGCCGGCATCGAGTACCTGCTGGTCCGCGGCAATGATGAACGCCCCGTCGTCGCGGTTGACCTGAAACACCGCGAGCGGCTGCGGGAGGCACTCGTGGAGGCGTGCCGCAACGAGCCGTTCTACTCGCGCACCGTGGACACGAAGCGGCGGACCACGCTGCTGGTGGCTGACGGCGCCCTCTCCCCGAGCGAGAAGGCCCGGATCTTCCGGTTGTTCCGTCCCCGGATCGAACCGATCGGCGGACTGACGTTCGGTCCTTCTGCAGGTGTGCAGATCGAACTCTGGTCCCTCGACGGTGACCGCATCGAGCTTCCCATGGAGAACTCCCTCACGCGGCGCACCCTGCCCTCGAATGAAGTGGTGCGCGGCTCCGTAACCCGCCACGGGCTGGTCTGGCCGACGATCGACAACATGTTCGCGGACCACGCGACGGACATCGATTTCGAGATCGACCTGGTCTTCACCTGGGTCGACGGAAGTTCACCCGAGTACCTGGCAGCACGGGCTGCCCGCATGAAGAACGCCGTCGTGGGCGAGGGAGATGATCACGAGGCGCGGTACCGCCAGATCAACGAACTCAAGTACGCGCTGCGTTCCGTCTACATGTTTGCGCCCTGGATCCGCCGCATCTTCATCGCCACAGACTCGGAGCGTCCGGAATGGCTGGCGGACCACCCATCGGTGACGCTGGTCCCTTCCGAGGAGCACTTCAAGGACCCATCAGTACTGCCGACCTACAACTCGCAGGCGGTCGAGTGCCAGCTGCACCATATCCCGGACCTGTCCGAGTACTTCCTCTACTCCAATGACGACATGTTCTTCGGACGCCCGGTGGGACCGGACATGTTCTTCTCCCCCGGCGGCATCACGAAGTTCATTCAGGCGGACACGCGCATTGGGCTCGGCGAGAACGACGCCGAAAGGAGCGGATTCGAAAACGCTGCCCGTGTGAACCGTCGGCTCCTCCACGAGCGCTTCGGGCGGATCACCACACGCCATCTCGAGCACACGGCGGCTCCGTTGCGCAAGAGCGTTCTGATCGAGATGGAAAACGAGTTCGAGGCCGAGTTCGCGGCGACGGCCGCGTCCAAGTTCCGCGCCAAGGACAACATCTCCGTCACCAATTCGCTGTACCACTACTACGCCCTATTGACCGGCCGTGCCGTGACACAGGAATCGGCGAGAGTGAAGTACATCGATACCACCATGCGCTCCGGGCTGCGAAAGCTTCACAAGCTGCTGGACAAGCGCAATATGGACCTGTTCTGCCTCAATGACGGCAGTTTCCCGGAGATCCCGGCCGAGGAGCGTGCGCATGCTGTCACGGACTTCCTGGAGAAGTACTTCCCGGTGAAGGCTCCCTGGGAGAAATAGGCGGAGAAGCCGGTCAGACGCTGGTGAACGCTTTCGCGGGCGATGCCTCAGCGATCTGCACTCCGGCTGTTTCCAGGCGTCGGCGCGTTTCCTCGCGGGGAACGGTCTCGCCGACGGCGCTGTACGTCCCGACGGGGACCACCGAGTGCACCACGGTGTCCTCATACACGTGCACCAGGTTGTAGGCCTGGGCGCCGTCGCGACCGCGGGTGCCGCCGTCGTCGTACGTGAGGTCCTGCGTGTAGCAGGTGGCGGACGCCACCGACACCGGGATGCCCGCGAACAGCGCGCTGGTTGAGTAGTGCAGGTGCCCGGCGAGGATGGCACGGACATCGGTCCCGCGGATGACGCCGGCAAGCCGGCTCTGATCCCGCAGTTCCACCAGGACGGCAAGATCCTGCACACACGGGACCGGCGGATGGTGGAGAGCGAGGATCGTTCCGAAGGGTGCCGGGGTGAGGAGTTCGTCGGCGAGCCAGACAAGCTGCTCATGGCTGATTTCGCCGTGGTGGTGTCCCGGCACGGTTGAGTCGAGCGTGATGATCCGCAAACCGTTGATCATGTAGCTGCGGTCAAGCGGAGCGGTGTCCGCCGGCTCGCTGAGCAGTTCCGTGCGGAGCGTGGCGCGGTCATCATGGTTGCCCATGGCCCAAATGACTTCGGCGCCGAGCTTGTGGGCTGCGGGGTCAACGATGTCCCGGAGCTTTGCGTAGGCTGCGGCTTCACCTTTGTCCGCGAGGTCGCCGGTGAAGACGATCGCGTCCGGTCGCGACCCGGACGCCTCAAGGTCGGAGAAGATCTCCTGGAGCCGCGCCTCGCTGTCCACCGCCCCGTACAGGGGTTCCGGACCGCCCACCAGATGGGTGTCGCTCATGTGCAGGATGAAATGTTGCGGCCGTGGGTGCTCAGCCGTCCGGAAGTTCATGATCGCCTTGTCGATAGCTCGAATAGCTTTCACTTCATTTACCTTCATCAAAGCAGAGGCATTCCTGCCCCGAGATGAACGCCATACGGCGAGTCTGTAAATACTTTCCCGTCCGTGATGAGTCTCTACGGAAGCTATTCGTAGAGACTCAAAGGCAGGATGGGACTGTACCATCCCAAGGTGGAGTTAGTAGCGCAGTGGTGGGATCGGATCGTGGCCGGATTCAGCAGGAGTCAGCCGCCGGACCTGGCGTTAACCGAGGTCGTGATCATCCTCCTGGCGGCCGCTGCACTCTCCGTCCCCAACGCAACCTGGCGGTACTTCGGGCTCTTCAGCACAATCGTCCACGAGCTCGGCCACGCTTTCGCCGCGCTCCTGACGGGGAATCGGCTCACCGGCATCCGGCTCAACTTCGACCATTCCGGACTGACGACGTCGTTCGGGCGCCCAGGCTGGCGCACGGCCTGGACGACATTCTGGGGGTACCCGGTTCCAGCCGTCGTCGGGGCGGTTCTGATCTGGGCGGGTTTCGCGGGCTGGGCGCCCGCAGCCCTCTCCGTCGGTGCGCTGGTACTGCTGCTCTCCCTGCTGTTCATCCGCAATGCCGGCGGGGTGCTCATCCTGCTGGGTACAGTGGCGGTCTCCACCGTGCTGGTGGTCGCTGTTCCCGCCGAATTCGCCGGGCACGCAGTGGTTGCCCTTGGGGTGGCGCTGCTGGTGGGGTCCGTCCGCGACCTCGGGAAAGTGGCCACCGTCCATATCCGGCGACGGCGGAACCGCGGCCAGTCCGACGCCTATCTCCTCTATCGCTCAACCGGAATCCCGGCGGCGGTGTGGCTGTCCCTCTTCACTGCGGTGATCGTGGCGTCGTTCACCTGGGCATGGACGGTCGTCAGCGCAGCAGTCGGGCTACCCTCCGCTGTCTAGTCCGTGCCGCTGGAAGCTATGGCGGCGGACGCGAGAGTGGACGTAGGCTCGAAGCAGTCCCATCCACTGTTCTCAAAGGAGCTCCGATGAAACTCAGCCACATTCCCCTCCGCCTCAGCACCGGCGCATTCATCCTTAATTCCGGTCTGAACAAGCAGGAGATCGACAGGGATACTGCTGCCTACCTGCAGGGGATGGCTGTCAACGCCTTTCCGCAGGTCAAGGAGCTGGATCCCCAGAAGTTCGGCAAGGTGCTCTCCGCCGTCGAGATCGGGCTTGGCGCTGCGCTACTGCTGCCCTTCATCCCGAGCCGCCTTGCCGGCCTGGCCCTCGCAGGGTTCTCCGGCGGGCTGCTGGCCATGTACGTCCGTACTCCCGGGATGACCCAGGAGGACGACATGGACATCCGCCCCACCCAGGAGGGAACGCCCGTTGCCAAGGATGTGTGGATGCTCGGAATCGCGCTCTCGCTCATCATGGACAGCCGCCGGAAGCGCTGAACCGGACGGAATTGAGCGCCGCTCACAAGTCGCCATAGTCTTGCTCCTATGGAATCTCCAATCGAAGGCTACCTTGCACGGATTCACCGGGAGATTTCGGAGCTGAAGGACGGAAAGCCGTACAGCACCATTCCGGCCATGGCCAACGTCAATCCCGATAACTTCGGGATCTGCCTCACCACGGTGGACGGGTATATCTACGAGATCGGCGATACCCGGGAAGAATTCAGTATCCAGTCCATCTCGAAGCCCTTCACCTATGGTCTTGCGCTGGCGGACCTCGGGCTGGAGAAGGTGGACGAGAAGGTCGATGTCGAGCCTTCAGGGGATTCCTTCAACGAGATTTCCCTCGCCGAAGGAACAGGACGGCCGGCGAACGCGATGATCAACGCCGGCGCCCTCACGGCAACCTCCCTGATCAAGGCATCGGGCGGCAACACCCGGATCAAGCGCATCGTCAATACGTACTCAGCCTTCGCGGGCAGGCAACTATCCATCGACGAGGAGATCTTCTCCTCCGAACTGGAGCATGGTCACCGGAACCGGGCCCTGGCGTACCTGCTGCGCTCCTTCGACATCATCGAGAATGATCCGGTGCCCGTCATCGAAGACTATTTCCGCCAGTGTTCCGTCCTCGTGAACTGTCTGGACCTCTCGCTCATGGCGGCGACCCTCGCCAACAGCGGTCGGAACCCCCTGACCGGAAAGCAGGTCATGGAGATCGTGCCGGTGGAGCGGGTCCTCTCGGTCATGACCACCTGCGGAATGTATGACGACGCCGGCTCCTGGATCAGTACCGTCGGGATGCCCGCAAAGAGTGGAGTCGGGGGCGGGACCATCGCCGTGCTCCCCGGGCAGGTGGGGTTGGCTGTCTATTCCCCGCCGCTCGACGAGCATGGCAGCAGTGTCCGCGGCATGGCGACCAGCCAGCGGCTCTCGCAGGACATGGAGCTCCACTTTGTCCGCGCGGCACGCGTCGGCAAGTCCGCCATTCGCTCGACCTACGATATTTCGGCGGTTCCCTCGGGTATCCGCCGTGGCGACGAGGCTATGGACCTCCTCCGCGACCATGGTCACCGCGCCCGGGTGGTTGAGCTTAACGGTGACCTCCTCTTCGCGGGTACGGAGTCGATGGTCCGCGAACTGAGCAATCTCACCGAGGAGGTGGAGCTCATCATCCTCGACCTGCGCCGTGTGGATGAGGTTGCTGACGTATCGATGCGCCTCCTCGCTGAGGTTCGTGAAAACCTGGTCGCCGATGGCCGGGAGCTGGTTTTGATAGATGCAGAAGGCACGCTTGCCGATGCTTTCAGCGACGTCGACCGTAAGGTTCCGACTTTTGACACCCGGACGGCAGCTGTCGAATGGTGCGAGAACCGACTGATCGAGACCTATGGCAGCGAGCTGGATCTGCCGAGCCGGGTCGACATCTCGCAGTGCCCTGCCCTGAGTCCGCTCAGCGATGAGGACATCCAGAAGCTCGCCGACCGGATGGAAGACCGAACCTACAACGACGGCGATGTCATCCGCCGCATCGGTCAATCCTTCGGCGGAGTGTTCTTCATCCTGTCCGGCGGCGTCACCACCTCGGTGGTCGGTCCCACCGGCCACCGCGTGAAACTGACGACGCTGAGTGCGGGCATGACCTTCGGAGAACTCGCGCTGGGCAGCGATGATCGGCAGGAAACCACCGTGAAGGCCGCGGGGAAGGTCACCATCAAGCTCCTCACAGCCGACGCGATAGCGCGGTTGGAGTCGGAGGACGAGCGGCTTGCGCTCGAACTATGGAAAGCCCTGACACGGGACGCCTACACCCGGGTGGATCTCTACCTCAGGGAAACCGCAGTACGCATCCGCGACTGATTCCTGCGGCTATTGACGCCGGTCCGATGGGAGCATCCCCATCACTATGGCGTCGAACCACTCACCCTCCCAGTGCAGGGCGTCCCGCAGCCGTCCTTCGACCTGGAATCCGCACTTCTCATAGACCCGTTGCGCCCGCGGGTTGAACGCGTACACCTCAAGACTGATGCGGTGCACCCCGATAACGTCGAAAGCGTAATCGACTACGGCGCGGGTCGCCTCGGTCCCATAGCCCTGCGCAAACCTGGAATCCGCGTTCAGACCAATCCGGAAGCTGATGGAACTGTTGTGTGCGTCGTAGTCGTTGAGCACCACTTCGCCGATGTGGATCCCGCCGGAGTCCAGAATGATCGCCCAGTCGGCCCGCCCGTCTGTGGTCGCCAATCCCGCGAGCCAGGCCGCGACCTGAGGTCGGGTGAACTGCGCATGGGTCCCGGTGAGGCGCATTGATTCCGGATTCTGCAGCGCAATCCAGGTTCCCTCAAGATGTTCCGGACCCAACGGTTCGAGCCTCAGCCTGGGTGTGGTCAGGACCTGCGGAGGCGTAAATATCGACATCGGCGACCCTAGTGTGCCAAGGGAGCGGCAGCTACGTCGTCGTCGTCATGCAGCGACGGTGACGTTGCTGATGGGGACTCCTCGTCGGCGGTCGCCGGCCTGCGGATGAAGAGCGCCGCGACGACGGCGAACAGGAAGATCACTGCCCCACACATGAACGCCATGCGGATTCCCCCTGCCAGCGCAGGAACTTCTGCCGCGCCGGCGGCCATGAGCGCACCGGTCTGCAGCGTCATGACGGAGACAAAGAGCGCAATGCCCGCGGCCCCTGCCAGCTGCTGCATGGTTCCAACCACAGCACTCGCGTGGGAGTACAGCTGCGGGCGGACGGACCCGAGCGCCGAGGTGAAGAGCGGAGTGAACATCCCGGCCAGTCCGATGCTCAGGACCACATGGCAGGCAAGCACCAGCGGAACCGGAGTGGAAGCGTCAACGAGCGTGAGCGCCCAGAACGCGGAGGCAACCAGTATCGATCCCGGAACTACGAGGACGCGCGGGCCGTGCCGATCGAAGATCCGTCCCACCACAGGTCCGAGGAGTCCCATGGCCAGTCCCCCGGGCAGCAGCATCAGTCCGGCGGCCGCAGGTTCAAGGCCGAGTACGTTCTGCAGGTAGATGGGGAGCAGGATGATCGTGCCGAACAGCGCCATCATACTGATGGCCAGTACGAGGATTGACACGGTGAAGGTGCGCGATTGGAAGGTCCGCAGGTCAAGCAGCGCGCGGTCGCGGCGCTGCAGCACGATCTGCCGCGCAATGAAGCACGCCAATCCTGCAAGTCCGACGGCAAGGGGTGCCCATCCCGGTATGCCTGATCCGCTTGCGGCGGCCTCGCCGAACTGACTCAGTCCGTAGACAATCCCACCGAACGCAAACGCGGAGAGGATGACGGAGAGTAAGTCGATCGGTGTGCGGCGGGGCGTCGTCACGTTCTGGATACGGATGCCGCCGAGCACCAGCGAACCGATCGCGATGGGAAGCACCAGCCAGAACATCCAGCGCCAGTCCAGCACGCTGAGGATGATGCCGGAGATCGTTGGACCGATTGCGGGCGCAACGGAGATGACGATCGAGATGTTGCCCATGATCCTGCCACGGGACGACGGCGGCACAAGGGTCATGACGGTGGTCATCAGCAGCGGCATCATGATGGCAGTTCCGCCGGCCTGGATCACGCGGCCGACGAGGAGCATATCGAAGTCGGGTGCCATCGCCGACACAAGGGTGCCGAGGCTGAAGAGTGTCATCGCGGCGAGGAAGACCGGCCGCGTATTGAAACGCTGGATAAGGAAGCCGGTGATCGGGATGACGACGGCCATGGTGAGCATGAACGCCGTGGTCAGCCACTGTCCGGCGGAGGCAGTGATTTGCAGGTCATCCATGAGGCGGGGTAGTGCGACGCCCATGATGGTTTCGTTGAGGATGACAACGAAGGCCGAGACCAGAAGCAGGGAGATGACCAGCCTGTCGCGGGGTGAAATCTCACCGGGCTTGTTCTGTGCGGTGCCGTCGTCGGCATGTGTGCTTTTGTCCGTCTTTTGCGGCACGAAAATCCCCCTGAAGGTACTCAACGGCGCGCAGGAGTGTGCGCAGCCAGAAGTAAAAGCACCCGGCCCCACTGCTTATTCCCGCCCCGCCTCCTCCGGCGTACTGTTACTCATGAGCCCCAACCGATGGAGAGAAGGTCGCTGGAATGTCCACCCCGCCCCATGAGCCGCATCCGGATCCCTCTCAGCCGCGACCCCCGGGGGAACCTGCGCCGGAACCGCAGCCCTCGCCGTCGCCGTACCCCATCCCCGACCCGGGACCGGGCACTCCGGGCGTTCCGCCCGAGCCTGAACCAGGGCCCTCGCCCGACCGGCCAATCCCGGAACCGGGTCCGACCATTCCGCCCCTGCCCTGATTCTTCCGCTCAGCAGCGAGTGTCCTTCTGCTCAACAGCGAGTGGGTCGGCGGTACTGTTGCTCCTGAGCGCCCAGTGAGCGCCGGTCGCGCGGCAGACAGCTCGGCGTCGCCTGACTGGACAGCGTAGCCTCCGACCAGATGGAGCCTGTTTCCCAGTGACTGACCTCGCCGACATCGCGTCCGAGCTCTACTCGCGGCCCCTGGATGAATTCACTTCTGCCAGAAATGACCGTGCGAAGAGTCTCGACGACAAGGCGCTGGCCAAGGAAGTCCGTGCGCTGCGCAAGCCATCGGCTTCAGCCTGGCTGCTCAATATGATGACCGCGCACCGCGGCTCGGAGCTGCGGGAAGCGCTGAAACTCGGCGCAGCGATGCGCGAGGCTCAGGAACAGCTCGATCGGGGCGAGCTGAAGAAGCTCGGCACACAGCGTCAGCAGCTTATATCGGCGCTGGTCAAGGACGGCGTCGCGCTCACTGAGGAACTGGGGCATCCGGCCAGTCCGGCAGCTGCCCTGGAGGTGGAACAGACCCTGCGGGCGGCGATGGCCGACGCCGGTGCTGCCGCGGCGGTCTCGACCGGGCGCTTGATTCGGCCGCTGGAAGCCACGGGCTGGGAAGCCGTGGATCTCACGGGCGCTGTGGGCGGACCCTTCGAGGCCGGCAGCAACGGAGCGGAGTCCGGTGCGGACGAGCCCGGACATGCCGAACGCGAGCCCGACCCAACCGCCGAAGCGCGCGCCGAGCTGGAGGAAGCAGAGGACAGGTCCGAGGAAGCCGACGCTGCACTCAAGCGAGCCACGGCCCGCGTTGACCAGCTTGAGCGCGACCGCGAAGCACTCGTATCCCAGGTGAGGGATCTGCGGAAGAGGATCCGCGCGCTGGAGCAGGACATCGACGTGGTCGATGACGACGCCGATGACGCCGTTCGCGAGCGCACGGAAGCTGAGCGCACGGCGAAGGAAGCCACCCGCGAAGTTGAGCGCGCACGCAAGGCGATCGAGAAGCTCCGGCGATAACGCCGCCATAACGATCCGAACCCGCCTACAAAGGGGACGGCGCTCGGGAAGTGCTCCGCCGTGACAGAGGTTCTGGGTACGGCAAACGATTTCCCGCAGCAGACCTCCGGCAGCACAATCCGGTCTCTCGACCGACCAATCGATCACGGACGGGTTAAGGGACGTTGCGGGTTCCCCGGGCCCGGTTTAGCGTCGAAGTTGGCGCTGGCGGTTACGGCCGCCAGCGGCCGCCACTCATAAGGTCAAACGATCAGGCTTGAACAGTTGCGAACGGATATCCATGGCCAGGATTCGAGCAGACAGGCACAGGCACGCGGCAGCAACCGGTCCGGGCGACGGTAAGTCCCGGCGCCGCATGACCTGGCCGATCGTCGCAGCAGCCGTCGTGTCCGTGGTCTCGCTGGCGCTCGGTTGGCTGCAGCTGCAGTCCGCGCAGCGTGCCGTCGGCGTACCTCTCCCCGACCTGATGGTCGGAAGAACCGTCCCCGGACCTATCGCGCTGTGACGTTGCGCAGGCGCACATCGGTGAGGGCGCCGTCGTCGGCTTGTGCGGTGAGGAAGGTGCAAATGGGCTGCCGTCGGCGGTCCGTCGGCGAGCCGGGGTTGAGCAGCCGCATTCCCTTCGGTGTGGTGGTATCCCATGGAATGTGGGAGTGCCCGAAGACCAGCACATCGACATCGTCAAACGCGGCATCCATGCGCTTTTCGCGGCCGGCGGCGGCACCGGTTTCGTGAATCACGGCGAACCGCACCCCGTCCATGCTCACCCGGGCGACTTCCGGCAGCCGCTCCCGCAGCTCCGCGCCGTCATTGTTCCCAAAGACGCCGATCACCCGCTGCGCGCGGCGTTCGAGCTCGTCGAGCAGCTCTACGCTCACCCAGTCGCCGGCATGAATCACTACGTCGGCTGCCTCCGCCGCGTCCCAGACCTCCGGCGGCAGGCGCCGTGCACGTTTCGGCAGGTGTGTGTCGGCGATGATCAGTAACCGTGTGGCCATGGCCCCAAGTCTGGCACGACGCTTCCGGCAGGTCCCGTATGGGAAGCTCGGAGAATGACTGTATTGATTGCGGGATGCGGAGACCTCGGCACACAGGCGGGACTCTATTTTGCGGCCGGCGGACGGCGGATTGTGGGGTGGCGGCGGTCCGCTGAGAAGCTGCCGCCGCAGATCGAGGGGAAGTCCGTCGACCTCAAGGGCGAACTGCCGCCCATCCCCCGGGACACCGACGTCGTCGTCATCGCGTTGACCGCTGACGGGCGAAGTGAGGCCGCCTACCGGGCCACCTACTACGACGGCACAGCGAACCTGCTCGCGGCCCTTGACCGGGATAGGGTTGCGCCGCGACGGATTGTCTTTGTCTCGTCGACGGCTGTGTACGGCAACGACGACGGCAGCTGGATTGACGAAAGCACCCCACCCTCACCCTCGACCGCCACCGGTGCGGTACTGCGGGAAACGGAGGAACTGCTGGGCAACCGGGCGCCTCAGGCGGTGCTGCTGAGGCTCTCCGGCATCTATGGGCCCGGCCGCACCCGGCTGATCGACCAGGTGCTGAACGGGACGGTGCGGGGAGGTAACGCACCGCACTGGACCAACCGGATACACCGGGATGATGCGGCTGCGGCCATCGTACACATCGCAGGACTTGAGGCGGCGGCCGGGGTTCATCTTGGCACAGACCATGAACCCGCTGTGCTTTCCGACGTGCAGAAATTCCTTGCGACGGAACTGGGTGTTCCTGGTCCTTCTGGGAGTGTCGCCTATTCCGCGCCGGCGACGGGAAAGCGCTGCAGCAACGCGCGGCTGACGGCGAGCGGATTCACGTTCATGTACCCGACCTACCGGGAAGGGTACCGGGCAGTTTTGCAGGGAACGGGCTTCCGGCACCCCTGACTACCCGTGGCCCGGTTCGGCAGGCTCAGAAATGAAATACTAAGCCTCCTTCCTATTTTCTCAATGTGTGCTTACTGTTGGAAACGTGCAACCCGGCGGGCAGCCGTCACGCCGACCCGGCAGCTTCGTGAAGCCATATTGATGGAGGTTCCATGGAAGAAACACTGAGAAGCGGTCTCGCTTCGGTCATCGAGTTCGTACCAAAGCTGTTGCTGTTCCTCGTCATCCTGATCGTCGGGCTACTCATCGCGAAGGCGATCTCCAAAGCGCTGGACAAATTGCTCGAACGCGTGGGTTTTGACCGGGTCGTAGAACGCGGCGGAGTCAAGAAGGCACTCGCCACGTCGTCGCTGGATGCCAGCGACATCATCGCGAAAATCGTCTATTACACGCTGGTGCTGTTCGTGCTCCAGTTCGCATTTGGGGTCTTCGGGCCTAATCCGGTCAGCGATCTCCTCGAAGGAATCATCGCCTTCCTCCCGAAGATCATCGTGGCAATCATCATCGTCATCATTGCTGCCGCCATCGCATCAGCGGTGAAGAGCCTGATCCAGAACACCCTCGGAGGACTTTCCTACGGGAAGATCCTCGCCAATATCGCAGGCATCTTCATTCTCGGCATCGGCATCATCGCAGCTCTCAACCAGGTGGAGATTGCAACGACCGTAACCACTCCGATCCTCATCGCCGTCCTGACTGCGGTTGTCGGCGTCATTGTGGTCGGCGTCGGTGGCGGGCTCATCAAGCCCATGTCCCAGCGCTGGGAGCACTACCTCAATAGGGCAGAAGAAGAAGCGCCGCGAATGAAGGCTGAGATCCAGTCCTCGCCGTCGGCCTCGGAACAGCTCAAGGGCGCAGCTCAGGGAGCCAAGGCACGCACCCAGACCACGGAGACCACCGGCAGCACGCAGGTGAATCATCCTGAGGATCCTGCCGCGCCGCGGTTCCGCTAGTCCCCACCCCTCGTAACGAAGTCACCAGTAGATAAGGAAACCCATGAATATCGACAAGCAGCAGATCATCGACCTCCTGAAGAACCAGGGTAACCACGACAAGGCCCAGCAGGCTGACCAGGAACTGCCGAACCAGGTGGACACGGAACGCGACTCCGGCCTGCTGGAAAAGCTCGGCATCAACCCGGCGGACCTCCTCGGCAAGCTCGGCGGCGGCGGTGGCCTGGGCGGCCTGCTCGGCTGATTCCTGGAACTGGAATGGAGGCTGCGCGGCGCGCACCCTCCATCTTTTTGTGAGTTCCACGCACGCCGTCCCCTGGAGATGAGCGTGTCATGAGAACCTGACCGGGCCGCCTTGCACCGGGCAGACCGGTGACGCTTTCATGAAAGCACAGGTACAGCGGAGAATGAGGAGGTGCCTGACATGCAGCTTCCCCCTCCGCCCGACAGAATGCCTACCCCAGCCGTCGGGCCGAAACCCGGCGGACGCGTCGGAGATGCCGCCGGTGAAGTACTCGACGGACGCTACCTGGTTGGAGACCTGCTCGGCCGAGGTGGCATGGCGGAGGTCCGCAGAGGCTACGACCAGCTGCTCGACAGAGACGTTGCTATCAAGCTCTTCCGCGGTCAGCCCGGGGCACGGCTGACCGAGCGCGAGCGCGTCGAAGCCCAATTGTTGGCCAGCCTGGATCACCCGGGCCTGGTCAAAGTGCACGACGTCGGCAACTCCGCCACCGCCGGTTGGGTGGTTATGGACCTCGTCGACGGGCCCGATCTTCACCGCTTACTGCACAACGGACCCCTGGAGGCCGAACAGACCTGGGCCATCGGACACGACGTCGCCCGGACCCTCGCCTACGTCCACGCGAAGGGCATCACTCACCGCGACGTCAAACCGTCCAACGTCCTGACCCGTGATGCCGAGCCTTCGTCCGGCCGCTTCGGCTACGTCCTGACGGACTTCGGTATCGCCCGGCGCGCGGACGCTGACCGGCTCACCGCAACGGGTGAAACGATCGGCACTGCCGCCTACTTCAGCCCCGAACAGGCCCGCGGTGAAGCGGTTGGGGCTGCGACCGACATCTACGCCCTTGGCCTGGTACTGCTGGAATGCCTGACGGGCGAACCCGCATTTGAGGGCCGCGGAATAGAGACCGCGCTTGCACGCCTGCACCGCGGCCCGGCAATTCCCGCCTCCGTGAATCCCGCGTGGCGCGACCTTATTGCTCACATGACCGCGGGTACGGCCAACGCGCGCCCCACCGCGGCCGATGTCGCGGGACTGCTGGCCTCCAGACGGAATGCTTTCCTCGCTGACCACCACCCACACGAGGACGCAGGTCCCGAGACCACTGTGCTGCCAGGCGCCGATTATTCCTCTGACTCCACCCGCCGCGCTTTCGTTCTCGGACTGAACGACGACGACGTCACCAGCACAGCGGGAGGCGGCGATCGCCGGACGTCTGTCGACGGCTCGGCCCCTCAGCCGGAACCGACGAAGCGGTCGGCGCGGGTGGAGCGTCCTGCCACGCCCGTAAGCGGGAAGCCGGTACAGCGCAACCGGCGCTGGTGGGCGGCGGCAGCCGTCGTCGTTGTGCTGGCACTGGTGGTGCTGGGTGTGATGCTGTCGGGCATCCTTACCCCGGCGCCCGGCCCGGAACCGTTGCCGTCCGTGCCCGGCATACCAGGGGAAAGACTGTCAGAACTATACGAAAGTGTGCAGCCATGAGTTCGAAGCGATGGGTTCTTGTCCTGGCGCTCGCTGTTCCAGGCCTGGGAGCATGCGGAGGGCCTGAAGCCATTGAGCCGGGTACCGCCGAATCACTTCAGCAACAGGTGAGGGAACTGGCAGCCTTCACACAGCAGGGAGACTTTGAGCTCGCGCTCGTTCAGGCGGAGGAACTGAGAGCCGACGTGCAGCGGGCTGAGGGCTCGGGCGCAGTGACCCCCGGGCGGGCAGATCAGATCGAGGACAACATCAACGCCTTCATCGAGTCCATCCAGCCGGAGGAGGCACCCGCGCCAGTGGAACCGCCTGCTCCGGTCGAACCCTCGACCGAGCCCGCTCCCCCTGCAGCCACGGTGCCGGTTGTGCCTGAAGACAGTGCGGACCCGGAGAACACCCAGACGGAGGATGAGAGGGAGGCCGAGGAGGAAGCGGCCAGGGAAGCCCAGAAACAGGCCGAAAAGGAAGCCGAGGAAGCCCAGAAGCAGGCGGAGAAGGACGCCGAGGAACAACAGAAACAGGAAGAGAAGAACCGTGAGGGCGAGGATGACTAGCGGTAAGACAGAGGTACTGTATGCGCACCATCTCGGGTAACTGCTACCAGTTGCAGCGCTCCAAGGGCGCCAATGGTTACCTTCTGCGGACGTCCGGGCACACCGTCGTCGTCGACCCGGGCATGGCGAGCGGTTACGACGCCGTTCTGGGCGAATTGCGCGACGCCGCGCCGGTCGTCGGTCAGGTGACCGACATTCTGCTCACGCACTATGACGCCGACCACGCACAGGTTGCGCTGCGGCTCCGGCGCGAACTGGAGGCGACGGTGTGGCTGGGTGCGGCAGATGCTGCGATCCTGCGTCGGGAGGTCCCTCCTCCCACCCGGATGCGCCGTGTGCTCCTCCAGGTCGCGCCGGTAGAGGCGCCGGAACCTCTAACCGAGCTCGACGGCGAACGCGAACTTTTCGAAGGCCTCACCGCGTTTCCCATTCCGGGACACACCCCCGGCCAGATGGCCTTCCAGCTCGATGATGTCCTTTGCACGGGCGACGCCGTGCGGGTTGGGCGGGACGGAACGATCAAGCGGTTCTACCGCGCTCTGAACGGTGATAACCCGTTGGCCGCGCGCACGACAGCCGAGTTGCAGCGGCGAATCGATGACGGAGGGATCAGTTGGATCTGCCCAGGGCACAACCCACCCACCCGGGTTGCGGCACTGTCCTAAAGGCGCTGTCCAGAAACACTTGCCTGAAATCTGTCCGCTCGGGTGGCTGTGGGACTACGCTCATCTCACACCAACATAGAGCCGGATAAACCGGCCATGGCAAGAAGGGTGACGCTCATGGCAGAGCAGCAGATTTCCAAGGGCGCGGAGGACACTTCACTGCTGAAGGTCCTGGGTAATTGGGACGCCCTGGCGCTCGGGTTCGGGGCAATGATCGGTTTTGGCTGGGTGGTGCTGACCGGCGGTTGGATCGGTTCTGCCGGAACCATGGGTGCGGCGTTAGCCATGGTCACCGGCGGCATCATCATGGGAGTGGTTGGCCTGACATATGCGGAGTTGACAGCCTCGATGCCCAAGGCGGGCGGTGAGCACAACTTCCTCCTGCGCGGCATGGGGCCCCGCTGGTCCTTCATCGGTTCCTGGGCGATCACCGGCGGGTACGTCACGATCGTTGCATTCGAGGCTGTGGCACTGCCACGAACTGCGCTGTACCTGTTCCCGGGTCTGAACCAGATACCGCTGTGGGAAGTGGCCGGAAGCCAGGTGTACCTCACCTGGGCCCTTGTCGGTGCGATAGCCGCCGTCGTGATCACCGCGATCAATATCCTCGGCGTGAAACTCGCCGGCGTCGCTCAAACCTTTGTGGTGCTGTTCCTCCTGCTCATCGGCCTCATCCTCATTTTCGGGTCCTTCACCGGAGGCTCCACTACCAACATGGAACCGTTCTTCGCGGGTGGACTCGGTGGGTTCTTCGCCGTGCTCGTTGTGGTGCCCTTCCTTTTCGTCGGTTTCGACGTGATCCCCCAGTCGGCGGAGGAGGTGAACATCCCCGCCCGACAGATCGGCAAATTAGTCGTAGTCGCCGTATTGCTCGCAACTATCTGGTACGTCATGACCATCCTGACCACATCCTCGGCCATGCCCGCGGATGATATTGTCCAGGCGGACATCGCCACCGCAGATGCCATGGGAGCCCTCTTCGGAAGCGACCTGATGGCCAAGATACTCATTGCCGGCGGTATCGCAGGAATCCTCACCTCCTGGAACTCGCTGCTGCTGGGCGCCTCACGGCTGATGTACTCCATGGCCCGCTCCGGCATGCTTCCCCGTTGGTTCGGCAAACTACATCCGAAGTACCGCACGCCCGCCAATGCGCTGATGTTCATCGGCGCACTGTCCTTCCTTGCACCGTTCTTCGGCGTATCGATGCTCGTCTGGCTGGTTGACTCAGGCGCCCCCAGCATTGTGATTGCATACATTCTGGTGGCGGTGGTTTTCGTGATCCTGCGTCGGCGGGAGCCTTCCATGGACCGGCCGCTTCGCATCGGCGGATCCGGCAACGGCGGCCTGGTCATCGGGGTCGCCGCTGCAGTTCTCTGCGTGGCCCTGCTGAGCCTGTACCTGCCCGGGATGCCGGCGGCGCTTACTCCCCCGCCCTGGATCCTGTTCGGTTTCTGGTGGCTGCTCGGAATGTTCTTCCTGTTCCGGATTCCGCGCGGAATCGAACCGGGCGAGGACGCGGAGCACCGGCTGCTGGCGGCACTGAACAAGCGTTAGAGACCGCAGCGGCTTGCGTCGGCGACCGCCGGGGCTCGCCGGCGGCAGGTGCAGGTTCCTTCGCCTACTAGGCTTACCTGCATGCGAACTCTCCGCCGCCTGCAGTTGCTGGACCTGACCCGTTCCCTGCTCTCGCGGGCGGCCATGGCGTTCGCAGCCGTTCAGGCGATGGTGATCGCCGTCATCGTTCTTGTTGATGCGGTGCAGAAGAAACGCCGCAGCAAGCGCCCCGGGTTCCCACACCCGGGTATCTTCGAATCCGAAGTGGCTGGGTCTGCGACCACAGTATTCACCTATGGGCACGACCTCTACGAAGACATGCTCGCCTCCATCCGGAACGCCCGGCACACCATCATGCTGGAGACCTACATCTGGAAGGGCGACGCGATTGGCCGCCAGTTCAAGGACGCGCTCAATGAGGCGGCCGGCCGCGGCGTGGACGTGTATGTGATCTATGACGGTTTCGCCAACCTTGTGGTGCCGCCCACCTTCTACCGTTTCCACCCCAACGTGGCGGTGTTCCGGTTCCCGGTGCTGCGCCCGTCCATCGTGTTCACCAATATCCGGGGCACAGGATTCGACCACCGCAAGATCCTCGTCGTAGACGATTCCGTTGGGTACGTCGGCGGTTACAACATCGGCTCCGTTTACGCTTCCAAATGGCGGGACACGCACCTGAAGCTTGAGGGGAAGTCGGTCTGGGAACTCCGCCAGGCATTCGTGTCGTTCTGGAACGCCGCGCCCAACAAGCGCCACCGCCCGCTCGAGGAAAAGAGCGCCGAGTTCTGGGAACCGCGGTTACGGGCCGTCAACAACATTCCCGCGAACCTCGTCTTTCCGATTCGCGGCGTCTATCTGGACGCCATCAACCGCGCTCACAGCCACATCTACATCACTACGGCCTACTTCATCCCCGACCAGCAGATCCTTGACGCGCTCCTGCGGGCCAGCAAGCGCGGCGTCGATGTGAGGGTTATCCTGCCCGAAGACTCCAACCACGTGGTCTCCGACTGGCTGTCGCGTGGTTTCTATTCGGCGCTACTGCGCGACGGCGTCAGGATCCTCCTGTACCAGAACGCGATGATTCACGCCAAGACCGCCACGGTCGACGGCGAATGGTCCACCGTAGGAACGGCCAACATTGACCGCCTCAGCCTAACCGGGAATTACGAGATCAACATCGAACTGTTCGACGAGAAGCTTGCCGCCACCATGGAGCGCATCTACGAGATCGACAGCAGCAACTGCCGGGAACTCCCCCTCGAAGAATGGGAAAGCCGCCATATTGTGGCCCGTGTCAGCGAAGCGATCCTCGCACCGCTGCGTCCGTTCCTCTAGCCGGCAGCGGCCGCGCGCAGTACATCGTGTTCAGCGTCCCGCTGCGTAGCCCTGCGCTCCGCGCGGGTTAGCGGCGGCCATCAGGACGCCGGTGGAGGGGTCGCGGACAACCGAGGACAGACGTCCTAGTGCCCAGTCCCCTGCCCGCGTGATGACGTGTCCGCGCTTTTCGAGATCGGCGATCACGTCCTCGCCCAGCCGGTCCTCAACGACGGCGCCGCCCGGCTCCCAGGTGCGGGGGAAGAACGAGCCCGGAACCGACGTCGTATGCAGGGATGGAGCGTCTATTGCCTGTTGCGGCGAGTATCCACCGACGATGGTGCGCAGTATGTAGAGCAGCTGCCACTGGTCCTGCTGGTCGCCACCCGGTGAACCGAGCGCGGCAACCGGCTGGCCGTCCTTGAGGATGAGGGTTGGCGTCAGTGTGGTGCGGGGCCGCTTCCCGGGCTGCAAGGACGACGGCGCACCCCCCTCGAGCCAAGTCATCTGCAGCCGCGAGCCCAGGCAGAATCCCAGCTCCGGGATGGTCGGGGACGACTGGAGCCAGCCGCCCGACGGCGTCGCGGAGACCATGTTGCCCCACTGGTCGACGACGTCGATGTGGCAGGTGTCGCCGCGCGTCTCACCACTGCGGGAAACGGTCGGCTCCCCTACGCCGGCGAAGCCGTCCTTGCCTGCCAGCGCGGGCGGCGTGTATTCGGTGCGCAGCGGCGGAATGAAGGGTTCGTGTCCGGGAACCGCGCCTGGACGGAACTCGGTGGACGCCTTATCCGTGATCAGCGCCCGGCGCTGCGCCGCGTACTCTTCGGACAGCAGATAATCCATGGGCACCGAAGTATCACCGTAGTAGGCCTCGCGGTCGGCGATGGCGAGTTTTTGGGCTTCCAGGATGGTGTGTGCGCCGACGGCGGTGGACGGGTCGAGGCGGTCGTCGTCGAACCCGTCCAGGATCGCGAGGGTCTGCAGCAGGGCGGGTCCCTGTCCCCAGGGGCCGGTCTTGGCGATGGTGTATCCGCGGAAGGTGAGAGTGGTTGCTTCCTCGTAGCCCGCCTGGAAGTTCGCGAAATCCTCGAGACCCATGGCCCCTGCGTGGTCCTGCCCTGAGGAGTGGCGGTGGGGAGCCTTGATGAACTCGACAGCGGCCTGAGCGACGAAGCCTTCACGCCATTCGCGCCGCGCAGCGTCAATGCGCTGTTCGCGTGTGGAAACGACACCATCAGCACTTCCGGCCTCGATGAGCCGGTCGAGGACCGTGGCGTACGCCTCGTTCCTGACGATGTCTCCCTCCTCGGGGATCGTGCCGTCCGGCATCCAGAGCGCCGCCGAGGTGGGCCAGTGGTCAGTGAACAGATCCTTCACTGCGTTGATGGTCGCTCCAACGCGGCCGACAATGGGGTGCCCGTTCCGGGCGTAACCGATGGCGAAGGCCAGCACATCGTTCAGTTCCCAGGTTCCGTGGTCGCGCAGCAGCAGAAGCCAGGCGTCGACGGCGGCCGGAACGGCGGCTGCCAGCGCACCTGCGCCGGGCACCAGTTCAAGACCCTCGGCGAGGTAGTGCTCGCGCGTGGCGGCCGCCGGTGCCGGGCCCTGACCCATCAGGATCACGGGTGCGGAAGGGTTATCAGCGGTCGCGAAGACACCGGTCATGTCTCCGCCGGGTCCGTTGAGATGAGGTTCTACAACGTGCAGGACAAAGGCACCCGCGACCGCGGCGTCGAAGGCGTTGCCGCCGCGTTCCAGAACGGCCTGTGCTGATGCCGTTGCGAGCCAGTGAGTCGAGGCCGTCATGCCGAAGGTGCCCTGCAGCGTCGGGCGCGTGGTGAACGAATCGGGTGTAACGAAAGCAGTCATCGAGGTCCATTCATCGTGGCGTTGGCTGCGGTCCCGCTCTAGGCGTCGAAGTGTGTTGTCGCGCTCGACTGGTTGACCGATTCAACGACGGCCGCCGCCACGGCATGGAGTTTGACGTTACGTGCGCTCGAAGCTGCCTTGAGAATGTTCACGGCTTCTTCCTGCGTGCAGCGGTTCTGACCCATGACAATTCCGATTGCCAGGTCGATCGTGGTGCGGGTTTCCATTGCGACGGTGAGGTCATTCCGGTGGTCCATCAGACCGGCGATCCGGACAGCGAGTCGAAGCGCGTTGGACGCATTGGCCGCAAATCCTTCGGCGGCCGCGATCACCTCGGGGGTGAAGACCATCGGCTTTTCGCAGTACAGATTGAGTCCGGCGTCCGCGTTGTCCTGGAGCAGTATGGGTACGCCGAGGGTCGAACGGATGCCGTGCTGTTCGATGGCCTTCCGGTAGTCACCGAACCGGCTCTCTTTTTCGTAGTCCTGGATCACTACTGTGTAGTGCTCACGGGCGGCACGAAGGCAGGGGCCGTCGTCGAACGCGTACTGCACCTCGTCCATGTTCCTGGCTTGGTCGCTGCTGCTGGCGACGGTCGCTGCCCGTTTGGGACGCAGGAGTGTCACTGCGGAATAGACGGTGCTCCCGGTGGCTTGCGTGAGTTCGCGCGACGCGATTTCCACCATGCCGTTGAGGAAGACGTCGATCTCTTCACCGTTGAGGATCAGGTCCTGCAGTTCGCTGCGAACTGAATCCTCACCGATATCACTACTCACGCCCGCACCCGTCTCTAATCCAGTAATGTCCCTGCACATTATCAGGGCAGAAATTGCGCACTATCTCTATGACAGGATGAATCGCTTGTGGCCCCGAGTCCAGCCCCGTAGCCTGAAGATGATAAACAGTCTACTTACTGTTGGAGGCCGGTTTTGAACATCAGCGACGTCAAGTGGAACGAACAGGCCCGCGAGAAGATCCTTTCGGATGCGGACAAGGCGCTGCAGGAAGCAGTGAAAGAAGCTGCGGCCACACAGTCCGGCGGTGAACCGGACAAGGTTTATAAGTTCCTGTTTGAGAAACTTCAGCCGCAGTTCGTCGACTTTGAGCCCGGCCCCGACCTCAGTAAGTATGCGGATGCAATAGCCGACGGCGAATTTTCCGCGGAGTAGCAGCTGAAAGCTAACGACGACGGCGCCACCACGGTGAGCGCTTCGTCTCCTCCTGCGGGGCGGCTTCCTCCGCAGCCCGGGCGGTCCGTGCCGCGCGGCGTTCGCGCCAGCGCTCGAGTTCCTTCTCCACGTCCCGGGTCTTCGTCACGACGGGCGGTCCGCCGAGGAGTTGTCTTCGCGCGTCTATGACCTGCCGGTTGAAGTCCTCGAGAATCTCGCGGGCTTTGCTTTCCATGTACTGCCGGTCCAGCTTGTCGTCGAGTTCGGCGTCTTCCTTGCGGAGGCGGAAGGGCGCCGGTGCAATGCCGGAGAGCTGCTCGCGTTCGATCAGTCCTTTGACCCACCAGTCGGGGTCAAGTGTTGCGCCCAGGCCGGGGATGGGTTTGCCCGCATACTTCAGGTTGTCGAAGTCGCCTCTTGCCGTGGCCTGCCGGATCTCGAAATCGGCCTTGGCAGCGAAATCGGTGATCAGCGGCTGTTCTTCTTCGTCATCCTCAACCTGCTCGATAGCCTCCGAAGCGCTGCTTCCGGACCGGCGGGCGGCACGGTATTCGGAGACCCGCTGCATGCGTCGGGCGCGCTCGCTTCTGTCGTTCATCAGTACCCCGCTCTCCCTGCTTCCGCTTCCAGTATTCCGACGTTCCGGCGGGCGGGGCAAGCGGCTTCCTTGACCGCTTAGGGGCGGGTTTAGTGCTAGTCGCGCAGTCTCCGCAGGCGATACGTCAGCTTTGCGCGTCTGTTGCGGTCGTGGCCCAGTGGCTGGGTTTTGTCGATGTGCTCCTGGCCGTAACGGACAAGCAGAAGATCGTCTGCGGCGCGGACGTGGCCGGGCGCAAACTTGTACTGGACCTTGCGTGCAATGTCGTCCCAGTCGGCAGAAGCGATCAGCTCTGAGGCCTGGGCAACCGTTGTGATGCCATGTGCCTCCAGGAGTCCCCGTAACCACTCATACTGTTCAACGCGACTGCGCGGGTTGTTGGGGAGAGCCTGTTCGAGGATGCGTTCAAGCGCCTCGCTCGTGAGGTCCACCGGCAAAAGGTTGGCCGATTCCTCAGGGTTGGCTTTCTCCATCGCGACCACGTTGCTGATGGTGCTGAACTGGTTGTCGGCCAACTCGATCAGCCCGGACGCCAGCGTGAATGCCCGATTGACTTCGGGTGGCACCGGGCCGGCGCTCTTGTAGCGGATGTCGTGCTCGAACTCCGCCCAGGCGTGCTGGAGGATGGTCCGGAACTGCACTTCGAATCGTTCGCCGATGTGGTTGCGGCAGCCGTTCGGGGCAGCATCCTCGCTGATTCGCAGGATCAGGTGCTGACCGGAGTAGCCGAACTCGCCCTTCTCACGCTGTTCGGCGGTCTTGTCCACGTGGGTGATGACCTCGAAAGAGTTTCGCAGTGCAGTTATAGCCCGCTCAACGTCCAACTGGAGGTATGTGATGACCCGGACGCCGATGACGTCGTCGATGTCGTTCAGGCCCTCCGCATACTTCAGGCTTCCGTCAGGATTACAGCGCCGGAGCTTCAGTTCGAGCGACTGGTGGTCTTTCACCCTGTACTCGATGGCGTGATAGTTGAGCCCGTCGTCGTCGAGGCGTGCAGCGATGGCGTCCTGTATGGCGTTCGCGGCTGCCCGCTTCTGGTGCTGGGATGCGGCGTACTCATCAAGCCATTGGTTGATTAGCCGGTCGTGAGTGGGATCCGGGTCCATACGCCTCCTGCCTGCCCGCGAGTCGGTGAGTCCTTCTAATGTAGTGCCGCCGGACCGTCAATGGGCGGGTGAGCTAACGCTACTCGCAGCCGACGCCGTCGCCGTCCCTGTCGAGATGGGCCCCGTATCCGGGCTGTCCGACGTGAACCGGAGCTGCGCCTGCCGCGCGCGCGGCTGCACAGTTCGGGTAATAGACCGCCGCTGGAGCGGGTGCGGGAGCTGGAGCAGGTGCCGGCGGAGGGGCAGGTGCCGGAGCAGGGGCTGGTGCCGGAGCAGGGGCAGGTGCCGGAGCGGGAGCCGGCGCAGGGGCAGGGGCAGGAGCCGGCTCGGGTTCGGGAGCGGGGGTGGGCGAAGGCTGACTGGTCGGTGCAAGAGTATCCGAGCAGTTGGAGAGGACCTTGGCCATCGCGTCGTGCTCCGCCTGGGTGACCCAAAGGCTGTAGGTCGCCTTGACCGAGATCTGCCGGGCAACGTATTCGCATCGGAAGGAACGGTTCGGCGGGAGCCAGGTTGCGGCGTCGCCTGCGCCCTTTTGGGCGTTTGTCGGCCCATCCGTTGACTGGAGGTTCAGAGGGTCGTTGGCGAAGGCGACGCGCTGATCGTAGGTGAGCTGCTGGGCGCCCTTCTGCCAAGCGTCCGCGAGCGCAACCATGTGGTCGATCTGCACGTCGCTGCTGGTGTCCTGCCCTCGGAGGAATGGAATCGTGGTGCCCGTGTAGGGGTCCTGGAGCGTGCCGGACCGAACCTTGCACGGCACGGAGTTGATATGAACGATGTCGCGGAGGTCCCGGTTGAGCATGTCATTTCGGGTGTCGCAGCCGTTGCGGTCGACGTCGAGCCATGCCTGGCCAAATTCTTCCCGGTCGTAGCCGGTCTTTGGGGCGCGGCCCTTGATCGGCAGCGTCTCCAGGAGGGCGAGTGCCCTGATGCCGTACTCCGGCTGTTCCTGGGGCGCGTCCGGGTCGCCTTGCGCTGGTGCAACGGTTTCGCTGTCGACGGGGGCGACGTCGGGACTTGCCGATGGTTTCGGCGTAGCGGAGGGTGAAGCCTTGGGAGTTGCGGACTCGGTGGGCTGCGCGGACGGCGCCGGGGTAGCGTCCGCCGTTTGCTCAGCGGTCGCTGTCGGGACGACGTCTCCCGCGGGAGGCAGCAGAGCGCCACCGACCATCATGGCGACGACGCTGGCGGCCGTGACGATGGATCCGGCCTTTCGGCCGGCTAGCCTGGCCCAGGACGGCCGGCCCGTCACAACTGTGTAGATCCCGGTGAATAGCGCAAGGGCTGCGGCCATAACGACGGCGCCACCAATGCCGCCCGAAATCATTCCGACGGCGAGGAGAAACAGACCGAACCCGCCGATGACCAACGTTGATTTGTTGGTCTTGTCCTGCTTCTGACCCCACGCAGGGTTTTGGGCAGGCGGTAGCGGCGGCTGATTCAAGAGTGTCCCCACGAAGTACGAGTAATTGTCGTTACATCGTATCGGGGGCAGCTAGCACAATCCGCAAGGTTTGTGCAGTCCTTGGATAAAGATGTGGATATCCTTGACGGTCCATCAAGCCCCTGCCTAGTCTCATGTGACCCGCGTCTCATCACTCGCGGATCTACATGAGGGGAAACCATGAAGAAGACAACAGCAGGACTAGCAGTAGCAGCAGCGGCAGGTCTCGTCGCACTGTCAGCAACGCCGGCATCGGCGGTATCTCTGCCGTTCGAGAATTGCTCCGAGGCAGCTTCGGTCGGCGTGTACAACATCCCGGCAAACACCCCGGGATACGCTCTTCACCTCGACAGGGACCGTGACGGCTTCGGCTGTGACGCATCCGGAACGCCTGCGTACGACGCCAGCATCGTCGCCGGCCTCGTGGGACAGCAAGTGACCCACGTCCCCACGGGCGGCGCCGAGACCGGCGTCGAGGTTGCCGCCACCGACGACACCGCGGCCCTCGCACTGGGCGGAGGACTGGTGCTGGCCCTGGCGACCGGCGGAGCGTACGTCGTCCGTCGTCGGGCGGCGTAGCGAGGCGAGGCATTTCCTACACATGACTAGCCGATTCAGGGACCGTTGCGGAAGCCTGCCGGCTGCCGCAACGGTCCCTCTGCTACTCCTCGCCGGCTGTGCCGCGCCGAGCCCTTCTGACGCCGCCGGAGCACAGCCAACTTTCACTGTCGCCGCGCTGTCCACCGCCCCGGAGAACGAGCCGACGACGGCACCCACCCGATCCGCCGCGCCGGCAGGGCCTGCACCGACGGAGTCCAAACCGGCGGAAGCACCCCAGCCGGAACCCACTACTTCGGAAACGCGATCCGCCGAACCCGCAGCTCCCACCGAGATAAAGCCGCAGGTGTTCGAGCGTTCTCTGCCTATCACGCTCTCCATGCCGGCCCACGGAGTCCAGTCCGGCCTGTTACATCTCGGCCTCCAGCCGAACGGATCCCTTGAAGTGCCGCCCGGGCAACCCGGTGCGCCCGCAGCCTGGTACCGCAACTCCCCTACCCCGGGTGAGCCCGGGCCTTCCGTATTCCTTGGGCACGTCAACGCCAGCGACGGCGGACCCGGTGTATTCGCCTGGATCAAGCAACTCAATCCGGGTGACACCATCGAAATGACCCGTGAGGACGGCACTGTGGCGGTATTCGCCGTCGAACGGGGTGAGCAATACTCAAAGCACGCATTCCCGACGCAAGCCGTCTACGGGAACACCGAAGGTCCCGAGCTGCGCCTCATCACCTGTGACGGCTATGATCCGGCGACCGGCACCTTCAATGACAACTACGTGGTCTACGCCAGGCTCGTTGTGTAACGGATATCTCAGGAATACCCGGGCCGCAGATCGGTTGTACTCGCCATGGAAACCAGTGCAGAATCAGGCGTTCAAACCATCGGCTTCATCGGCAGCGGCCACATCGGGTCACAACTTGCACGGCTCGCCATCCAGAACGGGTACGACGTCGTTCTGAGCAACTCCCGAGGACCGGAAACCCTCATTGGTCTTATCGACGAACTGGGCGATCGCGCGCGGGCGGCAACACCGGACGAGGCAGCGGAAGCCGGTGACGTCGTCGTCGTAAGTGTTCCGCTCAAAGCGATCGATACGTTGCCGGTTGCCCCACTCAGGGGCAAGACGGTGATCGACACCAACAACTACTACCCGGTACGGGACGGCAACTTCCCCGAACTCGACGACGAATCGACCACCACCAGCGAGCTTCTCCAGCAACGGCTCCCCGACTCCCATGTGGTGAAGGCGTTCAACAACATCTATGCGGCCCACCTCACCAGCAAGGCAGCGCCGTCTGGCACACCGGGGCGCCGCGCGCTTCCCATCGCCGGAGACGACGACGGCGCGAAGCAGACCGTTGCGTCGCTGATCGACCAGTTCGGGTTCGATGCGGTCGACGCCGGCCCACTCGCAGAAGGATGGCGGTTTCAGCGCGATACGCCTGTGTATGGACCGGAGTACGACGCTGACCAGGTACGCGAGGGTCTTGCTCAGGCGAAGCGTTACGCCGAAATGGATTAGCTCGTCAGTGTCGGCTGAACGGGTCAGAGGTCATCACGGAAGTCACGCAGGTAAGTGTTGATGCGGCGTGCTCTCTGCACCTCCGATGCGTCGACTTGAGCGAACAGCATCGATTCCTGGCGGTCAGCCTCCGCGAGGACATTCCCGTGCGGACCTGCGATACAGCTGAGTCCGGTGAAGTCTGGTCCCGCATGATTCGCGTACGCGATGAACACTCCGTTCTCCATGGCCCGGCACGGGACCATGAGCGTGGAGATTCGGTCGGCGTTGTACGTCCGGTTTGTTGGCAGCCCGTCGACGTCTCCTGTTGTCGGTACGGCGGTGGGTATCAGCAGTGCCTCTGCCCCGCTGCGCGCTGCGCCCCTCACGAATTCAGGGAACTCGACGTCGTAACAGATGCCGAGCGCTACACGCAGTCCGGCAAAGTCGATGACCTCAGGTGCTGAGGCCCCGGGCCGGAAAACGGACCGCTCCTCCTCACCGAATAGGTATGACTTCCGATACCGCGTTTTTTCAGTGCCTTCCGCGTCGAAGAAGGACGCGCTGATGAACCGCTGGTCTCCGTCACGATCGACCGTGGATGCAACCAGAGCCAGACCGGATGTGCGGGCGATGTCCGCTAGTTGGTCCCGGATGGACTCACCGTCCGAATCGAACACCTGCCCTGGAGCATACCCGGTCGAAAACAGCTCAGGCGTGACTAGAACGTGGACTCCTTCGTCGCTCGATCTGGACGCCGCTGTTGCCAGGCGTTGCAGGTTTCCCTGTAGATCCCCCACCACTCCAGTGGCCTGCCACGCTGCAATGCGCACCACTCTTGCCTCCTTTTGCCGACGGTTTTCCTGCTCGCCGTCTCTGTTGACAGAGCACCATCCTAGGCAGAAAATCATTGCCTGAACCGAAAGGTATTCGGTTATGTGGCGAGGAGGCCATGATGAATCGTGACGCCGATTTGGTGCAGCGAGAGCTGCGCCGACGGATCGAGACAATCAGGACGGAAGAGGCAGGGGATCCGGGACGGCGGGCACTGTCGAACCGGGACTTGCTTGTTTACGTCGGCACAACGGTGCTTATGTGCCTGCTCGGGGTGTTGGTGATGGCCCTGTGAGCGGCTCAAAGAGCACTGCGGTGGAGGAAGTCGAGCACGCGAATACTTTCGGATCGCTGCCGCTGCTGCGGTCAGAGCGAGTCTGGAACGCTGTGGACTTCAGCTGGGTCAACGTTGCCCTAGCGATTGCCACCTGGGCCTTCCTCGTTGGTGGTGCAACGGCGTCGTTCGTCGGCTTCCAGCAAGGCGTCGCGGCGATGATTATCGGCAACGCGATTGGCCTGTGTTTCATGGTGCTGGCGAGCACGGTTGCCAGCCAGCGGTACGGGGTTGAGCAGTACACCATCCTGCGACCGGTCTTTGGTGTCGTCGGCGTCGGCGTGCTGGTCTTCACCGTGGTTCTCATCACCGAGATGGGCTGGTCTTCCCTCCTCGGCATCATGGTGGGTCGCGCAACCACGCAGGTGGCGAACGTTGCAACGGGCGCTGATTTCGGCGAGTACGGCGTGATGGTCATCATCGGTGCGCTCGCTGCCATTGCAGTGGCCTGGTTCATTTTGTCCCGTGGCCCGGTGACTATTGGCAGGCTCAACAAGTTCATCGGACCGGGGCTGCTGGTCATTACCGCGCTGCTCATGATCTTCCTCGTGATTAACACATCGTGGGCCACATTGCTCGACGCGGCCCCTCTGGCTCCCTTTGATGACCCGCAGCTGAACTTCGCCATAGCGGTCGAGTTCAACGTGGGTGTGGGCGTTTCCTGGTATCCCGTGATGGGGTCCCTTGCGCGCATGACCAACTCGCCCCGGGCAGCCATCTGGCCAGCCTATGGCGGACTGCTCATCGCCACGCTGCTGGCACAGGTTGTCGGCATGGGTGCTGCGCTGACCTTGGGCGACTCGGATCCTACGGTCTGGATGATCCCCTTCGGAGGCCCCTTGCTCGGCGCTTTCATCCTGCTGTTCATCTGCTTCGCCAACATCACCAGCATGTCCTCAATCGTCTATTCCACCGTTCTCGCTTTGCGTCAATCGAGCGGAACCTTGTTGCGGGGCCTGCACTGGAAGTGGCTGTGCGCCGCATTCTTCGTGCTGCCCGCGGCACTGGCGTTCTTCCCCCAGTTCATGTACGAACGCTTCGTCCTGTTCGTCACGCTGAGCGGTGCCTTCCTGGCGGCTATGTGCGGTGCGATCATCGTTGATTACTTCATCCTGCGCAAGCAGCGCATCGATCTGGCGGAGTTGTATGCCCCTGGATCGAGCAGCGCTTACCACCTGTCCGGTGGCGTCAATTGGGCAGGTATGGCGGCCGTCGTCGTCGGTGCAGCCTTTTACCTCTGGCTGTACAACCCGATCACGCTTGAAACGCAGCCCGCATTCAACGTCATCACGGCATCGCTACCGGCCGCCATCGTCGGCGGGCTGGTCCATTGGGTCCTGGCGACAGTCCTGTACAAGAGGCGTGGTTTGGGTGCATTCGGTACCGGAGAGCCGGTCACTGCGAAAGGAACTGGCAAGTGAGTCTTCTGTCCCGCGCTGCTATCCATCGGAGTGGCCCCCGGCTGGAGATCAGCGAGATAGAGGTCGCCGAACCCGGCCCGGGAACCGTTCTGGTGCGTCTGGGTGCCTCAGGTGTGTGCGGTTCCGATCGGCACGTGCTCGACGGTGAGTGGGAATTGCCGTCTCCGACTGTCATGGGCCATGAAGGCGCCGGAGTCGTCGAGGCAATCGGCGAGGGTGTGCAGGACGTGCAGATCGGGGACCATGTGGTGCTCAGCTGGTTCTACCCATGCCGACGCTGCACCGCGTGCCTATCGGGTCGGGCTTTTGTCTGCACCGGCAGCCGCTCCGAAGAATGCCTGTTGCCGGACGGCACCACACCACTCTCCCTCAACGGTGCCCGGGTCTATCCCTATCTCGCGGTGGGCTCCATGAGCGAGTATGCGGTCGTTCCGGAGTCGGCAGCAGTGAAGATTCCCTCGGAGGTTCCCTTCGACGTCGCATCGCTCCTCGGGTGCTCTGTTGCTACCGGTGTGGGCGCGGTCGTCAATGATGCCGCGGTCTCCCCCGGCAGTTCCGCCGTCGTGGTCGGCGCGGGAGGCGTGGGGTTGTCCATCATCATGGGCCTCAAACTCGCCGGCGCTTACCCGATCATCGCCGTGGACCTCAGCGAAGAAAAACTGGAACTGGCCGCAACGTTGGGAGCCACCCACACGGTGGTAGCGGACGCCAATACGCAGCAGGAAATCCTGGGGATCACCGACGGCGGGGCAGACTTCGCTTTCGAGGCGATCGGCAGGAAGCAGACAATCGAATCGCTTCCAGGCTTGCTGGTGCGCGGTGGCACTGCCGTTCTTGTGGGACTCCCGCCAGCTGATCAGTTGATCAGCTTTGACGGGCTCGCGTTGGCCGAAGGAGGCATTCGGATCATCGGTTCCAACTATGGCTCCACAGTTCCAGGGAGGGATTTTCCCCGCTTGGCTGCGCTGTATCTGGCGGGGAAACTGCCGGTCGATGAGCTGATCTCTGATCGCATCAGTCTGGACGACGTCAATGAAGCATTCGACGCCATGCGTCGTGGTGAGCGCGCCCGTAGTGTGGTTGTCTTTTAGCTTCCATCCAGACGAGGGAATTCGATGGTCCGGCCAACCAGCCCACTTCTGACGTCACAGAAGATCCACCGGGCTGCACTCGACCTGTTCGATGAGCAGCGCGGGTTCTCGATTCCCCGCCTGGCCAAAAAGCTGGGGGTGAGCCCGTCTTCCCTTTATCACCATGTGAAGGGGGGACGGACCGAAATCATCAGGGGCATTCGGTCGCTGATCAGTCAGGACGCCACTAGTCGCGGGGATTTTCCTCCGGGTGAAGGCACCTGGCAGGAGCAGGTTCGTCGTTGGGCCGTGAACTATCGAGATGCGATGCAACGACATCCCTTGGCTATTCCCGCGTTGGTGGGAGAGCCGGTAGATGACGATGCAACGCTGGATATTTATGAGAGCCTCGCGCAGGTCCTTGCGTCAGCAGGGTTCGAGGGGACTTCCCTGCTTGGCGGCCTGATGCTGGTGGACGTTCTGGTCCTGGGTGCTGCTATCGACGCCGCATCGCCTGAGCCGCTCTGGTCGGCATCTGAATCGCGCCATCCGGCACTTGCAAACGCACTCACCGCCCAGCCAGCAGGGAGGCGTCAGGATATCGCCTTCGAGCTGGGCCTCGACGCCGTGGTCACAAAACTGGAAGCGATGCTGGCCGCTGCAACCGGACCTGAGCGCGGTGCTCCGCCCGGTTGATCAGTTCCAACCTGATAAAACCCTTCAGATGCGGTGCAGTTCATCGCCTCTCATGTGGAAGCACCCGCGGCTTGCGTGCCGTTCATGCAGCGAGCCCTGGCCGACGTTCGTCAGGAAGACAGCGTCTGAGACCACCTCGGCCAGGCTCCCGGTTCGCGCGTAGACGGCGCGCTGGCGGTTGCATCCCGTTCCGCGGATAAGGGTTTGACGGAGGAGGGACTCGACGGTGAGCTCCTCCCCCTGCTCTTCCAGGACCGGACGGACGTACTCGAACAAGGCGCGAGCCACCTGTCGAGCGTCGCGGAGGACGTTCAGTTGCGGATCGAGCAGTTGACCGTCCAGCCCGAAGCGGCTTGCACGCCAGGCGGCGAGCCGCAGCTGGGCTGCAGGCATGGGAATGGGCGGAACGCCATCGGCCCATTCCCTCGCCGCCGTCTCCACGAGCGCTCTAGTGAGCGCAGCCTGCAGGAGAGCATCATCGGCCTGTAGGCAGACGTCGGCAACGCGGACTTCCACGGTCGGATGGTGGCGACTCAGCCGGGCGTCAAAATAGATCTGGCCCTCGTCGATCGGCACCTCACTGGCGAGCAGGGTTTCAACGAGGTCACGGTAAGCCGCAGCCGAGCCGAAAATCTCGTAGACACCCGCAGTCGGCCAGCGGCTCCACGCCTGGATTCGGTAGCTCGCGTAGCCGGAATCCTCACTGTTCCAGAACGGCGAATTCACGCTCAGGGCCGCCAGCACGTGAAGCCAGACCCGGATCCGGTCGAGGATGCCCACGCCTTCTTCATCGGACTCCACTCCGACGTGGACGTGACAGCCGCACGTCAACTGATCACGAAGAGTCGAACCAAACTGATCCTGCATCTCCAGGTAGCGCGGCTCAGGAGTAACTTCCGTGCTGGTCACCATCGGTGAGGTTGCGAGGGCTGCTATTCGGACGCCGGCGCGGGACGCTGCATCATCGGCAATTGAGCGTTGACGCAGAATATCCGCGCTCAGAGCCTCCAGAAATGTTTGCGGCTCTGTGCCTGTCTCGATCTGTTCCTGCTTGCACTCCCGTGTCAGCTCGCCGCCGCGCGCGGCGAGGAAGACGGCTTCGGCTGCTGGTTCAGGACACAGCAACCTCGGATTGATCAGGAGGAATTCCTCCTCGACACCAAAAGTCCGCACGGCAATCACCCGTCCATGAATTCGCCCCAGAAGAGATACATGGCTCGCTGCTGAACTACAGTCAGGATAAGCAATGGACAGTTTGCTTATCAATAGGCGTTGGTGCCGATCCTCCCTCCTGCCTAAGCGGACAGGGGCCGTGCGGTGCGCATCGTCGTCGCACCCGCGACGATGAGCAGCACCAGCAGACCTGCCGCCCAGGCAAGTCCGGAGTAGCCCACCATTGCCAGGACAACGCCCGCCGCTGCTCCGCCGAATGCGCCGGCAAGGTTCATGGTGAGGTCGGTGCGGCCCTGAATGCGTGCGCGTGCGGTACCGGTCGCGAGGTCGGTCACCAGCGCAGACCCGGAGACGGTGGACGCGCTCCAGCCGAGACCGAGGAAGATCAGGCCGATTGTCACCATGACAGGGCTGGCTTCCCCGAAACCGACGAACGCCAACGAAATCACGAACAGCACCTGACCCATCAGGATGGTTCCCACCCGGCCAACACGGTCACTCAGCCAGCCGAAGGCCGGCGACAGTGCGTACATGCCGGCGACGTGCAGGCTGATGGTGAGCCCCACGATGGTGAGAGTCACGCCGTGGTTCACCAGATGCACCGGCGTCATGGACATGACGGAGACCATCACCGCGTGGCTGACCGCGACTGCCCCGATGGCGAAAAGGAGGGCTCCCCTGCCGCGTACTATTCCGGGGGCCTCATCCTTGGGGTCCGAGGGCCTTGAACGGCTGATGATGTAGGGATCCGGCCGCAGTGCGGTCAGGTACACAGCCGCTGCCGCAATCTGCGCGACGACGGCAATGAGGAAGGAACCGGTCAGGTCCGGAAGGTCGAACGTCTCGGCAACCACCTCGCCGGGTCCGAACAGGTTCGGGCCCAACACCGCTCCCACCGTGGTGAACCACACCACGAGTGACAGATCGCGTCCCCGGTGTTCGCGGCTTGCTACGTCCGTGGCGGCGAAACGGGACTGTAGATTGACGGCAGTGCCCACGCCGAGGAGCGCGAACCCGAGGAGCAGGAGCGGGAAGGCCCCGAGGCCTGCCGCGGCGATGACGATGGCGGACCCCGAGGCGGCGAGAAGCGCTCCCGTTGTCAGGGCCGCCCTGCGTCCGAGTCGCTGCGCGAGCCGCGCAAGGGGGATGGCGCTGGCTGCGGCGCCCAGGGTGCTGAAGGTGGCAGCGGTCCCGGAGAGCGCTTCGGACCCGGAGATTTCGGCGGCCAGGACAGCGCCGATCGAGAGGGTCGAGCCGATGCCGATCCCACCGAGGATCTGGGCCACGATGAGCACCCGGACCGTGTGGCGCTGGATGGCCGGGAGGTCCGGGGCCGTCGTCGTGCTTTTGGCAGCCGGAGACCTGCTGGAAGTGGGCATGGATTCAGGGTATTCCGGCGTCCCCCATCGGTATAGGGCCACGCGGAAGATCTGCCCATGAGAAGCTCCTGCTGTATATGGTAAGCAGTATGACTATCTCAGGATCGGACGGGCCGGACAGCAACCACCAGCGGCCCGCATCGGCTTCGGACAAGACAGTAGAGGCGCTTGGGAAACTCTCCGAAGCGCTCGAAGTAGTTGAGCACGCCCGCGGACTCCTGTACGGGTTCCACCGATTGACGGGCACAGCAGACCTCGCCCTGGGCGAGGCTGTGGAGCTGTTGCGGGAGGCAGGGCATGACTCACTCGCGGACGAGGTGAACCGGGACGTTGTGGGCCGGAACGTCATCGAGGGCAGGTGGACATTCCAGATCGTCGAGGACTATGACGACCACTACTACGCGGAATTCAAGAAGCTCGAGAAGCGCGCCCGCGACGAACTCGTGGAGGGCAAGCGCCACCTGTTCGAGGCGGAGATGAAGGAAGACCGCCGGACGCATGGCCGCCCCCACCACGAAGCACTGCCCCCGGAAGCAAGCCAGTAATTCCCCGAACGAAGGAGCACGTTATGTCTGATGAAACTTTGGGAAGCCCGACGCCGGAGCCGCAGGGCGGTTTTGCACGTGACCCTGAGGACTGGGTCACGGGGGATGAACCCATGACCGACGCCCAGCGCAGCTACCTGGACACTCTTGCGCGCGAGGCCGGGGAGGAAATCCCAGCCGACATCACCAAGGCACAGGCCTCGGAGCACATCGACCGGCTGCAGAAGTCGAGCGGCCGGGTGTCCGGTGGAAGCGACGAGGCACAGACCGGCGGTTAGCCGCTGCGCAAGGATGTGGAGGAGGGCCAGTCAGGACGACTGGCCCTCCTTCTGTCCTTTAATCCACCGGCGGGATGCGCCTGTCCCGGATCAGCTTCGAATACCAGCGCGAGCTGTCCTTCGGTGTGCGCTCCAGCGAGTCGTAGTCGACGTGCACGATGCCGAAGCGCTTGGAGTAGCCGTAGCCCCACTCGAAGTTGTCCATGAGTGACCACACCTGATAGCCGCGAAGGTCAACGCCACGGTCCATCGCCCGGTGGGCAGCGGTGAAGTGGCGGCGCAGGTAGTCGATACGTTCGGAGTCGCGAACCCGCCGGGTTCCATCGGCATCGACTTCGACGGCGTCGGGGAACGCCGCGCCGTTCTCGGTGATCATTAGCGGCAGCTCAGGCCAGCTTTCATGCAGCGAGACGAGTAGGTCCTCGAGCCCGGACGGGTCGATGTTCCACCCCATCTCGGTGTAGGGACCGGGCTGCTGGAGGAACTCGACCATGTCTGCAGCCGGCCAGGCCGTGCCGGCGGCTTCACCGTGCCCGTCGGCGTTCTCCTTTTCGCCTTCGCCGTCCCACATGCGCACGCGGTTCGTGGAGTAGTAGTTCACACCGAGGATGTCCAGGGGCTGACGGATGAGGTGCAGATCGCCGTCCTGCACGAAGGACCAGTCCGTAAGGCTAGCGGTGTCCTCTAGCACGTCCTCGGGGTAGACGCCCTTCAGCAGCGGGTCCAGGAACAGCCGGTTGGCGAGGCCGTCCACCCGCCGCACAGCTTCGGGGCCGGTCTCCCCCTCCGGGCGGAAGACGTGCAGGTTGAGGGTGATCGCGAAGTCGGGGTCATTGGTGACAACGTCCCGGAGCGCCAGGACGGCCAGGCCGTGGGCGAGATTGAGGTGGTGTACGGCGGCGAGCGCGGCTGCCGGTTCGGTCCGCCCCGGTGCGTGCGCACCGGATCCGTACCCGAGGTAGGCGCTGCACCACGGCTCGTTAAGCGTGGTCCACAGTGCGACCCTGTCGCCGAGACGTTCGCCGACGATGCAGGCGTAATCACCGAAGGCGAACGCTGTTTCCCGGTTGGTCCAGCCGCCGTCGTCCTCGAGTGCCTGCGGCAGATCCCAGTGGTAGAGGGTGACGATCGGCTTGATGCCCCGGGCGAGCAGTCCGTCGACCAGCCGGTCGTAGAAGGCGAGCCCGGCCTCATTGGCGGGGCCGCGACCGGTGGGCTGGATGCGCGGCCACGCGATCGAGAAGCGGTAGGACTCCAGACCCAGGTCCTTCATCAGGTCCAGGTCGGATTCGAGTCGGTTGTAGTGGTCACAGGCGACGTCGCCCGTGTCGCCGTTCCACACCTTGCCCTCGGTGTGGCTGAAGGTGTCCCAGATGGAGGGGCCGCGGCCCTCGGCCTCGTGGGCGCCTTCGATCTGGTAGGACGCGGTAGCGGATCCGAAGACGAAGTCGGGTGGGAACTCCAGGCCGACGTCGCGGTAATCCGGGCTCCCCGTCACTCGGGTGCCTGTCTCTTCACTGTGTTGGGTCATGGCGTAAACACTGCCTTTCCGTTGGCGGTAATGCTAGTCATGGTCTGTTGTTGAAAAGTCGATGGTGCCGGTTGTGGAGTTCCGGCGCAGCGTGGTTCTTCGCCCAAATGTGAGGGTCACCGGTTCGACAGCGCCGCTGACGGAGATCAGCCGCTCCCCCGCCGCCTCGGCACGCTGCGGGCTAAGCACGGCTTCGCTGACCAGGCCGTCCTTCCAGGTCACGTCAACGGTGATGCCGGGTCTCGCGACGAGACCACGAACGCTCCCGCTCTGCAACTCCGCGGGCACAGCCGGGAGCAGGCGGATGACCCGGGAATGGCTTTGCACGAATGTTTCGGCCAGTGCTCCGATATATCCCAGGTTCCCGTCGATCTGGAACGGCGGGTGAGCGGCGAAGAAGTTGTTGTAAAGGCCGCCGGCGTGTGGGCCGTTGGTTTCGTCCGCCGGCCGGAACATCAGGCGGAGCAGATCCGCGACCTTCCCGCGCTGTTCCAACCGTGCACGCAGGCAGATCTTCCAGATCAACGACCAGCCGGTGGAATCGTCACCGCGATGGTCCAGGGTGAGACTGACGGCGTCGGCGAGCTCCGGCGTCGGGCCGTTGCCGGGGTAGGCGAAAAACAGGTGCGAGAGGTGCCGGTGATCGGGCTCCGCCTCTTCCGCCGGGTGCCCCCACTCGAGGATCCTGCCGTCGGTGCCGACCCTTGGCGGCGCGATTCGCGGTAGGGCCGCGCGTGCCTCGTCCAGGATGGGGTGTGTGGTTTGCCCAACAAGCGGCGCCAGCCCGAGTAACGTCTCGAACAGTTCACTGATGAGGGTGCGGTCCATGGCAGTCGACGTGGCGACGGCGGCCCTTCCCTGAGCGCTGAGATAGCAGTTCTCCGGCGAGGTGGACGGTCGCGTTTCCAGGTGGGCACCGCCGTCGTCGATCAGCCAGTCGCAGAGGAATTGCGCGGCGCCGACCGCCAGGTCCCACAGCCGCTCGACCTGGTCAGGGGTAGCCGACCCGAAGCGACGCTTTTCGTCGAGTTGCCGCACCAGCCATGGTCCGGCCATCGGCCATTGGGACCAGCTGGCGTGCCCGGCGGTCGGCGAGCTGTAGGCCCACGCATCGGAGTTGTGATGCGCCACCCATCCTCGTGCGCCATACAGTATTTCGGCGGTACGCCGACCATGGTCGGCGAGTGCTTCCCCGAGGTCGAAGAGCGGGTCGTGGCATTCGGGTAGGGCAGCCGCTTCCGCACCCCAATAGTTCATTTGAGCGTTGATGTTCAGCGTGTAGTTCGAGGACCACGGAGGGCGCATATCCTCATTCCAAAGGCCCTGCAGCGTGGCCGGAAGAGTGCCGGGACGCGAGGAAGCGAGCAACAGATACCGCCCGTAGTCGAACAGCAGGGCAACGAGCGCGGGATCAGCAACAAGCACGCCGGCAGCATGGGCGTTCGCCTCCCGCAGCCGTACATCTGCCGGCACGTTGTCGCGGTCCGGCAACGCATCAGGACCGGGATTCAGGGTGACCGTGGCGCGGTCGAACAGCTCGCGGTGAGCCTCGGTGTGCGCGGCATGCAGCGCTTCCCAGCCCTTGTCGAGCGCCGCGTGCGCACGACGGCGCGCGGTCTCCGCGCAGGTCCCCGAGGAGCCTTCCGGTGCACGGCCGATGCCGGTGAACGTGGTCTCGGTCGTGACCACCATCACCAACTCGCTGATGCCGGTGAGTACGGTTTCTCCTTTGTCCCTCCCCGTCGCGATACCGTCGTGCCTCACTGCGACGCACAGCGCACCTTCAAGGGGCTCGATGCCGTCGAGTTCCATCTGGAGCGCCGGTTCGTCCGGTTCGTGCCCCGGCGCCACGTCGGCGGGCAGCCGCAGTTCCAGCACGACGTCGTCGGGCCGGGTTGCTCTCCCGGTTTCCCTCAGCGGCGTGGAGACGGCGACGTCGACGTCAACCGATGCGGTCGACCCAATCCGGTGGACGAGCACCCCGTCCACCGCACTGATGAACGTCTCCTGCGTGATGCTGCCTCCGTTTGTCCGCCCAGTGGTGCGGTGAGTTGCGTCTGAGAGAGACAGCCTGCGTTCCTGCAGTTGGGTGGGGCGCTCCACCGAGATGACGACGTCGGCGAACGGCAGGTACGACTGGGAGTAGCTGGACTGCAGCCCTTCCAGGCTTCGTTCGGCGTCGACCGGCCTCCCCTCCGAGATGGCAGTCCTTGCCTCTGCGAGCACGCGCGAGGCCGTCTCCGCTGAGATGCTGCCCCGCCGTTGCTCACTGGCGGGGCTGCCCGACCAGGCTGTGCTGTCGTTCAGCTGCAGCCGCAGCGTCTGCCTGTCTGCCAGGACCATGGCGCCGATCCGGCCATTGCCCAGCGGCAAGCCGTCCAACCAGGTGCGTGGCGGGCTGGTGTAGAAGAGGGTGCTCACTGTTCTGAGTGCTCGCGCACGATCAACGCGGTGCCGGGAGTCAGCGTGGTGGTGCCCTGGACCGTTGTGTCGGTCAGGAGATCGTGCCCGTGGACATCGACGTCGACCGCATCCTCGGAGTGGTTGAGGAGGAACAGGTAGCTGGAGTCACCGGCATGGCGGCGAACTGCTTCGATGCCGTACCCGGCTGCCGGGTGGTCCGGCTGAATGCCGGCGTTGTCGAGGATGCGGCGAAGGTGTTCGCGCAGTGCGTCTTCGCCCAGTCGGGTGGCGATGTAGTGCGCTGTGCCTGAACCGAACCCGTGGGTGGTGACTGCGGGACGCCCCAGGAGCGGGTATTCGGTGAAGTCTGCAACGCTTGTCGCGCCGACGAGTTCCACACTTTCTGCCCAGCAATCAGCGGTCGAACCGTCGCTCAGCTTCAGGGCCGTCTCCGCGAGCTGGGGGAAGTGCTCCTCGACCCGGATGCCTAGGAGATCAGCGAATGCTCCAGTGAACCCACCGAGGCGCACGTTGAGGTTCTCGTCGGCGCTGCCTGAGAAGTACCAGATAGCGGTATGTCCGCCGTCTGCGACGAAGCCCCGAAGCGCTTCGGCCTCAGCATCCGAGGCAACCAGTTTGCTGGGAACCAGGATGAGGTTGTAACCGGCGAGGTCCTGATCGAGCCGGACAAAGTCGGCGTTGATTCCAAACCACCACAGCGCGCGGTGTACTGACTTCACAGCGGGCAGGAACGCGACGTCGGTGGACGGCAACGCCGCGGTGTCCACCGACCACCAGGCATCGGAATCCCAGACAATCGCCACCCTGTTTTGATTCACGCGGCACCCTGCCGCGGGCGGCTGTGCGAGTTCACGAAGCCCGGTAAGACTTGTTCCGAGCTCTACGATCTCGCGGAACGTCCGGGAGTTCTCGCCAACGTGCGGAACCATCGGCGAGTGAAAGAACTCGGCGCCGGCGCGCGGCGACCGCCACTGGAAGAACAGGGACCCCGTAGAGCCGCGGGCAAGGTACTGGAGTGTGTTGAACAGGAGTTTTCCCGGATCCCGTGCGAGGATCCGCCCCTGCGCATAGTTGTAGACCATGGTGGTGGCCTGTTCCATGAGCACCCAGGGACGTCCGCCGTTGAAGGAGCGTGCAAGGTCACTGCCGAAGGCGACCTGAACGTCACCTTCAATGCCTGACGTGTCCGGGTAATGGTCGACGGAGACGTCGTCGATCTCAGCTGCCAGGTCCCACTGGTCGTAGTGGTTCCAGCTGGGAAGCATGAAGTTGGTGGTGACGGCTACGTCGGCTCGGACGCTCCGGACTATCTCGACCTGCTCCCGGAGACAATCGCGCAGCAGATCGGCCGAGAAACGCTTGAAGTCGAGTATCTGGGAAGGGTTCGGCAGGTACTGCGTGGCCTGTGGAGCGAAAATCTCCTCCCAGCTGCCGTAGCCCTGGGACCAGAACGCCGTATTCCAGGTGACGTTCAGCTGCTGCAGGGTTCCGTACTTTGTGCGGAGCCACTCGCGGAAAGCTGCATCAGCCTCCGGCCCGTAGGAGACCGTCCCGTACTCATTGTGGAGGTGCCACATCTTGAGGGCGGGATGAGAGGAGTATCGCTGCGCCAGGGCTGCGGTCAGGCGCTTTGCGGCGGACCGGTACGCGGGGGCCGCTGGGTTGTAGGTGTCCCGGCTACCGTGGATTAGGCGGACTCCGTCGGTGGTGACCGGGAGGGCTTCGGGATATGCCAGCGAAAACCAGGGCGGCGGCGAGGCGGTGGGCGTGGCAAGGATAACGCCGATGCCGTTCTCGGCCATCAAGTCCATGATCCGGTCCAGCCACCCAAACTCGTATTCACCTTCCCGCGGCTCGATGGACGACCAGGAGAAGACGCCGATGGTCACCCGGTTCACACGAGCCTGTCGCATGAGGCGCACATCTTCGCGCCACACCGACTCCGGCCATTGCTCCGGGTTGTAGTCGCCTCCGAACATCAGTTCATCGCTAGACCGCAACGTCTCGTCAGTATGCATGGAGCGAGTCCCCTTTGAGCTGGCTGGTAATTGTCGAAGCGCTTCGACAACCTTATGGCTGTGTGAGGTGACGCGCAACACTCTTCCTCGGCAGCTTTGCTCTAGACCCCGCTCTTTGCGAAGATGCAACCGCACTACACAGTCCACATGCAAAGCCGAGCCCACATGGAAAAAATCAGCGACCGCGAAATCCGGTCATCATTCATCAACGCCTCCCGCTCCGAAATCACAAAGCTCAACCTGCCGCCCGACTTCGATGTCCTCGACTGGGAGAATCTCGAGTTCCTCGGTTGGCGTGACGAGAAGATGCCGCTTCGCGCGTACCTCGTAGTACCGACTGAACGCGGGCTGACCGGTATCCTCCTGCGCGCACCCGACGGGGGCGCGAAAAAGAACCGATCGGTGCTCTGCGAGATGTGCCGGGACGTCTTCTCGAAGGAGGACGTGCTGCTCTGGGTCGCCAAGCGCGCCGGACAGGCTGGACGCATCGGGAACACTGTCGGGACGCTCATCTGTGCCGACTTCATCTGCTCTGCCAACGTGCGCAAGGCGCCGCCGGCCAACGAGATCAATCCGGATCCCGCCGTCGTCGTGCGTCGCCAGATCGCAGAGCTACGCGTCCGGATCGGGAAGTTCATGAACCGGGTGGCGGAGTAGCAGCCCGTGAAAGGATCCGAAGATGACAGCCAATCCGAGAATCAAGCCCATAGAGCGGGCCACCAACCGGTCGTGGGATGAATGGCTCACGTTCCTGGACGCCGTCGGTGCGAAGGATCTGGACCACAAGGACATCGCACTGAGGGTGTATGAGGAGCTTGAGGGCACCGTGGACTCGGCCGGCTGGTGGGCCCAGTCCGTGGCGGTGGCTTACGAGCACCACATCGGACGGCGTATTCCGGGCCAGCGTTCAGACGGGACGTTCCAGCTGAGCGTCAGCAGGTCCACTTCCCTCGGCCTGGAGGAGCTCATGGCGCGGTGGGAGCAGTTTGCGTCGGCGAACGACGCAGTGCAGGAGCTCCTGGCCGAGACTCCACGGATCAGCGGAGGCGATCAACGGATCACCTGGCGGGCGAAGGCGGCGGATGGTTCTTCCGTCGTCGTCACGAGCGAGCTGAAGAGGAACGGTACCGCGTCGATCGTGGCAACACAGGTGGGGCTTCCCACTCCGGAAGCGAACGACGTCGCGCGCGAGCAGTGGGTGCGACTGCTCACCGATTTCCTCGAACGGCTCTAGCCGGCCTGCAGCACCTTCGCCAGAAGGACCGGATCCACCGATCCACCGGAGACGACGGCGGCGACTGTGCCGCCGTCGTTTTCGTTGGTGCCACTCGGCACGAGATCGTGCATCCACGCAGCGGTGGCGACAGCGCCGGATGGTTCGACCACGAGCCGGCCCGCGAGGGTGAGGTGGCGCATGGCTGCCAGGATCTGCTCTTCGGTGACGGTAATGACGTCGTCGACGTAGCGCTTCACGTGCTCCCACGGGTGCACTCCGAGGGCGGGCGTCCGCAGCCCGTCGGCGATCGTGCGGTAGGTCAATTGCTGTTCCCAGGTGATGCGGCGGCCTTCGCGGAAGCTCTGGGCGGCGTCGGCGGCCAGCTCAGGTTCGACGCCGATCACCCGCGTTTCGGGGTTGAGTGCCTTGACCGCCGTCGCGATGCCGGAAATGAGGCCGCCGCCGGAGATAGGGACGAGGACGGTGTCGACGTGGGGTAGTTGCTGCATGATCTCGAGGCCGACAGTCCCCTGTCCGGCGATGATGCGCGGATCGTCGTAGGGCGGGATGTGGATGTACCCGTGTTTGGCGACAAGTTCGTGGGCGCGGACGTCGCGCAGAGCGGATGGCACCACCTGGACTTCGGCGCCGAGCGCACGGACGGCGTCGATCTTGGTGTGCGGGGCTGCCTCCGGCATGACGATGACCGCCCGCAGGTTGAGGCGGTGTGCCACCCAGGCAACGGCTCGGGCGTGATTGCCGGAGGATTGAGCGACGATTCCGTGTTCGCGTGCCTGATCCAGTACCTGCGCGATGGTGTTGTAGGCGCCGCGCAGCTTGAAGGCGCTGGTGGGCTGGAGTGATTCGGCTTTGCAGTGGAGGATCCCGTCCGGACGCTGCGGGTGCGGGAGCTGAATGAGCGGTGTTCGCAGGACCAGATCGCTGATGCGTTCAGCGGCGGCTTCGATGTCGCTGAGGGTGACGAGTGTGGTCTCTGCGGCAGACTCCCGGGTTTCCATGGCTCGATCCTAGCGATCTACATCAGCACCGTCAGCGCGATGAGGATCCACGATGGCAGCACCACGCCTGAGATGACGGTTTGCGCTGCGGTGATCTGTGCCATGAGGGAGGCGTCGCCGCCCAGCCGTCGGGCGAAGACGTAGGAGCTTGTTGCAGTGGGTAGCGCCTGGAACACCACGCAGACCACGGCAGCGGGGCCGCTGAACCCGAGCAGGATGCACAGTCCCAGCGTCGCTGCCGGCACAGGAAGGAACCGCAGCAACAGTGCCGCAATTACGGGACGCAGGGACTCGCTTGGGAAGAATCGTCCGCGCAGTCCGGCGCCTACACAGAAGAGCCCGACCGGCAGAGCCGCTCCCCCGAGCAGTCCCAGAACCGCAGCCATGAGCTGTACGACGGCGGCTGGTACCGGAGCATCGAGCGCGTCGCTTACGCCTGGTGCGGAGCCGATGAGATTCGCGGCAAGTCCGGCCGCGCACGCGAGGATCAGCGGGTTTCCGAACACGGCGAGGACCAAGGCGGAGCCTCGGAGTTTGTGGTGTCCGTAATGCGCGAGGGCGATGGTGGACGCGAGGTTGCCGAACGGCACGAGGACGGCGTTGGCGAGTGCTGCGATGGCGATGCCGTCGGAGCCGAAGAGTGCGGCCGCCGTCGTTACGCCGATGTAGGTGTTGAAGCGGACAGTGCCCTGGAAAACGGACGTGAACGCAGGGCCATCGCTGCCTGTTGCTGGGCGGCGGGCAGCATAGGCGAGCAGGGTCGCGAACGTGGCGGAGGTTGCCAATACGAGAACCATTGGTCCGGGCTCAATCGATGCGAAGTCGGCTCCGGCGAGGCCGATTGCGAGCAGTGACGGCAGAAGTACGAAATAGGTCAGCTTTTCGAGCCCAGACCAAAACTCTGCACTCGGGATGAACTTGTGCCGGAAAATCGACCCCAGACCGATAAGAACGACGGCGCCGACAAGGGCTATGACAACGTCTATGTCGATGACGCCACGCCCGATCGTGGTGTCGCAGGAATGCCGTCAGTGGCGCTGATGCTCACGTGAGGAGCGTAGCAATCGCGGGTCGAATGGGTGCCCGGCGTAAGGCCTGGTGGACGGACCCGGTTGGAAGCACACACAAAAAATGCCCCCACACCATCGGTGTCAGGAGCATTCCTAGCTCACCTATCCCGTGCCTTCAAAAACGTCAACGGCAGTCCCGATGCAGCGAAGGATGCTTTGAGCACGGCCTGGATCACGGCACTTCGTGACCCTGCTCTGCCTGGGAAGAATGGCATCAGCCTCGCCGCGTTCGGCTCAGCAGCGACTCCACTGGTCAAGGCGAAGCATGAGTCGGTAAGAAAGCTCGTCGGTATGCAATTGGCCAAGTGGTGTCTTCTTCAAGCGGAGCAATCGGGCCTGAAGGCGATGGCTGTTCCCGAGAACCCATCCAACATCCGGCTTCGCTGGTACCGAGCCTTTCCTGAACAGCGAACCGCTCCCCGGAAGTGTCCCGGGGAGCGGTTCGATTCGAAGCGTCGGCGTACCTTCTAAGACCTCAGCCCAGGATCGCGTTCGCGATGAACAGGAGCGGAATCGACCCGGCCCAGACCGCCGTCGTAATACCGGACCAGCCCTTCAAGGCCGCCGTCCCATCCAGCCCGGCGAAGCGCGTGACTACCCAGAAGTAGGAGTCGTTGAAGTAGCTGAACACCATTGAACCGGCGGTGCAGGCCAGGGCGGCAACGACCGGGTCGATGCCGAGCGAGGTCACCAGCGGTGCCGTTACCGAAGCCGCCGTGATCATGGCAACCGTGCCTGAGCCCTGCGCAATCCGGACGAGCGTGGCGATGAGGAAGGGAACAAGGAACGCGGGCAACGGGGTTGCGGCGATAGCCTCTGCGAGGGCGTCGCCCACCCCGGAACTGCGAAGAACCTGACCAAGTGCGCCACCGGCGCCAGTGATAAGCAGGATGAGCCCAGCGGAAGCAGCAGCTTCTCCAAACCAGCCCTGTACCTTCGAGCGTGGTGTCCAACGCGGAAGCAGCATGTAGACCGCGAGGATGACGCCAATGACAAGCGCAACCACCGGGTTACCGATGAAGGCGAATGGCACGACCCACGCTGAGGGCTCGTACTCTCCCGTTCCAACCACACCCTGGTTGTTCTGGTCGATCGCGCCGGTGACCGTGTTCATGATGATAAGCAGCAGCGGAACGAGCAGCGGCAGGGAAGCGACGAACGCCCCGACTTTGTGCGGTTTGGCCCCTGCCGGCGGAGTGCCGAGATCAGCGTTGTCGACCTCGACAGACGATCCCTGGTGGACGTTTTCGGCGTCGGCGTCTCCGAGTGCGCCGTGGTCGTCTGTGCCTGCGCGGCCCGAACGGTCGTCGCCGTGGTCTACGACCGTAGTGCTCGTCCTGCCGACTGTCCGCGCGGTGGAGGATCCGTAGACCATTTCGCGGACGGTTTCATTCATACCGGGCTCGATCCTGGGTCCGATCCAGCGTGCATAGAAAACTACGATCGGCAGCAGGAGGACCGTGAAGACGAGGCCCGTCAGGATGAGAGCGCCCAGGTCAGCCTCGAGTATGCCCGCCACTGCGAGCGGTCCCGGGGTCGGTGGGACGAGGTGGTGGGTGAGCGTCATACCGCAGCCCAGAGCGAGCGCCAGCGTGATGTAGCCCGCGCGTTTCACCCTGGCAATCGAACGGGCCAGCGGGTTCATGATGACGTAACCGGAATCGCAGAAGACTGGGATGGACACAAGCGCACCGACGCTCCCCAGCGCCCAGGGCTCGCGTCCCTTCCCGAAGAGCTTCAGGAATGCCAGCGCCAAAGAATTGGCGGCACCTGAGACCTCGAGGATCTTGCCGATACCGACACCCAACCCAATGACTATGCCGATGGAGGCCAAAGTATTGCCGAATCCGGTTGTAATGGCCGAGACGATGTCCAACGGAGCCTGCCCCGCCACAATGCCCGTAACCAAGGCCGCAATGAGCAGGGCAACGAACGCATCAAGTCGCGTTCTCAGCACAAGAATGATGATCGTGGCGATTCCAAGAACCAGCGCCAGAAGTAGTTGTAGATCCACGTAGTACTCCTCGTCAGCTAAGCAAGCCTCGTTGCCTTCTTAGATCTGCACTTGCCCGCAAAATGCGTTGACGAGCAGTGTGCTGGATGTCACACTAGCACCGGACATATGACATCTGACAAGCTTTCGGCGAAGGAAATTTTGTACTGAGGATGGTGGTAGCGGCGTGCTTACTGCCGGTAAACGGGAGGTGTTCGCGATGCCACGCACTTCGCTGTCCGAGTCGGTGTTTGAGGACATCCTTGAGCGCGTTATCAGCGGAGTCTATGCACCCGGTGAGTCGCTACCCTCGGAAGGTGAACTGGCTGCTGCCTCGGATGTGAGTCGGCTGACTGTGCGGGAGGCCCTGAAGAAACTTCAGGCGCAGAACATCGTGCAGGTCAAGCGGGGTCTCGGAACATATGTGAATCCCAGTGCGCAATGGAGCGATCTGCAGGCCATCCTGAGATCTGCCTCCGCCGCCTCCTCCTCCCCCGACGTCTCGCTCCGGCTACTTGAAATCCGTCGCATGGTCGAGATTGGCGCCGCCGAGTTAGCGGCCGTGCATGCCACAGAAGAGGACTTCCGCCGTATGGAGTCTGCCAATGAGGCGTTGAGCCGTGCACACGAAGCGCGTGACCTCGACGCCGTTACCGCCGCGGATCTTGCCTTCCACGACGCCGTCTTCCGCGCCTCCGCCAACCCCTTCATTCCCGTGATTCTCGGCCCGCTGAGCAAGTTGCTTTACACGATGCGGCGGGAAACGTCGTCGTTCCTGGAAGTGCAACGGCACGCCATGACGCACCATGCGCTGGTACTTGATGCCATCCGCACCGGCGATCCGGAGGTGGCCGGCAAGGCCATGCAAGCCCACATCAACCAGACCTACGACGACTATGAACACTTCATCCACCACAACGATCAGCACCAGGAGCAAACGTGACCGAACCAGCAGCCTTCCCCTCCGACCGCACGGCCGTACTCACCGGCGCAGCGTCCGCCCGCGGCATCGGTCGGGCCACCGCGGATCGATTGGCCGGCGAGGGATGGCACATTGCGATCCTCGACATTGATGGCAGCGCTGCCGAAGAAGCAGCGGCGGATATCGCGCAGCGCCACGGCGTCAAGGCAATCGGTGTCGCGACCGATGTCTCCGATGAAGCATCCGTCGACGCGGCTATCAGCCGCGTCGAAGCCGAGCTGCCGCCCATCGTCGCTTTGGCCAACCTTGCGGGAATCAGTTCGCCCACTGAGTTCATGAAGGAGACGAAGGAAGCCTGGGAGCGCGTGTTTGCAGTGAACATGACCGGCACCTTCTTCGTCACGCAGCGTGTTCTGCACGGAATGATCGACCGGAAGCTGGGTCGGGTGGTAAGCATCTCGTCCATCTCGGCGCAGCGCGGCGGCGGCACGTACTCCAAGGTTGCCTACAGCGCCTCGAAGGCAGGAATCATCGGATTCACCCGCGCCCTCGCCCGGGAAATGGGTGAACACGGCATCACCGTCAACTGCATCGCGCCGGGCCCTGTCGACACCGACATCATGGGCGGCACGCTCACCGAGGAGCGGAAGCGGGAGATGTCGAAAGACATCCTGGTTGGCCGCGTGGGAACGGTGGACGAAATGGCCGCCCTCATCGCCTTCCTCGTCGGTCCCGACGCTGGTTTCATCACGGCCGCCACGTACGACATCAACGGGGGCCTACAGGTGTCCTGAACCAGCCCACGCCCCAGGAGAACCGGACCGGAAGTCAGCACGCCCGTCTCAGTACCGCTCGTCACGACCCCGATCAGAACGGCGGCGGCACCTGCGTATGGGGATGGGTATGCGCACGGGCATGGACTGGTTCGGGCACCGTGGTGTATGTCTTTCCCGCGAAGGATGTGGACTGCATAGTTCCCTCAACCGGCTGTCTGTGTTTCCAGAAGCCCAATGTCTTGAACATGTGGTGCTTCTTGCAGAAGGCCGCCAGGTTTCCCGCGCGTGTTTCTCCACCCTGGGACCAGGGTGTCGTGTGGTCGATCTCGCAACCCGCAGCCACTCGGTTACAGCCGGGATGACGACAGGTCTTGTCACGGACCCGAACCCAGTCCTGAAGGTCTTTGGGCGGCTTGTACCTTGTCCTACCGACCGACAGGACTGCTCCGGTTTCCGGATGAGTCAGCAACCGCGTGAACGACGGCGCGTGCCCGGCCAGCCTCCTGGCTGTTTCCGCATCGATTGGGCCGTAGCCGTCCAGCTCCGCAGGTTCCTCACCGCCGAGCAGGGTCATCACCGGCACGGTCACGAACACGCGTGCTGCAACGCCCCGATAACCCTCTGATACGGAGCGAAGGGTGAGGGACCTGAGGGCGAGGGCTCGGCACTGAACGACCCGGACGGAAGCGACGCTACTTGACCGCCCGCAATGCTCGTCGTCGGGTCCGTGCCACAGGTATGCGTCATCAGGTCAGAAAAAACATCTACACGCAGCTGGCTCAGTGTTCGTTGCTCGTCGGGGCATTGCAGAGCCCTGGCTGTCACATCGATACGGTGTGCAATCCCATAGGCCTCTTCAGCGGGCAGGTAAGCGCTCAACCAGGCCATGCCGTCACGGTCGGGCTCCACGGTGACGGCTCGCTCACGGACTTTCTTCTCCCGCCGCACGGCCAGCGACTGCGGGTGCAGGCGCTCACGCAGTCGGCGGGCACGGCTACTCAGCTTCGCAACCGTTGTTCGCTGTGCGATGCAGAGCAGCTTCTCTTCGAAGTCCGGAATGTCACTCTCAGGAACACCGCAGCACTCCTGGGAGACGGCTACAGCATGCCGACGCGAGATTCTCCCGAGCTGAAGCGCTTCCACGGTGGAGGGGAAGAAGTTCACCAGCAACTTCGACTGCTCAATGAGCTGCCCTGCCGAGCGGTCCGGAATTCGCAGCATCGCACCAATCTCGGCTGACGCGAGGCTCCCTCCATACTCCTCGGCGACGAGACCGCCATAGCCCTGCTCGACGATGGCCCCGACGGAAAGTTCCGAAATACGAGCCACCAGCTTGGCTTCCTGAGCATCCAGCCAAGCCCGCAACGAAGCAAGCTCCCCCAGACACTCGAGCGACGCCTCCAGATCCCGATTGACGACCGGGTGATGCGACAGCTGACCAGCCAACGGGCCCATGACGGAATCCGACGCCCACAGCGCCGTCTCCTCAGAAACCCAGGTTGAATGATTCCCCGCCATGAATACATTCGATCATCCGGGTCTGACATTTCTGCGGGCACGGCATCGAGCGACGGACACGGGCGTCGAGAGACAAGGCGAAGAATGGAGACGGAAGTTTCTCGCCGGCACCGGACACAAACTAGTCGGCCGAAGCGAACATCCGTCCCTCAGGGTCAAGTGTTTTGAGCAGCTGCGCTGCTATCGCGGACAGCTGCGATACCTGCTCGGGGGTGAGCTGATCAAACACCAGCCTTCGTACGTTCTCGACGTGACCCGGTGCGGACTTCACCACTTTGTCCCACCCTGCGCTGGTGAGCGTCACGTTCTTCGCGCGGCGGTCTTCACTGCACTCGCTACGCTCCACAAGCGACTTCTTCTCCAGCCCCGTCAGCACACGGGATATCCGCGGCAGCGTTGCATTAGTCATCGATGCCAGACTTGTGATGCGCAGGGTGCGCCCGGGAGCTTCAGACAACGACGCCAGCACGAAGTATTCGAAGTGTGTCAGGTCCTCATCGCGCACCAGCTGACCGTCCAGCGCTGCGGGCAGCAGCTCGAGCACGGCCGCTGTACGGATCCATGCTGTCTGTTCATCATCACTGAGCCAACGGGTCATATCCCTATTCTACGCAACAGTTGCAGCTATAACTAATTGCTGCTAGTTTGATTGTTGTACCTACAACCATCCTCTCAAAGGACCTCACATGACTTCGTTCACCATTTTCGGCAAGGGCAACATGGGCAGCGCCATTGCAGGCGTTGTTGCAGCAGGCGGCGCTTCCGTCGAACACATCGACTCTTCGAGTAACGGTGCCACCGTCAACGGCGACGTCGTAGTGCTCGCGGTCCCCTACCCCGCGCTAAGGGACATTGTCACGAAGTACGGTGAGCAATTGGCCGACAAGATCGTCGTCGATATCACCAACCCGCTGAACTTCGAAACGTTCGATTCGCTCGTTGTTGCTTCAGACAGCTCCGCCGCCGCCGAACTCGCGTCTGCTCTGCCGTCGTCGAAGGTCCTCAAGGCTTTCAACACCAACTTCGCCGCCACACTCGGTTCGAAGAGTGTCGGCCAGAACCAGACCACCGTGCTCATTGCCGGTGAGGACACCGATGCCAAGAACACCCTCGCCGAGGCCGTCAAGGCCGGCGGAGTGGACGCCGTCGACGCAGGCCCCTTGACCCGTGCACGTGAGCTGGAAGCCATCGGCTTCCAGCAGCTGACCCTTGCGGCCAGCGAGAAGATCCAGTGGACCAGCGGATTCGCTCTCGTCCGCTGATTACCCGCACGACGCCGGCGCACGCCTGAGCGCACAGCGGCGTCGCTCTTGCTTCCCCTGACTGACACACCCGAACGGAATACCCATGAACACCACCACCTTGACCACCATTGCCCGAACAATTCTTCGCGTCGTCGTCGGCTTCATTTTCGCCGCACATGGCTGGCAGAAGTACAACGAGTGGACCATCGCAGGCACCACCGCCGCCTTCGGTGACATGGGCATTCCCATGGCCGAAATCACCGCTCCCGCGATCGCCACCCTTGAGTTGGTAGGCGGGATTGCGCTGATCCTCGGCCTTCTCACCCGTCCGGTCGCCGCACTGCTGACCCTCGACATGCTGGGCGCCCTGGTTCTGGTCCACCTTCCTGCCGGTATCTTCGTTGCCAACGGCGGCTACGAGCTCGTACTGCTGCTCGGTGCTGCGTCGCTTGCCCTCGCACTGGTCGGCCCGGGCCGCGCTTCTGTCGACCACGTGCTGTTCGGCCTCCGAAATTCCAAGGTGAGCGTACTCGCGTAAGAGTCAAGGGCCTGAACGAGGGAGGGGAACCTGCGAAGGTTTCCTCCCTCGACGATTTTCACCACCGCGCCGAGCATGAGTCCTGGCCGACGCAGCCAATACCCCGCTCTGCCTGCGACATCCGGAGCGGGTGCGGAGCTTCCTATCCCTCGCGGTCCCGCACCACTACATGCAGTTCAGCGCCCGGATGATTCCCTCCATGCGCCGCGCCTGGTATCAGCTGCCGATCGTGACGCCGGGGATCAACAGGCGGGTGCTGAGCAAGGGAAAGCAATCACTGCCGCGGCTTCTCCTCCGCGCCTACGCCTCCAACTCCGCACCCTGGGACGACGCCGACATCGAGTTCTTCCTCGCACCTCTCCGCAACCGGGACCGGGCTCGTGCGGCACCGAAACTGTACCGGCACTTCATTCAGCCGGAGGCCAAGGCCATCATGACCGGCGCCTACCGGAATCAACGGTTACCACGCCCACGCATTTACTGGTGGGTGCCGACGATCCGGTGGCAAAGGCCGAGTTCCTCGGCGGCTGGGAAGGCTTCGCCGATGACATAACAATCGAAACCGTCGACGGCGCGGGCCCACTGGATCGCTGATGAGAGTCCGGACGTCGTGGTGCAGCGAGCGCGGGACCTTTTTGCCAGATCCTGACCAGGCGCCGCAGATTGGCGTTCCAGCCACATTGTTGAACAATCCTTGATCCTCGTGCATGCTGAAGGGACCACATAGATGAGACGAGGATCACTATGGCTTTCATCGACCTCAACAGCGACGTCGGCGAGTCCTTCGGCAACTGGACCATGGGCGACGACGCCGCAATCTTCCGCTCGGTTTCCAGCGCCAATGTGGCGTGCGGCTTCCACGCCGGTGATCCGTCCACTATCGCCCAGACCTGCCGCGACGCTGTTGCTGCCGGCGTCACCATCGGCGCCCACGTGGGCTACCGGGACCTCGCCGGTTTCGGACGCCGCTTCATCGACTGCTCCCCCACAGAACTGGCCGACGACGTCCTTTACCAAATCGGCGCACTCGACGCGATTGCCCGCGCAGCCGGCGGCACCATCCGCTACGTCAAGCCGCACGGCGCCCTCTACAACACCATCGTCACCCACGAGATCCAGGCGAAGGCAGTGGTCGACGCCGTCAAGGCTTTCGGCGGTGACCTCCCCATGCTGCTCCTGCCGGGCTCAGTCGCGCTCCAAAAAGCCGAAGCCGCCGGACTCCGCGGGGTGTCGGAAGCCTTCGCCGACCGCGCCTACAACCCCGACGGAACCCTGGTCTCCCGCCGCGAGCCCGACGCCGTCCTCCACGATGAGGACGCCGTCGCCGCCAACATGGTCCGCCTTGCCACCGAAGGTACGATCGTCGCCCGCGACGGTTCCACCATCAAGACCAACGCCGAAAGCATCTGCCTCCACGGCGACACCGACGGCGCGGTAGCGATGGCCGCCGCCGTCCGCCGAGAACTTGAAGCGGCCGGCGTCGGTATCCGGAGCTTCGTGTGAGCTCTGGCGTCCCCCAGGAAAGCATCAGATGGGCCGGGCCGCGCGCCCTGCTGATCGAGCTTGAGTCCCTCGAATCCGTCCTCGCCGTGCACGCACACCTGGTGGAGCACCCGCTCGCCGGACAGGTGGACGTGCTTGCTGCAGCGCGGACGGTCCTGGCCGTCTTCGACTCGCGCGCCCACGCCCGAGCGGCGCGCGCCGCCGTCACCGCTCTCGACACGACCCCGGCCGTAGACGGGCTTGCATCCGGTGCCCCGGTGCGGATCGAGGTGGTGTACGACGGCGATGACCTCACCGAAGTCGGCCGCCTCACCGGCCTCGGACCCGACGCGGTCATCGAAGCCCACACCAACCAGCTATGGACGGCAGCGTTCGGCGGTTTCGCCCCCGGGTTCGCCTACCTGGTCGGCGAGAACGAGTCCCTCAACGTGCCCCGCCGCGACACACCGCGCACAGCCGTGCCCGCCGGATCGGTGGCGCTGGCGGGCAACTTCTCGGCCGTCTACCCGCGGCACTCCCCCGGCGGTTGGCAACTGATCGGCCGCACCGCAGCGCGGATGTGGGACCTGGATCGCGAGCAGCCCGCCCTGCTGCGTCCCGGCACCACGGTTCAGTACGTGGCGGTGCGCGAGCTGATCGAGCTCAACGAAGAAAAGCACGACGACGGCATTCCCCACCTTGCGGTTGGGTCACCATTCATTGAGGTCCTCATCCCGGGACCGCAGTCCACCATCCAGGACTTCGGACGGCCCGGGCTCGGTGACCTCGGCGTTTCCGCCTCCGGCGCCGTTGATACCGCGAGCGCCCGGCAGGCCAACCGACTGGTCGGCAATGAGCCGGGCGACGCCGTCGTCGAAAGCGTGCTCGGCGCACTCGCCGTGCGGGCTCACGGTGAGCTGACGGCCGCTCTCGCGGGCGCCCCGGTAACGGCCGAGATCCGCAGCGAAGAGGGCAACAGGCCCGCCCCGATGTACGCGCCCTTCGCCCTGCACGGCGGCGAGAGCCTCCACCTCGATGTGCCCGACGCCGGACTGCGCACCTACCTCGCGGTGCGCGGGGGAATCGGTATTCCCGCGGTGCTCGGCAGCCGCGCGACCGACCTGATGTCCGGAATTGGCCCTGCCGTCCTTGAGCAGGGCACGGTGTTGCCCGTCGGCGAGGTAGAGCGCGGCCACATTGTCGGCACGCCCGAACCCTCGACGCTGCCGAACGAACTCCTCCAGGCAGGCAACGAGCCGGTGCAACTGCGGATCACCGCCGGCCCGCGCCAGGACTGGTTCACACCCGAATCCCAGGCAGCACTCACCCAACAGGTCTGGAAGGTCACGGCCGAGTCCAACCGCATCGGCGTCCGCCTCGCAGTCCACGTAGGCAAGCCCCTCGAACGCGCGGTCTCCGACGAACTGCCCAGCGAAGGTGTGGTGGCGGGATCACTGCAGGTGCCGCCGTCGGGCCTTCCCGTCCTGTTCCTGACCGACCATCCGGTGACCGGCGGGTATCCGGTGATCGGCGTCGTCGTGCCCGAGGATCTCCCCATCGCCGCGCAGCTGCCGCCCGGTACCACCGTGCGTTTCACCGAAATGGAGCCCTAGCCATGAAGAAGGTCCTGATCGCCAACCGCGGCGAAATCGCCGTCCGGATCGCCCGCGCGTGCGCCGATGCCGAGTTGGTTTCCGTTGCGGTGTACTCCGATCCTGACGCCGATGCGCTCCACGTCCGCCTCAGCGACGAGGCCTACGCGCTCGGCGGCTCCGCAAGCGCGGACACGTACCTCAATATCCCGAAGCTGCTCGACGTCGCTGCGCGTGCCGGCGCGGACGCCGTCCACCCCGGCTACGGTTTCCTCTCCGAGAACGCCGACTTTGCGCAGGCAGTGCTCGACGCCGGACTCACCTGGATCGGCCCGTCGCCGGACGCGATCCGCTGCCTGGGAAACAAGGTCACCGCCCGCGAGATCGCGGTCCGCGCCGGGGCCCCGCTGGTCCACGGGTCCGATGGCCCGGTTGCTGATGCCGACGAGGTCCGCGCGTTCGCCGGGAAGCACGGCGTCCCGGTGGCTATCAAGGCCGCATTCGGCGGCGGCGGTCGCGGGCTGAAGATCGCGCACCGCCTCGAGGACATCGACGATGCCTTCGGCTCCGCGGTACGCGAGGCGACCATGGCGTTCGGTCGCGGCGAGTGCTTCGTCGAGCGTTTCCTCGACAAGCCGCGGCACGTTGAGGCGCAGGTGTTGGCGGACACCCACGGGAACGTCGTGGTGGTCGGCACCCGGGACTGTTCGCTGCAGCGGCGCAACCAGAAGCTCGTGGAGGAGGCGCCCGCGCCGTTCCTGACCGATGAGCAGCGCACCCGCATCCACGAGTCCGCGCGCGCGATCTGCCGCGAGGCCGGGTACACCGGTGCGGGCACGGTCGAGTATCTGGTGGCGCCCGACGGCGTAATCTCCTTCCTCGAGGTCAACACGCGCCTGCAGGTGGAGCATCCGGTGACCGAGGAGACCTCGGGCGTCGACCTGGTCCGCGAGCAGTTCCGCATCGCCGCCGGGCTGCCGGTGTCCATCACCGAGGACCCCGCGCCACACGGCCACGCCATCGAGTTCCGGCTCAACGCCGAAGACGCCGGCCGTGGTTTCCTGCCCTCTCCCGGGCCGGTCGACGTGTTCGAAGCGCCCACCGGGGCCGGGATCCGCGTCGACACCGGCGTCCGTTCAGGGTCGAGTGTGCCCGCCGAGTACGACTCCCTGGTGGCCAAGCTGATCGTCCACGGCGAGGACCGCGCACAGGCACTGCGCCGCGCCCGCACCGCCCTCGACGAGCTGCGGATCGAAGGCGTACCCACCGTTGTCCCGTTCCACCGCGCAGTCGTGCGGGACCCGGACTTCACGCAGACCGACCGGCTCGGTGTCTACACGACGTGGATCGAGTCCGAGTTCTCCGAGCGCCTCGCAGCCTCTCTCAAGAGCGGACTCACCGGTCCCGTCGCCCGCCGGGAAACACTCACCGTGGAGATTGACGGCAAGGCTGTCCAGCTCGGGCTGCCAGGCCCGGTGTTCGCGGCCTTGATGAGCGGAGGAGGTGCCGCCGCCGTGCCCTCGTCCGTCACGGAAACACAAGATGACGACGGCGCCGTCACCGCTCCGATGGGCGGCAATCTCGTGAAATGGCTGGCCGACGACGGTGCCCAGGTGGCAGCCGACCAGCCCGTCGCCGTGCTGGAGGCGATGAAGATGGAGACCGTGGTGTCCGCTTCGTCCGCCGGCACCTTCCGGCGCGGTGGGCAGGAGGCCGGTGCCGCCGTCGTACGCGGTGAAGTGCTGGGCACAGTGGAGAGTGCGGTGCACTCGTGAGCTCCGAGGTAGCGCGGGCGGCTGAGCACGCGCATACGACGGCGTGGATCGCGTCAGTGCTGCGGGCACGGATTGCCTCAGGCCAGCTGACGCCTGGTTCGAAGCTTTCCGAGCAAGCGCTCGCGGAGTCGCTGGGTGTCTCCCGGAATACGCTGCGGCAGGCGTTCACCACATTGGAAAGCGAATCGGTCGTGACGCGGATTCCGAACCGGGGCGTCTTCGTGGCATCCCCCAGTGAGGAGGAAGTGCGCGAGATCTACAGGGTCCGGCGGACAATCGAGCCTGCGGCGGTGCTGTGGTCTGAGCCCTCAGCGGAGGAACTCGACGCGATGGAAGCCATCATCCGGCGGGCAGAAGCCGCGCGGGACACCGGATCGGTCGCCGACATGGCCAACGCGAACCAGGCCTTCCACGAGGCGGTGGTGGGGCTGACCAAGAGCGAAACGCTACAGGAGCTCATGGGCCGTGTGCTCGCGGAGATGCGGCTCGTGTTCCACGCCATGGCTTCCGCGCCGGACTTCCATACGCACTACGTGGACCGCAACGCACAGCTCGTGACGCGGCTTCGCGCGGGGGAGAATGAAAAGGCCGCTGCCGAGCTGCGCGCCTACCTCGATGCAGCCGAAGCTGAGCTGCTGGGGCACCTCGAAGAGTAACCCGGAATTTTGCGCACTTCCGGCGACTTCAACCAGCCGCGAGCCACCGGAAGTGCGCAAAGTTTTGGCAGGATGGGTCAATGCCCCTCGATGTCGACCAGCTGCGTGCAGACACCCGCGGTGCCGAACGCGTCACTCACCTGAATAACGCCGGCAGCTCCCTGATGCCGCGGCCGGTGGCAGACACCGTCGTCGCGCATCTGCGGCGCGAGGAGGAAACCGGCGGCTATGAGGCGGCGGCGGAAGCGTCCGACCGCAGCGAGCGGGTGTACGACTCCCTCGCGCGGCTCGTCGGAGTGGATCCCAACCAGATAGCTCTGATGGAAAGCGGGTCCAGCGCCTGGACCCATGCAGTGTCCGTACTCCCTTTGGCAGGGCCCAGAATTCTGCTCGGCCGGACCGAATATGCGGGCAACGTAGCAATCTTGCGCGAACTGGCACGCCGGCGCGGACTCCAGCTGGTGATCCTTGACGACGACGACGGCGGCCGGGTGAGCGTGGACCACCTCCAGCAGGAGCTGGACCGGGACGACGTCGGACTGGTGGCACTGACACACGTTCCGATGGCGGGCGGGCTGGTGAATGACGCCGCTGGAGTGGGCCGGCTGTGCCGGAAGGCCGGGGTGCCGTTTGTCCTGGATGCCTGCCAGTCTGTGGGCCAGCTGCCGCTGGACGTGCGTGAACTGCAGTGCGACATCCTCGTCGGCACCGGCCGGAAATTCCTTCGCGGCCCGCGCGGGAGTGCGTTCGTCTACCTCGATGGGGCCATGCTGGAGAAGGCCGCCCCTGCACTGCGCGACCGTCGCCCCCTCTTCCCACAGCTCGACGACGGCCGGCCGTCCGCGCGGCTGCTCGAAAGTCGGGAAGCGAGCATAGCCACCAGGCTGGGCCTCGGGCGGGCGGCGGACTACGCACTGGAGTTGGGGATGGAAGACATTCGGAACCGCATCCAGTCCCTGGCGGACGGGATGCGCGGGCAGTTGGCGGAGGTTCCCGGCGTCGGACTGCATGGTGGTGAACAGACCGGAATTGTTACGTTCTCCGTGCATGGAATGACAGCCGAGCAGGTCAAGGACCACCTCAGAGTGCACGCCATCAACGTCTCGACAGTGCCGCTTCCGCCCGCCACGCCCGACTCCGTTCTCCAGGAAACCCTGCTGGACGCGCCGACAGCCGTCCGGGCGTCAGTGCACTGCTACAACACCGCAGCGGAGATTGATCGGCTGGTTGCAGCGATCCGCAAGCTGATCAGCGCCTCAGGCTAAGCGATGGGCCGCACCTCAACACCGTCCGCTGTCGCGATAAGCACCGAGTTATCCGGAACGCTGTGCCAGCCCGGACGATCGTCGGACGGCTCGCTGGCCACGAAAACCCCTTCCGGACCGGAGCGCCAGTACAGCGAGTCCCCCACAACCGTAGCCGTGATGGTTTTGCCGTCCGTCAGCAGCAGGTTCAGACGCGCGTCGGCATGCTCCAACACTGTCCGGGCGCTGCCGGCGAGCGCCTCACCCGGCCTCTGTCCGGCCGCAAGGAACTCCAGCACCAGCGCCCAGACCAAAGCTGAATCGACATGCGCCTCCATGGTCAGCAGACGGGACGCGGGAATCGCGTCAACGATCCTTTCCACGGATGCGGGCCAACCGTCGATCCGCCCGTTATGGCTGAAGAGCCACGTGCCGTCGGCATAGGGAGCCGACGCCGATTCGTCCTGGGTGGTGCCCACGGTGGCGGACCGCACCGCGGCGAGCGCCGCCGTCGTCGTCGTTACCCGGGCGACGTCCGCGAAAGAAGGATCGGCCCACATCGGTACTGCGCGGCGGTAGCGCGCAGGTTTGGGGTCGCCGTCCGCGTACCAGCCGACACCGAACCCGTCAGCGTTGACGGTGCCGTACTGCTGGAACCGCGGCGCCCAGGACTGCTTCAACAGGCCGTGCTCAGGCGCGAGCAAAAGCGTGGCGAGCGAGGTGGGCGGCCCCAGAAAGGCCAAATGCCGGCACATGCTAGGCAGTCTCCGCTGGCCGGGCGTCGCGTGCGGTCCGGAAGCCCGAGAAGATCTGCCGGCGGATGGGATAGTCCCAGTTGCGGAAGGTCGCCCGGGCCGCCGCTGGGTCGGTGGCCCAGGAACCGCCGCGAAGGACTTTGTAGTCGCTTCCGAAGAACACCTGGCTGTACTCCTCGTAAGGGAAGACAGTGAAGCCCCGGTACGGCTGGAAATCGCTCGCAACCCACTCCCACACATCCCCGATAAGCTGCCGGACACCCAGCGGCGACGCACCCTCGGGGTAGGAGCCGGCGGGTGCTGCACGCAGGGCCGTTCCGGCGAGGTTGGCATGCTCAGCAGCAGGCTCCTCATCTCCCCACGGGAACCGGCGGGACCGGCCGCTTGCAGGGTCAAAGCGCGCGGCCTTCTCCCATTCGACCTCAGTCGGAAGCCGCCGGCCGGACCACCGGGCGTAGGCATCGGCTTCATACCAGCAGACATGCTGGACGGGCTCGTCCGCCGGGACGGGCTCGACTGCGCCGAACCGCCTGCGCATCCACTGACCGTCGGCGTGATGCCAGTATTTTGGAGCCTTCAGGCCTACCTCATTCCGGTGCCGCCATCCCTCCGGGTGCCACCAGACAGGATCGTCGTAACCTCCGGCCGCAATGAACTGCTCATACATGCCGTTGGACACCGGTGTCGTGTCAACCCAGTAGGCCGGTAAGTCCACCGAGTGTGCGGGTCTTTCGTTGTCCAGCGCCCACGGTTCGACCGAGGTGCCCATAGTGAACGGACCGGACGGGATCAACACTTCGCCGGGTAGCGGCAGCCGCCCACGGGTATCAGGCAGCGGTGTCTCCGGGAGGATCCGTTCACCGTCGCGGATCTGGTGGGTTGCGAGCATGGTTTCGGCGTGCTGCTGCTCGTGCTGGACGATCATGCCGAACGCGAACCCGTTCTCCAGCAGCGGCTTGCCCTCCAGCTGGGTACGGTCCAGGATGTCCATCGCCTTGTCCCGTACCTCAGCGATATAGCGTCGCGACTCGGCGGGCGAGAGCAGCGGAAGCGTGGGGCGTGTGCTCCGGGGATGCTGGAAAGCGTCGTACATTTCGTCAAGGTCGCAGCGCAGGGGCGGGCGTCCACCCACGTCGCGCACCAGCCACAGCTCCTCCTGGCTGCCCACGTGCGCCAGATCCCACACCAGGGGCGACATGAGGGGCGAGTGCTGCTTGACCAGTTCGCCGTCGTCGTAATTCGTCAGCGCCAGCGTCCGGTTCCGTGCGCGCTCAAGCCGCCGAGCCAACTCCATCCGGAGCTGCTCGGTGTCTCGAGGTTCAGCTGCTACTGTTTCAGCGATGCTCATGGAGTCGCTCCTGAGGGTGATCGGCTGGGTTCTCCAGGGTGAATGCCGGAACGCGGCCAGTGCGTTGCCATTCAGCGAGCGACACGTCCGCGGGGCTGAGGCCCCGGGCGGTATATCTCTCAATGAATGCGGCTACCCGCGCCCGCGTTTCGAAGTCCGATCCGAGCCGGGGCAGGGCATCCCACGCCGCCTCGGCGCACGTCAGCGCGGCCTCGGCAAGCTCCGGGCGGGACAACCCTTCGCGGGCGGCGGTAAGCGGCGATCCCGCGTCAGCGGGAAGAGCGCGGCAGGCCTCGTCCGCCAGCGCAGCAGCGTAGGGGTCCTCGACCAGGGCGGCGACGACGGCGGTTGGCACCTCCCAGTCCCCACCTGCCTGCGCGTCAATCACCCGCAGTTCGAGGAAGCCGCGGGGCCGGACCGGTGGGAACAGCGTGGTCAGATGGTAGTCGAGGTCCTTCAATGTCACCGGCCGGGGACCGGCTCCACGAAGCCAGTTCCGGAGAGTCAGCGCCCGAGGGACGTGCCAGCTCCCGTCGTCGTTGTCAGGTCTGATGCACAGGACGTTGGCGTCGAGCGCGTAGCGTGCCCAGTCGTGTCGGGGATCATCCGCGAGCGGCGCCGGCGCTGCGGTGCGGGTCGGGTCAATAGCGAGCCAGGCGGCCTGGCGGGTACTGCGCCAGCCGCTCGGTTTGCCTCCGACGAACGGGGAGTTCGCAAACATGGCAGTCAGCAGCGGCGCAAGGAGATGCAGGTGGCGCCAGCGTTGGATTGCGCTGCCGGGACCTGTGCCGTCGGTGCCGGCGTCGAGCGAGATCTGGAGGGAAGCGGTGGAGCACATCATGGTGCGGCCGGCTGGGCCGCTGCGGTCGAACTGCTGCTCCATCGCTGCATAGCGGGGTTGTTCCAGCGTGCGCCGCGGCGGCCGGAACGGGTCGAGTGCCAGGTCTCCGAGAAGGAGCCCTGCATCCGCCAGCAGTTTGACGACCCGGCTGAGATCGCTGCGCGTGGACGAGACGGCTTCCGGGAGGCTCGCTGCACACGCTGAACTGATTTCCAGCTGGCCGCCTGGTTCGAGGGTGATCAGCCCACCGCCGGGAAGTGGCCCCTCGACGCTGCCGACAGCGTCGCGGACCTCTGGTACCGGAACCGGGACGGCGCTGTCCTCGATGCGATGGACCGTCCGTTCAACTTCGATGCCGATCTTTCCGGGAGGACCCGTCTTGAAGCAGACGGATGCAACGTAGATCTCCGCCTCTTCCTCCGAAAGCGGCTTCACCGTCTGCGCGGATCGCATTTGCCTACACCGCCTTGGCCACCGTGACCGCATAACGGTCCTGGGAGTCGCTCCATTGGCCCGCGATGTGGAAACCCGCAGCCTCGAGTTCAACTGCGATAGCGTTCCGGCTGAACTTCGTGGAGATTTCGGTTCTCAGTTCCTCGCCGGCAGCAAAGTGGACCTGAAGATCAACGCCGGGCAACGTCACATCCATGGCCTTCCGCGCGCGCAGACGCATCTCAATCCAGCTCTTGTCCGGGACCCACTCCGCGACATGGTCGAATTCATCGACGTCGAAGTCCGCACCCAGTTCACGGTTCAGAACCCGTAGGACGTTCTTGTTGAAGTCCGCCGTCACACCCTGGGAATCGTCGTAGGCAGGCACCAGTACATCAGCCGGTTTCACCAGATCGGTTCCGACCAGCAGGGACCCGCCTCCGGGTCCCAGCAGTGCGTGGATATTCTCCAGGAACCGCGTGCGCTGTTCCGGCTCGAGGTTGCCAATGGTGCCTCCGAGGAATGCGACCATACGGTGGCCTTCCCGCGGCAGCACATGGAGTTGATGCTCAAAGTCCGCAGCGACGGGGCTCAATTCCAGCTCCGGGAATGTCTCGGAAAGGTGGTCCCCCGCACCCAGCAGCGCGCCGTCGCTCACGTCAACGGCGACGTACCGCTGCAGGTGGCCCTCCTCCTGCAGCGCCGATAACAGGAGGGGCGTCTTGCTGGAGGAGCCTGAACCGAGCTCGATCAGCGTTTCCGCGGGAGCTGCCGCGGCCATATCCGGCGCATACCGCTGCAGGATCTCACGTTCGGCACGAGTGGGGTAGTACTCCGGCAGTTCGGTGATCTGCTCGAACAGGTGGCTCCCGCGATCGTCGTAGAACCATTTGGGTGGAAGCCACTTCGGCGTCGCGGTCAGACCGGTGAGCACATCCTCGCGCAGCGCGGATTCCAGATAGTGCGGCGGCAGGTAATGAGCGATCTCCGCAGGTCCGTGCACCGCGTCTTCAGCGCCTGTCAACAATTGATCACCTTCCAGCCGCACCAGTGGGGTTGAAACTACCGTAGAGCATTTCCACCGCCGCTTTGCGTGGGCGAGGCAGTTAGTTTTCTGTCAGTGTCTTCACCTCCGTCGTCGGCTTCTAGACTGAATCAATGACTGCAACACTCGTGGCCAAGGCTCTCTCCGGCGGCCACGCCCACCGCACACTGTTCTCCCACCTGGACCTGACCGTCACGCAGGGAGACGTCGTCGGAGTGGTGGGAGCAAACGGTGCAGGCAAGTCCACCCTGCTGCGGCTTCTGGCAGGGGTCGATGAGCCGCTGGCCGGCACTGTGATGTGCTCGCCGAAGGACGCCTTCGTGGGCTGGCTCCCCCAGGAGCACGAGCGCACTCCGGGCGAGACCGTGGAAACCTACATCGCCCGCCGGACCGGCGCCACCGCCGCCACTGAGGCCATGGAGAAAGCGGCTGAGGAGCTTGGCACAGAGATCAAGGGAGCCGACGACCGCTACGCCACAGCGCTGGAACACTGGCTCGCGTCGGGCGCAGCGGATCTGGAGGACCGCCTCCCAGCCGTGCTGGCCGACGTCGTGCCCGGCGTCGCACCGGATGCGCCCGTCACCGGCCTCTCCGGCGGGCAACTGGCCCGGGTTGCCCTTGCCACGCTGTTACTGAGCAGGTTCGACATCGTCCTCCTTGATGAGCCGACCAATGACCTGGACCTCGATGGGCTCGCCCGTCTGGAGGCCTTCATGCGTAACCTGCGCGGTGGAGCGGTGCTCGTCTCCCACGACCGCGAGTTCCTGGCGCGCTGTGTGACCACGGTGGTGGAGCTTGACCTGGCGCAGAACCAGGTCGCCGTGTACGACGGTGGCTACGACGCCTACCTCGAAGAACGCGCCGTCGCGAAGCGGCACGCCCGCGAAGCCTACGAGGAGTACGCCGAGAAGAAGCAGGACCTCGTCTCGCGGGCCCGGACGCAGCGCGAATGGAGCTCGCAGGGCGTCCGGAACGCCATGAAGAAGAACCCGGACAATGACAAGATCCGCCGTCGCGCCAGCATGGAGTCGTCGGAGAAGCAGGGGCAGAAGGTCCGGCAGATGGAGTCGCGGATTGCCCGGCTTGAGGAAGTCGAGGAGCCGCGCAAGGAATGGCAGCTGCAGTTCAGCATCGGCTCCGCCCCGCGCTCAAGCTCGGTGGTCGCCACGCTGAACGGCGCCGTGGCGAGGCAGGGCGACTTCACGCTTGGGCCGGTGTCTGTGCAGATCAACGCCGGTGACCGCATTGGCATTACCGGCCCCAATGGCGCCGGCAAGTCCACGCTGCTGCGCCTGCTGCTGGGGCACCAACCGCCCGACGACGGCGCCGCCTCGCTGGGAGCCAACGTCGCCGTCGGTGAAATCGACCAGGCGCGCTGTCAGCTCGCCGAGGAGGAGACGCTGGCCGCAGCCTTCGAGACCGCGGTGCCGGAGCTTGCCCAGGCCGAGGTCCGCACGCTGCTGGCCAAGTTCGGACTCAAGGCCGAGCAGACCTCCGCGCGCGTCGGCATGCTCTCCCCCGGCGAGCGCACGCGGGCGGGGCTTGCGCTGCTGCAGGCCCGCGGGGTGAACCTGCTGGTGCTCGACGAGCCCACCAACCACCTTGACCTTCCCGCCATCGAGCAGCTCGAGGAAGCGCTCGAGGACTATACGGGGGCGCTCCTGCTGGTCACCCATGACCGCAGGATGCTGGCGAACGTCCGCCTTGGCGCGCGGTGGGATGTCGACGGCGGTCAGGTGCGGGTGCAGTAGCGGGCTCCTAGGACAACTCCCGCTTCGGCAGCATGAGCTTGAAGGTGGTGCGATCTTCGGGCCCAAGGACCAGGTGGCCGCCGATTGCCTCGGCGAGTTCCGACGCCACGGCAAGCCCGATTCCCTCACCGTCCGAGCCATGAGCGGCCCTGCGGGTGAAGAGACCGCTCCCGGGCGGCCGGGCTCCGTCGTCGCTGACGATGAGGTTGAGGTGATTACCGGCGTCGACTGCTTCCACGGAGATGGTTCCTGTGCCGTGGTTGATCGCGTTCTCGATGAGGACGTCGAGGATCTGGTTCACGGGGCCGGGGTTGATGAAGGCGGGAAGGGTTCCGTCGTGACTGAGGATTTTCCTGCCGCTGGAAGCAACCTGTTTCTCCCAGCGTGCTGCGGCCTGGGCAGCAACAAGACCCAGATTCACTTCCCGCGCGGCGGTGAGCCGCTGGCCCCGGGCCAGGTCCAGCAACTCGCTCACCGCGGTCGAGAGCCGGTCGATTTCTCCCAGGGAGTGCGTCAGCTGCGCGGCTACGGACGGTGGGGTCTCCTTCCACAGGGTCAGGTCCTCGAGTTCCAGGCGCAGTGCGGTGATGGGCGTGCGCAGCTGGTGCGACGCGTTCGCGGCGAACTCACGTTCCCGGCGAACAAGCTCCGACAGTGCCCGGGAGCTGCTGTGAAGGGCGGTTCCAATCTCCTGCGCCTCCGGTACAGCGTACTTCTTCTCCTCCAGGTCGAACTTCCCGTTGCCCAACTGCTCGGCGGCCACGGCGAGTTCTTGGAAAGGCCGCGACAGCAGCCGCGCGAGGATGAACCCGGCGAGCGCCGAAAGAAGAATCAGTGCCACACCGATGACCACCACGGGCATTACTGCGTTCGCGACGCGGTCGGCCACGATCGCGCCGGACCGCTCCAGCGTGACTGAAGTGCCGTGGTCGAGCGTGCGAGTGAAGCTGATGTCATCATGATGGCCGGTCAGGGGCGGACCGGCTGACGCGATTACGACGTCGGTTGTGTCCCGGTACTCAACCCGCTCACCTGACTGCAGCAGACCGTCAAGGTAGGAATCGGAGATGGTCATTCCGGCTGCCACGCCAGGCAGGAGGCTGGCGAGTAGCTCGGTTGTGCGTTCGACCTTGCGCTGTTCCGACTTCAACGCCTGGTCGGCCACGATGTAGGCACGCGGCACCCCGTACAGGGCGACGACAGCGATGGCGAGTCCGACGAAGGCCGCGATCAGCCGTTCACGCATCCTCCGAACCGTCCTCCAACCGGAAACCCACCCCGCGAACGGTGACTACCTGCACCGTTCCGCCGGACTCCTCGAGTTTTTGCCGCAAGCGACCGACCGTGACGTCGAGGGTTTTGGTGGAGCCGAACCAGTTCTCATCCCAAACCTCGTCCATGAGCCGTTCCCGGGTCACCACCGCTCCCCTATCCTTGTCGAGCAGGGACAGAACGTCGAATTCCTTGACGGTCAGCGGGAGTTCAGAGCCGTCCGAGTAAGCTCTGCGGGATTGCCGATCGACTCGAAGAAGTGGGGCAGCCACGTCGGGCACGGGAACTTTCACCGGCGCCGGTTGCGCTGCCGGAGCGGCTCGGCGCAGCAGGGCGCGGGCACGCGCAAGTAACTCGGCAAGGCCGAATGGCTTGGCCATGTAGTCGTCGGCTCCGACGTCAAGGCCCACCACCCGGTCGATCTCGCCGCCCCGCGCCGTCAGAATGAGGATTCCACCGGTGTAGCCCGCCTCGCGCACACGGCGGCACACCTCCAGGCCGTCGATATCCGGAAGGCCAAGGTCGAGCACGATGAGGTCGAACGGTTCCTGCTCCACGAGTGTGATGCCCGGAGATCCCTCCGCCACCCGACGGACCTCATAGCCCTCCCGCTCGAAGGTGCGGATAAGCGGGAGGGCAATGCCGTCGTCGTCCTCGACCAGCAGTATCTTGTGCCCCATGTCACGAATCATACCGGGGCTCCACTGTCGGTCGGTGCATTGGAGAAGAAGCGCGGAAGTAGCATCAACAGAACCAGGAGCGCCAGCGTAAGGGAGATGACGCTGAGGATGGCATTGAACCCGGACCACAGATCCAGAGCGGATCCCGGCAACCCGACGGTGAGGGACAGAATGTGCCCGATGGCCGTCGCGATCGCGATCATTGCGAGTGCGAACCGGGATTCGAAACAGTTGTCACGCCACAGCTTGGCGCTCGCGAGCATTCCGAAGAAGCATGCGAGGAACAGCAGTACGGAAAGGTACGGGGCTAAGCCGAGGTACTGGAATCCAGCGACACCCTGCACTACGGCCAGGGCCAGCGAGGTTACAACCAGCAATCGTGGGCGTGACAGCTGCCGCATCAAAAGTCCCTGTCCAGCGGCCCCGACTCGATGACGGGAGTCGTCGAGGTGCGGTTGCCTGCCAGATCAGTCACTGCACCATTCGGGGTCCAGATCATGGTTCCGGCGACCGTGACGTTGCGGAGACCGCTGCCGTTGGGAGGAGCACCCAGCGTGACGGTGACGACGGTACGCAAGGTTCCATCGACCGTGACGGTGGACGCCGTCATGGTGGCGGCGAAGTTGACTACCTTTCCGGCTCGGATAAAGTCCTGACCCAGGTTCACGATACCGAGATTTACGACGCTACCGCTGCGCTGGACTTCGATGGTGTCGCCCGTGGCGTTGTCCGCTGCACGCGCTGTTACAGCCAGAGGTGCCCCGTTCCAGCCGGGGGTGATCGTCGCGATGTTCACCTGCTGGCTGTAGGTGTAGGTCAGCGTATCACCGGCCTCCAGACGCCCGGGTGTGGTGGAACCGTTGGCACTCTGTATGTCATAACCGCGCAGCGCGATATTGTCCACCTGGCGGGCAGAGACAACGGCGGAAATGGTTTCCTTCGTGGTCCCGTCCACCAGGACTGCACTGAAGTCGTAGAGTCCGTCTGTAACGGTGGCGCTGTTCCAGTCGCAGGTATACGGCGCACTGGTTCGTGAGCACAGCGTGGTCCAGCTGGTGGTGCCGGTCGGCGCAATCTGGATGCGCACCGATGTGACGCCAGCGGTCGAGGACGCGTTGGCCGTCAGCGACGCAGTACCAGTGATGTAGGCGCCGGGATCTTCCATCGACACTGAGGACACCGTGTTGTCGAGGAGCCGGTTGGTGACCGCAGGCGATGTCGTGCTGTTGCCGGCGAAGTCCACGGCGACGGCGCGGAAGCTGTAACTGCCGTCGACGATTGCTGCCGTGTCGTACCGGCAGGAGAACGGCGAGGTGGTGATGGTGCACAGGGTGGTCCAGGTGGTGCCGCCGGTGACGGCGTACTGGATGGTCACCTGGGCCACACCGGAGTGCGCATCAGTGGCGGTAGCGGCGAAAGTGCGGACGCCGCTCAGGGGCGAGCCGGGATCGGTCATGGTGACACTCGGTGCCGCATTATCCACGAGGACATCCAAAACGATCGCGGAGTAGGTGGTGGTGCCGTTGGCTGTGGCGACGGCGCGAAGGTCGTAGTAGTCGTTCGCGAAGCTGGTGGTGTTCCAGACGCAGTTGTACGGAGAGACCATGTTGTTGCACAGGGTCGTCCACTTGTTTGCTCCAGCGAGGGAGTACTCGACACGGACCGCGTAGGAGGTGGAGCCGGCGTTGACCAGTGAAACTGTCAAGGTGACCTGACCGCGGACAACTTCACCCGGGTTTGAGAGGGTGACCAGGAAATTGTTGGCGATGGTGGTGGACACCGAGTCCGACGTCGTCGTGAAGCCGGAACTGTCGGTGGCAATCGCGCGGAGGCTATAGCCACCGTCGGGCACGTTTCCGGACTTGGTGTTCCAGGAGCACGAGTAGGGCGCCGTCGTGTCCGAGCAGATTGTTGTCCATGAGGTGCCGCCGGAGCCGAGGTACTGAATGGTGACGTTCGCGATGCCGGTCTCGGCGTCTGCGGCGTTGGCCGTGATGGTGACGGTGTCCCTAATCGGGGATCCGGGGTTGACCATGCTCACGGTTGGCGGTGTCCAGTCGGCAGCTGCGCGAACAGTGCCCGTGTTGATTGTGGACGATGTGAAGGCCGCGGTGGAGAACGCCGGCATGTCGAAGGCCACGAGCGCAGCAAGGACCGCCATCAGGGCGATTACCATGCGTACTTTCATGACCGGCTCTCTATCGGGAATTTCCTTCGCCTTCAACAGTAGGGAAAGGTCCTCAACAGGCGCGCAACAGGCAGCGGGAGCCAATTCCACAGTTTGGCAACAAACGCAGGAAGGCCCTCCCGGGACGTCGGAAGGGCCTTCATGGCGGTGGCGGCTGTCAGGCCGTCACTTCGGCGGCTTTCATGGTCCGCGCTTGCTGCTTGGGTTCCCGAAGCACCCGGATAACCTCAAGCACACTCAGGACGGCGATCGCTGCGGCGGGGACACCGATGATGATCATCCTCAGGTCCTTGTCCGCCAGGGCGATGAAGGCCCACCCGACGTAGGGCACGGCAACATCGAGACGTGCCTGCGTGGGCGCCTGGAGCTGGAACGTCCACGAGTCGGCGGATGCGTTGGCGTCCCCGCGGGTCCGGAAGACCGGGCCCGTCTCCGATGCCTCGATCGAATCTATGCGGTGGGTCACCAGCTCGTTCAGACCGGAGTCCGACGGCGGCAGGTAGGTGATGATGTCCCCCACCTTCAGGTCGTTCACCGGCACCGCACGTTCGAACACCAGCGAACCGCGCTCGAACGTTCCGGACATTGAACCGCCGGTGATGACGTACCGTTCGAAGCCCAGCAGGCCCGGCAGGAGGAACAGCGCCGCGAGCGCGAACGCTGCCACGGCGGCCACGTTGGTGACAATCCTGGCCAGTTCTCGGAGTACACCGCGGCGGGGTGCTGGGGAGCTGCTCATCGTGGTGCCTTCCGTGCCGGTTCCTGGGGTCTGCTGATTGGTGGGATGCGGGAGCTATCCCGCATCCGGCGGATGCTACTGGTCGGTGGTGGTTGCCGCGGTCTGGACGGCATCCCAGGTGTAGGTGGCGGTGGCGGTCTTGCCCTGTTCTTCATTGCCGGCAGACTGGGCGAGCTTGGTGCTGAAGGTGAAGGTGCGGGCTTCGCCGGCGGCGAAGGTACCGAGGTCCGCGGTTCCCAGCGTGGCGAAGGTCCCGGTCCAGATGGGGGCGGTGACGCCGGCCTGGGTGATGGTGAGCTTGAGGTTCGCGGGCGTGGTGAAGCCGTTTGTTGCCGTTTCCTTCAGCGTGAAGGTGGAGGGCAACGACCCGCTGTTGGCGATGGTGACGGTGCCGTTGAGGGTGTCACCCGGCTTCAGGTCGCCCAGGTTGAAGATGGCGGCGTTGGCCTTGGAGTTGGTCTGGGTAAGCGTGCCGGTGGTGTAGGCGTTGGAGGTGTTGACGCTCTGGGACACGAAGTCGGCGCCCGAGCCGACGGTCAGGGCCGCGGCGGCGAAGAGGCCCGCGATGGGGAGCAGCAGACGGCGGCTGCGGGAGGTTGACTTGGTGGCGGCGGCGGTGCTGTTCATGGGGTGCTCCTGAGACATTTGAAGGGGTGGACTTGCTATGCCCTCAACGTTATGGAGCGGGGCGGAACAGCCCGGTAACAGGTACTACTCAGGAGTTCCACGAAAAGGGAACAAAGAGTTGGCGGATCTTCCATGCGGTCTTGTTGAGTAACAGCGGGCTTGAAACGAAGAAGTGATCCGTATCACATTTGTAATTTCTTCTTTATCCTTTCTGTACATAGATCGACGCGTGACAACGACCGAAGGACTACAACCGCACTAGTTCGAAAAGGACAGACGCATGAGCCACGAATCCGAGGGCGTCGTCGCCCAGCAAGGCCAGTCCGAACGAAGGGACGAAAAGGCGGGACCGCAGCGATCTGTCGGCAGGACGTGGCTCTACCGAGGACTCGGGTTGGTCCTGGCCGTCGTCGTCTGGCTGCTCCTTGGCAATACCGAGGTCTCGGCAGATGCGCGGGTGGTGGGTGCGGTCGCCACACTGATGGCCGTGTGGTGGATGACCGAGGCGATGCCCCTGTCGGTCACATCATTGCTCCCGATCGTCCTGTTCCCGGTGCTGACCGCGCTTGAAGTTTCCGAGGTCACGGCTCCTTACGCCAACCCCATCGTCTTCCTCTTCCTGGGCGGTTTCCTCATTGCAATCGCCATGCAGAAGTGGAACCTGCACCGCCGCATCGCGCTGCTGACCCTCCGCCGGGTCGGCACTCATCCGCGGCAGATCATCCTTGGCATGATGATCGCAACGGCTTTCCTGTCGATGTGGGTGTCCAACACAGCGACGACGCTGATGATGCTGCCCATCGGTCTGAGCGTCCTGACCCTCGTGGTGGAGAACAGCCGGCACGCCGGTGCCCCGGCCACTGCCGGAGCCAAAGCCGAAGCCGAGGACATGACCGAGCGGATCCGCTCGGGCGAGGCCATCAGTGACGTGGTTGATGACCGCAACGTGCGCATCTTCGGCGTGGCGCTCGTTCTGTCGATCGCCTGGGCCGCCACCATCGGCGGTTTGGGCACGCTGCTGGGCAGCCCGCCGAACGCCATCGTGGCCGGCTACATCAGCGAGGAACTGGGGCGTACCGTCGGCTTCGCCGAGTGGATGATGCTCGGCGTCCCGATCGTGATCGTTTTTATCGGGCTCGCCTGGTTGATCCTCACCCGGCTCATGTTCCGCTTCCATCTCGACGAGGTGCCAGGCGGCAAGGAACTGATCAACAACGAGATCGCTGCACTGGGTCCCATGAGTCAGGGCGAGAAAATCGTGCTGGGCGTCTTCGCTGCCGCAGCATTCTGCTGGATCGTCCCGGGTCTGCTCTCCGGCGTGGGCGACCTCGGCGAGCAGTTTCCCTGGCTTGACCTCTTCAATGACACCGTCATCGCAATTGGAGCAGGCGTGGTGCTCTTCCTGCTTCCCGGAGACAAGCACGGGAACATGACTCTGGTGTGGAAGGACGCCGAGCGGGGCCTCCCGTGGGGCGTCCTCCTACTCTTCGGCGGTGGTCTGTCGCTCGCCGCCGCCGTCGCCGGCACCGGCCTTGACGCCTGGTTCGGTGAGCAGGTTACCGGGCTGGGAGCACTGCCCATCGTCCTGCTCCTCGCCGCCGTGGTCACTATCGTCCTGCTCCTCACCGAGATCACCAGCAACACGGCCACGGCTGCAACCTTCATCCCGATCCTCGGTGGCGTCGCCGTCGGAATCGGCGTAGACCCGATGACGCTGCTCATTCCGGCAGCACTGGCTGCCACGTGCGCGTTCATGCTGCCCGTCGGTACTCCGCCCAATGCGATCGTCTTTGCCACCGGTCAGGTCAAGATCACCGAGATGGTCCGCGGCGGCGTGGTACTCAACATCGTGGGGATCATCCTGATTACCCTCTTCACCATCATGGTCGGCCCCTTTGCCCTGGGCCTGGTCCTCTAGCTCCCCGCATCGGAACAATAACGCTCCGACCACTTCAACACGGTGTTACTTTCTCAGTTGCTCCCGGTGCCATTCATTTGCGGTGAGGATGTCGTCGTGCAGTTCGCGTAGCCACTCCGGGTCGGAGGGCTTGCCGCCGTCGTCGAGGATGGAATCGTCCATGGCAGCACGGCGCGCTGAGTACTGCAACGCGTAAGGGACCACCGACTCTTCTTCCGCCGAGGCGAACCCGCGCCGCGAGCGATATCCCGCGAGGAATTCCGCATACAACAGTGGCTCGGGTTGCTCACCCTCATCACCGCGCAACGCCCGTGTGGCCAGGGTGATGTCTTCCGCGGCCGTGCCTGGACGGGACTCGTCGAGATCGAAAACGCTCACGCCGTCGTCCGTGAATCGGAGGTTATCCAACTCGAAGTCGCCGTGGATGATGACTTGTCCGGCGTCGGCGATCCCGCCGGCAATGTCGTGGAAGACGGCTAGCGCCCTCCCCCAGGCGCGGGCCTTCTCCGGCGTGAGGGATGTGACCTCGAAAGCTTCACCCGGAGCTTCGACAACCAGCATGGCCGCCATCCGGCCGAAGTCCGTCTGAACGCTAACGACGAGGTCGCCGGACTGCGCCGGCAAGGGACGGGCCACCCAAAGCCCGTCGACTGACGGGAAACTGTCGGCCAGTTCAGCGCCTCCCCTCAATCGGGACGCCGCCGGTGTTTCGTCAGCAACGAACCGGAGGAAGCGACGATGTTCGCCGGGAACCACGAAGACGTGACTCGCACTCGACCGCCACCAGCGCGCGCTTCCGGGGTCGAGGCCCCACGCTTGGGCGACCTGGTCGGCGATGGGTGAGCGCCAGTCGGCGTCGACGGAGTTCTTCATACGGCGAATTTTACTGAGCGGCATCATCACCGTTCCATCGTTCCATGGAGCCGCGGCTCTTAGCTCTGGTTCCAGCGGACAAATGGTAGTACAAAAGGATCTATGGCGAATAAAAAGGGAGTGGCACCGCGCTTGGCCGAAGCCCTGGGGATCATCCTCGGCACCGAGGAGATCCCCCTGCGGCTTCAGGCGTGGGACGGATCCGAGGCTGGACCGGTCAACGCCCCGATAATTCAGTTCCGCTCCCACCGCGGGCTGCGCCGAATGCTGTGGTCACCGAATCAGCTCGGTCTGAGCCGTGCGTACGTGGCCGGGGATATCGACGGTCCCGGTGACCTCTTCGAAAGCTTCTCGGTGCTCAGTTCCGTCGGCAAGTTCGCCGAGCTGAAGGCCTTCCGCCCTCCCACCCTCGGCGAGCGCTGGAAACTCCTCCGGACCGCCGTCCGGGTCGGTGCGATCGGGCTTCCGCCCGCACCGCCGCCCGAGGAAATGGACGTCACCCGGAAGGGGCGCCTCCATTCCAAGAAGCGCGACGCCGCGGCAATCTCACACCATTACGACGTCGGCAACGACTTTTATGCGCTCGTCCTCGGACCGTCGATGGTTTATTCGTGTGCGGTTTGGGAGAACGAGAGCACCGGCCTGGACGCGGCACAGGAGGCGAAGCTCGATCTGGTCTGCCGCAAGCTCGGTCTGCGGCCGGGGATGAGGGTGCTGGACGTGGGCTGCGGCTGGGGCAGCTTCGCGCTGCACGCGGCGCAGAACTACGGAGCCGACGTCGTCGGTGTCACGCTCTCGAAAGAGCAAGCGGTATTCGCACGGAAGCGGGCGGCCGACGTCGGGCTTTCCGACCGGATCGAGATCCGGGTTCAGGACTATCGCGACGTTGACGATGGCCCGTTCGACGCGATCAGTTCGATCGGGATGGCCGAGCACGTCGGCGGGGAGCAGATCGGGCGCTACGCGTCCCATCTGAGTGGTCTGCTGCGTCCGGGTGGCAGGCTGCTCAACCACGCGATTTCGTGGAACGCCGGTGAGATGCCGCCGGATCCGGACTCGTTCATCCCCCGCTACGTTTTCCCCGACGGTGAAATGCTCAGCCTCACGGTCATGGTCGGGGCACTCGAATCGGCCGGGTTGGAAGTGCTCGACGTCGAAGCGCTGCGCCGACACTACGGGCTCACGTTGCGCGCCTGGGTGCACAACCTGGAGGAGAACTGGGACGAGGCCGTCCGGCTCACGAGTGAAGGACGGGCGCGGGTATGGCGGTTGTATATGGCGTCGAGCGCGCTCGGGTTTGAGCGGGGACTGAATAGCGTGAACCAGGTGCTGGTCCAGCGTTCGGGTGGTGAGAACCCGCCTCTGCGACGCCGCGAGTGGATGTAGGGCCACCCAGTTTTTACAGGCGCACATTTTGATACATTTTGGGGTTTGTTAAACTGGACGGAATACTTGGACCGTTTCATCTCGCGCGATCCGCGGGACTAGCGGCAGACCGCCGGACTCCACCCGGTCATAGTGAACCGTACAGATTGAGGCAGTCGATGGACTACGAGGACGAACAGGTCCGCCTGCACGCCCTAAACAATTACGACGTTCTTGAACGGCCGCCCGCTCCGGAATTGCAGGCCCTCGTGGACCTTGCTGCGTTGGTGTGTGACGTGCCCAACGCGGCGATCAACCTCATCACACCCACTCATCAGCACCAGATAGCGGCCAGCGGGTTTGAACCCAGTGTGTGCACACGCGAAGATTCGCTCTGTGCGGCAGTCCTGGACCAGCCTCAGACGATTGTGGTGGCTGACGCGAGCAAGGACCGGCGCTTCGCAGACAATCCTTTTGTGACCGGGGAGATACTCGACGTCCGTTTCTACGCTTCGGCACCGCTTATGACACCAGCTGGGCTGACAATCGGACGGTTGTGCGTCTTCGATTCCGTCCCCCGCTCGCTCTCCGAAGAGCAGGAGAACGCCCTTGACGTGCTCGCCAGCCGTGTGGCTGACGCCCTCGAACTGACGCTGCGTAGCCGTCAGCTGGAGGAATCCATGGCAGAACTGACGCGCACCAGGGACGAACTCCGGCAGTCGAATGAACGCCTGTCCCTCTTTGCGGGTCAGGTGAGTCACGACCTGCGCAATCCGCTGACCGCCGTCATGGTCGGCATCGAGCAGCTCTCCCTCGAACCCGCTATTGCTGCCGATGAATACCTGAGCGAGATCGTCAAAGGTGCCGCGGCCGCGTCAGGACGCATGGAGCTGATGATCTCCGCGGCTTTGAAGTACGCGCGTATCGGGGGGCAGCTGCACGTCACCGACGTCGATCTGGCGGACGTGACCGGATCTGTTCTGGCGGATCTGAAGCCTGCCATCGACCGTTCGGGAGCAACGGTTGAAGTGGAAGCCTTGCCGACAGTTCATGCCGACAGCAACCATCTGTATGTCGTGCTCCTCAACGTGCTCGATAACGCCATCAAGTTCTCCCGCCCGGGTACTCCGCCGCGAATCAGGATCGCATGCGCCGCCCGGGACGAAAACCGGGTGCGTGTCGAGGTGCGGGACAACGGTCGGGGCGTAGCGCCTGAGAAGCAGGAGCGCATGTTCACGCTGTTCGCACGTGCTGACACCGGGGAACCGGGCAGTGGGATCGGGCTCGCGACTGCGCGGCACATCATTGAGTCCCACGATGGGCAGATGGGCATGGACAGCGCTCCGGAGCAGGGCACCACCGTGTGGTTCGAACTGCCGCTGGGCTACTCGCTCTCCTGAGGACTGGGAGGCTGAGAAGCGAGTCCCCCGCTGGCCCATTCCCTCAGTGCGGCAGTCTCTTTCGGATCGAGCTGCATGCCCGCAATACGGCACATGGTCTCAACGTTGCGCACCCATGCCGCGGCAAGCTTAGCCGCGCTGGCGCCACCCGCAAGCGGGGCCTTCGCGTACAGTCCCTGAATTACGAAATTGATCGCGGACCGGGACACCGGTGTGCCGGCCTCTACGCACTCGTCCCTGACCCGCTTTGCCAGTTCATTGCGGTTTGTGGATTCGGTTGCCAGCGCCTCCATCGATACGAATATCTGCCGGTACTGCGCCGTCGACAGTTCAGGAGCGTCCGTAACCCGGCAGACCTGCTGGCCGATCCGTGGCGCGGGCGATTCCGCGACGCGCGGCAGGTCGGTGTGTGAGAACCGCCGTGAATCCCAGACCCAACCGGGCGCCGGCGTCGGCGAGTATTCGACGCCGCCACCGAGGTGCGATACCCAGACCCCAAACTTCCCGTGGCCGTCCCAGTCATTAGCCAGTAGCGGCTCAACCGCGGTTGCCCGGTGGGCGACAATCGCGCCGGTCACCGGCCCGGGGGCCTGCTTGACGAAACTTCGGACCGCGTCTGCCGCTGACTTGTGCGACGTCTTCATGGTGACGCGGGTAGCAGTCGGTGCCGCTTGACTCTCCTGGGTGGCCTCCACGTCTGTCGACGCATCGAGCATTGATACGAACTCGTAGGACTGGATGACTGCATCCGCCATCTCCCGGTACGCAGCTGCTACAGCGCCGGCGACGATGACGGTGGTCCGCCGGTCTGCCGCCCGGAAACGCTGCACCAGAGATGTGAAATCCGCGTCGGCGGAGGCTATGAAGAACTCGTCGATGTGTGAAGCGCTCGCCAGAACGTCCACCGCATCGAGCACCAGGTTGATGTCTGTGCTGCTTTTTCCCTGCTGGGTCAGTGACGGACAGTCAATGACGCGGAAACCGGCGCGTGTCCAGAACGAGCGGTATTTCGAGTAGATGGCTGGGTTCAGGTAGCAGTTGCGGATGAGGAAACGCATGCTGGTTCGGCCCTCGATGCCGTCCGCCGCCTCCGCGATCGCAGTGATCCAGTGGCCCGGGTCTGTGGCAAATCGTTCGGCCGCGGCAGGCTCGAGCATCTTCAGCCCGGTGTACACGTTGTCGAAATCCACGAAGATCGCAGCGCGCGACGGTGCGGTGCGGTTGAGCTGGGCAGTATCCGGCATGGCGTAAGTGTCCCAGCGGACTGGGAAGGTGACAATAGTTCCCGTCCGACGGCGGGAACAGAGGCGTCTAGAACGGAACCAACGTCGCCATCAGCCCTTCCCCCGGTGCCCGTCCGGAGAGAATGCGGCAGAATTCGACTGCATCGAGCTCGATGTCTTCACCGCCTTTGCCCTCGCTCCACGTTCCGCCCGCCGGGCCGGTAAGCCTCAGCCGGTACGGCTGGCCGTGCCGTGCCGCCCAGTCGCGGACGACGTCGTCGATCAGGACGCCGTCGTGATCCTCCGTGAGCAGCATCTCCTTGCCGGTGGCGCGGCTGAGGTCGACTCGGTGCATCCAGGGGTCACGGGTGAGGATGATGTCCGTCAGGTAACCGATTGTCCACCATTCCGACACTTCGTCCATGGACTGCTCCTCGGGTAGCCGGCGGTTGCGGATGAAGGATGGAATCAGGCGTCGGCTGCGGGCGGCCTTCGGTCCGATCTTCTTCAACTCGGCGGTGATCTGCTCCGGCGTCTTATCCGCCCGTTCGGAGACCTGCAGGCCGGTCAGCGCATCGATCGGTTCGACGCCGGTGCGTGCGACCTCCTTCTTCGCCGTATTCATCTGGCGATTTGTCTCCCAGGGAGTTGCTGCCATCGCGGCCATGCCGCAGATGTGGGCGACCATGGCGCGGACGTCCCACTTGGTGCAGTCGGTGGGCAGCGTCCACTGCTCAGGCGAGAGTGCGTCGACGGTGTCCGCCGCGTGCTGGTATTCCGTGCGGGCAAGCCGCATGGCTGTTTTGTGGTCCAGGCCGGGGCGGCGTGGGTGCTCCCGGGTGCCGGCTGTTGCGGTTTGAGTGCTCATGACGGGGGTCCTTGCGGTTCAGGAAGGAGGTGAGGGTGCCAGATCGAGTGAGTCGACGTACATGTCGACTGCACGATCCAGCAGTTTCTCCCAGCGGTTGCCGCCGGGATCGTTGGCCAGTTGGGCGTCGATGAGCCCACCCAGCATCGCGGTATAAAGGTCAATGTCCTCGCGACGGGTAACACCGTACGGCGCCAATTCCTCGCGGAAGCTCTCCCAGGCGGCAACGGACGGCGCATAGGATTCCGGCGTCGGTTCAAAGCCCGGGATGGTGCGCTGGTTCATCAGCTGGGCGCGAGGTGGGTCGCTCACACAGAACTCGAAGAAGGCTCGCGAATTCCATCTGAGGAAGTCACGCAGGGAGTCTTTGGGGGCCGCGCGCAATCCGGCTTCCATCTCGTCGTTGCAGTCGCGCCAGGCCTGAGCGAACATCGCGTCGAAGATCGCGTTCCGGGATTCGAAGTGGGTATACAACGACGGCGCCCGCATGCCCACGCGCGCCGCGACCTCCCGCAGGGTCACGGCAGCCAGCCCGTCCTCGCGAGCCACCGACCAGGCGGCGTTGACAATCTCCCGCCGGGAAGCCTCACGCCGTTCGGATAACCTATCGCGAGTAGGATTTCCTAACATAATTAGGATTATGCGCCGGTTCAGCTCCCCCGTCAATGGATTTTTCCCGGCACCTCTGGGCCTATTCCAGCGAACCTTGGAGTGCTTCACTGGAAAGCACGACGGCGGCCACACCGCCTCTCGCCCTGGAGGTAGCCGAATGCGCAAGATCATCCTGATGATGTCCGTGTCTCTGGACGGATTCTTCGAGGGGCCCGATCGGGACATCAGCTGGCATCGAGTGGACGAGGAACTGCACCGCTACTTCAATGAACAGTGCCGGGCAATGGGAGCGTTCATGGACGGGCGCGTCACCCACGAGCTCCTGGCTGAGTTCTGGCCCACCGCCGATCAGGATCCGGACAGCTCCCCGGTCGAAGTCGAGTTCGCCGGAATCTGGCGTGAGAAGCCCAAGTTTGTCTTCTCCCGGACACTCACGGAGGCCAACTGGAACACCACGGTGATTCCCGACGTCGTGCCTGCACAGATCGAAGAGCTGAAGGCTCAGGCCGAAGGCGACATCGCGCTGAGTGGCGCGAATCTGGCCTCCACCTTTATGCGGCTCGGCCTGATCGACGAATTCCACATCTGCGTCCATCCCGTGGTGCTGGGGAAGGGTCGGCCGCTGTTCGAGTCCCCGGACATCATGCTTGACCTCAAGCTCGAGGGGACCCGCGCGTTCGGTAACGGCGTGGTTCTGCTCCGCTACTCACGCGACGGCGCCTAGAGCTGCCGCAGGCAGAGGGATGGGACGCCGTCGGTGAGCTCTGTGGGCGCGACTTCCCGCCGGTCAACAACGCAAGTTCGACGGCGTCGACCTGCTCAGCGAGTGCTGCCTGCAATGGACCCAAATTCTCTATCCCACTCAGCCCCTTCGTCTGCAGCGGAGGGTGGCTTCCCAGAACAATGGGAACGTCCGTAATTACTCCAATGATTGACCTTGAGTGAGAGCATTGGTCGATTTGCGTTCCTGCGCGGGCCGAAACAAGGAAGCATAGGGTGCGGGGTGCTGAACTTCTGTCTTACGGTCACGGCTACCATGAATGGTCTGGAACGGTTCCCGACGCGGTGGCCCCGTTCGAACGAAGCTCTGGTGCTGCCCGAATGTTGCTCCGGCATGCGCGTCCTGATGCTCCATAAGTGCACGACGATGCGCTGTTCCGCTGGCTCACTGGCGCCAAGGCGGGACTACATCACTTTCGCCGGCTGGAGGCGGCCGCCAGGGTTATGCCGGGTTAGGCCGCAGGCGCAGGTTCTGCATACCCCCGTCCACCGGCAGCGCTGTGGCAGTGGTCGAGCCGGCGAGTGGAGAGGCCAGATATCCGATGGCTGCAGCCACTTCCTCAGCCCTGACGAGTCTACCGTGGGGCTGGCGGGCTTCCAGTGCCGCCCGCTCTGTCGCCGGGTCCTCGGCCTTTTCCAGCAGACGTCCGACCCACGGGGTATCGGCCGTGCCGGGATTGACGCAATTGACTCGGATTCCTTCGCGCAGGTGGTCGGCAGCCATACCCAGTGTCAGCGACTGCACCGCGCCCTTGGAGGCTCCATAGAGCGCCCTCGCGGGAAGACCCGCTGTGGCGGCGATGGAACATACGTTCACAATCGCGGCAGCAGGCGACTCCCGCAGGTGTGGAAGGGCGGCCCTGCTGACGCGCACTATTCCGATGACGTTGATATCGAAGACGCGTTGCCACTCGGCGTCGTCGTTATCGGTTATCGTCCCCTGCGCACCAATACCGGCGTTGTTAACGACGATGTCGAGGCGGCCGTAGTGCCCGACCACGGCGTCGACGGCGGACCTGACCGACGCGTCATCAGCGACATCACATCGAACCGTAAAATGCCGGTCATCAGCCGCTTCCGGGACCAGATCCAGTACCGCAACCAGGGCACCCATCTGCGCGAGGTACTCCGCCGCCGCAGCACCTATGCCCGAGGCCCCGCCTGTCACGAGGGCAACCAGTCCTTCCATAGACGTCTGATCGGTCATAATCTGCTCCTAAGCCTGTCCGAAGACCTGGCGTTGGCGGCCAAGCCCCTCAATCTCGATTTCCACGACGTCTCCAGCTGTCAGGTACGAGTACTTTCCGGACAACGCAACACCCTGCGGCGTGCCGGTCAGGATGACATCGCCAGCCTCCAGGGCCATGTACTGGCTCAGATGGTGCACAAGAAAGTCCGGCGCGAAAATCATGTCAGCCGTGTTCGAGTCCTGTCGCGGCTCTCCATTGACCCAGCTGCGAAGGCGGAGGCTGTTTGCATCCACCTCAGCGGCGGGAACCAGCCACGGGCCCAAGGGGGAAAACCCGGGGGAACACTTCCCCTTGGACCATTGCCCGCCTGAATCCGCCAGCTGAAATGTCCGTTCGGAGAGATCATTGGCCGCGAGGTAACCGGCAATGTGCCCGGCAGCCTCCGCTGTGGAGTCGAGATAGCTGGCTCGCTTGCCGATGACAATACCCAGTTCAACTTCCCAGTCCGTCTTGGTGCTACCCCGAGGGATGAAGGCGCCGTCATCCGGCCCCGCCACAGTGTTGGGGGTTTTAAGGAAAATGATGGGAACAGTGGGCGGCTCGGAACCAGATTCAGCAGCATGGGCGGCATAGTTCATACCGATGCAGACGATGGCTGAAGGACGTGCGACCGGAGCACCCAGGCGTTCCCTGCTGATATCGATGCTGGGCAGCGCGCCCGCCTCAAGGGCCCGTGCAACGGCTGCTATGCCGTCTGCGGCGAGGAACTCTCCGGTTACATCAGCGCACAGAGGCAGAAGGTCGTAAGCTTGCTCTTTCCCCTCCGCGTCCGTGCTCAGAGCCGCGGGTTTCTCCGCTCCAGATGCCCCGTAACGTACAAGTTTCATTTAGTGCTCCTCATGTTCTGTTTACTCGCTGACTTGTCAGCCGGGCCTATCGGGGGATGCAACTCATGCCGACCACCTGTTTGGCGCGGCCACCATGCCGTTCCGCTCAGGTGATGGTGCTTTCTGCGTCAGCCCAATAGCTGCCGTGCGGAAAGGCGAATTCTGAGATGGAAGCCTCGTACATCTCCGCGCTGTAACCGGGTTTAGTAGGCAGCCGGTAGGCAGCATTTTCAACAATGCAAGGGTCTACGAAATGCTCATGCAGATGATCCACGTATTCGGTGACTCTGTTATCGAGCGAACCGGAAACCGCCACATAGTCGAAGATCGACAGATGCTGGACCAGCTCGCACAGTCCCACTCCCCCGGCGTGCGGGCATACAGGCACACCAAACTTCTTGGCCATGAGATATACCGCGAGTATCTCGTTGATGCTGGCCAGCCGGGCCGAATCCAACTGGCAGTAGTCCATCGCCCCGGCCTGGAACATCTGTTTGAACAGAACCCGGTTCATTCCATGCTCACCGGTAGCCACCCCGATGGGTGCGACCGCTGCGCGCACCGCTGCATGTCCGAGAACATCGTCCGGGCTGGTTGGCTCCTCGATCCAAAGTGGCTTGAACTGGGCAAGAGAGTTGACCCATTCGATGGCTTCAGGTACGTCCCAGACCTGGTTGGCGTCGATCATGAGGTTGGCGTTGTCGCCGATCACCTCGCGGACTATGGCCAGCCTGCGGACATCGTCTTCTTTGTCCGCTCCAACTTTCATCTTGATGTGCTTATAGCCGGCGTCCATTGCTTCCTGGCAGAGCCTGCGCAGCTTTTCATCGGAGTAGCCCAGCCAGCCCGCACTCGTCGTGTAGCAGGGGTAGCCACTGACTTCCAGTTCGCTCAACCTCGCTGATCGTGTCGGTTCCATCTCTTGTAGCAGTGCAAGGGCTTCCTCCCGAGTCAGGGCGTCCGAGAGGTATTGAAGATCGGCAAGACCGACCAATTCCTCTGCCGTCATTTCGACAAGGAGACGCCACAACGGCTTGCCAGCGGCACGGGCTGCCAGATCCCACACAGCGTTCATTACTGCGGCCAGGGCAAGATGCTCCACACCCTTTTCGGGACCCAGCCATCGCAGCTGGGAATCCGATTTCAATTCACGGTAAATCCCGCCGAGGTCGCTGAGGACACCTTGGATGTCCCGCCCGATCAGCGGTTTGGCACGCTCTTGGGCTGCAAGAACACAGATGTCGTTGCCACGCCCGATTGTGAAGGTGAATCCGAACCCAGACAGCCCCGGGTCATCGGTGCGGAGGATCACATAAGCCGCGGAATAGTCCCCGTCCTTATTCATCGCATCAGAACCCGCTGCCGTCAGCGATGTCGGGAACCGTACGTCTACAACCTCGGCTGAGGTAATTGTGGTCACTTGTACTCCTTCAATGGTGCGCTGGTGGAACGATGGTTCACGCCTGGATCAGCCCCTGGTCTTGGAGGTCCGCCCAGAGCGCGTCCGGGATGGTTTTCAGATAGCGTTCCACGCTGCCTGCCACCTGCACGTCCGTGCGTCCTCCGACCACGACGGACACCGTAGCTGGATGACGCAGAGGGAACGCGAGGGCGGCCTCCGGAAGCGAAACGCCATGCTGTTCACACGTATCGGCGATCCGGTTGGCACGTTCAATGAGTTCCGCCGGAGCGTCCTCGTAGTTGTATTTCGCGTCGGCCGGCGGCCGGGACCGGGCCAGAAGCCCCGAGTTGTACGCTCCTGCAATGACCACGCCGACCCCGCGGTCAGCGGCGAGAGGCATAAGATCAGCTAGGGCGCCCTGTTCGAGCAGGGTGTAGCGGCCTGCGAGCATGACCACGTCGATGTCATGTCTGCGGATGAACTCCGCCGGCATCGCGGACTGGTTCATACCTGCACCGATCGCCCGGACAACTCCTTCGTCACGCAGCCTGAGAAGGGCGGGCAGCGCCTCTTCCGCGGCAACCTGGCCGTGCTCATCCGGATCGTGCAGGTAGACCATGTCAATACGGTCGAGGCGGAGGCGTTCAAGGCTTTCCTCAATAGAGCGCTTTATGCCATCAGCGCTGAAGTCCCATTTCCGTTTCAGGTCCGCGGGTACATCAAACCCCTCGGTATCCCGGGAGTGATGACCGCCGGGATTGGGAACGAGGAGACGGCCGGCCTTCGTGGAGAGAACGAAATCACCGCGGTCTTTTCGGCCTAGGAGTGCCCCCAAACGCCGTTCAGAGAGACCAAGCCCGTAATGGGGAGCGGTATCGAAATAACGGATGCCGGCCTCCCACGCGGTCTCGAAGGCCTTTTCTGCCTCGGCGTCCGTCGTCCGGCGGTAGAGATTTCCAAACTGGGCCGCCCCGAGACCCAGTTCCGTCAGGGCCAGGCCATTCCGCAAAGTCCTCGTGCGCACAACATCCTCCTACTCCTCTTTGGATAGCCGCACCCCACATGGAGCCGGTTTTGCGCCAACTGCTGTTGTCTACGCGCTAGCGCCCCGGTGGTCCCGTGGAATCCCTGATGATGAGTTCGGGGGCAGGGTCCGAGATAACGATGTTCTCTGCGGCTCCTGTGTCCAACCGCTCCCAGAATGACTGAACTGCACGCTTGCCCATCTCGTATAAGGGCATTTTGACGGTGGTCAGCGGCGGCCAGGTGTTCTCAGCACTCCAAGCATCGTGGATCGAGACAATCGAGATATCCTCGGGTACCCGAACACCCAATGTCCTGGCCTCGGCCAACGCCCCGATAGCAGCGTTGATGTTCGCGACAAGCAGCGCCGTCGGGGGCCGGCTCAGACTCATAATTTCGCGGAAGGCCTGCCGGCCCATGCGTGGCTCATAGCCAAGTGTCTTGACGTGTGCGCCGTTGCCGGAAAGGCCCGCGGCCTGCATCGCCTCGTGGAACCCGCGCGAACGTTCAACGGCGGTGTAAGTCTTGCTGCTTCCGGTCAGCAACCCAATACTCCGGTGGCCCAAACCGATCAGATGCTCCGTTGCCAGTCTCGCGGCACGCCTATTCTCGAGCACAACAGCTCCGGTATGGCCTTCTTCGATGGAGTTGATGAAGACAATTGGAACGTTCACCTCAGCTAGAGCCGCCATGTCCTCTTGGGAGGTGGTGTCCCCCAGTTGCACAAGGACCCCGTCCACGCGCCCTTCACCGGCCAGTTTCCTGATCGTTTCACCGCCGGGCTGCATGGCCTCGGCGCGGGCTAGCATCACCATGTAGTTCCGCTCCAAGGCAGCATCGTCGACTCCCTGCATGAGTGCGGTGAAGAGTGCGTTGGTCAGGTCGGGAACGATCAGCAGGATCACGTTGGACCGCGAGGATTTCAAGGCACGGCCAGCAAAATTGGGACGATAATCCAGATCCTTCGCGGCAGTCTTAATCCGTTCCCGGGTCGCTTTGCTTACCCGGGCCGACGGAGCATTGCTGAGTACACGTGAGACCGCGGACACCGAAACTCCTGCCCGTGCCGCAACGTCGCTTAGCGTCGCTGGGCGGCCATCAATGGACCGGCCCCGCATACCCTCTGAAGTTTGGTTCATCTGCCGCTAGGCCCCACGCTTGTTGACCAGGTACAAATGGGTAAGCACCAGGACGGTCTCCCCGCCTTGATTTCGCACGGTTACCAGCTCATGTACGTAACCGAAGCGGTCCGGGTTCTTTCGGTGATCAGTCCTTTCCGTGATCTCAGCCGTCACCGTCACCGTATCCCCGATAAAGACGGGTTGGATAAACCGGATCTTGTCATATCCATAGCTCATGGACTGCGGGTTGATGTCGCCTGCGGTCATCCCGACGGCAATTGACAGTATGAGGGTGCCGTGGGCGATCCGCTGCCCGAAAGGCTGCTTGGAACACCATTCAGCGTCCATATGGTGGGGAAAGAAATCACCAGTCTGGCCAGCGTGCAATACGATATCCGCTTCGGTTATGGTGCGCCCAGAACTGCTGCGGCTTCCACCGGTCTCATAGTCCTCAAACCACTTATCGACGGTCTGCATTATTCCTCCACAAGGAGCCGGGCGGCAGCGTCATTGAGCCGCTTAATCAGTTGCTGGTCGGTGAGCTCGCCTACCAGGGCCTCGGTGACCCATGGCGAAGCAGTGTCTTGGAACTCGACATATCCGGCAGTACGCGGCCGCACAACGGCGCCTTCCAGCGTTGCCCGTGTTCCAGAGAAGAAATCAAGGGTGTCTGCGTTCAGTCGTTCATCCTGCCATGCGGCGGCGTTTCCAGGCTGGCCCCCGGCGTCATAGTAAACACTGCGTTGCACGTCAGCGGACGCGACCCAAAACGCGAAAGCACGTGCAGCATCGACGTCGGAGGCAGAGGCAGAGACCGCGACGCCGGCACCTCCCAGCAGCGAGCCTCCAATTCCGGCCCTGCCTGCCGGAATATTGGTGTATCTGAGCCGCCCGCGGCGGAAACCTGGCCTCGCGTAGTTGGTATACCCGAACAGTAACGGGCTGTAGAACCATTCGTCGCTGCAGGCCAGTAATTCTGCCACCTCAATGGGGTTTGAGGTGAAGCAGCTCTCGGGGACCAAGGCGGCGAGTTTATGCATGCATTCGAGGGCCTCAAGGGCCTCCTCCTGCGCCAGGAACTGCCCGGGGGCAGTATTGATGCCAGCCCCGTTCCCGCCGGCAATCGTGATTAAGGACGAGAACGCATCAATCGGTTTCGCAGGCCAGAGCACCCGGCCTGCGCGCGCCAGCTCAAGAACTTCTTCCCATTCACAGGGCGGGTCAGTCAACAAGTCCGGCCGGCATGTTGCGACCTGGGCGGCAGCGTCGCTCGCCAGGCCGTACTGGTGCCCCTTATGTGCATAGCTCTCATGGGACCGGCCCACGGACTGCCCGGCCAGCACCGTCAGCTCATCATCGAAGCCTGCGCCATCGAGGCGGGCGAACAGTCCGCGTTCGGCAGCCAGAGGAATATGCGGATGGTCGATGACCAACAGGTCATAGTCCGCGGCGAGGTGGTCGACGGGCGCGTCAGCGAAGGCCTGCAAAGAGCGGTATTCCCATTGAACGTCCACCCCCGTTTCCTTGAGGTAGCGATCCGCCGATGCAACCATGCAGCCGTAGCCCCGGGGATGCTCCCAGGTGATCCCGCGCAGCGTGGTGTTCATTGTGCCCCCCAGCTTTCGGCTGAGGCGAAAAACTCCCTGTTAACCGCGTCATTGTGTTGTCCCAGCTTGGGTGCGGGCTTGTCGCTGGCGAGGATCTGGCCGTCAACACGGATAGGGCTTCGGGTTGTGGCCAGCGTGAGCTGTGAGCCGTCATCCGTATTGGCTCCATCACGCACGACTTCCTGAGTCATACGGACCGCTGTGAATCCCTCGTGGTGGACCAATTCCTCCAGTGTAAGGACCGGAGCGCACCACACATCCGCAGCATCGAGAATATCGAGCCAATGCTGCGTGCTTTCGGTGCCGAAGTGGGCTGCGAGCAGCGCTTCGATTTCCTCCTGGCGATCCCATGCGTCCTGCGGATCATCGATCTCAGTGAGCGCGGGGATCGCTAGGAGCGTCCCGAGTTTCGGCAAGGGGTTCATGGCGAGGGCGATGTAGCCGTCGCTGGTTGGATACGTTCCGTACGGGGCTGCGAGGAATGCATGTCCGGAATGCGGTCCGCCGCGTTCTACACGGACGGAAGCATCATTGAGCCGTGTACTCAACAATTCAAATTGAAGGTCCAGCATTGACTCCAGCAGACTGGTTTGGGCGTGACCGCCAATACCGGTCCGCTCGCGCCTGAGCAGAAGAGCGGTCACGCCCTGAGCGAGATGGCAACTGGCCAGGTGGTCGGCAATGGAGAGCCCGACAGGAACCGGCCCATCGGAATGGGATCCGCTGAGCCACGGAAGGCCAGAAATCGATTGGGCTAGTAGATCTTGCCCCGGCCTGTTCTTCCACGGTCCTACATCGCCGTATCCGCTAGCGCTTCCGTAAACAATGCTCGGATTCAACTCTTTGGCGGACTCATAATCTAGCCCGATCCTTTCCATGACGCCCGGACGGAAGTTCTGGATGATGACATCGGCCTTCTTCACAAGTTCTTTGATCCGGGAGAGATCCTCGGGGTCCTTCAGGTCCGCAGTGATCCCGTCCTTATTCCGATTCATCGCGTGGAACGAAATGGTATCTCCGTCGGCGGACCGGCCGGCGAAGGCGAGCGTCCGGCCGATGTCCCCGCCTTTGGGTCGCTCGATCTTGATGACCCTGGCCCCAAGGTCGGCAAGCCGCATCGCCGCAACCGGTCCGGCGAGAAACTGACTGAAATCCAGGACAGTGATACCGGCCAGAGGCCTAACTAAATCGGAGCTCATTAGCTCCTCCAATTTCTCTACGTAGGTGGAAACTTATCCTGGAATATCCAGCGGCGCTGGGTGAGCAATCGTTTGTTCATAGGTTAGTCAACCGCTGGGTTCAGAGCAAGAAACTGCTCCTCTTGGTCCCGTTACCGGTACGCCGGGACCACGCCACCGGCAGCGGAAGACTCATACGCCGCTTCCACCACTGCCATCGTGCGGTAGACATCGGCAACACCGTTCGGAAGGTCCGGAACAGAGCCTTCCAGGTACCGTTGCAACGCACTCATGGAGCCGATGAAGGCATCCGGGAACCAGGAACCTTCAAACGGGAGCGGCTGCCACCCTTTCTCCGGCTCCGAGTTACGGAAGATTTCGAGTCGGTCCTCTCCGCCGGAGGGATAGTCGAGCAAAAGCCCCATCTGGGCGCGAATCGCCCCCTCTGTGCCCTCCCATTTAATGAAGCTCTCCTCATACTTCTTTCCATAGTGATGATCATGGTTGGTGGAGATGAGGGCGCGGAGCGGCCTGGAGCTATAGTGCAGGATGATCTCCGAACGGCTGTTCGCGTGATCTTTACGCGGGTGCCGTACAGTGACAGCCGAAACGCTATCAGGATCTCCAATGAAGGACCGGATGAGATCGATGTAGTGCACACTGTGCATATTGATTTCGAGCCGCTCCATTGTCAGCACGTGCGGGAACATTTCCCAAGGAGTGTTCACCTCGACCCTGATTTGCAGGTCGTACAGTTCCCCGATGTCACCCCTTGCTATTGCGGCGCGAGCAACGGCCACATAGGGGCTGAACCGAAGCTGTGTATTGACCGCGGCAATTAAGCCTTTGCGCCGGCAGATCTCCATGATCCGGCCGGTATCGGCAAGGTAATTGCCTAAAGGCTTTTGGATGAGGACCCCCGCACCGTCGGGCAGCACCTCCAGCGTGTCCTCGTACTGTTCAGGCATCAGAGCTATGTCAAAAACCGCCCCCTCAGGAGCGGCGGCAACGGCATCCTCTACGGTGTCCACGACCAGCGGTATGCCGTATTCCTCTGCCAAGGCCTGCGCCCTGGCTCGTGTCCGGTTGTAGATCGCCGCCACCGGAAAACCTACCTTCCGGTAGGCCGGAAGATGGGCGTCTTTGACAATTCCGCCTGCACCGAGGATCACAATGGGACGTGGGGTCTGGGGCAGGTTCAGCGTATACGTCGGCGAAGGCAAAAACTCAGGGAGAGACATAAATCAATTATCCTTTCACGGCTCCGACTGTCTGGCCCCGCATGAGATACCGCTGGGCGCAGATGAAGAGAACAAGCAATGGAATCATGCTGATGAAAGTCGCGAGGGCCAGCTGGGGCATATAAAGCTTTACATCCAGTCCCGCTGCTACAGTCGGGTTGAAAAGCGGGCTGGCTCCGATGAGTTCCTGCAGGCCGATCGATATGGTCTTGTTCTGTTGGTTGGAACTGAGCAAAGCGAGCGGCAAGAAGAAGTTTGTCCAATTCGCTACAAATGAGAAGAACGTGACGAGGGCCACCGCTTGTTTCGATATCGGCGTTGCGACCTTGAGAAATATTTGTATTTCGCCGAGCCCGTCGATACGCGCGGCCTCGACAAGCTCCATAGGCATCGTGGTCATAAAGTGAATATATGAAAGGTAAACACCAAAAGGAAAGAAACCCATAATGATCAAAACCGGCCATAACTCACCGACCGCGTTTACCGCATTTACTTCTAGGAAGATGGGAATGACCAACACCGTATTTGGTATCACCATTGTTACAAGGGTTACAAATAGCACCGCTCGTCGAAATCGAAAGCGCAGCCTCGCCATAGCATAGCCGGCAGGTATAGCGGCGACTACCGCCAAAATAGCTCCACCAAGTCCCACAAATAACGAATTGGCCATCCAACGTGTGAACAATCCGCCTGCGCCCGGCCCGAACCCGTTGACTTGTGACCAACTGTACAAGGCGTTCTCCCAAGAGACGCCTCCCAATCCGAGGAAGCCATCACTGCCAGCCTGGACCGCATCGTTATCGCGGAACGCCATGGCTATGAACCCTACGATCGGAAATACGATGACTGCCGCCATGAAGAGCATAGTGGCGATACGAGCTATACGGCCGACGCTAAAATCCTTGCGCTGGCGTCTTTCAGTAACGTTTCCACTTGAAATCCGGCTCGTCATCATTACTTCTCCTCTTCGCCGAAGATACCACTTCGGAATACCACGAGTAATCCGATCCCGAGCGTAATAATCAGTAGAATTATAGACATTGCCGCTGCAGCAGGGAAATTGTAATTCGAGAATGCGAATGCGTACCCAAGCTGTGTCGGCGTCCATTGGTCTGGAAGTGCATTGGATGCCACTTGATCCAAAAGATACGGTTCAAGAAAGAGCTGGAAGCCATACGCGAGATTCATAAGTGCGGCATAACCGATCCATGGCCGGATCATCGGTAGTTTGATACGCCATGTGAGGTGCCATGCGTTTGCACCGTCTATAGACGCGGCCTCAAGAACATCATCCGAAATGTTGTTGAGGCCTCCATTGACGACCAAGATCCATGTGCCAATTCCTTGGAAGAGAAGCATTGCGGTGAGAATTACCGGTAAGTTTCCTGGCGACACAAGCACTGCTTTTATGGTAGTCAGGCCCATCGAATGCCAGAACCCTTGGATTGGCGACTGAGCTGGATTCAGAAGATAGACCCACAACACGAAGTTTGCTACACCAGCAAGTGCACCAGGGACATAGTAAATAAACCGCATGGAACTACCAAAACGCCCCGGACTCGCGTGAACGAGTAGCGCCATGCCGACAATTCCAAAGAGCATAAGTGGTAGCCAAATTACCAAAACGCTGAATATGTTGAGAAAAGTGTCAATGAATCTGAAGTCAGTGATCACCGTTAGAAAACTTTTCAAGCCGCCGAAGGAGACCTCGGGATTCAGTGGTGTAGGCGGTGTCTGAAAGGCGACGACAAAGGCGTAGGCAATAGGAATGATGCCGGCGACCAGAAGCAAGGCGATGTACGGGGACATCAGTGTCCAGGCACCACGAACCTCACGCCGGCGCAAGACCGAAGACTTTCTGGACTGCCTCGCCCGCTGCCTTGGAACGGACTTGACGCTCGTCTCGTCGGTCAGATCGATCGTCTTATGGTCCATAACGGGAGTCCCTTGAAATTGAAGACGGCTTAGAAAGGAGCAAGAGGTGAGGGCGCAGCCAGCGTGGGCTGCGCCCTCCCCATTGGTCAGTGCAGCGTTATTACGGTACTTCGGTCACCACTGTGTAGCCCTGAGCTTCAGCTTCATTGAGCAGCCGGTCCCCGAATGCGGTCCAGCCGGCATCCACTCCCGCTTGGTCGATGAGTGCGGGGGTCATCGTCTCGGCCCAGATCCCGCCGGTGTTGTAGAGCATGTAGGCATGACCTTCCACAACATATTCAGTTGCGCCCTTAATTGCTTCAAACGTGGTGTCGGTATCGGCGAAGTATTCTGAAGCGGCTTGCTTCGCGATCCAGTCGTCCTGGACAGGGCCATATCCTGGAAGACCTGTGCTCAGTTCCACCTGCCAAGCGGGATCAGTTGCCACAAATTCCATGAAGATCTTTGCGTTTTCTAGCTGCTCGCCTTCGATGAAGTTTGACATGCCCCAGAGCCCGCCACCTTCATTTCCCGTGGACGGCTCAGTATCGCCTTCCCAGGGAAGCGGGGCTACCGCGCTCATGGTGCCCGGCTCGATGTTCCACGTCTGATTGAAGAGATAGTCGCCCCACCACGCCGCACCAGGGCTCATCACGAGATCCGGACCGATGTCAGCCGCGTCGGCATCGAAGATCCCTAATTCGGTAGCAGCATCGCCCTCCACCAGAGTGTTGATCAACTCTTTCGCGCGTTGGCACCGTTCATCGTCGAGATTGATGTGGACCTCGGTTTCAGAGATCCGGTCGTTGGTAGGACATCCGCTAGCCCAGAGGTACCGGTCGGGCGCGTAGGAGTCTCCTAGGAAGGCGCTGATCTTTCCGGGGTGCTCCTCGGCAATGGTCACCGCGAGATCGGCATACTCCTCCCACGTGGTGGGGAGTGTGTAATCGTTCTCATCGAAGAAGGTCTTGTTGTACCAGAAGACATCAGGTGCCGCGTCGTTACGGAGGCAACGGATGGTGCCGTCAATATTGCATGGGTCGAGGACAGCCTCCTCGTAACCTTCAATTACCTCGGGCAGGTGGCCAGTCAGATCTGCCGCATAATTGATCTGCGCTCCGGTAGCCCAGGCGATATCGTCGTTGGACGGAAAGAAAATGGCATCCGGAAACCCTTGCCCGGCCTGGCTGAACTGCGAGAACTGTTGCTGGAGCGTTTTGCCACCGACAGTGCCGTCAATCTGAACGACCTCGGTCTCTATTTCTGGATGTGCCTCTACGAAAGCCTCCGCAGCGGGGACACGCGGCGGATCAACCCATACCGTGATTTTGCCGCCAGAGTCGTTTCGTTCCACGTCGGCTTCTGTCGACCCACCGCCGCCGCACGCGGATAGCAACAGAACAGCAAGAGCGCCCATTGCCAGCGGACCTCCTCTGAGAACGCGGCGCTGAATATTGGGTGTCTTCATTGACTCTCCTCCATAGATAGGTTCAGCCGCGGAGCGAGGACGTCCAGCTCCAAAACGACTCTGCTCAAACGTTAGCCCAGGACAAATTGGAGGTCAATCGTTTGCTCATGATTCTTTTAGATCCCATTAACGGCAGTCTGCCGCTGTCTACTTTCCGAAGGCTGTCCGTGCCTGCTCAAGCAGCGCCGGATCTATCTGGTAAAACTGTGTCGCCGTGCCGCTTTCCAGCGCGCGGCGCTCATCGGCCGCCAAGCTTTCGAAAAGGGGTACCAGGCCGTTCCAGACTTTGTCATAGCCGCCGGCAAGGACGGATATGGGCCAGTCACCGCCGTACATAAGCCGGCCGGGACCGAATAACTCAAGGGCGCGCTCAAAGAACGGTCTAATCTTCTCGGTCGACCAAGCGCTCATCGGCCCTTCCGCGGGATACAGCCCGGAGACCTTCGCATGGACAAGAGGGTTTTCGGACGCACGCTCTATCAAGCTCCACCAGGGCTGTACCTCATCACGGCCAATCGGGGGCTTTGAGAGGTGGTCGATCACGATCTTCAAATCAGGGTGCCGCTCACCGAGAACGGGGACGTGCTCCAGATGCCGGGGAAGCACCGAAACCAGGTCAAAGCTCAAGCCCGCCTGCTCCAGTATTCCGAGGCCCTCGTCAACCTCGGGGCGAAGCACCCAGTCCGGATCCGGCTGTTCGTGAATCAGGTTGCGGATCCCGACCACGTGACGGGACTGTTTGAGCCAGTCGAGTTGTTCGGCGGCTTCAACAGGACGATCGAGCGGAATATAACCAACAACTGCCACTACTTCCGGATGGGTGGCCGCGACATCGAGCATATATTGAGTGTCCTCGGCGTTGTCCGCTGCCTGAACCAGGACCGTTGCGCCAATTCCTGCCCGGCGCAGATGTGGCCGCAGCTCCTCAAACTCAATCGTCCGGTCAATAGGGCTGAGTTGCTCCGTCAGCCACTCGTAGTGCGCCCGACTGCGATCCCAGACGTGCTGATGTGCGTCAATAATCATGATTCTGCCCCTTCCGTAGGCAGCTCCCATACGAGTGGTATCCCCCGGTCTCCTCCGGAATAGTCGTCGTGCACCTCCAGGAGTTCGCCCATTTGTGCCTGCCAAGGCACGTTAGCCGGGTGTTCACGGAGATACGCGCGCATGGCAGCATAATCGTCGCATTCGACGAGATGAAAGATTTCCCTGCCTGAGCGCCATATGCGCCAGCTGTGGACTCCGGCCTCGCGCAAAGCAGTATCCAGAGGCGCCGGGATAACGGCGTGGATCCGGTCATAGTCGGGTTCGCGCCCCGGTGCCAGCCGGGTGTGCAGAGCGATAGTTTCCATCGGTTCTCCTTAGGTCGGCGGTGGGGTCCACAGATACTAGCGCCCGGGATGCGAAGCAGCTCCCGGCACCAGTCTGCGGGCAGTTGGTCACGAAGGCTGCCGCGCACCACGTCGAGCCATGCTCCGCTTCGACGCATTCATCCTATGTATTACGTGCGAACAGTGTCGACGCTTCGCACCACAGCGAACTGTATACAGCCGCACCGGAGATAGATACGATCAATCAAAATTGGGTCGAATCGGCGCAGGGAGTAACTCATGCAGGCGACCGCTCTGACGGTGAGTGCCGTCCGGCCCATTCTCCTTTCGGCCGCATATGAGCCAGGAGAAGAACTCGTCTGGGTGGGAGGCACAATCCGCTCTTGGGACGCCGCTCTGGTCGAGGTTACTCTTTCCGATGGCTCAACCGGGATCGGTGAGGCCGGCGCGGGAATCATGGCCGCGGTCAGCGTGCCCGGGATTCTCGACGCCTATCGACCGTATATTCTCGACCGCAGTTTTGAGCACCCCCTTCAAGTCGCAGCGACTCTCCAAGCCTATACAGCCTTTTGGTCCCGCGGCGGAATCCTCAGCGGCGTTGCCGGAGCGATTGAAACCGCAGTCCTGGACGCTGTGGGAAAGCGCGAAGGAGTTCCGGCCTCTGAGCTGCTGGGCGGCCTGAAGCACAACAGCATCGAAGCTTACGCCAGCGGCGGTTTAGGTACGAGTTTTGAACAGATTGATCAATGGGCGTCGCGGCAGTCCGAGCTGGGATTGAAGACGGTGAAGTTCCGGGCCATGAATGACCCGGACACGACCATCGAACTCCTCAACCATGTGGTCCCGAGACTGCAGCCGGGGATGCAGTTCGTACTGGACGCGGTGCAAGGATGCGCTTCCCATCCATGGACAGTAGAGGACGCAATCAGGGTGGGGGAACAGGCACAGAAATTTGGGGCTCGCTGGTATGAGGAACCGTGTTTTGCAACCGATGTGACTGGTTACGTCCGCGTCCGGTCCGCCTTGGATGTCACAGTTTCAGGGGTGGAGTCACACGGTACGGTCGGTGAGTTTGCACAGCTTATCGAAGCGGGCGGCATCGGTCTGGCCCAGCCGGATGTCACGTTCGTCGGAGGCCCGAATAACTTCCATGAGGTGGCCGATCTGGCATACACCAGCGGCGTCGATTGTGTCCCCCATGTCTGGGGCAGCGGCGTAACCTTCTCGGCAAATCTGCACGCTTCGCTTGCCCACAGGCATGTGACGCTCTTTGAGTACTGTACGTTGCCCAACCCGCTTCGCGAAGCGCTGCTTCTCGAGCCCGTCAACCTTGTGAATGGCCGGATCGCGGCACCGAGGCTTCCGGGCTTAGGTGTAAGTGTCGACGTCGGCATCGAGGAACAGTATCCATTCCAGCCCGGAGGCGGCCATGTCATCAAATGAACGCACTTTCACCTCAATGCCCGCGGACACACGGATGAGCTCGTCTTTGGTTTCAGATGCGCTGGATAGCCTCGGCTACCGAAAACAGGTCCTGCAGCAGCGGCTCATCCCACTTATCCCTGGTTCGCGCGTGTTGGGTAGAGCTTCGACGGTGCAGTTCACCCCCTCTCTTGAAGCGCCGGAGGAGGGTCCTTATGACGCTGCCATTGCCTTTATCGACTCCCTGCAGAAGGGCGACGTGGCGGTCCTTGCGACCGACGGAAACAACTCGACCGGCTACTGGGGCGAGCTTTTCAGCGCTGCAGCCATCGGAAGATCCGCTGCCGGGATGATCACCGACGGAAACATCCGGGACAGCGCCGAGATAGCTGCGCTCGGGTTTCCCGTCTTCTCCGCCGGACGGCGCCCCGTGGACTACCGGGCTCGGATGCGCATTGTTGCGGTTTATCAGCGCGTGAGTATGTCGGGAGTTGAAATAGATCATGGTGATCTGGTTGTTGCCGACGACGACGGCGTCGTCATCGTGCCACGACACCTTGAGTATCGGGTCCTCGAGTCGGCCCGGACCCGGGCCGGATCGGAGTCCGCCGTATTAGCCGAATTGCTTAGCGGGGCGTCGCTGCGCAGCGTGTGGGACCGTTATAAGGTTCTCTGAGCTGATTCGCACCCGTCAAATGGAGGCTTAGTGTCAGTACCTGCGCAGCTGTCGCAATCCGACCTCGTCGTGAACGGTATTAAAGGGATGATCCTCGAAGGCCGGCTCAGTCCCGGACAACGGCTCCCGGTCGAGAAGGACTTGGCACCGCAGCTAGGGGTCTCCCGCAGTTCCCTCCGGGAAGGAGTCCGCGCCCTTTGCACCATGGGGGTTCTGGAAACTCGCCAGGGTGCAGGTACATACGTCACTTCCTTGGATGTTTCACTCCTCATTACTCCCCTGACTTTCCTTGTGGACATCCAGGACCCTTCAGGCGCTCTTCAGGTCCATGCTGTCCGGCGGGTCCTCGAAACGGAAGCTGCAGGGCGGGCCGCACTCGGGTTCACCGCTGCCGACGTTGAAGCCGCGAGCCAAATCCTTGACGAGAGCGCCCGTGCCATCAATGCACCCACCGTGGACCATGAGGCCGTGTTGGATGCCGATTTGCGCTTTCATCGGCTGATTGCTCATAAGGCCGACAACAAAATTCTCGCAGCCCTGATCGATGCGCTCGGCGACAAGGCCGTGCGGTGGCGGTTGCGGCGCTTGATCGCCGATGACCACGCGGACCATTTGGCCCTCTCCCAGCACCGGGGGATCCTGAAGGCGTTGGCAAGCGGGGACCCTGACCACTCCCGGCTTTTGATGGCAAGCCACTTGTTCGGTGTAGAAAAATTCATCAGTGACCACGTTGAGTAAACCAACCAAGCGCATACTGATAGTTCCAGATGCGATCGCACCCTATGCTACTAGGGGTGAACCGCCCGCCGAGAGCTGACCTTTCGGTATACCCGTCCAGTGACGGGCCACACGGAAGAGTGAGTTGCGCCTTTCAAGCCATGTGTTGCAATGTCTCGAAGGAGGGCTATCAGGTCCCAGTTACGAGCACGCGAACCGACCCTCTACCCAAGCCGGGGCGAATCACACTGTCGGAAAAATGCTTGCTCAGGTTAACGGTCCCTTTTCAGAGCGGACCACGCCCCGGGTACCGCCACCCGAGTACACCTCTTTTCGAACTGTGCACTCTGCTTGGGCGGAACTCAGGCAGCGACTCCCCGCCTTCAGCTGACCCAGCTATTCTCGAACATTCCGGCTTCGACGGTCACGGCTTCGTCGCCCACGTGCACAAGGATCTCGGCGCCGTTGAGGCGAACGCGATGGGGCCCCTTCGCGTGGTTCACTAGAGCGCGCATTCTGACACTCACGAGACTCGCATTCCCGTGGTCGTCCGCGCACCAGACCAGGTCGATCTCCAGTCCCGGTCGCGCACGCAGGCCTCGTACGCTTCCCGTTGCGAGTTCGCGGGGCACTGCTGGAAGGAGGTCAATAGCGGCGCCATGGCTTTGTATTAGGCATTCAGTCAGGGCCGCCGCATAGCCGAAGTTCGCGTCGATTTGGAAGGGTGGGTGCGCGGTGAAGAGGTTGGGATAGAGTCCGCCGACCCACGGGCCCCTGTCGATTCCCATGTCGCGGAACAGCAGGCGAAGTAAATCGCTCACACGATCCGGTTGCGCTAATCGTGCCCGCAACGCGATCTTCCACGCTAATGACCAGCCTGTTGACTCGTCGCCGCGCTCGTCTAGACTGCGCGATGCTGCTACCGCAAGTTCGGGCGTCACTGGACGATCGCCTGGATGGAGGAAGTAGAGATGCATCATATGGCGGTGGGTGGGATCGGGAAAATCGACGTCGTCGATCCACTCTTTAACGTGGCCACTCGACCCGATAGACACGCCCGGTATGCGAGGGCGGGCCGCCCGGGCTCGAGAGACAACCGCATCATCCTGCAACCCGAGACGGTCGGCCATTGCGCAAACAATGTCGAGCAGATCACCGATAGCGACGAGGTCGTAACTCGACGATCGGCCAGCGGAGACGGGTTGCCCGTCTGCGCTCAGGAACTGATTTTCCGGTGATGTGGAGGGCACCGTACCAAGGGTTCCATCCGGCTCCTCCCTCAACCAAGCAAGAGCAAACTCTGCCGCCGAACGAGTCGGCGCCCATGCACGATCGCGGATGAAGGCGTCATCTGCTCCATGGCGAATGTGCTCCCAGTAATGTCGAACCAGCCATGGCCCGGCGAGGGGCCAGAACGCCCACTTTGGATCGTGCTGGCCGCCACCGACGGGCAACGGATATGCCCAGATGTCGGAGTTGTGGTGCGCGGCCCACCCAGGAGCCGCGTAGAGTTCGCGCGCGACGCGACGCCCTGTTCGAGACAGAGCTTCAATCAGGTCGAACAACGGCGGTAGGCATTCAGTCAGATTGGTCGACTCGGCAAGCCAGTAGTTCATCTGCAAGTTGATGTTGGTCGTGTAGTTCGAACTCCACGCAGGCTGCAGGGATTCATTCCAAATACCCTGTAGGTTGGCCGGAGTGCCGCCTGGCCGCGAGCTTGCGAGCAAGAGGTAACGGCCGTAGTGGAAGAGATCTGCAGCCAGAGCTGGGTCTGCTGCCAACGGGCCGCCGGGGTGCCGATTTCCCTCAAGGATGCGCTCATCGAGGGGCGATGTCGGCGCGTTGCCGAGATCGATTTCCACCCGCCCATAAAGTGTGCTGTGTGTGTCGCTGTGGTCGGCAAGCAACGATTCAGGGTTGCAACGAGCCGCTTCGTTCACGCGCTTCGAAGCGCCCTCGAATGCGTCACTGGCCGTACCGACTGGCGTTGTCGCGAGACCGGCAAAGGTGGTCTCCGTTGCGAGGATTATCGATATTGTCGATGCCCCTCGCACTCGGAGCGCGCCCGGCATCGCGACGGTTGCGTTTCCGTTGTGCTGCACTCGAAAGACGGCTGACCCCTGCAACGAAAGCACATCATCTTCGTATCTCACCGGGTCACCGGATCCGTCATGCACGGGCACCACATCGGTCGGCATGCGCAGTAGCAATGCGCCGCCGTCGCGCAGGGAACGCGATTCGAGAACGTGGAGCAGGCTCGTAAGACCAATTTCGACTTCGGCAATCGGTCTCTCGGACTCGATAGTGTGCACCAGCACACCCGCCGGCGCACTGATATAACTGCGCATACGCGCAGTGGAACCGTCGATCTGGCACGAGGTGGTGTGAACTGCGGTCTGGAGGTCGAGGGTTCGGCGATACTCCTCGATCAGAGCGGAAGCTCCGTGGACCGCGTCTTCGGGCCGGATGCTCACGGTGAGATCGACGAATGGAAGAAAGCTTTGACTGTGGCGATGCTGAATCTTCCGAAGGGCCGTATCGGCCGCGGTATGGTCGCCGCGTCCGATCCTAGCGCGTGCTTCCAGGAGTGCCGCCGCCGCGACCTCACTGGAAATCTGCGGTTCTGCAAACTCGCTGTCGGGGCTTCCCGACCACGCGGTGCCATTGTTAATCTGAAGGCGCTCTTCGAGAGGGTGGCCGAAGACCATAGCACCGGTGTGGCCATTGCCCAGCGGAAGCGCCTCGGTCCAGGTGGCCGCAGGTCGATCGAACCAAAGTGAATGCTGCGTCATCAGTCCTTGGTGCTCCCGCTCCCGAGTCCGTTCACGATGAAGCGCAGGCCGAAAAGCACAAACAAGACGGCCGGCACTGCGAGGAGGACGAGGCTGGCATTGTATCTCCCGAAGTCCTCCGCGCTTCGGCCGAGAGCATTTGAAAAGGTCGCGACGGCCTGCGCGGCTGTTGTCAGGTCGGGATCGGTGAAGAGCATCGAGGGCCACAGGAAGTCCTGCAACGACCAAATCATGCAAAGCACAGTCAGGTTCGCGATTGCGGGACGAGCCATTGGAAGGAAGACACTCCAGAACAAACGGAGGTGCCCCGCTCCGTCGATCCGCGCGGCCTCAAACAGCGAGTCGGATATCGTGCGGCCATAGTTACGCAACAACAACACAGCGAACGGCACAGTGAGAACCGCTTCAGGCAGCGCTACACCCAGGTATGTGTTGAAGAGGCCCATTTGATCAGTGATATGGAAAACAGGGACGAGCAGCGCGGTGCCCGGCACCGCGAGAAAGAGGATAACGAGTGCGAAAGTCAGCTCGCGGCCGCCAAACTGGATCTTCGAGAACGCGTACCCTGCTGTGGTGCCGATGGCGATCACGAGGGTTGCATGGAGCAGGCCGATGATGAGCGAGTTGAGGTAGGTAGTGAGGATCGGCACGGTCCCCGACTCCCCGGTGAAGAGCGTTGTGTAGTTCTCGATGCCGGAGCCCTCGAACGACTTCGTCACCATCGCGTATAGCGGGAACGCGAAGATCAGCCCCATCAGGATCAATATTGCGTATATGGCAATGCGGTCACCGCTCTGGGTGATTACCATCCGCAGGGGGTTATCGTCGCCGGTGCGCTGCTTTCGAGGGCCGGAGGCGCGCTGCTTCCGAGGAGGACGGAGGGTAGGCGGAGTAATCGTGGTAGTCATCGCTCATCCTTCCGAGTACGAGTGAGATACATCTGCAGGATCGAAATGGTGAACGCGATCAGAAGTACCACGATCGACGCCGCGGCAACGAAGCCAATGGTTTGTCCGCCGGAGTTGGTGTAACCGTAGAGATAAGTGCCGACAATCTCAGTCCGAGCCCCCGGACCACCGCCGGTGGAGAACAACACTTGTTCGAGCGCTCTGAATGAACCGAGCAACAGGGCGAGGATTACCGTCACGTGGGTGGCCTTCATCATTGGATAGATGATGGAGCGCATAATGCGGAAGGTTCCCGCTCCGTCCAGCAGTGCTGCCTCCAGCGCCGATGTGGGCAGTGCAGATAGATCCGCGGTGTAGTACATGATCGGTAAGCCGATCAAATAGCAGAAGATGAGGATTACAGCGGTGTAGGCGAGGTTCGGAGAGGTCAACCAAGGTTGAGCAAGTTCACCGAGGCCCACTGCACGCAGTGTCTCGTTGAGGATGCCAAATCTTTCCTGAAGCATCGTCCCGAAGATGGTGGCCACAAGTGAGAGCGGCATCAGTGCTGGCATGAGGAAGAGCAGGTAGAACACCTTGCGGCCGCGGATGCCGGTCGCAAGGGAAACAGCAATAAAGAAGGCAAAGGTTAGGGAGGCGACAATGCTAACGGCCGCAAACACGAGGTTATTTACAACCGCCTGCCCGAACACTGGGTCGGTAAAGACGAGCCTGAAGTTCTCGAGACCGATCTCGACGGGACGAGTGAGAGCGATACCCACTCTCTGCAAACTCGTTTGCCCCAAGAAGACGATGCTGTACAGGTAGTAGACGAGATAAAGAGCGAACAACGGGCTGAGGAAGAGGAGCGCAGCCTTCCACTCGCCCCGCCGTCGACGCTGCTGGGACCGTTTGCCTACGACCCATTCTTTGGTCTTACTCATGACTTACCCTTCAGATCGATTCGGTCCGTGTGGGGACGACGCGACGACACTACGCCCTCGCCCCCACCATCAGGGGGAGCTAAAAGTTGCCGCGCTCGAGCTCTTCTTGGTCGGCGTCCGCAGCTTCTTCCGCGGTCATCTGACCAAACAGCACCTGCTTAACGTTGGCGCCGACTGTGTCGGAGAACGCTCCAAGGTTGTTGCGGTCGCTCGAAGGATTGTTGATGAGGTCGACCAGCAAGTCGTAGCTTTGCTGCTGCAACTCGGTCGTCAGCACGCCCTCAGGCATTTCGTACCCCTCGAGCGCGGGCACTCCCTTCAGCGTGGTGGCGTACTCGTCGACGCCCGCGCCAATCGACATGAATTCGATAAACTGTGCGGCCGCTTCCTGCTTCGACGATTCTGCCGGAATTCCAACCATGACATCGAGGAAGGACCTAAGCGAAGCATCGCTGGTGGCGTCGGCAGGGAATGGGACCAGGCCGTAGTTTCCAGTGAGAATGCGGGTTGCCTCCCAAGTTCCGTTGAAAACGACCGCGGCACGGCCCTCGTCGAAAGCGGACATTGCGCTTGCGTAGTCGAGGTCGAGGGTGTCGGAATTGAATACACCAGTATCGAAAAGCTCTTTGTATTCTTCGAGCGCCGTCACGTACGAGTCAGTGTTCCATTTTCCATCGTCGTAGCGAACCGAGTTGTAGAAGTCGGGATCATCCTGACCGACCATCGTCAAGACGATTTCGTCCTGGAACCAGCCCTCCGACGGCATGACCACGGGAAGCAGATCGCTGTCCTGAGCTTCGATGGCGGCACTAAGCTCAGCAAAGCCTTCACGGGTGACCGGCGGCTCGACGCCCAGCTCGGCGATAATATCAGCGTTGTAAATGCCGACAGCAGACCCCGTCGAATAGACCGGTACAGCCATCAGGTTACCGTCTCGAAACAGGCGCGACGCCTGATCAACGGACTGCTCGGTGAAGCTTTCCACGATGTCCGCATTTGGCCAATCGGCGACTGGAAGGAGATAATCCTCGATCTCGCTTGCCCACGCGCCCGGCTGAACTGTGAGAACGTCGATGGCCTCTCCGGCGCGAAGCGATTGCGCGACTTTCGGCTTGAAGTCAGTTTGGGACAACTCTGTGTAATCGACCTTGATGGTAGGGTTATCGGCCTCGAAGGCTGCGATCATCGGTTCGACAACAGCGCTGCCGGGCGCACCGTCCCAGCCCCAGTATGCGATGGTCGTGACATCTGCGTCATCGCCGTCGTCTGCGGTACTTGCGCAGCCGGATAGCACCAGGACGCCAAGGGCCACGGCGGCGAATCCACCACCAAGTCTGGAGAACTTCATCCTTCACTCCTTCGTGTAATTGAGCAACACCGTGTTCGATGGGTTCAACGGCGCCGTAGTGTTGTTGTCCGCAGATCAGTCGAGGACTCCGTACCACCCAAATGTTATCGATAAAGCGAAGGTTGTCAATCGTTCTGGGCGGCGGATATTATCGATAACGTCCAGCAGAGCGTAGACATAATCCTCAGGTAAGGGAAGGTCGGGTGTGGCGTCTCGCGAATTGACAGAGGGAAAGCCCGCGACTATCTACGACGTTGCGCGGGTCGCTGGGGTGTCCCATCAGACAGTGTCGCGCCTGCTCCGCGGCTATGACGGCATACGTCCTGCCACCCGCGAAAAGGTGGAAAATGCTCTGGCCACGCTCGATTACCGCCGTAACGTCGCCGCGCAAAATCTTCGCCTCGGCCGCACGGGCATGATCTCGCTGGTGATCCCCAGCTTGAACCAGCAGTATTTTGCGGAGCTGGCACAGGCAGTGATCGTCGCCGGCCGAGAAGTAGGCGTAACCGTGCTGGTCGAAACGACGGGGGGCGACCGCGCTGAGGAGTTATCCCTGCTCGCCGGGACCCGGGAGCACCTCGTCGACGGAGTGCTTTTCGCCCCTTCGACGATTACTCCTCAAGATCTGGATGAACGGACCGGTCACTTTCCGATTGTGCTGCTCGGGGATCGGGTGCACCATCCCAACTACGACCACGTAGTCGCCGCCAACTTAGAAGGAGCTCGGGCAGCGACGGAGCACTTGCTCAGCTTGGGTCGCACACGAATCGCGGCGATAGGCGTCGAGCCACCGGGGAGCGAAGGCGCAGCGGGACTGCGGTTTGAAGGCTATAAGAGCGCACTTGCAAATGCCAACGTTCCGTTCGATTCAGCCTTAGCTTTGGACGGGCGAGGGTGGCTCCGCAATGACGGCGTGCACGCGATCGAAGCTGCTCTCGCTTCAGGCCTGCGGTTCGACTCAGTGTTCGGGTTCAATGACGCGCTTGCGCTCGGTGCCCTGCGGGGGCTTTACAACGCAGGCATCTCAGTGCCCGGAGATGTCTTGGTGATTGGGTTCGACGACACGCAGGATGGCCGTTTTTCCACACCTAGCCTGTCGACCATCGCTCCTGAGATGGACACAATCGCTCGTACCGCAATCGATGTGTTGATGAGCGCCATCCGTTCAAGAGGGCGAAGAGTGGAGCACAGAGAACTGCAGGCGGGCTTTCATCTCGTTGCGAGGGAAAGCACCCTCGGCAGGAATTAGGGTGGGTCTCCTATTGGGGATACGCGGTAGAGTAAACGATTACGAAGATAGTGGATCACGCTGGAGCTCACGCTCAAGGGGACCCGTGCGTTCGGCAACGGCGAGGTTCCGCTCCACTACTCACGCGACGGCGGTTAAGAACGACACAGAAGTAGGGCGGGGGTCGGATGGCCCGCGCCCTACTTCTGTGTCACGCCCTCGCCAGCATTCGCAGAAGTACTAGTCGAAGACCGGCTCGCCCTCGCGGGCGAGCCTCCAGTTCTTCTCAAAGAAGTCCGACGGATCGATAGTGCCCTGTGCGATCAGGTGGCCCATGACATCGGTAAGCGTTGCGGGATCGACCGGGCGCCGGGCACTGTCTGGTGAAGTACCTGGCCGAGTACTCGAGGTAGTCCTTGATCTGCGCACCAGTCATCCCGACGCCGAAAAGGGTGTTCGGGAAGAGAGGATGTTCGGGAAGACGTACAGGCCCGTCATGTCACGGATGGTCACGGGAGCCTCAGGGATGACGGCGGCCCGCAGATGCGGTTCACCAGACGCGGGGAGGAACCTGCCCTTCCCTGCCCTGTACTGTACGACGTTTTCGACGATCCTGGTGGCTCTGGAAACGCTGGAAGCTTATCGCAATCTGTGGGTGGAAGAGCCAGCGCCGTCAACCGGGATCTTCAGTCATCTCGTGCCTGATGAATGGCAGGTCTTGGAGGAACTCCGGCGCCGCGGCAGCGTCCGTCTGGAACAGGAGCGGATCGAGTGGAGCCACGCATTGGGCGGCTGCTGGCCTGTTCTTGACTCGGGCCTGTGATGACCAGCGAGGATCTGGTCCGGGTGGTCCAATCTGATCCCTCTTGCGCGGCCGCGACGGCGCCTAGGGCTGCCGCCTAGGACAGGCGGGCGAGCACCTCGGCGGCGAACTCCGCCGTGGTTGCGGAACCCTTTAGGTCCGGCGTCGCGGTGCCGTCCGCGAGTGTGCCCTCGAACGCCGAGGTCAGGGAGCGGGCGGCGTCGGCCTCGCCGAGGTGGTCGAGCATCATCGCCGCCGCCCACAGAGCGCCGACCGGGTTCGCGATCCCCTTGCCCGCGATGTCCGGAGCGGAGCCGTGCACGGGCTCGAACATCGACGGGTGCCGCCGCTCGGGGTTCAGGTTGGCGCTGGGCGCAATGCCGATGGATCCGGCAACGCCCGCCACGAGGTCGGAGAGGATGTCCCCGAACAGGTTCGACGCGACGATGGTCCGGATGCTCGTCGGCTTCATCACCACCCGGGCGGCCAGCGCATCGATGAGCACCTTTTCGACGACGACGCCGGGGAACTCCTTGACCGTCTCGGCCACCACTTCATCCCAGAACGGCATGGTGTGGATGATGCCGTTGGACTTCGTCGCGGAGACAAGCCGCCCGCCGCGTTCGGTGGCCGCGTTCGCGGCGTAGCGCGCCGCCCGAGCGATACCGCGCCGGGTGAAGACGCTCTCCTGGACCGCGAACTCGCCGTCGGTTCCGGTGCCGAACCTGCCGCCGATCTGGGAGTACTCGCCTTCGACGTTCTCGCGCACTACCACGATGTCCAGGTCCTCGATGCCGGGCATGGCACCGACGACGCCAGGCAGCAGCCGCATGGGACGGAGGTTGATGTACTGATCGAACTCCCTGCGGATGGGGATGAGCAGTCCCCAGAGCGTGACGTCGTCGGGCACGTCCGGGGTTCCGACCGCGCCGAGGTAGATGCCGTCGCCGTCGCTGAGCTGTTCGATTCCGTCGACGGGCATCATGCGGCCCGTTGTACGGTAGAGGTCGCTGTTCCAGTCGCGGACCCGCCACTGGACCTCGAAGCCATAGATCCTGGCGACGGCGTCGACACACTGCATCGCGACGTCGGTGACGTCGACGCCAATGCCGTCGCCAGGAATCGAATCGATGACGTAACTGCGGCTCATGTGCATCCAATCGTTCGAACGTATTGGAAGAGCATATGCCGATCAGAACGGCAGGGTTCAGGCGGGCCGCCCCAACGAATCAGGCGGCACCGTCCGAACTCAGGCGTCGACGATGATGACCGTGACCACGGGCTTCCGGCGCAGCGACCGGTCGGACCAGCGGACCAGTCCGTCAGCGATGGCGCGTTCCGCATCCGGACCGGTCTTTTCGCCCTTGATCCCGGCGAGAGTCTTCTCGACGATGTCGGTCGCCTTGTCCAGCTCGCCGTCCTTCGGGGCCCAGCCCACGGGGAAGAACTCGGGGTCCTCCTCCAGCTTGCCGGTGTCCGGGTTGACGATGGCCAGCACGGTGAGCGCACCGTCCTCCGCGAGGCGGATGCGGTCCTGCAGGGACTCCTCGGTCGCGGCGCCGGCCACCATGTTCTCGACGTACACGTAGTCCGCGGTGACCTTGCCGGAGACGCGCGCTACGCCATCCTTGAGGTCGATGGTGGTGCCGTCCTCGACAACAAGGGTGTTCTTCGGCTCCACACCGGTCCGGATAGCCAGCTCGGCGTTCGCCTTCAGGTGGCGGTGCTCACCGTGTACCGGCATGACGTTGCGGGGACGCACGAGGTTGTAGCAGTAGACGAGCTCGCCGGCACTGGCGTGACCGGACACGTGGACCTTCGCGTTGCCCTTGTGCACCACGTTGGCGCCGAGCTTGGTGAGGTCGTTGATGAGCCGGTAGATGGAGGTCTCGTTGCCCGGAATCAGCGAGCTGGCCAGCAGCACTGTGTCGCCCTGGGTCAGGTCGATCATGTGGTCCTGGCTCGCCATGCGTGCCAGTGCAGCCATCGGTTCGCCCTGCGATCCGGTGCAGATGATGACGGCCTTCTTCGGATCCATCTTGTCGAGTTCCTTGAAGTCCACCAGCAGGCCGCGCGGCACCGTCAGGTACCCGAGTTCGCGCGCAGTCTTCATGTTCCGGACCATGGAGCGGCCCACGAAAGCCACCTTCCGGCCGTACAGGTGCGCGGCATCGATGACCTGCTGGATGCGGTGGATGTGGCTGGCGAAGCTGGAGACGATGATCCGGCGCGGGGCAGTGCGGAGCACCTCGTCGATGGCCGGCGCGAGGTCCTGCTCGGAGATCTGGAAGCCGGGGACGTCGGCGTTGGTGGAGTCGGGCAGGAAGAGGTCCACGCCCTCCTCGCCGAGGCGGGCGAAGCCGGCCAGGTCGGTGATCCGGCCGTCCAGCGGGAACTGGTCCATCTTGAAGTCACCCGTGGCCAGGACGAGTCCGGCGGGGGTGCGGATGGCCATCGCGAGACCGTCCGGGATGGAGTGGTTCACCGCAAGGAATTCGAGGTCGAAGGGCCCGAACTTCTTTCGGTCACCCTCCTTCACCTGCACGGTCTTGGCGGTGATGCGGTGTTCCTGCAGTTTGGTCTTGATGAAGGCCAGCGTCAGACGCGCGGAGATGATGGGGATATCGGCCCGCTCGCGGAGCAGGTAGGGCACAGCGCCGATGTGGTCCTCGTGCCCGTGGGTCAACACCAGGCCGACGATGTCATCGAGGCGGTCCCGCAGGTAGGAGAAGTCCGGGAGGATCAGGTCCACCCCCGGGTGGTGTTCCTCCGGGAAGAGGACCCCGCAGTCCATGATCAGCAACTTGCCGCCGAACTCGAACACGGTCATGTTGCGGCCGATTTCCTCGAGGCCACCCAGCGCAACGATGCGCATGGCACCCCTGTCCAGCTTGGGAGGTGTCTGGCCTGCTCGTCCTGAGGAGTGGCGTGAAGTCCTGGTCATGGGATCCGATCTCTATGTCGGGCGCGAACCCGGAGCTCAAATACCGGCGGTAAGGTGCTTCGTGGCGTGGACGCCCTGCTGGGGCCGGCAGCCCGCGCTGAATCAGCGCCGGCGGGACGGCATTACTTTGTACCGACTTTATCAGTACGCGATCAGAAGCCGACGACGGCGGAGGCTTGTCCCAGTCATCCTCCGGAAAGACACTCCGGCCATTTGTAAGGTAGCCTAGTAATCAGCATGCTTGCTATCTCACGAAGGAGAACATCATGATTTCCCAGGACCACATTTCCCAGATCCTCGAATCCGGCGGCAAAGTCATCGATAACGACGGCAGCAGCGTCGGCTCGGTCGGCCAGATCTACGTCGATGATCACACCGGCAGCCCCACCTGGGCCACCGTCAATACCGGCTTCTTCGGCACGAACGAGTCCTTCGCGCCGCTCGAGGGCGCAACGCTTGAGGGCAACGACGTCCGCGTCGGATACTCCAAGGCCAAGATCAAGGACGCACCCAACGTTGCTCCCGACGGTCACTTGAGCGGGCAGGAAGAGGCCGAGCTCTACCGCTACTACGGCCTCTCAACCGGCAACTACGACACCGCCGATTACACCGCCGGAACCACCGGTAACTACGAGTCCGACCGCGCCACCGTCGGCCACGACACCTCCGGCCCGACCACCGACGATGCAATGACCCGCTCGGAAGAGCAGCTCCGCGTAGGAACCGAACGCCGCGAAGCCGGACGTGCCCGACTGCGCAAGTTCATCGTCACGGAGAACGTCACCAAGACGGTCCCGGTCCAGCGCGAAGAGGTCCGCATCGAGCGTGAACCGATCACCGACGCCAACCGGGATGAAGCCCTCGCCGGCCCCGCCATCAGCGAGGAAGAGCACGAGGTCGTCCTCCACGAGGAGCGCCCCGTCATCGAGAAGGAAACCGTACCTGTCGAGCGGGTCCGCCTGGACAAGGAAACCGTCACCGAGCAGCAGACTGTCACCGAGGAAGTCCGCAAGGAGCAGATCGACACTGACGACGTCGAAGTCCGCAAGGGACGCTAACAATCGCTCCCCATCGCTCGCACGAAGACAGACCTCAGGAGAGACCATGAGCACCAGCGCAGGATCCGCCCGTAGCGGATCAGACGGTATCGACCGGGACACCACCCGGCGCACCGACATCGACCGGGACCAGCAGGACCACCTGCTGGAACGCGAAAAGGAAGAGTTCGGCGGCATCAAGATCGGCTCGGCCTTCTTCGGTTGGCTCACCGCCACCGGAACCGGCGTGCTGTTGACCGCACTGGCCGCAGCACTTGGCGCAGTCATCGGCAATGCAACCAACACGAACGTGGCGGGCGAAGCCACGCAGGACCCGCAAACCGCCGGAATCATCGGCGCGATCATCCTGGCCGTGATCCTCTTCCTCGCCTACTTCTGCGGCGGTTACGTCGCCGGGCGAATGGCTCGCTTCAACGGTATGAAGCAGGGCATCGCCGTGTGGGTGTGGGCGATCGTTATCGCGATTATCGTCGGCATCCTCGGTGCGATCGCAGGCGACCAGTTCAACATTCTCGCTCAGCTCAACACGTTCCCGCAGATCCCCAACGCGGAGAACCTGACCACGGCGGGCATCATTTCCGCGATCATTGCTGCGGTCGTAGCCCTCGTCGGAGCGATCCTCGGCGGGCTGGCCGGTATGCGCTTCCACCGCAAGGTCGACAAGGCCAACCTCGTCGACAACCGGTAACCCTCAAGCTCCAGCTTGCCTTCGGCCCACCTCCTTCCCAGGAGGTGGGCCGATTGCGTGTGTGGGAAATCCCCGAATGGACGAACACCAGTGCTTTGTGAGAACCTTCACAGGTTTTGGTGTGGTGCCCGCCACTTACGTCCACCGACGACGGCGGCACCCACCGCATCATTCACGCTCTTTCCTGGAGGGATCCCACACTCATGAGCGGTGTTTTGTCAGCTATCAATGGTGTTATCTGGAGCGACTGGCTCGTCTATCTCTGCCTCGCGACCGGCGTCTACTTCTCCGTCCGTTCGCGTTTCCTGCAGGTGCGGCACGTCAAGGGAATGATTCAGCAACTGGTTCGGGGTGAGCAGTCCCCCTCGGGCGTCTCCTCGTTCCAGGCTCTCGCTATGTCCCTGTCCGGCCGTGTCGGCACCGGCAACATCGCAGGCGTCGCCACCGCGATTGCCTTCGGCGGGCCCGGCGCCCTGTTCTGGATGTGGGTGGTCGCCTTCCTGGGCGCATCGACGTCATTCATCGAGTCGACCCTCGGCCAGATCTACAAGACCCGCGACCCGCTGACCGGCGAGTACCGCGGCGGCCCGGCCTACTACTTCTCCCGAGCGTTCGCCCACACCAGGGGCGCCGGCTTCTTCAAGGTCTACGGGTACGTCTTCGCCGCCGTGACCGTTCTGGCCGCCGGCGTTCTGATGCCGGGCGTACAGGCCAACTCGATGGCCACCGCAATTGGCGGCGCCTGGACCATCCCGCCGTTGGTCGTTGCCGTCGGCTCCGTCATCGCTCTGGCGTTTGTGATCATCGGCGGCGTGAAGCGTATCGCCAGTGTGGCGGCATTCGTCGTGCCATTCATGGCCGTCGGCTACATCGTCCTTGCCCTGATTGTCGTGTTCATCAATGCCGCCCAGCTGCCGGAGATCATCGCGCTGGTGTTCCGCAGCGCCGTTGGCATGGACTCGGCTCTCGGTGCCGTCATCGGCCTGGCCGTGATGTGGGGCGTGAAGCGCGGGGTCTACTCGAACGAGGCCGGCCAGGGAACGGGTCCGCACGCCGCGGCCGCCGCCGAGGTGTCGCACCCGGCAAAGCAGGGCCTGGTGCAGGCCTTCGCGGTCTACATCGACACGCTGTTCGTATGCTCAGCTACCGGTTTCCTGATCCTCTCGACCGGCGCCTACCGCGTCTTCTCCGGAGGCACCGAGGACGGGGCGGTCCTCGTCGAGGGCGGTCTGCTGTCGGCCACCGCCACTGTAGGGCCGCAGTTCGTGCAGACCGGGTTCGACTCCGTGTTCCCCGGTTTCGGCGCCGCGTTCATCGCGATCACGCTTATCTTCTTCTGCCTGACCACGGTCATCGCCTACTACTACATGGCGGAGACCAACCTGCGCTTCCTCGTGGGCAACTATTCGAACACCATGATCCCGGGCGTCCGTGCCAGCGTGGGCCGCGTGAGCACCATGGCCCTGCAGGTGGCGATCCTCATTGCCGTCGCCTACGGCTGCGTGAACACCGCCGCCGACGCGTGGGCGATGGGCGACATCGGCGTGGGCCTCATGGCCTGGCTGAACATCATTGGCATCCTGATCCTGCAGAAGCCCGCTTTCAAGGCGCTCAAGGACTTCGAGGCGCAGAAGAAGCTCGGCCTCGACCCGGTGTTCGACCCGAGGCCCCTCGGCATCACCGGGGCCACCTTCTGGGAGTCCTATGAGCCGACCCGCCGGGAGAAGGACGACCGCGAGAAGGAATCCGCGCGGAGCTAGTCGTGTTTACCGTGCGCCGTGATGGTTTTCGCGGCGCACGGTAACGGTTCGGCTGGAACTTGGCCGTGGTGTCAAGGCGTCGGAGGTGGCGCGCGGCGGGGTGAGCGAGAATTGATGGCTTCGGTCCCACTTAGTGCTCTAATTATTGCTGTCGATCTATGGGGGAGATTACGAAATGCATGGCGCGGAGCAGTGAGCGAGCTAGGTCGTATCTATTGGTCGAGAAAGCTCCTGAAGCTGAGTTACTTGGTCGTCGTTCTCTGGCTCGGCGGGTCTATCGTCAGCCCCCTCCTCAGCAGCTCGTTTGTTTCCCCGCCTCCCTCCGGTGCTTCGGGAGTCTCCGCGGCATCGGATGTTCTGCTTTCCCTCGGTCAGCAAGTGCTCGCGGCAGTTTCGACCCCTGCCCTCATCCTGCTGGCGCTTGGGATTACTGCGGCGATCATTACCTCGCGCGATGCCCGACGTCGCGATCCAGTTCGGCGCTTCACGAAGCAGCAGCGGCGTGAAGGCATGGCTCGAGCAGGCGGACAATGTGAGTTGGGCGTAGGTCCGCGCCGGTGTTCACGAGCGGCTGAGCACGGGGACCACTTCTATCCGTGGTCGAAGGGTGGGTCGACTAGCCTTCAGAACTTCGTCGCGGCGTGCAGCACATGCAACCGTTCCAAGGGAGCCCGAATCCCCTCGCCAAGTGCGCAGCGAAGGATTAAACGACGGCGCCTTGCGGCTGGTCTCGATTCCTCGGAAGCACTTGTAGGCCAACGCTCGTCGTGACCCGCAGCCGGCGTCACCGCGTTGGCTGAACTTCCTTCTCCACCAGGTCCACCAGCGCATCGACTCCGCGCGACGCCTTGATCGCCTTGCCGATCCGGCCCGCAGCCTCCCGGTAGGAAGGATCGGCGAGGACCTTGCGCACGGCCTTGGCGACGTCGTCGGGCTTGGCACGGTTGGTGCGCAGATTGATACCGGCACCTGACCACGCGACGCGGGCACACACCTCCGTCTTCTCCTCGCTCTGGCCGGCCACCACCAGCGGCACACCGTGCCGCAGAGCGAACTGCACTCCCCCATAACCGCCGTTGGTCACGAGGACGCTGGTCTTCGGGAGGAGCTCGTCGTACGGGAGGTAGGAAGAGACCCGGACGTTGTCGGGCAGCGGTCCGGTGAGTGTGTCTTCGGGGCGGCCACCGGTGCTGACGACGACGAGAACGTCGTCGTTCGCGAGGCCGTCAATGGTGGGGCGGATGAGGTAGTTATATTCGCGGTTGGCGACTGTGCCCTGGGTGACGTGGATGACGGGACGGCCCGCGTCTAGATCGTCCCACCACTCGGGCAGCGCCACGTCTTCCGAGTCCTTGCCGCCGCCCTGCGAAACCGGGCCGACGAAGTGAACATTGTCCGGGAGGTCTGAACGCGGGTACTCGAACTCGGGGACGGTGAACTGAGCGAGAATGTCGGCCCGGCGCGGCCAGTCCATGAAGAAACCGGGGAAACCCTTGCGTGTCACGCTGCGTGCCACTTCGTTCGCGTACTTCTGCACCGGCCCGAAGATCACCTTCTCGGTCACCCCCTTCATTGCGCGGTTGCGGATGCGACCAATGGGTCCGGGCATCGGTCGGATACCGAGCCCGAAGGGGGCGGTATCGCGGCTGGCGAGGGTGAGAGGCGTGATGCCGCAGCTCACGATAGCCGGGCGGTTAGCTCGCGGAGTGTTGAGCATCAGGGCAGCACCCATGAAAAGGGGATCCGAAACCACAGCGTCGGTGGGCGTAGCACCAAGGGCCGACTGGACGGCGTCGTACTGGGCTTTACCCGGGCGCATGAAGATGTTGGTGAGGTCGTACCGGATGCCTTTCGGGCCCTTGAGGCCAACGCGGCCGGGGAATTCCTCGTCGGGGTTGGTGTCATCGAAGTCGGCTTCGACCGGCAGCGGGAGAAACGCCGCTCCGGCGGCGGCGACGCGGGAAGCGTAGCGCTGACCGGTGAGGAAACGGACGGTGTGGCCGCGGTTCACCAACCCGGTAGCGACCGCGAGCATCGGGACGACGTGCCCGGTGACGGGGCAGGAACAAACAAGTACCGAGGCCATGACGGACTCCTAAAGAAGTGGGTGCGTTCCATACCAGTAATCACCCGGCCCCTTGGGAATTTCTGATTATACGGCTCCCCCGAAATACACCTCGACTTCGCGGACCAGTCCGTCCTGCACCCGGGTGGCTTCGACGTTACGGTAGGTGCGTCCGGCGACGTTGTACTCGTACCGGTGAAGCACGACACTGCCAACCTCGACGATCTGCAGGGTTGTAGGCGGTGAATCGAAGTGGTCAGCCGTTGGGAAACACCGCTCCAGCCAGGTGTCTCGATCGAGGTGGTCATCCTGCGGGCTGGTGAAGGTGAAGTCGTCCGACGTCAGCGACAGAGCGAGACCGGCGTCCTGTTCGCGGAAAGCACGAATGAATTCGAGAACGGTCTCCTGCGGCGAAAGAGTCATACGCCGATCTTGTTCCCGGTAACCCCGCCTGTCCAGTCCTACCGACAACGCCAAGCTCTGATTGGTTCTGTCCCGAGGTCAGGATCAGGCCTTCGCGAGCACGATTGGCTGGTAGTAGCCGCTCACGTCAGGCATGAGCCATTCGACTGCGGTGAAACCGGCCCCGATCAGCAGGTTTTCAAGATCCGTGCGTTGCAGAGCTCGGTAACGCGTCGTACCTGAGCGAGCTCGCCATAATCCGGCCGCGTCTTCGCTGAAGATGAACAACTCGATGTCGACGTACGCCGCATCCAGCGACCACCGCCAAGCCTGACCTGACCCATGCCGTGACCGGACTTCCCCGTGGACCGAAATCGGCACCCCATCGGGCCGAGTGCGTTTCAACGCGTCATAGTCGCGAAGGGAGACGAGCAACAGCCCGCCCGGTCGCAGGCACGCACGGACACTGCGCAAGCCACGTTCCAGGTCCTCGTCATTCAGCAGGTGCGGTAGCGCGTTGTCGCAGGAAATGACCACGTCAAAGCTCCCTTTGACGTGGTCACGGACGTCGCGGATGTCGCAGAACCCGAAATCGACGTCGATTCCCCGCGCGGCCGCCTCCGCCCGGGCACGATCGACTGCCACATGGCTGACGTCGGTGGCTGTCACGGAATATCCCAGCGATGCCAGCGGCAGGGCCTGGGTGCCGATGCCGCACGTGCAATCCAACAGAGGCCCCGCGATGATCCCCCGCTGCGCGAGAATGTCAGCTATCACTCGCCCATGCCACTGAGCCGCCGACCACCAGTTATCGAAGAGCAGATGATACTCAGACGCGAGGGTGTCGTAGAACTCTTCCGGGGTAGCCATACCTGTGAGACCTCGCATTCTCAATGTGCCTTGCCTGGTTTGCGTTTCATCATTTAGCCTCAGTCGTCACGTGGCAATGCAGATATGAGACCTAACCCGGCCGGGACCTCGCAGTGGCTGCGGTGCTCGGAGCATACTGGTGGCATGAGCGACCGTGCCGATTTCCTGAACTGGGTGAAGACCGAGCTGCACGACGCCGAACTCGCTATGCACAATGGCGATGCCGGCCCGCGCAGGGCGCTCTGGTCGCGCAACGAACCCGTGAGTGTCCTGGGCGCGTGGCGCAATGCCTTCGGACAGCAGGAACTAACCGAATTGTTCACCGGCCTTGCCCAGCAGTTCTCCGACTGCAACTCGTACAGATTCGAGTTGCTCGCCTACGACGTCGTGGGTGACATGGCATACACAGCGGGATTGGAACATACTTCAGCCTCGGTCGACGGCGAACCTCGCAGCTATGTGCTCCGGGTAACGCAGATTTATCGACGCGAGGACGGTGCCTGGAAGGTCGCCCACCGGCACGGCGACACGGTAACCGGCTGATGGCGGCAAACAGTCGCGGGCTTCACCCGGTAGCAACATAAGGGCAGCAGCACCACCATAGAATCCTTCCGGTGCGCTGATGCTAGTGAACCAACAAGTTGCTCGCCGGTCTTGCGTGTTCAGAATCTGGTCGGATACTTGCGCCGGGGGTCACAAGCGCACATTACGCCGGCAGGTATTCCCATCCGAACTCGGGCAGAAGTAGATCGTGCTTGTCTTCACCGTCGCCGCCTGGCCACCCGGGCAGCGAGTTGCCCCACAGCAATTGCCGGAAGGACCCGACAGCCGAAGTGCGCCCTACCTTGTCATAGAACCCCGATAAGGTCTTGGCGTGAGTTCGCGACCAGTCCTCGAAGTATGTAATTCCAGTGCTTCCCGAGTTGCCATAGACGAAGCTGAAGCATGATTTGTTCGACACCATAGTTCCTCGGGGGACGGCGGCCAGAACCGCGCGCAGGGCCTCGAACCGCGGCCGGGTGGTTGAATCCAAGCTCACTACGCCGTCGAGAACGGCCGCTTCGAGGGCGCGGAATATGACCAGGGCGATGTAATGCGGGTTCTGATAGAGGTTTTCCACCAAACCGCGTGAATCGACCAGACCGGGATTGTCTTTTACCACCTGCAGAACCGACGTTCCTGAAGTGAAGCTATTTGCGCCCTCCGACGCCTTATAGACCACGATCTTCAGTTTCCCGCCCGCTCGGGACTTCAGCCGGGTGATCGCCGTCGCGGTGTTGCCACACTGTTGGGCGTACAGACAGTCGTAGAAGACGAGTCGCTCAACGTCGGAAAGCTCTACGAGTTCATTGAGTAGCGCTTGGTTCAGTCCACACGAGCCGGTACTGAACGCGGCGAGCACCTTGATCTTGTACGGCACAACGAGACCGAAGAAGTCTTTCAGTATCTTCGAGATTTCCGCGGTATTGGGGCACACTCCGAACCTCGGCTCGCGGGGTTTCGGCTCAATTCCCGGAATTTGGATGATGGCCCGCAGTCCACCCGCCTTCTGGAAGAAGGAGCGTAGTCCGTGTCTGTTGAGCTCTGTTCCCACTCCGAAGTAGAGGGTCAAAAACACGGGGTCCGTCCAGCGTCCGGACTGCAGTGCCTGTTGCCAGTAGGTGAGGACTGAATCGTTGACATAGACATGGGCTGTGAATCGGTCGGGGGCGCCGGCTGGGACGGGGTTGGATTTATCCTTCAAGCCAGGATTGGTTCGCGGGTTGGCCACGTTGCGAAACGGTGCCTGAAAGGTTTGCGCTATCTCAACCAGCTTCGAGTTTCTGGTGAAGACGGACGTGAAAGTGTTCTTGTGGAACCCCTGGCGTTCGGGCTGATTGACTGTGCAGTTAGGCGCGCCGTTGACGACGCCCCATTCGTCCCAGTAGAACGCGTCGAATGCCAGCGCGCCAGGAGTCCGACGGTAGCTTGGATCTCCCACTGGTCAAGGCTCCGGCGGCGGGGGTTCGTCAGGACGTTCGGGCACCGCGATTTGTTGTCCGTCCGCTGCGTTGTATGCCACCTCAACCGGTACGATCTGGTCAGTTGGCAGGATCTCCATCCACTGATCGAAGAGCGCGAAGTGGCGTTGCGGATCGTTCGGATCCGGCTCTTGTGGATTGATTCGGAAGCCGCCCTGCAAGGGGTAGAAACCGTGCTCGTAGACCTTCTCTACAGGTGTGGCAGACACCTTGTCATCGTCGTGGATCTCCGCCGCTGCCGGGAACTTTTTCACCTCTACCGACTCCGCGTGTTTACGTGCCACCACTAGACATAGATACCGGATGGCATCTCCGATTGTCGGCGGGTCGAGTACCTGGTCTAGCGGATTGGCTGCGAGCAGCTCGGCACGGATCGCTGCCAGTTCCTGCGCTGGGGCCGCGTAGGGCTTATCCAGACCGTCGGTGCCTTCGACTTTCACGTTCTGCAACCAGCTGATGGCTGCTTGCTCCTTACCTGGACGGATCGGGATGACGGCCTTGACCCAAGGCGCGTTGAGGAATGCGTTGCGGTGGTTATCCCCATCTAGCTGTAGAAGCCAGCCCAACGAGCTGCCGAGGGTGGCCGGTTCTGATTCGTTGGTGATGTAGTAGTTATCGGTTCGCACCTCGTTATCAGACCAGTTCACTACCAGGTCATTGCCCAACACCCCGTGGCTGGCGCGAAGCTTCTTGCCGATGCCACTAGAGCTCTTCTTACCGAGGTATTGGCTGTAATGTTTGCGCGGTTTCCACCATTCTGGGGCCACAAAATACAGCATCTTGTCGATGTCGAACACGGAGTTGATTAGCTCGGATAATACATGGCGCAGTTCACGATTCTTTTCCACTGCTTCCAGTGGAAGGGAAGCGTCCGGCAGATTGTAAAGCTTGGAAGTCATTAGGTCCTGAATCAGGGCACGGTAAACCACCGTGCGCTCTTCCTCCCGCAGATCCTCGAACTTGCGCGACTTTACTGCTGCGGCTTGTTCGATTCGTTCCTTGGCCGCTTTGTGGAACGCTTCCTGAGTGGCTCGTTCCTCTTCCCTGGTGGCCGCGGCGCGATCGGAGACAATCTTGGCATTTGCTGCATCAATGTCAGCAATTTTCTGCGGCGTAGGAGACATGGCGATTTCCCCCACAACAGTGATATCGATCCGTTTGTCCCATTCAATGCCGTTGGATCCAGCCACCACCCCGATCAGCAATTGATTAGTTCCGCTCAAGCGTCCGGTCATGGCGAATGGGGCACCAGCGTCTTCCCCTGCGAAGGCCGTCACACCAAGAGGAACGACGTCGTTGGCAGGTCGGTCGATCTGGTAGCCCGGTTCAAGTTGAATCGGCAGCTCTACCGTATTGAGCGGGATGAACCCCAGGTCCAAGTGATTTCGTTTACGTGTATCGCCGAAGTTCCATACTGCGTTTGCCTGGAAAGTCTTCACCAGGCGCGGTGGATAGGGGATTTCCTTCGTGTTCGGTTGCGGAACCAAATCGGCTGGCTCTGCAATATGCACAAGATTAGCCAGCCCGAGGGCTTTGCCCGGTTCGTCCACGAACGTCTGCCAGCACAGGTATGTCCCGATATCCTGCACTTGCACGCCCACTCGGCGCATTTTCCTGCGCAGCTCGTAGTTGATGAGGTGCCCCGTGTCGTTGGCAAGGACATAGCGCTTACTGGACACGTCGGTAACTTCGGTGACGGTGCGGAACGTAGTTTTGAAGTTTTCGCGGATTTCCGTGGATAACTTTTCACTCTGTTGACGCATCCGCTTGTGCGACTGTTCCCGGGCCGTCTGCTGCGTCCGGTCCAGGTTCAGGCTGCCGGTCGCGGTTACGTCCCCAGTCCCCCAAGACTGGGTGGCTGTGGTCGAGAATCCGATCTTGGTGTCGTCGCGATTATCCTGCTTGATAGCCTCGCTGACATCGTCCTGCTCCGTGACCGCCCGCTCAGACTTCACGATGGACTCGTATACCGTCTCTACCGCCCTTTCGGTCACTGTCTTCCGCGTGCTGGTCTCGATGAGTTCAACGGTGGACCCGGGACTGAGCCAGACGTGACTGGTGGGAGGGCCTAAGAAGGTGCCGAACTCGTAAAAGTATTGTCGGAACAGGTGAACAATGCCGAGGGGAGACAGAGTGACATCTTTCAGATCGGACTTCGGATCGAAGCTAGCAAACGGATCGGTCGAGTCCGGTCCCACCATCTGAAGTGCGGTCCCAAGATCTTCCGGCGACAGTTTGGGGCGGGTTCCATAAAATACGTCCTCGAGGATGGCATGCGAGCCTTGGTCTAACGCATCGCGCAGCAATCCCGCTATCGCTGACTCTCGCTCCAGCTGTCGCACTCCGAGCGCTTCACGAGAACGAACTTCCTCTTGCACTCGTTCGCGATAGGCGTTATCAGTTTCTCCTGAAAGCCTTGGTACGTCGAAAGCCTCCCGAATGGTCTTCGTAACTTCTTCCCGCCAAGCGGGAAAAACCTGATCGGTGAGAATCTCTTGCAACACTCCAGGATCAAGAAATTCCTGCCAACCATCTGCGTCGGGCATGCGGAACGGCCCAAGAGCGTCCTTCAGGTTCCGCGCGACGATCTGCATCAGCCGGCTCTCGTTCTGTGGAACCAGCCGGCGCATGCCTAAGGCACCGGGCTCAAAGTTACGCAATTCTGGGTAGTGGTCCGCATTGAATTCGACATCGGCAATGCCCACGTAACTGTTCAAGAGACTCGCTAACAGTGGGCCCTTGCCCTGTGCCGCGTTGGAGAGCTGCCGTTTTGATCTCCAACCAATCATCGGTTGGTATACGCCGAAGATCTCGCTCGCATACGGCAGAACGGACTTAAATTGTTTGTAGTCCATGATTGCCTCTACTGGCCGGACCAACTATTTCATTGCAGCTATCGCCTGGACCGACAGCATAAACGAGCGCATCAGACTGGAATCATAGATCCGTCTTCGACCGGCGGCAAGACCTTCAGACTAAAGGGTGTTTGCGAGTGTGGCTGTGTTGTCAGCATGCGGATAGGGAGCACGTATCTGGTCCCGTGGCTTGAAGTTCGGGATCTCCAGCTGGCCACGGTTTGGTGTCCGCCAAAGGCCCTCGAGCGCGGCCGGAACGTGGCCTGCTCCCGGCGACGTGGAAGGCATGGCCGCGAGCTACGCCCGGTCCGCGGCTCGCGCCAGCGTATCCCCGGCAGAGACCACACCGGTCTCATAGCCGAGCACCACCGCGTGCACCCGGTCGCGGAGGTTCAGTTTCATCAGGATGTGCCCCACGTGCGTCTTCACCGTGGACTCGGACAGGAAGAATGTGCGGGAAATTTCCGCGTTGTTCAGACCCCTGCCCAACGCGGCGAAGATCTCCAGCTCCCGCTCGGTGAGCACAGAGAGCCGTGCATCCCTCCGCGGCGCGGCCTCAGGAACACCATCCGGCAGCCGGTTCCCGAAGAGTTCCAGCATGCGCCGGGTGATCCGCGGAGCCACAACCGCGTCTCCTGCTGCCACTGTCCGGATCGCCTGGGTCAGCTCCGCTGGTCTGGCGTTCTTGAGGAGGAATCCGCTGGCTCCCGCCCTTAGACCGGCAAACGCATATTCGTCCAGATCAAAGGTGGTCAGGATGATCACCCGGGTGGCGGTGCACTTCCGCACAATCAGCGAGGTCGCCTCGATCCCGTCCATCCCCGACATACGAACGTCCATAATGACGACGTCGGGTTGCAGCTCCACCGCGAACGCGGCTCCGGCTGCGCCGTCGTCGGCCTCGCCCACCACGGAGATACCTGCCTCGCTATCGAGGACCATGCGGAACCCCATGCGGATGAGCGGCTGGTCATCGACTAGCAGTACGCGGATGTCCGCGTCGGTGTTCATGACTCCCCCTTCACGATTGGCAGCACCGCATGAACCCGCCAGCCGCCGTCGGGAAGCGGCCCGGCCGACACATGCCCGCCATGTAGCGCGGCCCTCTCCCCCATCCCGATGATCCCCCGCCCGGTTCCCACGGAGGGTGCGGGCGATGTGCGGTGGCGGCCGTCGTCGTGCACTGTGACAGTCGTTTCCGTGGCCATGTAGGCAATCGAGACGGACACGGTCTTCGGCTCGTTCGAGTAGCGCAGCACGTTGGTCAGGGCTTCCTGGACTATGCGGTAGATGGTCAGCTCGCGCGCGGGGTCGGAGGGCGCGACGCCGGTCACCGAGTAGCGGATGGGCAGGCCGGCGGCGCGGAACCGCTCGATGAGCCTGGAAAGCTCGCGGGTTCCGGGGGCGGGTTCGAGTTGGCCGGTTGCCTCGGATGACTCGCCGAGGACCGACAGCAACCGCCGCATGTCGCCGATTGCCGATCGGCCGGTTTCGCCCAACTGCTCAAGGGCCGCCTTGGTGCGCGCTGGGTCCCGTTCGACGGTGACCGAGGCGCCGTCCGCCAGCGCGACCATGACAGAGAGACTGTGCGCAACGATGTCGTGCATCTCCCGGGCGATGCGGGAACGCTCGGCGAGCGTGGCAAGCTGCGCCTGGCTGTCCCGCTCGCGCGCGAGCTGCTCGGCGCGCTCCACAAGAGCTCGAACACGCGCGGCGCGGGCATAGGAGTAGGAACCGAACATCACAGCGGCGGCCATGCACAGCGCGAAGATCAGCAGCAGGTTCCACTCGTCGTAGTTCTCACCGACCTGGGCTACCACTGTGTGCAGCTCCGGAATCCACAGCTGCAAGCCCGCGAATCCGACGGCGAACGCTGCCGCCGTAGCGAGCCACGCCTGCCGGGGTGAACGGTAGACGGCCACCGCGTACAGCGCGATCGGCACGGCGAGGATGTCCACACCGGCATCGAGGGACCAGGTCAGCACGGTGGTCAAAACGACGACGACGGCAAGCACCGTCAGCGGATAATGCCGCCTGAACAGCAGCGCGCCTCCGGTGAACAGAGCGACGACGATGTGCCAGGCGCTGATGCCCGGCACACCGGTTGCGAGCCCTATGGCCCGACTGAGTACCAACGGCACCGTGTAGGCCAGGGCGACAAAACTGTCCAGCAGCCAGGGTTTGGATTCAAGCAGGCGGCGTGCCCGCGGCACTCCCCCGGAGTGCAGGGCTTCCCCGGCCGGCAAGGTTTGAGCCCTGCCGACCGGGGAAACACCCGCCTGTGTCATGTGACGTCTCTTCTTTTGAACAGCACTCCGGCGACGACGGCCGAGATGACTGCCCAGCCCAACAGGATGAGCAGACCGATGAGGACCGTGGGCCAGCCGATGCTATCGACAGGCTGGTACACCATCTTACCGGCGGCGGAGGGCAAAATCTGGGCGATAAACCCTCCAATTCCGGGGATGAGGGACACCAGCCCGGGTGCGAAGAGGAGCAGTCCCAGCATCACGCCGCCACCGGAGGCGGTGCTCTTGAACAGCGATCCGAGTGCGGTGGACAGCACCGCGATCAGACCGAGGTAGACGGAGCCACCGAGGATCACCTGGAGAGTCTGGACGTCCAGAATGTCGGCGCCAAGACCAAACCGCGCCAGGAAGGGTTGGACACTGAAGAACGAGACCAGCGACGAAACCAGACCCAGGCCAAAGCCGGCAATCGCACTGACCAGCAGCTTCGCGGCATACACCAGGGTACGCTGCGGGACGGCGGCCAGCGTCATGTTGAGCAGGCCAGGTCCGCGCTCGGCGCTGATGATCAGCACCCCGAGGACGGCCACCACGTACTGGGCGAACGCGTAACCGAACGCGAGGGACGTAAGGCTGGGGTTCCCCCCCGCCTGGTCGAGGATCACGCCGCGGGGATCCGGGTTCACCTCCGCGGGAACCACGGCGAGCGCCAGGATGAGTCCGGAGGACAGCAGGAAGATCGATAGCACCGTCAGCCCTGCCGCCCAGTAGGTGGAGCGCAACGAGCGGAGCTTGATCCATTCTGAGCGCAGGAGGTGCCCCAGGGTCGGGCTCCGCCGGAGTGGAGGAATTGTGGTTGTCATGGTGTGGTGCTCTCCTTGCTGTCCAGCGGGGTCTGGTACTCGACGGCGTTGCGGGTGAGGGACATGTAGGCCTCTTCGAGTGAGGCTGCGTGGGTGGTGAGTTCGTGCAGGAGGATGCCCTGTGCCGCGGCGACGCCGGAGACGGCAACCGCCTCGAGCCCGGTGACTTCCAGGCCACCGGAGTCGGTACGGGTGACGGTCACGCCCGGCGCAGCCAGTGCCTCGGCCAGTCGGCCGGGATCGGTGGCCCTGACCAGCACCCGGCTTTGATCGGTGCCCGCATCGAGGACCTCCGCCATGGAAGAGTCCCGAATGATCCGGCCGCGGCCGATCACAATCAGGTGATCCGCGGTCTGCGCCATCTCGCTCATCAGATGTGACGACAGGAAGACCGTCCGGCCCTCGTCAGCGAGCCTGCGCAGCAGCAAACGCACCCACACCACTCCATCCGGATCGAGCCCGTTGATGGGTTCGTCGAGGATGAACGATGCCGGGTCCCCCAGCAATGCTGCGGCGATCCCCAACCGCTGCCGCATGCCGAGTGAGAAGGTCCCCGCCCTGCGGCCGGCGACGTCGGCCAGTCCGGTGGCGTCGAGGGCCTCGAGCACTCGGGTGCGGCCGATGCCGTGGGTGGCCGCGAGCGCCTCCAGGTGCGCCTGGGCTGTTCGACCTGGGTGGATGTTGTTCGCATCGAGCAGTACTCCGAGCTCGTGCATGGGTGATGCGTGCTGGTTCATCCGGTTGCCGTTAACGGCGGTCGTTCCTGCCGTTGGCAGGTCGAGCCCTGCGATGGCGCGCATCGTCGTCGTTTTTCCTGCTCCGTTGGGACCGAGGAAGCCGGTGACCTTGCCGGGCTGCACGGTGAATGAGATGTCGTCGACGGCGGTGTTTGTGCCGAACCGTTTGGTGAGGTGGGTGACCTCGATCATTGGATCGTCTTTCTCTTTGGTGATTCGTTACAGTGCGCTTGATTGCGCCTTGTGGGTACCCGCCGAACTTGCCTGCGGACGCGTGGCCCCGTAGGCAATCCAGGCTCCTGCGGCGGCTATCACCAGTGCGCCGAGGACCTGGGTGGAGAGGCTGGCTCCGGTGATGACCATGCCCAAGGCTCCGAGGACGTAGAAGGTGACTGTGCCTGCTATCCAGAGCCCGCCGGCCCAAGCAGGAAGCGTGTCTGATTTCCACACGGCCACTCCCAGCAGCACACTGCCTACGAAGGCGAGTAGAAGTCCGAGCAGATACGTGAACATCATGGCGTCGGGAAACTCGAGGTCCATTACCCCTGGCACTCCGTCCAGGTACGCGCGCCCAACAGCAGGCGTTGTGAACGTGGAGAGGCTCGCAGGCACCATCAGCAGTGCGTGACCCAAAACCGTGACAACCATCGCGGGCAACGCCAGTCTGCCGGTACTCCCGGCGGCAAGGTAGGCACCCAGCGCGAAGACGCCGAAGATCGCCAGGATCGTTCCGCCGGTGCTGCCGACCACATGGCTGACCAGGTAGGACGGCTCGCTGACGAATCGGGCCCACGCTTCGGGATCGGTTTCCTGGTCCGGCTGGGGCTTCAGCGACGACCAGGCGGTAAGGAGTCCGTAGACGGGCAGGGCGAACAAACCTGCGCGGACCCAGCGGGTGGTGCTCATCAGATATTCCTTTCGGGGAGTGGGACTCCTTGATGAAGTTCCTCTTCGAGATTAGGAATTCCGCGTGCGGGGATCGTCGGACACAAGTGCCGTTGTTTTGGGGCGAGCGGTACCTGGGTACTAGGCCCTGTTTGCTTTGAGCCAGCCGGGACTATTGACAGCTACGCCCCATAGGGGAGCATCAGAGTACGACCGATACGGAGGACACCATGGCAGCGAACGACGGCGACGCAAACCTACCGATCCGAGTCGAGTTGGTGTCGGATCCCTCTACCGATCCCGCTGCCTCGCGGATTCCCCGCGCGGTTGCGGCTGCGGCGATCGCACCCGGAGCGGTGGCCGCGTTCTTCGCAGCCGACGACGGCGAAAGGTCGGTCTACAACGACCCGGCGGCTTTGCGCGCCGGCGGGTCGGGTGACACGTACACTGGCGCTGCGGTTCCCTGCCCCGAGGCGGACTTTCCCGCGTCCTTCGACACCGGCGGAGCAGACGGCGGCGGCGAGTAGGCCAGCAGGCCCTGAACGCAGCAGCGCACTCGGCCGTAGTGGTCAGCCCTTCACCCAAGAGTGGCTACGCCGTCCGAGGGGGCGGATTCGAATACCGACGTCCGTACCGGGCAGCGTCTGCCTCACAGAGGTGGACCATCATCGCCGGCGCCACCCACAGAGCGCCGATCGGGTTGGCAATGTCATTCCGCGGTTTCCGTAACAATCCCCGGCGCACGGTCGCGTTTAGTCCGGCGACCGGGCGGCTGACGCCGTTGACGCCGTTGACGCCGTTGACGGGCAATCTAGCGGCGAGCGCCCGGGCGTCGTCCGTTATCCGCCGCACGAACGTCGAAGCAGAACGGCCACCAGCGCGAACACAGCGCCGACACCGAACTCCGACACCGAACTTCCGCCTGGGCACCGGACGCTGGGCCGGACCTTCCACCGCTCCCCCGTCCGATGCAGTGACCGCGTCAACGGCCAAGAGTGACGCGAGGATCGCTGTTCCCGCTGCCCCGGCCAGATGCTGCAGCGTGTTTAGGATGACTCTGGCGCGGCCGCAGAGGTTGCGGGGCAGAGCTTGGTACGGCCGTCATGAGCACCGCTGTGTCGACGGAGATCATTAAGTTCATGGCCGCGAAGGTCACTAGCGATGTGTGCGTCCAGCGTGGGGTCCGCTCTACTGGGGGATCAGTGCCGATCACGGGCCCGAAGGCGTACGTGGATTGCCGCATTATGAGTGGTCGCGCTAGTTCTTTTTTACTGTGGGTTTAGACGGAAACAGGCAAGCGATGCTGTCTCACACTGACGAGCTCGTCCAAAAGGTATCTCGTCGATTGCTAGGAACCTTCGCTGCGCGGACGAGGTTGCTCCCAGTCACGGGCGAAATCATCTCTCACCAGAGGCCAGACCAAATGGAATCCGTCCTCTAGTGAACTGACCCTGCAAGGCAGTGGCGGAAATAGCACGAACTCGTGCGGGATCACTCTGCCGGCTGCATCGCGACGCTCCTCCGGATCGGGGAACCGAAACGCAACTGTGCCTGCGTTGACCTGGAATGCTTCGCTGGTGTCCTCGACACCGGAGAATGCGGCTTCATAAATTCTGAGAGGATGCAAGCGACCCGCAGTGCGTAGGAAGCGGAAGCCCCAGTTCTTCCCGCGGGTAGCCCAGATGAATGCAATCCCTTGGTCTTCGGAACTACTGCCGGACATCACGCGCGACTCCGCAGTAGGACCTTCTCACCATCTCCACGGTCCAGCTCTAATTGAAAACCTGTCATCGTCTCCGCAAGGAAGTCGTGCTTCGCCTTCGCCTCGGCATGCAAATTCTCTACCTTGTTGCCGGCGAGCTCGAGCACTGTCTGCACGAGGCGTGGAGCCATAACGGCTGCAACACTGCCCACTGGACCAGGCAGACGAGCTAAGAGACCCGGAATCCCGGCCCTGCCGATCAGATCCGCCGTCGGGGTAGCGACGCGCACCAAGTGCTGGGCCACGTTCGCGCCTTTTCGCATTGCGAGGGCCCAGCTCACATAGCGTGAGAAGGGAAGCATGGCCGCGATCGGCAGTATCAAATCCAACCCCACACGCTTAGTTATCTCGATCTTTTCGGGCTCGAACTGGGCTGAGGAAAGCAGAACAAAATCGTCCCCCACCGACAACGCTTCAGGAGCTTCCACAAAGGTCGCAATTACCCCTTGCAATTTGTTCAGCTCTGCTCCAGCTTTTTCTACGAGCAGGTCTCGGAAGTCGATCACGTCCATATCCGGCAGGAGATCGGCCTTCGAAAGCGCCATCAGCCAGATCCGCGGAAATGTCACGAGCGGCTTGCCCTCTTGCAGAAGGTTGTCACGCAGCTTGAGCAGTTGGGTGCTGAGATTGGTCAAAAGATGCTTGAGGTATCGCTCCTCCTCGCCTACGTTGTCGAGAAGTTTTTGGCCATCCACCAAAACCAGCGCGACATCGGATCCCAGCAGAGCTTGGAACGTGCCGATCCGGCGCTCTTCTTCTTCCGAATCGCTCGGCTCCGTCTCGAACCACTCGCCGGGGTAGTCGTGCCACACCAGTCGCAACTCCTCAGGACCCCTCCTGGCTCTGGTAGCCGTCCCGGGCTTGCGTTTGATCGAAAACTCGTAGGAGGTTGCAGAAAATCGATTCGTGAGTGGTAGCACGGCGGAATTCTTCATCCCGAGATAGTTCTGATGCAGACGTCGGCCTTGAGCGTTGTCGGCTGCGAGAACGTCAAACTGTTCAGTGCCGGAGAGTAGCTGCTCTACCGCTAATCCATAGAAGGAGGACAAAAGCACTGTCTTGCCACTTCCGCTCTCGCCGAATACAGCAATCTGTTGCTCTCGAGCGACCTTATTCCGATGCATAAGATGAATTTACGCGACTCTCACGTTGAAAGACTGGTGTTACGCATTTCAGTGTGTCTTCGAGCATGTCGAAGGCGCGAGCCAAGGCCCGCGGATCGCACTAGCACTACCTTGTGGCAGCGCGCTGCTCCACCAAGTCCACCAAGTCATCTATGCCGGGCGAGGCCTCGCGTAGCGACGGCGGATGGGAATTTCGGCGATCGGTTCTGGCAGAGCTCCGTCCGAGGAGCTGATCAGCCTCGACGGGCACGTGGCCTGGATGGGAGACGAGACTCCGACGCGGCTGGAGGACGCGTCGGCCAGGTCGTTCGGCCTGCGCTTGACTAGTTGGACGCGTCTTCCACGAATGTGACGTCAATTCCGAGCGAGCCGAACATACCGGTCAGCATCGCCTCAGTGTTCTCGATAGCCTGCTCCCTAAGCTCTGACTCTTCCGCGGCGGCGGCCATCTTGGTTTCGGCGAGCTGGTAGAGCTCCGATTGCTCGGGCGTCTCGAGCGCATCGACAATTCGGTTGATGATGCCTCGGTCCTGATCGTGAATATATGATTGCTCAAGGTTGAGGTTGGGCTTGTCGAGTTTCGGCTCGGGCAGCCGGATTGTCGCCGACTTGCCGTCCGCGGATACCTCAAGATCATCGTCGGCCAGACCAGATAGCTCAACATAGGAATTGACGGTGCCCGCTGCGACAAACAGCGTCCGTTGTCCAGCGATTAGCTCGGGCATCCAAGCAACATCCTCCTCGATGTCGAGCAACACCTCGAAGTTGCCCACCGCAGCGTGGTACTGGCTTATTTCTTGCACCGACTTCAGCAGCGCGGGCTGGCTCCGGTCGATCTGGCCCGCTTGGTTCCCCTGAAGTCCAAGCACATTAACCACCCCAAAAGTGGCCAACACCAAGACGAATACGACAACAACCCCAGACGCGATACGTTTGAAAAGCTTAATGATCATCGGCCCCCTCGAACCCTCGAAACGCCCCCGGGGCCGTTTTCGATTTGCCCACCCGGCGAGTGCTGGATGGGCTGAAGCAGCATCAGTGTAGCGCCTGGTGTTGGCTCTGCTGGTCGCCCGAACTAGTGTGACTGGTCGGCCATGCGAGTCGGGTCCGCTCACCACCATTGGTGGCGGCACTCGGCATTCTGGCACGCCCATTCAGGCGAACCGTATTCAACCTTGCCGGTCGCCGGGTAGACACGCTGTTGATATTCGATGCAGCAGCCCGCGAAGTATGTCTCGGGCTGCTCTTCATACGCGTCCGGGCCGACCATCCCGTAGGCGATAGGCCAGGCGTCGCTGCCACACACCGGGCACTTCTTGAGCCGCTTCCGCCGCGGCTTCTTCTCTGCTGATTCCATGCGCAAACCATACGATCCGCTACTGACAAAGCTGGCGATGCCCCATTTACATCGACGCGTCTGTCATGCGTAACCGGCTATGGCGCCGTCGACGGAAGGTTCGCGGCCAAAGCTAATCGGTCGAAGTCTTCCGGATACAACATCGCGAGATCGGCGATCTTGCCGTGGCTGCTGGCGCCGCGGTGCCAGAGATAACAAATCGTCCTGGTGCTGCCGCCCAGGGTCATTGTGAAGATGTTCTGGGAAGGATCAGGCCTGCTATTCGCTTCATCGATACCGAAGCGCGGGTACTCAGCTGCCAACTCGGGGTATGCCTCCATCAGCGCCTTGCGGGCTTTCCCTCCCACAACGACAACCAACCCCGCAGCAGTGCCGCTAAGGATGCGATTCATGTGCATCGAACTGCAGTGTGCGGCCGCCTCTGGAACGCCCTGCTCCTCCACCGACTTGCAGTGCACGACCTCAGTCATCACCGCGTTCTGATGCCACGGCGCCCCGTCGGAAATCAAAGCTTCAGTTTGTTCTTTGATCCACTTCCAATATTGCTCCGGCCTGCCCCGCGAAACGCAATCCTCCTTGAGGTGACGGAGTTCCTCATTCACCCACGAGTGGTCGCTATCGAACCGATGTGTCATGAAATCAGCGATCAACGCATCGTCCCAATCAGTCAGTCGTTGGATACTTCTCCGCCAGACGACGATAGGTGGCCGTTGCATCAGGGTGCGCAGCGCTAATCGACGGGTTGGAAGACAGGAAAACCACCTTTGCTGTGCCCAGACTCCCTGCCCACGCCTCGGGCACCTGAAATGGCCCAGCGTAGCGGTCTTGTGAGTGCACAACCTTGTGGCACGGATGCCGAGGGTCGGCGGCAGCCCTCGGCACCTCAGGACAGCGGGCGACACTCAGGGCAAGTTCTTCAAGGTGTACTGGCACTAATTCCCCCAAGGTCGTCATTGGCTATGAGAAGGAGACTATCGGTTACCTGAGACATTGGGTCACATTCGTCAGCAGGGTCACGAGTCTCGGACCGGCTAGTCGACGAGCATGTGCACATCGTCGGGACCGGTGTACCAGCGTCCGGTCGTAGGCGAGAACTGAAATCTGCCGACCAGACCTATAGGAGGTGCGATCACCTGGACGGCGGTTTCCTGCGCATGCAAAGGGTCTACCCCGGCGGCAGTACCGTGCTCGCTCTGGTCAAGGGTCTAAGCACGGCGCACGCAACTCTGGAGCTCTTTCCGGGCGCCACCTTCCAAATGAAGCTGCAGGATGTCACGTCCAATGAACTCGACACACTGGAAGACCTGCCAACGGTCGGCGAGGTAGTAGTTGTTCGCCTCGACTACAGCCACGGACCGGTCCGGCTCTCGATGATCGATGTCGATGATGAGGAACAGGTGCTTGCCGCTCCTGGGCTGGTTCCGGGTGGACCTCCCTGGCTAGAACTCGGACGGAATATGCCTACGGGGTGGGACAGCACCAGCCAGCGCCGACCTGTCAGGCGAGGCGCAAGCCGCCGTCGGCATGGGCGCGGAGACGGACCCTGTAGATGCCCCGGGCCGGACAGCACTGAACGCCCTCAAGCTTTCACTCGACGCTGCCAGGGCGGAGGCGGACAGATTGCGGACTGAACTTGTGCACGGCAAAGAACCCGGGAGCCTGCCCTTGCCCGGCAAGGAGGACGTCGATTCGCCGAACAGACTGATCGCTGAACTTGAGCTGCAGCTTGACGAGTCCGACCAGATGCTAACGTGCTCGATCTTCCGGTCGACTTCCGGTTCGTTCGCGCGCTAGCCCCGCCACATCTTAAGATCCATACCGAGTGGCCACACGAACGCGTCCTCCTCCACCGGGACCGCCCCGGCTTCTGTTGACTCGCGGTCTTAATCCCGCTCCAGGTGCTGCCGAACCCGTTGATCCGCGCCACGCACCAGTCCTGCCAGCTCAGTATCGTTCAGCGCGCCGATGACGGTGGTGCCGGTCCGCGCTTGGATCTCGCGCAGGAATCTCCTTGTGTACAGGTGGCTGCGGTCCGCACCTTCGTACCCGAGGATGAACTGCGCGGCGGCTCGGGCAAGCCGTGGGTCGGAGACGAAAATCGTGCGCTCTGTGAGGCCCACTAGTTCGTCCTCCACCAGGGGGTTGGTTGAGGCGTCCAGCAGATCGCCCAGGGCCTGGCGACGGAACCACAGACGACGTAGCACATGACGGCGGGGCGGACCGACATGTCGTGCTGCGATGCTCATAGGGAACCGCGACGCCGCCGTTCCGGGAAGGACCGCCAGTCCGAGGAACCACCAGACCTCCATGGATGCTGCTTCCGCCGGGACGATGTCCAGGGTGTCCCACAGCACCGCGCTGATTCTGCGGTCGAACTCCGCGGCTGCCTGGTTGGGTCCCAGCCCGTCCAACTCTGCAATGACCTCCGATGCCCTGGTCCGGAGGAGTTGCAGGTGTTGCTGGGTTACGGGAATTCCGCCTGTTGCCCTGGGGCTGGCGCTGACCAGGTCCACGGGGGTGGCAGGCGAGTCCGGAGGAAGGGGGCCTGCGGCTTGGAGCTCCTGGAGGCGTCGCTCTGCCTCGTGCTTGTTGATCCGGTGGTACAGCAACTGACCGGTATTCACTCTTGAGCTCCTCCGTAGTAGCCCACCGACTCCTCCAGCTCCAGCACGACGATGGCGGGGGCGTGAGAGATTCGGCGTGCAGTGGCCAGCAGACTGATCCCAAAATGGTGGCGGCAGAGTTGCTCCGCCACATGGCCCAGGCTTCCCTTCCCGCAGTCGGCGGCTCCTGCGAGGTCTGCGTCTCCGTCGGCTCTGGCTGACATCTGTAGAAGCAGCGCGAGAACCACGTCGCGGCGCACGCTGGCTAAAGCCCTTCTCCGCAATTCACCGCCGCCGGGTTGCATCAGCTCCTGGGCGACGGGGAGGTCGGAGTTGAGATAGAGCCGGGCGCATCGCCCGTAGGGAGCCTGGAGGTCGTCTACGTCGACCATGAACCGCCACGGCGATGCGTTCCACCCCTGCTCCTGAAAGCTGACCGGCGTAATCGGCAACTGGTCAGGAGCGGCCGAGAGGTCGACTTGTTCGATGGGTCCCCTGGCCAGACGGGCGCCAGGAGTGCGTTCCGGATGTCCGTGCCGGAGTCCGGGGCCGACCAGGTGCGCAGACGCCACGAGCCGTCCGTCGACCCGGTTCCCGGGAACTGGAACTGTGAGCTCGGCTCCGAGGACGCCTTCGCTCAGAGGAAGCAGGGGGACAGAGACCGTGGAACGCCAGGCGCTCTCCCGGCACACCACCTCTCCGACGAGCTTGACGTCGACAGCCTCCGTGCGCCCGACCGCACGCACTATGGCGGACGCAGGGCACTCCACCGCGATCCGCAGGTGGAGGTCCACGGCGTAGTCCCACCGGTCTGCCACGGTGGAGAAGTCCAGTCCTGACGGGTGCACGATCTCCCAGGGAGTCCATCCCAGCGCGCCAGACGAGACGGTGATGTGGGGGAAGGCAACAATTTTCTGGCCGGCCATCAGAGAGTCTCTGCCCCGATCGCGAATGAGAGGTCATCGGGCAGAACCACGTCCACATAGGCCGGAGGTCGCGAACCTATCGCCCCGGATGCCACGACGGCGGTTGCCGAGCCGGACACAATCCACTGCTGACCTTCTGCGAATGCAGGGCCCCAGTGCAACTCAACCTTCTCGTCGGTCTCGAGGTCCAGACCGCCCTCAGCGGTAGCCACCCGGACCGACAGCATGAGCCTATCCCGGTCCCCCCACTTCCCTGCGAGGGTGAGGCCGATGCGCTGGCGCTGACGTCCGGCACCTTCCGCGCCGAGAAGACCGATCGACTCGATTTCCACGGACCGCGACACGCCGCCCCTCTCGGTGCCGCCGCCCCCCGTGCCGCCCTTGCGTCTCACTTCGGGCTCTGCCGTGAAACCGCCCAGGTCCGACAACTCCGCAGACAAAGCCGCCGCCGAGCCCTCCGACACCGTCACCGGGGTTTCGCCGTAGGACTTGAGCAACGAACGGACTTCGGACCTGATCTCTCTGAGTGCCACTCTGACGAAGGTCTTCGCGTGGGACTTGGTCATGGATGTGGGGACCCAGTCGTCGTGTGCGGGGGTCTCAGACCGGGCGAAGTCATCGTCCATGGCGGGAATGGGCTTGAACACGGCGGTCCAGCACAGCTCTTGCGTCGCAATTGGTTCGCCCACGGGCAGGTACTTCACCACGAGCTCAGCCTGGTTGCGCATTAGGCACACGGCATCGACAGGCACCTTGACCTGCTGTCCGGCATACTCTTTGGACGGGTCCTTCGCCACCGGTGCCGGTCCCACGTCCACACTGAGGTGACCCAGCAGTCTGCGTGGACTCCCGCACCAAATCTCCTTCGTGTGCGTTCCCGGCGAGATCGATGGCTCACCTGCCCCGACTACCGCCTGCACCTTGCGCACCGTCTCCAGGGCTGAGCGGTAGCCATCCATGCCCGGGATCAGGTCCAGGCTCTCGGCGTTCATCTCCTCCTCACCGACGAATATCCTCAAGGCCGGGACACCCGAGACGTTGAGCAGCTTCGGCCAGAGATTTTTCACCACCAGCTTTCTCAGACGGTCGTGGATGCCGCCGAGGACGCCGTGGGTGACGACTGCCAGATCGGACTCCTCGTTGTAGAGCAGAGTCGCCGGGTCGGGGTCCAAGACGAGCATGGAAGTTCCTGTCTCCCCAGGTTCGAACCTTCTGTCAAACAGAGCCTCCCCCAGCTTTCGTGCCCGGTCTCCGCGCAACGGCTCCACCCTCGTCCGCTCGCCCTCTTGGGCCGCCTCGGGGATATGTCCCCACCAGTGGCGACCTGTGTACCGCCTGCCGCCGTGGTCGAACGCGCGCCCCAGTCCACTGACGATGAGCCGGTGCTCAAGATTCCCGGTGTCCGTCGCGCACACCGACCAGTAGACGACTGTTTTCGCCCGGCTCGCCTTAAATGCACTGCTCTTTCCGAAGCCGAAGGAGCCCCCGGTGCCTGCGCCCTTGTTTGCAGTGCCGACGTTGAACACTAAGTCGATGAAGTTGGTGGGGGTGCCGGAAGGCACTGCGAGGTCGGAGCGGACCGGTCCGTTGAGCCCAGTGGTGCCCCGGTCCCAGATCTCCAGAGCGCCCGTGGACTGCCGCGCAAAGCTCTCATGGAGGTTCGTGAACCTGGTGCCCTGCGCGAACACCACCCTGCTGAGCATCTGCTCAGCCTCCCGGTTGAAGACCTTGCACCGGAGGCCAAATTCGGGTGTGGCCCCCGGCTCACGGGCGTCCCAAGAATTCTGTGCGGACTCACGGATGAGCAGCTCGACGATCTCCACCTCCGGCTGCCCTAGCAGACGATCAGTTCCGGAGGCATCCATGCTGCCGACCCCGAACTCGAGCGGAAACCAGTCCAGTGTTTCTTCGGAAACACTCTCTTCCCCGTCCGTCTCTGGAGACCTCCGGCGAGAGAACAGTGCCTTCAAAGCGCTTCTCCCCCCTCAGCCGGCGGAGCGGGCACGTAGTCCTCTTCGTTGTCGTCTTCGACCACGAAGTCGACAACGACGTCGAGGTCCTCGTCGTCGAGGGTGGGGGTGACGGCGACGTACTCGACGTCTCCGTGCCCAGCGTCGGGCAGCACCAGTCCCAACCCGATGATGTGCTCATCGGCGTCCATGTTGCGCCGGTTCTTCGATGCCTTGCCGTAGTGGTCGGTCTGGGAGTCCTTGTCGATGGCGTAGAGCACCAGCAGGGGGACGTTGCCGTTCAGCTGGCGGAACTTCAGTTGCTCTTCCACGGTCTTCTGTTCCTTGGAACCGCCAGTGGTGCCGGCCCGGCGCTCCTGGATTTGGAGATCGATCAGAACGTCGTTGCCAGCCATGAGCGCCTTGATGTTGGCGCTGGCGGCGCATCCGGACTCCTGCAACGGGGGCCTCTGTGTCAGCGGGACGTCGGCCCCGTGCGCGTACGAGAAGGTTCCTCCGCTCTTCGACTCCGCGTTGCTCGAGGCCCGCAGCACGACGTTCCAGCCCCGGTCGGCGTGCTTCTCAATCCAGGGAACTGTCCTCTCAGGCTGCAGCGGCGTGTGATCCGGGTTGACGGCGTATCCGGACAGGAAGGCCGCCACCAGAGAAGCTGGGACCTCACGGAGCATCACAGACCCGGTGAGCTTGTCCACGATGGGTGTGATGCCCCCTGCAAGGGCCCCCTGGACGAGCTCGTTAGCCTTTTCCTGGTTGTTTCTCAGCGTGTCGCCGTCGTGCTCCTCGAACCTGGTCGTCTGGTGGCGGTGGCCTCCCAGCGCCAGGGTTACCTTCTCGGTCATCGTCATCTTGTTGCGTGAGGTGATCTCGAGCCGTCCGGGGTGGGTCCTCACCGCGACTCCCACCTCACTGGGCGGGCTGCCGGCATGAGCCATCTGACGAACCTTGTCCCTGAGCTCTTCTTCGACGCCTGCGAGGAAGGCGTAGTCCACGGCGAGTTCCGCGGAAGTCCAGATGCGGACGAGGTCTGCGTAGTCCGGCCGGTAGCCGAACCACCGTCCCATCTGCAACAACGTGTCGTAGGCAGACGCGCCGCGGACAAAGTAGGACGTGACGAGGCCTTCAAGGGTGAGGCCCCTGGCGAGGGTGTTGCCGCCCACGACGACCACCGTACGAGGACGTCCGTCAGGATATTCCACCCTGTAGCTGGATGCGCCGTTGTCCGCCAGTACCTCCAGGTCTGCGAGCACGTCCGCCACCAGGGGCCGGATCTGGTCCCATGCGGGGTTGGCCTGACCTTCAGGCTCGACCTGTGTGTTCTCGGTGCTGTAGAGCGCTTCAAGGTGCGTGCAGTCTCCAGCTGCGACCGTTTCGCGCAGTTCGTGCACGTACTCCTGCAGGACTGCCTGGAGGGCGAAGTGGGAGTCTTTCCACGCGGCTGTGTGGACGAGCATGGAGGAGTGGAAGTCTCCGTGGCCCCGGAATCGTCGCACCGCGGAGGAAATCACAAACCACTGCACCGCGGCCGCCAGTGAGGGCACCATCTCGGGGTCGTAGTACTCGCCAGTCTTCTCCTGCGCCTGCGGTGACTTGGGCACAATGATCTCGACTTCTTCCTTGGGAACGTACCGGACGATTCCCATTCCGTCGTCGGAGCCGTCCTCCGAGAACTCCCCGGAGACCCCGAACACCTTCCTCGCACCGATGTAGGTTTCGGGTCGACTCAGGGGGTAGATGAAGTTAGCGGGGTAGAGCTCACCGCCATCGTCGGGGTCCATGAAGATGTTCGCGAACGGAGTGGCCGTGTAGGCGACGTAGGATCCGGTCTCGACGAGTTCCCAGACCTGACGGACCAGATTGTTGATGCCCGAGTACTTCTCCTTCTTGGCCTCCGTGTTCGGTGTCGCCTGGTCGGACTCGTCGTCGATGATGAGGACGGGTGTCTTCGCCAGGGCGCCCAGTTGCCGGGCCATTTTCAGGAAGTTCACGAGGTTGGTGAGTCTGCTGGGATTCTTCTTGACGACGGCGGTCACGTAAAAGTTGGACTTCCCGAGGACCTGGGTGCCTGCCAGCGACGTGCCGATGTCACCGCTCGCGTCCGTCAGCGGGTACCAGGAAGCACGGGTGCTGAAGAGATCTCTGTCAAGACGCTCCTGTGTCTGCTGTCTGAGATTGTTATGCATGCCGGCGAGGACGATCACCATCCGGTACCCCTCATCGAAGGCTTTAGCCACCACCGCGGTGTAGTTGGCGGTCTTACCGGACTGGACATAGCCGATGACGAGGCCTCTGACCTTGTCACCCTTCACCTTGGGATTGGCCAGCCCTTTGACGATCAAACCCGATTCCTTGTCGATCGTTGCCACTGCACCGGCAAGAGGTCCGGCTGACATCTTCTGCTTGATCTGGCCCCACACGGGCCCGGGGTCCTTGTTGTTGTCGTACCACCCTCCGCCGTCCTCTGCAGGCTTGCCGTCGACCACTTCCCCACTGTTCTTCGCGTTGTACTGCTCGATGCCCTCCTCGTGCTCCCTCTTGATCCCCGCCAGGAGCTCGGACACCCCGGGGAAAGCGCCCACCAGCTCCGTGCAGAAGTCGATGGCCTCGTCGAACGAGTGGCCCAGGAGCTTGTGGCCCTCAATCATCTTCTTCAAACCCGGCGTGTCCAGCACTGTGCATTACTCCTTCATCGGCGGTGGAGGAAGGCCCACATGAGCTCTGACCCACACGGATTTCCCCAAGTAAATCCTATGCGCGGCACGCGACACATACGCACCTCCTGGCTACGGAGCTGTGCTGGGCATGCCTGGACCTGAGCCATGGTGCGTCCAGTAGTGGCTGCAGACCTGCATGGTAGGACTGGATGCAGGTCTGTGACACATGGTGTGGACGCAACCAACAACATAGTCATTGGAAGCTTCTTGGCGAGTATGGTTGCTATTTTGAGGGTGACCACGACAGCCCTCGCCGACGCCATCTGCCCGCAGACGGACCACCACAGCCTCGCCGGATACCTCCTCACCCGCACTCGGGTTGGGTGGGATGTCCAGGCGTCACGGGACGGAGCCCCATGTTCTACGACAACCTCGCCGAACACATCCTGCGCGCCCCGCAGAATGGCGCAAACCTCGATGTGGTGAGCGGGTACGCCTCACCGTCCGCCCTCTTGTGGTGCCTTTCAGACGGCGACCCCAGCAGAGTGTTGTCCTCCAGCTCCGAGCTGAAGACCACAGACGTCATGCCAAGAATCAGGTTGTTGATTGGCATGGCGGGCGCCTCCGGAGTTACCCGTGCCGAGCATGACATGTACCTGCGCCTCTGTGCCGGTTCCCAGGGCCACCTCGAGGTCCGGTACCCCCACCCAAACTTCCAGTCGGACATCCACACGAAGGTTTACCTGTGGAAGGACGAGATACTCCGCCCCCTGGCAGGATTCTCGGGTTCGGCGAACATGACCAACGCTGGCATGGGAATCGGCAACCACGTCCAGGAAAACGTCATGAGCAAGGTCGATCCTGTTGCAGTCTCCGTGTATTTCGAGCAGCGCTACAGTCTCGCTCTCGATTGCCTTGCACCCGGAGTCGAGGACCTCATCGACTTTCCGGCGCACCAGGACGACATTCGGTTGCCAGTTGCTCACATCGGGAAACCCGGATCGAACCGACCCGATGCTGACGCCGGCAGGGTCAACTTCTACCTGTACAAGAAACGAGAAGGCCAGGCCTACGAGCCCGGTGGCGGAATCAACTGGGGCCATAGGGGCAGCAGAGACCGCAACGAGGCTTATGCCGCGATCTCCGCCGCAGTCAGCCGATCAGGTTTCCTGCCGGTGAAGAACACCCCCATCACGGTGCATTGTGACGACGGCGAGATCCTTGTGCTCAGGGGAGCCAGCGGAAACGAGCTGCACCCGTCAGGCAAGGACCTCACCTCGATTCCCTCCAACGCGGCCCTGGGCGCCTACCTGCGGAAGCGGATGGGTCTGCAGTCCGGCCAGTACGTGGGCATGGAAGAGCTCTCCGATTACGGCCGGGCATATTTCACGCTGTCCCGCCTCCAGAGCGGTGACTACTACCTCGACTTCTCTGCACTCGGCCCCGGAGACTATACGGGGTTGGAGGAGGCAGGCCTTCCTGATCTGGACGAAGGATGAAGCCCTCCGGCTCAGGCAGCGCACCGTGGCACGGTCTTACGCGCGCCGGTTCTTTCGATGGTCGGGGGGAGCGCGAGTGACCATTGAGGCTCTGCTCGACAGCATCGCGGATGTGGAGCACGAGTCCGTCGAGCCGTCGCTGGCTGATCTCATCCTTCAGGCATAAGCCCTTCCAAGGGGATGGGAAACTTCAATTTCGACCTGGTAGGCCCGGCTCAGGAGCGAGTCGCCTACCTTCACCGCATCGGCGAAGGGCATGAAGACACTTCCACCATCAACGTCACCTATTCGTGCATCAGTCCCTCAGAGTGAAGAACGGCTTCCTCCCAGCTTGGCCTCAGTCCGGGTCCTCCGCCCAAACGGTGCAGCTGAGACGGACTGGGCAGTGCCTGCAGACGTCGGGGTCATCAACCCCCGGGGGTAGGTACGCGCTACCAGGGGGAACGAGGATTTCTGGGGCTGGGCTCTTCTCCTGCGACGCCATTTGGTAGGCCTGGCTGAGCGGGTCCTTCCCCTTCGCACTGCCAGAGAGAGTCAGGATCCAGGGGCCCTCTGCCGAGGGTTTAACCGGGTGGACCACGCGCTTTTCGCGGCTGCTGGCCCTCTGCCCTGGCGTGAATTGGCGCCAGAGATCGTTGGCGGCCCTCAGCGCGTCGTCTCTGCTCATGAGCTTGAGTTTGACGAGTGCGCCGGCGACGTTCCCGTGCATCATCGCGTGGTGGTGCTCGGACTGGAAGGCGGGTGACTGGCCGAGGACCCACTGGAGGGCCAGCCGTCGGGCGCAGGCCACTGCCGAGGCGCTTGCGTAGGGATCGATCATTCCGACGGACTGAGCCACTTGTGCCTCCGGGGCTGAGGGGAGAGCGGGCACGGGGCGCTGAGTGGTTGGTGGCATGTCTGCGGGGGACCTCACTGATTTCGCCTGGAGGCCGCCTGCCCTGGCCTGCACCGCAAGGCTCTTCACTCCTGGGCGAGTGAGGAGCGAGAGAATTGAGGACGGACTGCGCAGTTCGCCTCCGATGTCGGATATCCAGCTGAGGGTGACTCTGCGGCCGTGCTCGACCCCGTCCAGGGCCAGCCACATAAGGTAGAGGTCGCTCAGGGCTGCGGTCTCCGACCGCGCTTTCAGGATTTCGACGGTGACGGGGTCGGCTGGGTCTGAGGCACCGACCAAGTCGTCGGCGCGGAAGGGCCACCAGACTGCTGGGGCGGTTGAGGGGAAGGTCCCCTCGGCCAGGTTCGTCACGTGCAGGTCCTGGGCCAGCGGGTAAAGCCCAAGTGCGTCCAGCGCACGGAGCTCATCGATCGCATAGGTGCTGGTGTCCCGCTCACCGAGGGCATCAAACTCAGCCTTCCGGCCCAGGAGCATGGTCACCACGTCGACGAGGCCTTCGACGTCGATCTCGTCGTCAAGACCGACGGAGAAGCCGTCCACCTTGGCGGTGATCTCGAGCCGTTCCTCCTCGGGAAGCTCCCGCATGCCTTGCACCAGCTTGCTCTTGAGGAAATGCATGTGGCCCTTCAGCGTGACACGTTCACGTGCGGCTATTTGATCCACCAGAGCCGCAGTGGAGGTGACCACTTGTGCAACTCCGGCCGCCTCATCGCGGCTCAGGTCTCCCCATGGCACCAGTCGCAAGGGGTTGTGGGCAGCAAGTCGGATCCTCTCTATATCTGTCACGCCGGCGTCCCTGCCCCCCAGAGGCTCCACCTCGGCGATGATAAGGCGATGGAGGTGGTCTGCCCGTTCCTTCCACTGGTCTCCGGTCGCGCATCCATGGAAGAAGGGCAGGGCGCGCCGCAGGGCACTGACATAGTCCGTGGTGGGCCTGTCCAGCCCCCGGGTCTCGAGGTAGCCGCTGGCCGCGATGTCCAGGACGGCCTCACTGCTCAGCACCACATCTGCGCCGCCGCCAGCGCGCGGCTGGATGCAGTCGTGGACGGCGAGGAGGAACGACCCGATCGGCAGCTGGGCCAGGTCCGTGGGGCCTGAGTCGGTGTCCCTGCCCAGCCGCCGGACGAACCGCTCAACCGACTCCGCATCAGCGGCGAACCGGCGGGAAAGGGGCCTCTCTCGGTCGGTGGTTTCGTCCCGCCAATGGCGCACGAGCTCCGCCGGGTTGCGGCACTCCAGGACGGTGAGGCTTTCTGCGAGACCGTCCGAACCAACCGCTTCGCCGCTGAGCGCCTGGAGAAGTGCTTTCGCTCCAGGGCCAGGCCTTGTGGCTCTCTGCTCGCCCCCTGGCGAGAGGCGGACATCCATGGGCACCGGCATGTCCCACTCGTCCACGAAAAACCGCCGCCACGTCTCAAACGCCGGGTTGACGCCGTCGTCGTGGACTACGAAGAGCTGGTCCACATCGGGCATCCGCCGCAGCAGCTGGAACAGTGCCCACTGGGGCGGGGTGAAGAAGTAGAAGCCGTGGTGGACCACCACCCTTCTGCCTCGGGGGACGCCGAACGCGCGCTGCAGGGCCTCATCAATTCGGGCGCGAAGATTCCGGGCGTGGGGGGTTGACTGCCTTTGGAAGTCGTCGAGGTCGATCCAGAGGTCGTCTCGCAAGGCTGTCAGCGAGGGGATGTCCTTCTCCAGCTGGTTCCACGCGGCCACAGCGGTGCGAGGGAGCTCGCCGTCCACGGAAAGCTCGTCGGGATGGATGCCCGCGGCGATCAGTCCATGGACGGTCCGGGAGAACTCGCGCCGGGACCTGATCAGCAGCTCTCCTGCGGCCTGACCAGGAAATTCATCACGGCAATACCGTCTCAGGGCGTCATCGAACTGTATGCCCATTCTCAGCCTCCGGCCGGTGGCCCACTGCTGCCAGGTCGAGAGTGCTCGCCTGTAGGGCGCAGGGCCCTCCCCGCCCAGCACGTCCGGTCCGGGAAACCTGTCGAGCGGCAAAGCCATGTCTGGCACGCCCGGAAGCACGATGAGGTCCGTGAGGGTCGCGATAGGCAGGCCAACGACTTGAGAATCCCTGATGCTCTTCGCTAGCGAGGTTGTAGCCGTGACGTGAGAGGCAGTCTCCCAGCTGCTCCCGTGCGCGCTCAGGAGTGCCCGCAGGGACTGCTCGTCGACCTTGCCGCTGGACACGGCCTTCCATCCACCCACTATCTACCTCCCGAGTGACATGAGATCAGCCCAAGACGAGGGCTGGACGTTTCGCCCACTTCTGCGGTTTGGCAGGTAGACCCGCAGCTGGTCCTTGGCGCGTGTGAGTGCGACGTAGAGCAGTCGGGCTTCTTCGCGGGCAGTCTCCCAGTCGTCTTGATCCCAGAGGTGCTTCTCCTCGGTGGAAACGTTGGAAAACCTCTGGCCATTCCCGTCGTTCCACTGCCATGCGACACGGGGTCGGCTCTGGCCTTCGTCGCGTAGCACTGAGACCCGTGTCTTCACGTGACTCGGTGTCTCGAACTTTGTCCAGGTGTTCGGCACCAGCACACGGTCGAACTCCAGCCCCTTGGCCTTGTGGACGGTGAGGGCGGTGGTCCTGCCCTGGAGGTCGCCCCATTCGATCGGCTCGTCCTCAGCCCGGTTCGTCGCGATCTGCAGCTGGAGCCAAGAGATGACCCTGTGGAGGGTCACTGGTCCGTCTTTGAAGTTCGCGTCCATGAGTATGACCAGGTGGTCGAAGCAACGGGCGTACCGGCGCCGTTCGGAATCATCGTCCACGGAGGGAAGCACCGAGCCCTCGGGGACGAACGCCCGGGCGCACTCCACAATCCACGCCATCATCGGCAAGGTGTTGAGCAGCGTCCTGAGGGACTGGATCCGTTGTCGCATCGGCTCGAGGTCCGACCTGTCGTATGTACCCGACGATGCCAGTGACCCGATCCTGTCGTGCCATCCGTGGAGCGGCGGGGCGGGGGCTTCCCACGCCGCTCCGGACACTCCCTGCGGCGGTTGCCCATGAAGGATGCCAGCGGCCCACCGCGTTTCGCAGAGCTGGAGCAGGGCGGCGTCGTCGGACGGCTGCGCCACGGCTTGGAGGAGGACATTAAGTTCCCTGACTGCTGGCGAGGTGAAGAAACTGCCCCCAACCAGCAACTCACACGAGATTCCCAGCTCTTGGACCGCCGACCGCACCTGCATCGCGTGCCGGTTCCGACGGCAGAGGATGGCGATCGTCGCATCTCGACTCTCCGAACGCCACTTCTGCACGTCTGCCGCAGCATACTGTGCGAACTTCTTGGACGGAACCTCCCGGAGGTCGATCGTCCTACTGGTATCCCGGCTCTGGACTTGGGGCTGCAGACGCTCTGACTCCCCGTAGACCAGTAGGTCGGCCACGCCCCACGCCGTGAAATGGGGGTGTAGGGAATTGAGAAGACGAGCCCCGGAGCGGAAGTTCCGCGTCAGCGGGTATTCCTCCAAGATGTCGAGCCTTCGAACTCGGACTCTGGACCGCAACTCTTCGAACGCGTTACCTTCCGCCCCCCGGAACCGATAGATGCCCTGCTTCGCATCACCGACCACGAACAGTCTGGCTCCGAGCCTGGTGTTGACTTCCAGGATGAGGTCCATCTGGAGGGCGTCGGTGTCCTGGAACTCGTCGACGAAGAGGTACCGCGGCTCCCTGACACGCGGTTTATCCTTGCTCCTCATGGTGGCCAGTGCGAAGGGGACGAGCTCAGAGGCAGGGATCGATTGGTTCTGCAGGCACAGCTCCCGGAACCGGGCGGCCACCTCGTTCACCACGAGACGGGTCGCATCTTCTACGGCGGCCCGCAACCCGTCTGAACCCGTCGCTCCCCAGTCCACACTGGGAACCTCTCCGGAGCCGTCGGTGACTGGCATCATCTCCACGCCGTTGTTCTCAAGGGCGTCCCACACAGCTTGGATGTGGTCCTGCCAGAGGTGAGACGCTGGCACATGCGCGTGGTGCTGGTCGATCAGCTCTGCAAGACGGGGGGACAGGGCCTCGTGGAGGAGGGCCCGAAAATCCATGGTCTGACGGCTCACCGCCAGTCCCGGCCCAAGGCCGAGTACACCGCCGCCCGACTGCACCAGGTGCTTCGCATAGGTGTGGATGGTCGCGATCTCAGCGTTGCTGAGCTGCATCATCCACGCCAGCGCAGGAAGCACGCAACGGCGGCAGAGCCTCTGTCGGAGCATCAGGGTGCGGCCGATCCTCTCTCGCATCTGGCGGGCCGCCTCGCGGGTGAAAGTCATCAGGACGATGTCGTCCGCGCGGAGGTCGAAGGGCCTGGAGATACCCGGTTCCTGCCTGTCCTCCGCGCCCTGGCACGTGGCCAGCAGGTAGACCACGCGTTCCGACATCGTCTCCGTCTTGCCCGTGCCGGCCCCCGCGGTGACCAGCAGGTCGGAGTCCGAAGGAGCATGGACGATGCGGTACTGGCCGACGTTAATCCCGCCCACGTCGTCCGCGGCGCCGAAAGCCTGCGCCAGCCCTTTGGGAAGGGGAGTAGGAAGGGCGCCGTCTACTACCCACTCACCGAACTCGTCGTCTAGCTCGTCTCCCACAACCGCCCACTCCAGTAGGCGGCTGTCCTTGAACGCCTGCATCTCAGCCGGGTCCAGAGTGGTCTCAGCTTCCGTGCCGCTTACCACAAACACACGGATGCCGTAGTGCAGAAGACCGAGAAGATCGTCCACGTCCACGCCACCCAGGCCCACCCTGAGGACGGAGTACCGCGGAAGCGCCGGGATTCCCAGCGACCGGCGCAGGACGTCCAGGCCCACCGCGGGATCCCCCTCCAGGATAGTCGCGGGGTCGGGCACAATCGCGGGTGCGTTGTCCGTCCCTTCTGTGCCCGTAGCCGGTCTGCGCTTCCTCAGCCTCCTTTCGAACGGCTCCAGGTGTGCCGGTTCCAGGGCCACGTGCATTCCCTCGGCTGGTAGCAGGTCCATAGGGGCGGCGTGGAGGTCCACACCAGGACCGGGGACGACCTCCATCGCCGCTGCCGGCCAGATCCAGGCCTCGACTTCCTCGCCTCCCCGCCCCAAGCGCATGCCTTTCCGCCCCTGCTCGCGCAGTTCACGGACCTCCGCACGCAACCACCTTCCCGGTGACGTTGACGTGGGGGCCTCGAACAAGATCAACCAGACCTTGCATCCGGTCTCCTTGACGACGTTGAGATAGTCCCTGAACGCCTCGTAAGCGGTCCAGTGCACACGTTCGCCGGTCAACGCGTCCACGTTGGACCGACTCCGGAACTTGACCTCCCAGTACTCGCTGGTTCCAGCTTTTGTTGCAAGCAGGTCCGGCGCTCTCAACTGCTTGCCGCCGACTGCTATGAGAGGCGCCCTCGTCCCCGGGGTGTTGCCCACAGCGTCGCTGAGATGCACAACTGTGTAGCGCTCGGACTGCAACCAGTCAGACCATGCTGTCTCACAGCGGCGCCACGCCGCGTTCTCCTGCTCATGCTCTGGTATCATCGCTTTTCTCCATCACGAGCTGCGCGATCAATGTCGGGGCGTGCAGGAACGACACTGTGGGATTTCGTAGCGCGGCGAAGAGCGTCCCGCTCATGGGCGATCCGAAGCCGGTCTTCGGCCAGAACATCCACGGACCGCCCAACCTCATCCGGCCCACTCTGCAACCTTTTGCGCCACTCGCCGAACATGAGCTCCTGCATGTCTCGGGGAAGCGCGGCCGTCATACCCCAGCGGCTCAGTAGCTCAGCCTCAACCGTGAACGTCGCGCGGAGTGACTCATACTTCCACAACAACGCCTCGGCCTCCCCGACCGGTGCTGGAACCCTCGGGACGACGGCATCGACCTTGACCTCCTGAATCGGCTTCGCAGGAGATAGCGGGGTCGGACGTGAAGTGTTGCGGGTCCGGCCTCGAACCGGTGTCCTCTCAGGCAGCGATTGATCCTGGTTTCTCAGCTGGGACTTGAGCAGCCGAGCTCTAGGGCTCTTGCGTAGCTCGAGCTCGGCAATCAAACGCCGCGACACCTCCGGATCATCTCCACCTGCCCGGGCTAGTTCTTCCAACTGCCCAATTTTGAGAGGGCGGTACGGTCGTGCAGTCATGCCGTTCTCAGCGGCTGGAAATTGGTCATCGTGAACCCTTGGACCGCACTGCCTAGCACTCCGCTTCCCCCAGCCAGAAAAAGTCTAATCGCTGTTGCAACCTATTCTGATCACTCTAGAAGCAAAGCTCAAAAGCGTGTTGCGCTGCGGCTCTACCACACAGTTTTGAATGGAAGTGCGCGAGGGCCACGGGCATCGATGAGACGTTCCTAGTCATGACATCCTCGATCGGAAGGACATCGCGGAGATGCGTGGCCGCTAAGGCGGATGGTTCTCATTTGCCCAATCTGCCACCGCCTGCCGCGATCCCAAGTGCCGCTGTTGACACCCGAAGAGTTGCGCCAGCGACGCCCTCCACGGGCCTTCCGAGTAACCAGACGCCCGGCAGGCACGGTGCTCGCAGTGGGCATCATCGCCTCCTCGCGCGAGCTCGAGTCGCGGCGGAATAGTTCAGACGGCTCTTGCGGTCCCCGTGGTACTGGTCCCAGTGCTGTGCCAACCACTTCCTCTGCCGGGGCATCAGAGGCACATACGGCTGGCCCTGCATGGGAGGTAGCCGACGGCCTTTCGTCCTCGAGTTTGTCCCCGAGATCCGGGCCCCATGCATCAACTTGCGAACCTGCCTGCGTCCGAGTGACCGGACTGAAGATAAAACTGCTCACGTATCCATCCGGCAATGGGGACGAGGAAGCCCATCTCTCCCAGTTCCCGGCGAGGGGGAAACGCATCACCGCGGTCTGGGTGCTAGCCAGGAAGGTCACGGCACCGGCGTCTGCCAAGCACACCTGGATTTCTTGACAGTAGTCCCCACCATTGGGCGCATTTGCATCAGCCACTGATGGAGCGACCTCGCGGCCCACGCACTTCGTTCGACGGTCGTCACAACGGGTGTCGGTCTAGTCATAATAAGCTACCTTCAGAGGTCAGTCCCGGTGGTTGCGCCGGGACTGATGCACCGATCGATGACCGCTTGACCTATCGGTGCATCAGCCCCTTCTGCAGAGCTGAGGCGCATCAGCCTGCTCAACTTCGCGCCTTGCACCCGTCCAGCCCAGGTGTCCGGTTCACAAGCCTGCTCGGACAGCGGGGGCGTATTCGTGCACCATGGCGCGGAACTTCTGGACGGACTCTGGGGCCAGTAGCGGCAACCCGGCCGTGTAGCGGCTGGAGACAAGTTTCCTGCTCAGCGGCTTGCCCGCCAGGACGGTGTAGGCGCCGTCCACGAACTTTTCGAGACAGACCAGGCGCCGCTCGACGAAGGCTGAGGTAGTTTCGAAGAATGCCAAATTGTCGATGTCCAGCCGCGGCTCGACCAGTACCGGCGCACCATGAGGGACCAAGCGGTTCCACGCGTAACCTGTGCGCCGCGGTGGAAGTGCCCTCGTGCCCGCAGAAGATGGCTCGGCGGTGGCTTGCAGCAGCGCCCGCACGCGTGGCTGGTGGTCGGTCAGGGAGTTCAGCGGCGAGGGGATCCAAACCAGGTTTGCCATGAAGGAGTAGATCCACGGGTCACTTCCGCCGATTCCGCCGTCGTCGAGTTCGCGCCAGATGTGGCAGGTTGTGAAACCGCGCGACGCACTGCCGCCCGCGTAGACGTGGCCTTTGGAAGCGAACACGTTCAGCGGGATCGGCAGCTTCTTGATGATGCTGTTGTCATCCCTCAGGTACCCGTGCTCGTGGGGGAACCCCACGACTCGGGCCCCTGGTCCCACCGGGCGGAACGGTCGCGGATGCACCCCGGCGTCAATGTGGGTATCAGGGCGTACCCTCCGGGCGCCACCAGATGCTCAGCCGCTGCAACAGGTGGAGGGTCAGACGCCTACGGGCCTTCACGGTTTCTCGCGGCGGCCTCGGTGACGAGGCCCTCGGTCAGATAGCGGGCGATGCCGGCGCCCCGCGGGGCGGCGGAGGCGACGGGGTCTGTCCCGGAGAGACGGTCAAGCTCTGCCACGAGAACAGCCTTGCCGTCGACGCTTCTCATCATGCCCTCCTGCCACCGATGACGACCAGTCGTGGGGCCAACACACTTTACCGGCGACGAACCAGGTCGAATCTGCAATGCAATACTCTGGTCGAAGCCCGCGGCACGCCCTCCAGCATCTCGAGCCAACACCTCCAGCGACAGTCCTCACCAGACGTAGCACGCGCTCCACCGGAGGGCTATCTCGACGCCGCGGGCCTCCGACGGCAAGCGTGTGGTGCCTCGGATGCAGGGCTGGAGCCGGCGCGAGGAAATGTGTGCCCTTATGCCCGGTCGGAGTGCTTGACCTCTTGGGAGCGTCAGGAACCCTGACCGTGTCAGAGTCTCAGATCCAGCAGAACGGGGATTGATGTGACGTCCGCTTCCCTGTTGCACGTGCGGTTTCTCGCAATATTCTCGGGTGACGCAGGGCAAAGTATTGCTTCGCCCTCGACAGTGAAGCGCGGCAACAAATTCCTCGTTCACCTGAGTTAGGAATGCAATCGACGTCGGGGTTGCGAGGCTGCGGAACGGCAGCTGCACGGCTAGGATGGGCCTCGTGACCATCGCAGCTGAACACCCCCCGAAGACCACCGCAGACACTCACGCAAGTACCAAGACCACAACATTTCGGCTCGGCGAATTGTTCTCCGGTCCAGGCGGGCTCGGCCTGGCCGCGAAGCTGGCATCTCGACCCGGATACGAGATCGTCCACCAGTGGGCAACTGACTACGATGCGGACACCTGCCGCACCTACGCCCAAAACATATGCAACGACCCCGATGACAAGTCAGTGGTACACCGCGACATCCGCACGTTGGACTACGAGGTGCTCAAGCAACTTGGCGGAATCGACGGCCTAGCGTTCGGCTTCCCGTGCAACGACTTCAGCCTCGTGGGGGAGCGTAAAGGCTTCGACGGCAAGTTCGGTCCGCTGTACACCTACGGCGTCAAGGCACTGAAGGAATTCAAGCCCGACTGGTTTCTGGCCGAAAACGTCGGGGGCATTCGAGCCGACGGTGGGGTCGCATTGAAGCGCATCTTCTCAGACATGATCTCGGCCGGCTACCGCATCTACCCGCACTACTACCGCTTCGAGCAGTACGGCGTCCCGCAGGCTCGGCACCGCATGATTGTCATCGGCATCAAGAAGGAGCTGGAGCTCGAATTCAAGGTGCCGAGCCCCAAGCCCTACGCTGCTCGAGACGTGAGCGCCAGGACTGCGCTGGAAGGCATACCCGCGTGGGCTACCAACCAGGAGCCAACAAAGCAGTCCGACACCGTCATCGAGCGCCTGGGATTCATACCGCCCGGTGGCAACGCCTGGCATGCAGACATCCCGGAGCACCTTCAGATAAAGACTAAGACGAAACTATCCTCGATCTACAAGCGCCTGCATCCAGAAAAGCCCGCTTACACGGTCACAGGCTCGGGCGGTGGCGGAACCCACATCTACCACTGGTCAGATCCTCGGGCTTTAACCAATCGGGAACGTGCTCGCCTTCAGACGTTCCCTGACAAGTTTGTCTTCCACGGTTCTAAGGAGTCCGTGCGGAAGCAAATCGGGATGGCAGTGCCGGTGGAGGGGGCTCGTGTGATCTTCGAAGCTCTGCTCGACAGTTTTGCGGGTGTGACGTACGAGTCTGTGGAGCCGTCTTTGGCCCATCTCATTCCGAAGGCTTGAACCTTTCAAGCCGTTTCTGAATAGCACGGCTTAGCGCCTCGGCCAGAAACTAACGAGGACCGAGTGAACTCGGAGACGAAGTGTGACCCCCCAGTCCGCCTAAAACGCCTCAATACAAGCGGCTAGACGTATTCCTGAACTTCGCCGCCCTTCTTGGGCACAATCGGTCAATGGCCGATGCATCAAGGAAGCAGGTACAGGAAAGGCATCGCAATGTTGCGTCGAAAACGGCGTCCCCCGCCAACCTGATTGGACGACCGCAATCAGAAGTTTCAGCCCATAACATCCTGTAATTTGTCGCACCGGCCATGATAATTAAGCTTCCAGAATGCATTGGAGGCCGCTTTCCTATACACAGAGGAAGTGTTCGTGAAAGACGATGAGTACGGGAGCTCGCTGGTCATTCCTCCCTTCCCCGCAGCAGCATTGGTGGATCCAGCTCTGTCCCGCCGTATGGCCCGGTACCCTAGGAAGGACACCGTTCCGGAGATGGTTCTTCGGCGAGAGCTCCACCGCCGAGGTCTACGGTATCGGGTGGACGCTCCGCTACCGGGTATTCCGCGCCGGCGAGCGGACATCATGTTTACACGTGCCAAGGTGGCGGTATTCGTTGACGGGTGCTTTTGGCACGGGTGCCCCGTGCATGGAACCCAGCCGAAAAACAACCGATCTTGGTGGCAACGTAAGCTTGATGGAAACCGGGCGCGAGACGCTGACACTAACAGCCGGCTGCAGGTTGCCGGGTGGACAGTTCTCAGGTTTTGGGAGCACGAGGACTTATTGAGCGCGGCCGACGCAGTTGAGACAGCAGCCCGGACCCCGGTCCAGGCCCGCAATCCACCGGAATAGGCAGGATGCCAGGACACCGTGCGCAGAACGCACTCTTGTAGGGCCTGCGTGAAGTTGTTGAGCTTGTCGCACCCCTGGTGAGCGGGCAGACGGCATATGCTGGTGCGGATGGTGACTCCGTTGATGCCGCGGTGGTTGGCCCTCTCCCGGCACACTCCAAGAGGATCTCAGCGCATGCCCTGCGCCACCAAACCGTCCTACCGCTACTGGATGTTCCCCTTTTCGACCTCATCCGATGCTTCGGGGCGCGACACCGTCCGAGACCTATCCATATGGGCGCCCCCCTCGGGGACAACCAGATTCATCGAGACTCGACTTCATGCAACCTGTCGCATTCACGTAGCTGTGTGATGATCGAAGTACAGATGTCAGACGCAGACTCGGGGGCACAAAGCAAATGACAGGTAATGCTTGGCTCGTCTCAGCCATGGGGGACGTCCGGACCTATGGCGGGAACGACGGATACGCAGACGAACCAGAGTCTCTGTACCGCTGGGACAGCAACGTCGCCCACAGTAGAGAGATCGAAGATGGCGATTACATCGTGGTTCGCAACAAGAAGATCAGTCTCGGGTACTCGGTAATCGAGAGAGTCGTCCAGAAGGACGGTTTCAAAACACTGCGATATTGCAAGTTCTGCGAAAGTTCGAATATCAACTACCGGAAGACGCTTGGAAACTACCGCTGCGGAAGTTGCGAAGAAGGAGGGGAGGGCTTCACCGACCCGACGTCGAGGGAGGCCGCGGTTACTCACTACACGGCGTTGTACTCCTTCGGGTGGAGGAACCTCACTACAATCTCAAGCCAGCAGCTCAGAGCTATGTGTCATGGGAGTGAGGGAACGCAGCACAGCATCAGGCGGATCGACTGGAGGGCGTTTACCGAGGCAGTAGTCGATAGAACAGGTTTCGGTCCGCTCCAACAGGTTGTGAACCTACAGAAGCAAATTGCCGGAGGGCACTCACGCGCAACTGTTCGTGTGCGTATAGGGCAGGCCGCGTTCCGGCAACGGTTGCTGAACAAGTACCGCGCCAATTGTGCCATGTCCGGCCCGTGCCCTGAAGAAGCTCTTGACGCCGCCCACCTGTACAGCTTCGCAGCTGAAGGAGAGCACCACGAGGACGGCGGTCTACTACTTCGAAAAGACCTTCACCAACTCTTCGACCTGGGCCGCCTGGCAGTCGAGCCTACAACAATGCTCATCAGTCAGCGGGGCCTTGATGCGTTCCCGGAATACGCAAGGCTTGACTCACAACCACTGCGAATCACCCTGACTCCCGGCCAGAGGAAGTGGTTGAAGCTTCACTGGCAACAACACCGGCGGGAAGAGCGTGCGTAACCTCTATGAGACGCCGGTGACCTGAGGAGCGGCGGGCACGCCGAGGCGTAGGACGAGCGCTCCTCAAAAAAACTACGCCGACTACGGTCCGGAACGAGGCGCGAACTCATTGCCCTGCGCGGCACCCAGGTTGAGGTCCACGAGACCGACCAGCTGGACGTCGTCGTTCGTCTGACAAACCCCGCGTAAGCCCAAGACCCCAGCACCGCACGGACATCGGCCCGCCGCTGCGACGCCACGGCAACCCCGTACGCGCCCCCACCACATCGTCGATGAGCACCCGCTGGTTCGTCGACCCGACTGCACCGCCGCTTCCACCATTGCCAGGCTCACCAGACCGCAACGCCCACACGAACTCCACCAAGGCGCCCGCGATCTCCTCCTCATGCGACGCAGCATGAACCGCAGCCGCACCTGACAGCAGCTCGGCCACCGGCTCCCCCGCACCGTCCCACGCCGCGGTCCGCCGGCACCGTTCACCCGCCACGACCCGTTCCACGAAGTCTCCAACCCGTCCGCACACCAACTCCCGGTGTACACGTACCGGTGCCGCCACTCATCTGGAACACCGCGGTGGCGGCTACCGCGCCGTCGTACCAGCTTCACGCGGATTGAACTCCTCGCAATACACACACCGGATTCTGGTCCAGCAGAAACCGCACCGCATCGAACTGGTGGATCGCCATGTCCACAAGCAGCACATGCGCCATCTCCTCCCGAGACCCGCCAAAGGGGGGCCTTGAAGAACTCGGCCGTCATCTCGCCAGCGTCACCCAGCCCAGCAGTCAACGCCTTCAACTGCGTCAGCCCCTGAAAATGCCGGCGGGACTGGCTGATCATCAGCTGCCCCTCACCTCCGTAGCAGCAGCCAGCGACAGACCCTCGGCGACGCTCGGGGCCACCGGCTTTTCGCACAGCATCGGTAGCCCGGCGAACATCGCCTCAACATTCACCAGATGATGCGCCGCCGACGCCGTCGTGTTCATCCTGGTGGCCGTTGCCGGTGTAGAGCTCCTCGGTCTGGTAGCGCAGCAACACCGAGTCTGTACGCGTTGATCTGCCGGTCCTCAGTGTGCCCTTTTGCGCGTATGGCATGCTCTCCTCCAAGTCTGACGGTGATGGCGTATCCGTCGTCTGTGCTCAAGGTAAACACGCCCCGTGGGGAAGGAGAGTACAGCGAAAAAAACAAAATTTCGCAAACCCTGCACTAATCCCCAAGGAAAACGTCAGAGGCGTCACATAGCCTCAGACCATCTCGTACAGCAACTCATTTGGGGGATGACATGACGCTTCTGGCTGACGCCGCGGATACAGGACTCTCAGGGCAAGTGACCGGTGCCATACCGACCGCGATCCCGACATCCTACGACTACGCCTTTCTGTATCCGTGGCAACAAGAAGCGCTGAAGTCCTGGCATCACAATGCTCGCCGGGGTGTCGTGGAAGCGGTCACCGGCTCTGGCAAGACGAGAGTGGGCGTGGCCGCTGCCTTCGAAGCGGTGCGCCAAGGCATCAAAGTGCTGATCCTCGTGCCGACAGCCGAGCTGCAGCGCCAGTGGCTTGAGTCGCTGAAGCGGGATCTCCCCAGGGCAACGCGCGGTGCGCTTGGCGGCGGTCGCACCGACTCGCTCGACAATGTCGACATCCTCGTGGCCATCGTGCACTCCGCTTCAAACCGTCAGACGCTTCGAAGCCACAAAGCCGGACTCATCATCGCCGATGAGTGCCATCGGTACGCTGCCCCCATGTTCACCGGCGCATTGCAGGAACAATATGCCTGGCGTCTCGGGCTCACCGCTACTTACGAACGAAGCGACGGGGAGCATGAGAACGCACTCACCCCATACTTCGGTGGTGTCATTTACACCCTCTGGTATGACAGGGCGCTGAAGGACCAGGTGATCGCACCGTTTGACATCGCTCTGGTTGGCGTGCAGCTCACGGACGGCGAGCAGGTGCAATACGCAGATTACTCCGAGGTCCTGCTCGAGACCGGACGCAACCTTGAGAACTACGCGGGCATTCCTCGTCGACCGTTCGCACACTTCATCGCAGCCGTCAGCGCCCTTGCGGGATCCGATTCCGCAAGTAGGGAGGCCATGCTGGCCCGGAAGTACGTGCGGGCGATGGCATCACGGTTGACCTTGCTGGCCGACGCGAAGAAAAAGTACCACGCGCTCGCCGCGCTCAAGGGAACCGTGGACGGTTCCCGCGGCACCCTTGTCTTCACGCAGACACAGGATTCCGCGCGCCGTGCGGAGGCTCTCTACACCGCGATGGGGTCTCGTGCTTCAGCGATTTTCAGCGGTATGGCCAGAGAGGAGCGCAAGCAGGGGATGGACGATTTCCGCAGCGGGGCCTCCCAGATTCTCGCGGCTCCACGCTTGCTCGATGAAGGTATCGATGTACCCGAGGCGGATCTGGGCATCATCGTGGCGGCAAACCGCAGCCAGCGGCAGATGGTGCAGCGTCTGGGACGTGTCATCCGCAAAAAGGACGACGGCCGCGTGGGTCGGCTGGTTGTTCTCTACTCGAAGGGCACCGTCGAAGACCCGGATGTGCAGGGCGAGGAATTCCTGGGACGCGTCCTACCGTTCGCACGAAACGTCGAATTCTTCGATATCGAGCAGGATCTAGCGCGAATCGAGGAGTACCTGCGCTACCCGGAGTTGCCGGTGAAGAATCCGGTGGTGCCGCCCGCGCCAGAATCTCCTGATGACTCCAGCGATCAGGACGCCGAGAAAATTGAGGACGAGGTTCCGGATGAGACCGCCCCGAGCACCTTCGATTGGGACGACGACGAAGAGTGGGAGGAGCAACTCGCGGGTTTTGAAGGGCTAACCGACGACGCCGTGAGGGATTATTTGCGCAGAATTGGCCGCTATGAGCTGCTGACTGCGGAGCAGGAAGTCGAGTTCGCGCAGGACATCGAGGCGGGGCTTTTCGCGCAGCACCTTCTGGAGAACGGTAGGGAGTGGTCTCGCCGGGAGACCCGGGAAATGAGAGCCATCGTGCGTAAGGGGCACCAAGCGATGGAGGCATTGTTGAACTCAAATCTCCGCCTCGTAGTCTCATTGGCCAAACGTTATACAAACAAGGGTCTGGAGTTCCTCGATGTGATCCAGGAAGGCAACCTGGGACTCTACAGAGCGGTTCAGAAGTTCGACTACACCAAGGGCTTCAAGTTCTCGACCTACGCGACGTGGTGGATTCGGCAGGCCATCACAAGAGGTCTGGCGGATCGGGGGCGCCCGATACGCCTTCCAGTACATGTCGTCGAACAGATCCAGAAAATATGGTCTGCGCAAGCGGAAAACGACGAGACCTCGCAGCTGGGCGTCGACCGACTTGCTGCGGTGACCAACAATACGGTGGAGAAGGTCGAATATCTTCTCTCTCTGCAGAAGCCGCTTTTCTCCCTCGATCTGCACGTCCCTGATGGCCGGGGCGGTACTGAGCCACTATCGGAGCAGCTCTTCGACCCACTGGACACGCCGCCCCTCGAAAAAGTCAGCTTCGTTCTGCTGCAGGAACAGCTGCACTCGGTACTCGACACATTGCCAGAACGCGAGGCGGGCGTGATCGCGATGCGATTCGGCCTGACAGATGGCGAGGAAAAGACACTGGACGCCATCGGGAAGGTTTACGGCGTGACGCGGGAGCGCATCCGCCAGATCGAGTCGAAGACCATGAGTCAACTGAGGCATCCCTCCAGGTCTCAGGTCCTCCGCGATTACCTATAAACCCTTACGGAATAGTCGCGACGGCCGGCCGCGACCGCCGTCGGACATGTCGCCTGTCTCCTTGAGCTGCGGCTCCATCAGCCGGCGGAAGGTATCGCGCTGCAGGGGCTCCCCCGCGACGATCTCGTGCATGAGCCTGAGCTCGCGCAGTGTGAACGGCTCTCTCATCAATCCACCTGGATCGGGGTGCTCGGCGTAGGCGGTCCGAACGAACTCAAGCGCCTTGGCGAGGATGATCGGGTGGTCAAACGGCAGCTCGGGTTTTCCGGCCATTAGGTCCTCAAATGGTACGAGTCGTACCGCGTCGCTCTGCAGTGCGTCGGCGAGCTTCCGCTCCGGGACGAAGTCAACGTGCGCCACCGACAACACCCACCCTCGGGGATCACGTTTCGGATCGTCGAACACATGCAGCTGCCGCGGAGTGCGGCCGCTTATGCCCGCCTTGTTCCGAAGGGAGCGCAACACCGCATCAGCCAGCGTCTCCCCAGGATGCAGGAAGGCGCCGGGCAACGCCCAGCCGGAGTTTGACACCGAGGTTCCCACCAACAAGGCGCACAGCCGGCCCTCGGAAATGCTGAGTACCGCAGTATCCACAGCGACCGAAGGGCGAGGGTACTGCTCAAGGGCACTGCCGGCGTCGTTCGCTGAAGTCATGCGACCATTTTGCGCACACTTGCGCTAATCATCCAAATGGGCCTAGTCTTAATTTAGCGCAAATATGCGCAATATCGACAGAGCGACTGCCCCGGCAGCCGGATCGGAGGCACCATGAAAATCAGCCAGCTACATGTAGGCAGCGGCCATCAGGTCGGGCCCCTCACGCTCTTCCCCGTCTGGTGCGAGGGTCCGGCCGTCGTCAGCCTTACGACCGGCGCTGCAGCGAACCTGTCCGTGACCGAGCTCCCCGGCGGTCCGCAGGTCGCCAAACTCCTGGTCACAAACCGGAACACCAAACCGGCGCTCCTCCTCGAGGGCGAGCTGCTTGAGGGCGGCCACCAGCACCGGGTCTGCGCACGGGACGTCATTCTCGCTCCCGGCGAGACCCGGGAAGTTGACACCCTCTGCGTTGAGCAGGGCCGGTGGGGTGGGGCGAGCGCGCATGGCCATTCCGGCCGCCGCGCACCGCTGAACGTGCGCGCCGAACTGAACCGGACGCACTCCGGCGGCGCCGTCCAGCAGCGGGTGTGGTCGAGGGTCGGCCGCTTCCAGGGGGTGAACACCGTCTCCGCGACCGGCTCGCTCGTCGAGCATCTCGACGCAGGCGCCGGACGTGCTTTCGATGCCACAGCGTTGCCGAGGCCGATCGACGGGCAGCGCAGCGTCGTCGTCGGTTTCGGTGGGAAGGCGCTCATGATCGAGCTGTTCGGGAGCCACCGGCTTTTTGTGCAGCACTACCGCGCACTGGTGGAAGCGGCGATGCTGGACATCCAGCTCACCGCCTCGAGCCTGCCGCACGTGCTGACACCCGCGCAGTCCGCGAGGGATCTTGCGGTGCGGGTGATGGAGCTCGGCCTGTCGCGCGACGGCGGTCCGGTCTCCGTCAACGGCGTCACGTACAAGACGCCCGGGCACGAGCCGGTCCTCGCGCATCTCACCGGCTGGGATGCACGCCATCCCATCATGGGCGGCTGAAAACGTCAGAGCCACCTGCTAGAACATTTCACAACCCTTTTGGAGGCCCCATGAACCTTGATTCTCTTCAGAGCGACCGCGCCGCAGGCGTCCTGGTTGCGCTTGCCGCCGGCGATGCGCTCGGCGCCGGCTACGAGTTCGGTGTGCCCCTGCCCGACGACGCCCTGGTCACCATGAAGGGCGGCGGACCCTTCGGGTTCGCTCCTGCGGAGTGGACCGACGACACTTCCATGGCCATTGCGGTCGCTGAAGCGATGCTCGATTCGGCGGATGATGGTCGGGATCCGGTTGGTGAAGCGAGCCTCTCTGCAATGGTTCAGCGCTGGGTTAAGTGGGCACGGACGAGCAAGGACGTTGGTGCGCAGACGAGCAGCGTGCTTTCGTCGGTAGTTGGGATGCTGCGTGGCCAGCCAGGGCTGTCCGCGGCGGACGCTGCTTTCGCCGCCGCATCGGAGCTCCACCAGCGTCACGGCCGGTCTGGTGGCAACGGGTCCCTGATGCGCACCGGGCCGGTGGCACTCTGCTATCTCGAGGCGGAGCCCAGCGTCCTTTTTGATGCGGCCGTCAACGTCAGTGCGCTGACCCATTACGATCCCGACGCCGGGGAGGCGTGTGCGCTGTGGTCGCTCGCCATCCGCCATGCGGTGCTCACTGGTGAGCTGGACGTCCGCGTGGGGCTGAACCTTCTTCCGTCGGAGAGGGCCGATCTCTGGCTTAATCGTATTGAGGAAGCCGAGCGATCACTCCCCCGCGACTTCGACAAGAACGGATGGGTGGTGCAGGCATTCCAGGGTGCGTGGAGTGCCATCGTTTCCACCGCAGACTTCGCCGCCAGCCCTGCCCATCTGCGTGCGGCACTGGAGGCCTGTGTTCGGGGTGGACGTGACACGGATACAGTGGCGGCGATTGCGGGCGGGCTCCTGGGTGCGGCGTACGGGTATTCCGCCATCCCGTTCGAGTGGCGCCGTTGGTTGCACGGGTGGCCCGGCTACCGCGCCGGGGATCTGATGCGGATAGCGGCGAAACTCGCCCGTGGCCGAGGCCGCACCCCGGGTGCTTGGCCCGATCTCGAGCGGTTCGACAACTCGGGCTATATCGCCGACGACCAGACGGACGTCGTCGTGCATGCTCTGGATGACGGCGTGCTGCTGGGTGGTGCGCCGGCTCTTTCACGGGACGACTACGACGCTGTTGTGTCGCTGTCCCGGGTCGGGACGGTGGATGGTGCGCGGGTGCCGGCGGAGGACCGCGCGAGCTTCTGGCTGCTGGATTCTGCCGGGCCGGGCGCGAACGCTCATGTGGAGTTCGTGCTACAGGACGCTGCGGAGGCTGTCCGACAGTTCCGTTCGGAGGGTAAGCGGGTGCTGCTGCACTGTGTGCGGATGGAGAGCCGAACGCCGACAGTCGCGGCGCTCTATGGGTCGAGGGTGTCTGGGCTGACGCCGCTTGAGTCGTTGGAGCGGGTGCGCGAGGTGCTGCCGAGCGCGCGGCCGAATGAGGCTTTCATGGAGGTGCTCACTCGGGAACCATGACTCGCCTCTGCGAGCTCCGTCAGCCCGGTTGATGCAGCTATACACGTATCATTTTGACCAATTGCGCTTACGCGACCTTCTCTAGATATTCGAAACCCTGGAGCACATATGCAGGAGATGGCAGGACCCGCACTTCCTCCATGGGAGGCAGTTGTCGAAGATGCATATCGGCGTGGTGATCCGTTGCTGCTGCTTGGGCAGAGCTAGAGAAACACGAAGCTCTGGTGCAGAAACTGCTTGGATCGGAAATTGCGCTGGCAGATGTTCCTAAGGTACTGCGCGCTCTCACGGACAACAGCATCGACGACGATATCGCCGCCGAGCTTCTATGGACTCCTGGTGCTCCGGATAGTCGCATTCTGGCCGATCACAACGCGCCTCAAGGACCTCGGCTCAGCGACAAACTGAGCCTTCTCTATTTTGCGGGTAGTCATCACGAAGTGACGGCCGACTACGAGCTGGCATTGGGCAAAATGTCTCTAACTTGCATTCAGGAGTTGAGGGACCTCCTTTATGAGGGGTTCCCGTACCGTAGAACTGCTGAAATGCTCGCGACTATTGAGACGACCGCACTGGCAATTCGCGCCGACCGCGAATTGAGCCTTACACCCGCAGAATATGAGACTGCCGCTAAGGAATTCGCTCGGCGAAATGGCAAAGTAGGCGTCGACGTCGACCGACCTTGGCCGGTGCCGGTCGAATTACTTCGATCTCGGCTAGGTAAAGGGTTCTGGGAAGATGCTTTGAGGGCCGGGGGGCTTGCCGCCCCACGGGTCGACCAACACTTCACGGAGGAGGAATGCTTCGATGCCCTTGACCGTTTCACGGATACCGATCTTGATTTCGATCTAGTCGGTTTTGATTCGTGGGTTACTGGTGAAATCGCTATGGGTCACGAACGGCCCTCCGTGCTCGCCCTGATTAGACAGTACGGCTCATGGGAGGAGGCACTCGGTCGCATCCTTCCTAACGATGAAGAAGGGGAAGAATACGAGTACGGGGAACCCGATGACCACACATATCATTGGGGCTTTCCATTCGGAATGGAGGACGCCAGCCTCGCTGCTAATGAAAAACGATCGCGTGAAGACGCCGACCGGTGGCATCGTGCAGCTAGTTTGGTAGCCCAAGTGCTAGCAGCGCTACCGCAGTGCGAAACACTTCATGTTGCATACGTGCCGCCCAAGGACGAATGGGAGTTGCAAGCGACATTGCGAGCGGACGAAGGCATGCTGCATTGCCGCATACAAGGTCGAGGTGGATTGCTCACGCCTATCCTGGAGAGAAATGGATGGACCGCCGATGCCGCTGGCAGTACATCCTGGGAGCAGAAGGTCGCCGATCCAGACGAAGCCGCCCGGCGCACCCTGAACGGGTTCAGAGTGAGACTGTTCGGCGGGGATGTTGACCATCTAGGTTGGTGGGTCGGCGAAGAAGGGCCCAAGTTCGCCCATGGTGTCGCAATCACAGTCAGAGACGCTCTTGGCGGAAGCTTCCAGACCCTGCGCAATGCATCCGGTCCCGGCGAAACCACACAGTGCTTCACCGAGTGACGGACACGAAGCACGGAGGCCATTGCCTCCTCGAATCGCGTTGAAGCGGACCGCTGAGTGCGGGACGAGCGCCGGGTGCGTTGCCTAGCGGCCGTCGAAATTGGACCCGAGCAGGTTTTGCGCGACCTCTGGATCGGTCAGGTTACAGGCGAGATCGTGGTCAATTTTGTTCCTACCGTGGTAGTCACTCGATCCGGTTACGGCGAGACCCAAATTCTTCGCGATCGACCGCAGCTCGGCGCGTACCTCGGAGTTGTGCTTTTGGTGGTCTACCTCGATCCCGTTGAGGCCCGCCGCAGCGAGGGCCGCGAAACCGGCCTCAGTGACGCCGGGACCCCGCCTTTCGTCCCGCGGATGCGCAATGACGGACACGCCTCCCGCATCCCGGATCGCGGCGATCGCTTCTTCAATCGCGGGACGGTATCGCTGGATGTATACCGGGCCTCCTTCATTGAGGTAGAGCTCAAACGCGTCGTCCTCGGTCACGACATGCCCGGCCCGCACCATGCCGGCGGCAATGTGTTTCCGGCTCGGGGTTCCACCGGCCAGTCCGTTGACGTAGTCGCGGTCCACCGGCTTCCCGATCTCTTCCAGTCTGCGGAAAAGGTCCGGCACGCGGTTTTTACGCGACGTGTCGCCTCGCTGAAGGATTTCTGCGATAGCAGTATGCCCCGCGGAGAAGTTGTAACCGAGGAGGTGCTGTCCGCGGCCCTCGTTGGTCGTAGAGAACTCAGTGCCGCGCACCACCTTGATATTCAGCCGATTCCCAGCGTCGACTGCATCGTCCCACCCCGCGACAATGTCGTGGTCAGTCAAGGCGACGACATCGAGGCGGGCTGCGGCAGCCTGTTCGACAAGTTCGGCGGGTGTGTCCGTACCGTCGCTCAGCAGAGAGTGCGTGTGCAGATCTATTCGCATGTTTTCGTCACTTTCATTGTAGTTTTCGATGCCTGAATTGATTGGAGGGCGTCACCCATAGACGTGCAGCGCCGCTCCGTAGCCGAGCGGCACTCCGTGACCTCTGAGCCAGGAATCCAGCACTTCCGTGACGCCCGCAAAGGTGAGCCGCTGCGACGGTGCGGGGCCTCCATACGGGACGTTGCCGTCGTCGTCCGCTTCCAGCCCCAGGCCGATCCGCCAGTTGTGGACCACCGCGCCGTCCTGATGCGCCACCTCCACGTGATAGCCGCGCCCCACATTCATGACCTGCGCGTATCGTCCCACAGGAAGGTAGTCGAGGTTCTTCGACTGGATGATCAGCCAGTCACCATCCGTGGAGATTAGCTGGACCAGGCCGACCACCTGGTCCCGCGACTCAAGGTCCCGCCAGTCAGTGCAGCGGCCGTTCAGGCTGACGCTCCACTCGAATGCATCCTCAGGTGATGGGCGGAGGAGCAAGTCAAGAGCGGTTCCTTCGACGGGCATCCCACCCAAATGCGTTGGCATGTTCTCAATGGTCTGCGGGGCGGTATGAGTTTCCAGCATGGCGGGCACCTTTCCTGCGGTTCGGCCTCACCATCATCATGTCGCCCGGCACCGACATTTCTGGATGTGCCGGTGACCTGGGCTGTCCGTCCGCCTGCGCTTCGGCTACTCCGGGAAATGTGGGTGCCGGCTAGTAGCCTGCAGATGTCGGAGGCGTTGGGCTTGTGAACCGGAGCCGGAGTTGCCGCCGTTCTGGATCAGCATCGAGCGAAAGGACCCGCCATGAGCACTCAGAGCCTGACTCCCGAGGTCGCCGCCGCGAAGGCGATCGCCACGATCGCGCATCGTGGGCAGACGGATCGGATTGGGGTCGCCTACATTGAGCATCCGCGGAGGGTTGCGGCAAGGTTGTCGGACCCCCGCGAAGCGGCCGCTGCCTGGCTGCATGACGTCATCGAGGACTGCGATATCAGCGCGCAGGATCTGCTCGATGCCGGCATCAGCCAGGACGTGGTGGACGCCGTCGTGCTTCTCACCCGCACCGGAGATGTCGGCAAGGAGGACTACTACAGGGCCATCCGGGAAAACCCGATCGCCCTCGCTGTGAAACTGGCTGACATCGCGGACAACACTGACGAGACGCGCACTCGCCAGCTGGACCCCGCGGACCGTGAAAAGTTCGCCAAGAAATACCGGGAGGCGCTCGAAGTGCTTCAAGGATGACGTTGCGGATCCACCACCGTATGGCTCCCGCCCTCCGGAATGTCACAGCTGGCTGCTAGACCTAGCCTCATCAGTCAAAGGAGCAGCCATGGACAACTACACCGAGTTCATCCAGCGCCTCGACGCGGCCTCCTCCAAACTCCAGCGCCGGCGAAGTTCAGTGGCCACGAGTCTCGAGGTGCTGACCTGGATGTACACCAGGCACATCACCGGCCTCCAGCAGTGGGAACGGCGTCGAGCGCTCGTCACGCAGAAGCTTGACGGGCACGCCGGCACGCCGGGTGCGTACAAGTCCCTCAGCGACCTGCAGGACGTCGCACGAAACATGGAGTCCATGTTCCGAAAGCGCACCGAACGGATCGATGAGCGCCTCGCCGTCGTACAGCAACGCTGCAGTGAGATCGACCGCTCCCTCCGGGAACTGGAACGCAGCAGGCTGAAGCTGGAATCGTCTCGGATGCTCCATATCGACCGTGAGAATCTTCGCAAGGCGATGACCGATCTAGCCGGCACACCGGACGCGTCCATCAGCGAAGCCCAGGATCCGTCGCTGCGAGATGAACTCGGGGACGCCCGTGAAGCCATCGCACTGGCGGAAGCCCTACTCGAACTGAAGGAGGACTGACCATGCAACAAGCGAACTCCGAGCAGCGAATCCTCGCCTCGTTCACCTCGGAACAGTGGAACGGTCGACCCGGCAAGGGCGGCTGCAGCATGTTCATCGGCTCAGTCATCCTCGGATACATCCTCGCGGCCATCCTGGCGATTTTCATACCACCACTGAGGGACGCATCCGCTGCCACCGTGTTGGCGTTCATCGTCGGCATCGTCATCACCTGGGCGGGGATCGGTTCCGGCGCATCTCTGCAGAAGGCATTCCTGCACAACCTGCTGGACAAGATTAACGACACCGTCCTGGGCATTACCGGAAACCCGAATGACCGCCTGTCCACGTCAGATTTGCGTTCCTTGGTCCAGCGGCAGCGCTCCCGTCCGCTCCTCGTCAACGGCGTTCCCGGTGTTGAGCTCCGGGCTGTCCAGTCGAAAGCGCCCGGTCCCACCCGCACGGTCCAGGTCAAAGGAAAGCCTGCTCAATACCAAACCGAGCCGATCGTGACCACCACGATCCTTATCGAAATGACGGCGCCGGACCTAGGTCTGTCCAGCTTCGACCGACTGCTTGAAGCGAACGAGTAGGACGGCAATTAAGTACCTGGCCGAGAACGCCGTGGGACGGCATCGAAACGGTGCCGCCCCTCTTCCTTCCTCGGAATCAAGCCTTGCTATCGAGTGATACCCGCTCCCCCGCGTGCGCCCGCACTGCACCCCAGCCCTCCAGCACCGCCCGCACGTCCATACGCCGCTCCGATGCCACCGCAATCCGGTACGCGTCCTCCACGACGTCGTCGATCAGCACCCGCTCGCCGGTTGACGCCGACTGCACCGCCGCCTCCACCATCGCCAGGCTCAACACGTTCGAGTGCACCTCCCCCGACGGCACCTCCCCCGACCGCAACGCCGACACAAACTCAGCCAGTGCCCCGGCAATCTCCTCCTCATGCGACACCGGCGGAACCGAAGCTGCACCGGACACTAGCTCGACCATGGGTGAACCAGCACCGTCCCACGCCGCAGTCCCGCCGGCACCGTTGACCCGCCAGGAACCGTTCCACGAGGTTTCCAGCCCGTCCGCACACCAACTGCCCGTATATACGTACCGGGCACCACCGTTCATCTGGAACACAGCGGTGGCGGCAGGAGCGCCGTCGTACCAGCTCCAGGACGGATTGAACTCCTCGCAATACACCGACACCGGATCCTGATCCAGCAGGAACCGCACCGCATCGAACTGGTGGATCGCCATGTCCACCAGCAGCACATGCGCCATTTCCTCCCGGAACCCGCCAAAGTGCGGGGCCTTGAAGAACTCGGTCGTCACCACACCGACGTCACCCAACTCCCGGGTCAGCTCCTTCAGCTGCGTCAGCCCCTGGAAGTACCGGCGCGACTGGCTGATCATCAACAACTGCCCACTGACCTCCGCCGCAGCCGCCAGCGACAAGCCCTCCGCCACGGTCGGCGCCACCGGTTTCTCACACAGAACCGGCAACCCGGCGAACATCGCCTCCACATTCACGGGATGGTGCGCCGCTGGCACCGTCACATTCACGACGGCGTGAGCACCAGAAGCAGCGGCAACCTCGGATACGGAGGTGCCCAGCACAACATCCCGTAGCCCGAACTCGTCGACCGCGGCCTGCGCGGCACCCAGGTTCAGGTCCACGAGGCCGACCAGTTCGACGTCGTCGTTTGCTTGAAGTGTCTGAATCCAGGCCTTGCCCATTCCGCCGGCACCCACCTGCACCACGCGTAGCGGCCCGGCGGTCTCAACTGTTTTGAAGGTGATCAACTGCTCATCGCTCCCTGGTAGCCGTGGCCGGTGTAGAAGTCCTCGGTCTCGTAGCGCAGCAGGACTGGGTCGGTGCGCTCGGGCCGCAGCGTCTTGGCCCACTCGACGCCGTTGGCGATCACGCGGCGCACGTCCTTGTGGTGGTAGACCGGGTAGTCCTGATCGCCCGGGCTGAAGAAGAAAATCTTCCCGAAGCCGCGCTTGAACGTGCAGCCGCTGCGGAACACCTCACCGCCGCTGAAGGTGCTGAGGAAGATCAGCTCATCCGGCGCGGGAATGTCGAAGAACTCCCCGTACATCTCCTGCTCGGGAATGATGAACGGGTGCGGCACGCCCTGGGCAATCGGGTGCGCCGGGTTCACGGTCCACACGATCTCGCGGTCGCGCTCGGACCGCCACCGCAGCGTGCACGAGGTCCCCATGAGCTTGCCGAAGATCTTCGACCAGTGGCCCGAGTGCAGCACCACCAGCCCCATGCCCGCCAACACGTGGCGGTGGACGCGTTCGACGACGTCGTCCGCCACCTCGCCATGCGCGGCATGCCCCCACCACACCAGTACGTCGGTGTTTTCGAGGACGTCCTCGGTGAGGCCGTGCTCGGGATCATCAAGCGTGGCGGTGCTGACAACAGCCCGCGCCCCGAGGTTCTCCTCGATGCCCTCGCGGATGGTGTTGTGCATGCCGTCGGGGTAGATGGCGCGGACTTCGGGCTGGACCTGCTCGTGGCGGTTCTCGCCCCAGACGAGGACGCGCAGGGTGTCTGTGGTGGTCATGGTTTTCTCACTTTCGTTAGGAACGTTTACTTGACGGCCCCGCCGGTGGCACCGGCCGCAATGTATTTCTGGGCCAGGATCAACAGCACGATCGCCGGCAGGGAGGACAGGACAGCGGTGGCCATGACGGCACTCCAGTTGGACACCTGCGTGCCCAGGTACTGGTAGATGCCCAGCGTCACCGGCCGCACCTCGTCCGTGGTGGTGAGGGTCAGCGCGAACAGGAAATCGCTCCAGGAGAACAGGAACGCGAACAGGCCCGCGGTGATGAGCGAGTTCCGGCTGATCGGCAGCACAATCGAGACGAACGCCCGGACCAGGGCGGCGCCGTCGACCCTGGCGGCCTCCACGATCGACGTCGGAATGCCGATCATGAACGCCCGCATGATGAGGATGACAAACGGAATGGCGTGCGTGGCGTCGGCGAGGATCAGGCCGGGGATGCTGTTGAGCAGCCCGAGGTCGTTGTACGCCGCGTACAGTGCGTTGGCGATCACGATGCCCGGAATCATCTGCGAGATCAGGATTGCCAGAAGTGCGATGTTCACCCAGCGGAACCGGAACTGCGCCAGCGCGTATGCTGCGGGCGCCGCGACGAGCAGGCTGAACACCACCGTCCCCAGCGAGACGATCAGGCTGGTGACGAGGTTCTGTCCCTGCTCGGCGATCGCCTTCCGGTACCCCTCGAAGCTCGGGTTCCACGGGAAGAAGTCCGCCGTCAGCGTGTTGCCGGAGGGCTGCAGCGACGCGTTCACCATCCAGTACACGGGGAACAGCATCACTGCCAGAAACAGGATCCCCAGCGCTGTATAGGTGGCGGAGCGCGTCCGTTGCTTGCCCGCGTTGCGCTGCGCCGGAACGGGCACGACGGCGGTTTCCATAGTGGTCACGGTTGTCCCCTTACTCGTCGACTGCGCGCCGGTTGGCACGAAGGTAGATGACGGCGAACACCAGCGAGATCACGATCAGGATGTTGCTGAACGCGGCACCCACCCCGAACTCGAAGTTCACGAACGACTCCTGGTAGGAACGGATGGACAGCGTCTGCGTCGCATTCGCCGGCCCACCGTTGGTCAGGCCCAGGATGATGTCCAGCACCTTGATGGTGTAGACGACGCCGAGCACCAGCACCACACTGACCACCGGCTTCAGGTTCGGCAGCGTGATGTTCCAGAACGCCTTCCACCCAGTGGCACCGTCCAGCGCGCCCGCCTCGTAGAGCTCGTCCGGGATGTCCTGCAGACCCCCGTAGAGAATGGTCACGTTGAACGGGATGCCCACCCAGATGTTCACCAAAATCACGGCGAGCAGCGCCACCGCCGGGCTGGTCAGCCACGGAACCGGTGACACCCCGAAAATGCCGAGGAACTGGTTGAGGATCCCGGAATCCTGATCGAGGATGGAACGCCAGGTGGCGCTGGAAACAATGAGCGGCAGGAGCCACGGCAGGAGCAGCATCGAGCGCAGGAAGTTGCTCAACGGGAAGCGCCGCTTGAAATAGCACGCGAGCGCCAACCCGATCACGAACTGCCCGGCAATGGACCCGACGGTGAACAGCGCCGTATTGGTCATGGACGGCCAGAACAGGTTGCTGCTGAACACCGCCTGATAGTTCGCGAACCCCACCCAGGGCGCTTCTCCGGTGAAGAAGGTCTTGGTGGTGTACTCCTGCAGGCTCATGATGATGTTCTTGACCACCGGGTAGCCGAAGAACAACACCAGGTAGAGGGCCGCCGGCGCCACGAACAGGAGGCGAGTGATTCCCTCGCGGCCGAGCCGCCGTCGTCGTACTGGTGCTGGTGGTGTGTCCTGACTGCGGGAGGAGGTCGTCGCCGGAGCGCTGTCGATCTGTGTCATGAGAGGCGTCCTTTCCTGCGCATCGCCGTGAGTATCCTGCGCATGTCTGGGCTATCCTGCCGAGGCTTGCTCGAACGCTTCGGCGGGCTCCGCCTTGCCGGTCAGGGCAAGCTGGATGGCGGTATAGATGGTGGTGGCGGCTTCCGGCCAGTCCTCGCCGAGCTGTCCGGTGCGCGAGCGGGCGTTGGCGACCTGCTCGGTGAAGGACTCCATCTCCGGAACCTTGGCGACGTACTCTTCGGCCAACTCGGTCTTGGTGGGCACGGTGTAGCGGGCTTCGGCGAGCGCGAGCTGGTTCTCGTCATTGCTCATGCACTCGACGAACTCGGCCGCCTTGGCCTGCTTGGCGTCGTCGCCGGTGACCGGGACGGTCCAGACCTCGCCGCCGAGCGGTGCAACGGAGGTCTGACCCTCCTCGTTGACGGGGATCTGCACGGAGTCCCACTTCACGTCCGGGTTTTCCTGCAGGCCGGGGATCTGCCAGGGCCCGTTGACCATCATGGCTGCCTTGCCCGCGACGAACTGGTCTTTCACATCGCCCTGCGACCAGTTGATGACTGCCTCGGATGCGGAACCGCTGCCGACGAGGTCCTTCCAGAGCGCGAGCGCTTCGGCCACCTTGGGGCTGGTGAGGTCGGTTTCGTCGCCGCCGTTGGACCACATGAACGGCAGGAACTGCCAGCTGCCCTCATAGGTGGCGACGGCGGAGAACGCGATGCCGTACGTGTCACCCTGCGTGAGCTTCTCGGCCGCGGTCTTGAGCTCGTCCCAGGTCTGGGGCGGTTCGACGCCGGCTGCCTCCAGCAGCTCCGTGTTGTAGAAGATGCCGAGCGTGTTCGCGGTCGGTGCAAGTCCGTAAACCTCACCCTCGTACGTGGCAGCCTCCAGCATGCCCTGCGCGAAGCCGGAGGTGTCGACGTCGTACTGGCTCAGCGGTGACAGCCCGCCGGTGGCGGCGATTTCCTGGACGTCAGGATTGTCGATCATGAGCACGTCCGGCAGGGTCTGCGATGACGCGCGCTGCAGCACCTTCTGGATGAGGTCCTGGCCGGGGACGGTCTCGCGTTCGATGGTGACGCCCAGTTCGGTGGCGCACCGGTCGATGGCCTCCTGGACGAGGGTCTTGTCCGGCTCGTTGTTGTAGTAGTCGACGACGGTGAGGGACTCGACGTCTCCGCCCGGCTCTGCGGCGGCGCCGCCTCCTCCCCCGCACGCGGTCAGCGCGAACGGTGCGATGGCTGCCATCGCGGTGAGCGTTGTGAGTTTCCGGTTGTTTTTCATGGGGCTCCTTTGCCTAGCTGTTCTTGGAGGATTTGTCAGGGGGACGGGATGCTGTGCCAGGCCGCGTTCTGCGCGGCGCTGGCTTCGACGGCCGCGAGGACCTGCTGGATCTGCAGGCCGTCGCGGAAGGATGGTGCCGGTGCTGTATCGGTCGCGATGCAGCGGACGAAGTCGGCGATCTCGTGCGTGAAGGTGGACTCGTAGCCCAGGCCGTGACCCGGCGGCCACCACGCGCCGGCGTAGGGGTGGTCGGGTTCGGTGACGAGGATCCGCCGGAAACCCTCGCTCGTGGCCGGCTGGGTGTTGTCGTAGAACTCGAGCTCGTTGAGCTTCTCGAAGTCGAACGCGAACGAGCCTTTCGAGCCGTTGACCTCGATGCGCAGCGCGTTCTTCCGGCCGGTCGCAAAACGGGTGGCTTCGAACGTGGCCAGCGCGCCGCCGTCGGTCCTTGCGAGCACGACGACGGCGTCATCGACGGTGACTTCCCCGCGCTCCGTGGTTCCGCCGTCGTTCGCTGCGGTGCCGCTTTGTGCGCTGAGCCCGGAGGACGACGACGGCAGCGGCCGCGTGGGCACGAACGTCTCGGTGAGCGCGCTGACGCCAGTGAGGATGTGGCCGGTGAGGTGCTGGGCGAGGTCGAGGATGTGCGCGCCGATGTCGCCCAGGGCTCCTGAGCCGGCTTGCTCGCGGTCGAGGCGCCAGACCAGCGGGAAGTCCTCGTCCGTGATCCAGTCCTGGAGGTAGGCGGCGCGGATGTGGCGGATGGTGCCGATGCGGCCGTCTTCGACCAGTTGCTTTGCGTAGGCGAGCGCCGGGGTGCGGCGGTAGCTGAAGCCGACCATCGCCCTGGTGCCGTTCGCGGCCGCCTGTTCGGCGGCGTCGGTCATGGCCTGCGCTTCCTCGAGGGTGTTGGCGAGGGGCTTCTCGCAGAGGACGTGCTTGCCGGCCTTCAACGCGGCGATGGCGATGGGCGCGTGGAGCTTGCCGGGAGTGCAGATGTCGACGACGTCGATCTCCGGGTCCTCGACGGCCTTGCGCCAGTCGGTCTCGACCCGGTCGATGCCGAACTTTTGCGCGAACTCCCCCGCGGCGTCGGCGTTGCGGCCGCAGACGAGGGCGAGCTGTGGTGAGGCGCCGAGGTCAAAGAAGCGGGGCGCCGTCGTCCAGGCCTGTGCGTGGATGGAGCCCATGAACGAGTAGCCGATGAGGGCCACTCTCAGGGATCGCGGCATGGAGCAACTCCTTTGTTGTGAATTGTGTGGCGTTTCCGGGGCGGACTGTGCGGCTAGTAAAACGCTTAACTCGACCGCCACCATCGAGTGTGGTCCGTGACACCGGCCTTGTCAAGGAAAAATTTAAACGCTTTACTGGAAGGGCCGAACGGAGCCCAATCACAGGCGTCCGCGGCATATTGCTGACCCGAAGGACGGTTCCCGTGGCCACCATGCAGGACGTTGCCCGGCACGCCAACGTGTCCATCGCTACGGTGTCCTTCACGATCAACAACACCAAGCCGGTCTCGCCAGCCACCCGGGCGAAGGTCGAGGCGGCTATGCAGGAACTGGGGTTCCGGCGGAACGTCGTCGGCAGGGCCCTGGCCAGCAAGCGCACACGAATCATCGCGCTGCTCTTTCCGGCGCTGCAGCATTCCTTCAGCGGGACCATCGTGCAGTTCTTCACGAGCGCTGCGGCTGCGGCTCGGGAGCTCGGCTACAACCTGGTGTTGTGGCCCATCAGTAACGACGCCGGCCAGACCACCGAGCTGACCTCAAGTGGACTGGTGGACGGCGTTATTCTGATGGAGGTTCAGCTGGATGATCCGCGCGTGGAGGAACTGGAGAAGTCGGGGACACCGTTCGCCCTGATCGGGCGCACCCGCGATCCGAGCGCCCTGACCTACGTCGACATCAACTTCGAGGACACGCTTGTTGCCGCGGTGCAGCACCTCACCGAACTGGGGCACTCACGCATTGTGCTGCTGGACGACGCCGTCGGCAGCCGCGAGCTCGAAGGGTTCGGCCCGGTGGGCCGCTCCCGGGACAGCTACGAAGCCGAGATGAAGCGCCAGGCGCTTGAGCCGGCGTCGTTCACGTGCGAGGCGAACCCTGGAGCAGGGAAGGCTGCGGCGGCAGAGTTGCTGCGCGACTTCCCGGACGCCACCGGCGTCATCATTCAGAACGAATTGGCGGCCACGGGATTTGTGAGCGGGTTGCGGCACGCGGGAATCGAAATTCCGCGCGACCTGTCTGTGCTGTCGGTCGGGTCGTCAGTCGAGATGGCAGCGATGGCAGACCCCGAGCTGACCGTCATGTCCTCCCCCAGCGTCGAACTGGGCCGGATGGGCGTCGAGGCTCTGATCGACCAGCTGGAGGGCCGGGCGTCGGAGCTGCGGCAGGAACTGGTGATGTGCACGCTGGAGGGCGGAACGTCAACGGGGCCGGTGCCTAAGGAGCGCTGAGGCCTGACGGCTGGCAGTCTGCGCCTATCCGGCCTCGACCAGGCGTCGGCGGTTCTTCAGTTCTTTCACCCAGCCTTTGATCTCGGCGTCCGAGAGAGGCACAGCTCCCCCACTCAGGTCATCGGTCAGACCCCGGGTTGCATTCAAGGCAACCTCCAGAACGCGCTCTCCTACCCGCTGCGGCAGCCCCACTTCCTGCATCCAGCCCAGCAGATGCTTGCGGGAAATACCCGTTCGTTTCCCCCCAACCGGTAACGCCAGTGTCCTGTCTCCGTAGGCCACAGTGGACGGAATGTCATAAATGGGGGCGATAGCGATACGACCCCCCGCATCCTCCAGGAGGGACACGTTCTTGGCGTGAAGGTCACCGTTCCCTGTCAGCCAGGCGAAGACCCCCTGCAGCGCGAGGTTTCGCAAAGCAGGAAGTGGAGCGTCGCACAGGCGAGTCAATTCCTCGCACACGCGGTCGTAGGAAACGTCGTATTTGGCGGCCGGGTGCAAGCCCATAATTTGGGATGCATCCTCAACCGCCAACCGGCGGAGGCCCCCCTGTTCATCTGTCTCCCGATCGAACCGCTCCACCAATAAACCGGGCCGCCCCGTGACATCGTGAACCAGGTTCACGGCACTAGTGGGAACCTTCAGCCGCCGCGCATACCCGTACATGAGGAACTCGTTCACAACCACATGCCGGTACTCCGGTGGATCCAGCTTGAGAATGAAGCGTCTACCCGCTGCTTCCACCGGCAAAGTGATCATCCCGGCCGAGAGCTTGTCCTGAACACCGGCCAACGCGCGCGGGTCGATGCCGGTCCGTTCCATCACCTCATCAAAGTCAACCGGAGCCTTGGGATCCAGCACGACGGCGGCAGCTACCTCTGCCGCCACGGCACCTTTAGGGACGATCTGCACATCGCCTACCGGATCACCTCCCACTGCGAGTAGAAGGGATAGCTCATCGTCAATCGACGTTTTCACAGCCCTGCGCAGCATTGACAAGCGGCGCCCTTCAGGCAGCAATCCAGCAAAAAATGGGGGTACCGCGCCACTGACCAGAACCACGGCGTCGGACGACAGCGGAAGCGATGCCGCCACCGCCGGACCGCGCGTCAATAGGTATTCCGGAAGATAACTGAACCGTGTCCCGCTCTCATAACGTTCCAGTCGTGCAGCGAGCACCCCCCGCTTGTATACATCAGCCTGCCGCTGAGCCTTGGCATCCTCAAATGACTTCACGGGTTCTTATGCCCTGAAGCCCCGGTCGCCTCCTGGACATCTGACTCACGACGTCTACCTGTGACGGCGAGATCGAGCCCAAGTGTACGAAGGACAGCCAATAGCGACTCAAGCCGGATAGTCGGCTTCCCACGTTCAACAGAGCGGACAAAGCGTTCCGAAACGCCGGACAGGTCGGCCAGATCAGCTTGCGTAAGGTGCTCAGCGACGCGCCGGGCACGTACGGTTTCCGCAAGCGTCTGCTCGAAAGTTGCCATCGCACCGATTCCTCACCCGGCATGATCGTGCCGTTTCTCCATTCTGTCGCGGTCGTAAGGAGCATTGCAAGGTCTGAGAGCACAAGAATCGGTACGAACGTTCCGGTTGTGGTTCCACTCCAGTCTCTAGGCGGTCTTTTCGCGCCCGTAGGCCTGCGAACGGCACGATCGCACCGGTGACTCCTCGACCGAAGCCCCCGCAGACCCCGGGTTAGAGCTCCTCGCCCGAAGACGAATAGCTCACGGGGTCGATCGGCCTTCAATCATCGCGCTAACCCATTCGGGCGTACTGCGGCCCAGGCGGCGGTCGAGAACAATACGGAGCCGGGCGGCTTCCACTTTTGCCCGTTGTTCTGATTCCTTGAGAGGCGCAACTCCCTGTGCTCGGGCTCCCCGAGATTGAGCTGGTGCTTCCGATTCGAGTTCGTCCCGCCACGCGGCATCCAGGAGCAGGATCTCCTCCTTGGTCAGCCACTCCGGCTCACTAAGCACCCGGATCATGGCTATTCCTGCTGCCTTTCGAACGCCGTCATTCGATAAGGCCGAGTCGAGTGCCCACTGGACGCGTTCCCACCACTGCGCCTTCTGGTCCGCGAGCGCTCTCTGCTCCAATTCCGACCGGTCAGCTTGAGCCTCCTGTTCAAGCACCCGCTGCGAGTGGCGCAGACTCCTCCACCCGATCACGCCGGTAATCACCGCAGCCAGAAGGGCAACGAGCGGACCCAATGCTCCGACGACCTCCCACCACTGGGCTCCCCCATCTGACTCCACAATCACTCGCGCAGGTTCGGGAAGCAGCTGGGTCGGGGCCATGCTCTCATCCTAGGGATCACGGTCCTTACGGCCCGAGTGGCGCGACCGTAAACAAGCGGGTCAGGTCGAGTAACGAAGCCATCACGGGTTCGCTGTGCCGGGTAACGATGTCATTCCGGGCCCCTCCTGCTCCTTGCAGGAAGATCATCAGCCAGCTTACGTTTTAGTGGTACCGCCGCCGGGATTCCGAATGTTGGGGAGCCGGCGGCCACCGATATTTATCCCGGAACGTCTCCCGTGTTTGGCCCGAGTACATGATCCGGATCGCGTCAAGACGAAATCCATCGTCATGTGATCCCGGGACAAAACGCACCACAATTGGAGAAGGAGAACACATGATTTCCCAGGACGACATGTCCCAGATCCTCGAATCCGGAGGCAACGTCATCGCCAACGACGGCGACAGGATCGGCTCCGTCGGCCAGATCTACGTCGATGACCGCACCGGCAACCCCAGCTGGGTCACCGTCAACACCGGGCTTGTCGGCGGGAACGAGTCCTTCGCACCCCTCGAAGGCGCAACGCTTGAAGGCAACGACGTCCGCGTCCGATACTCCAAGGCCAAGGTCAAGGACGCACCCAATGTCGATCCAGATGCTCACCTGAGCGAGCAGAAAGAGGCCGAACTCTACCGCTACTATGGCATCACCACCGGCGGGTATGACACCGATGACTACACCACCGGAATCTCCGGTGACCATGAGTCCGACCGGACCACGGTCGGCCATGACACCTCCGGCCCGACCACGGACGATTCGATGACCCGCTCCGAAGAGCAGCTTCACGTGGGCACCGAGCGCCGTGAGGCTGGCCGTGCCCGACTGCGCAAGTACGTCGTCACGGAATATGTGACCAAGACGGTCCCGGTCCAGCGCGAAGAGGTCCGCATCGAGCATGAACCGGTCACCGACGCGAACCGGAATGAAACCCCGGACCGCTCCGCCTCGGGCGAGGAAGAGCACGAAGTCGTTCTCCATGAGGAGCGCCCGGTCATCGAAAAGGAAACCGTACCTGTTGAGCGGGTCCGCCTCGACAAGGAAACCGTCACCGAGCAGCAGGCCGTCCACGAGGAAGTTCGCAAGGAACGAATCGACATAGACGACGTCGACCGCGACCGCGACCGCCGATCATAAGCGTTCGCCCATCACTGCACCGAAAACAGACCTTTAGGAGAGATCATGAGCACCAGCGCAGGATCAGCCCACAGCGGGCCAGAGGACAACGACCGGGTGCACAACCGGCACGATGACCTCGACCGGGATCACACCCGGCGCACCGACATCGACCGGGATCAGCGGGACCACCTGCTGGAACGTGAAGAGGAGAAGTTTGGCAGCATCAAGATCGGCTCGGCCTTCTTCGGTTGGCTCACCGCCACCGGAACCGGCGTGCTGTTGACCGCACTGGCCGCCGCACTCGGCGCAGTCATCGGCAACGCAACCAACACAAACGTGGCGGGCGAAGCCACGCAGGACCCGCAGACCGCCGGAATTATCGGCGCGATCATCCTGGCCGTGATCCTGTTCCTCGCCTACTTCTGCGGCGGTTACGTCGCAGGCCGGATGGCGCGATTCAACGGTGTGAAGCAGGGCATCGCCGTGTGGGTGTGGGCGATCGTTATCGCGATTATCGTCGGCATCCTCGGTGCGATCGCAGGCGACCAGTTCAACATTCTCGCTCAGCTCAACACGTTCCCGCAGATCCCCAACGCGGAAAACCTGACCACGGCGGGCATCATCTCCGCGATCATTGCTGCGGTCGTAGCCCTCGTCGGTGCGATTCTCGGCGGCAAGGCTGGAATGCACTTCCACCGCAAGGTCGACAGAGCCAACCTCGTCGACAACAGATAGCAGCCGAGCCCTAACGCTCCCTCGGCCCACCTCCTACTCAAGGAAGTGGGCCGATCGCGTACTAGTCTGGGTCACCTCACTTCATCTCGCCCTCCGGCGTGGCAACGGAAGGAACATAATCTCCAATGTTGAACACCGAACGAAGCGGCTCCGGAAAACCACTCGTGCTCGTCCACGGGCTCGGGTCCAGCATCCGGAACTGGGATCCCGTACTCCCCCTGCTCAAGGAACAGCGCGAAGTGATCGCCTTTGACCTTCCCGGATTCGGCAAAAGCGAGCCCCTCACCGGTGAGGTAACCATCGCCACCCTGACGGACGCCGTCGAACGCTTCCTCCGCGACGAGGATCTGGAAGGCGCGGACATTGTGGGCAGCTCGATGGGAGCGCGCATGGTCGTCGAGATGGCCCGACGTGGGCACACAGGCAACGTGGTCGCTCTCGACCCCGGCGGATTCTGGAACGACACCCAGGTGCGCATCTTCAACAGCACCATCACTGCGTCCATCGCGCTCGTACGCCGGATTCAGCCTGCCCTTCCGTCGCTCGTGAAACAGGCAGCCGGACGCACAGCGCTCCTCGCCCAGTTTTCTGCCGCCCCGTGGAAACTTGACCCGGATCTCGTCCTGACCGAGCTCCGCGGATTCGCTACCTCCCCCAGTCTTGATGCGGCACGCAGGTCACTCGCCCACGGTCCGCGCCAAGAGGGCGCACCCCAGGGCAGCCTCAAGGGAAGCCTCGCCTTCGGATGGGGCAACCAGGACAGGGTTACGCCACTGAGCGAAGCGGCCGTCGCAATGTCGCTCTACCCGGACGCCACCCTCCACGTCTTCGAGGACTGCGGGCACTTCCCCCACTGGGACCAGCCGGAGGAGACCGCGCGCTTCATTCTTGAGTCGACGCGCGGGTGAGCTTCCTAGTCGCCAGAAGGACGACGGTGTCAGCTCACCCGCCCGATGACGGTCAGACCGTCTCGGTCCCGTCGGCTGCCGCCGCGTCGAGCAGGGTGACTTCCTCGTCCGTCAGCATCAGGTCGACGGCGGTGGCCGAGTCGCGGATGCTGGCGGGCCGGGAGGATCCGGGAATGGGAATGACCTGAGGCGACCGGGACAGGTGCCATGCCAGGCAGACGACCTGCGGGCTGACGCCGCGGTATTCGGCCACCTTTCCGAATGCGCTGAACCGGTCGCCGAGGGCACCGGCCGACGAGATCCCTCCCAGCGGGCTCCAGGGAAGAAACGCGATCCCAAGCTCGTCACACAACTGGAGCTCGGGTTCGCTGCTCCGGAACGCCGGCGAGAACTGGTTCTGCACCGAGGCGAGGCGCCCGCCGAGTATCTCCTGGGACAGCCGGATGCGCTCCGGGTTCGCATTCGAGATGCCCGCGAGACGGATCTTCCCCTCGTCCAGCAAATCCCGGATCGCTCCCACGGAATCCTCGTAGGGGACCTCCGGGTCAGGACGGTGGAACTGATAGAGACCGATAGCTTCGACACCGAGCCGTTTGAGGGACGCCTCGGCGGCCTTCTTGATGTATTCGGGCCTGCCGTTGAGGGTCCATGTGCCGTCACCTGGGCGGAGGTGCCCTCCCTTCGTGGCGATGAGAACGTCCGACGTGTCACCGCCCCAGCTCGCGACCGCCCGGGCGATGAGGGACTCGTTGTGCCCGACCTCGTCCGCGTGGAGGTGGTACGCGTCCGCCGTGTCGAAGAGGGTGATGCCCTCATCGAGCGCCGCGTGCACAGTGGCTATGGCCTGGGCTTCGTCCGGCCGCCCCTCAATGGATACCGGCATTCCGCCGAATCCGATCGCACTGACGTCGATGTCTGAGATTCTGCGTGTCTTCATATTTTCGGTTCCTTTGTTTGGTCGTCGCATCAATCGTTGCTAGAGGTCAAGTTCTCCCGGCCGGCCCAACGCCACCGCTGTCCAGGAAACAGGCGGCAGGGTCACCGTGAGGAGGCCGTCGTCGTGCGTCACCGTCGAATTGGGCTTAAGCTGCACTCGATCCGGAGCGTCCATCGTGTTTCTGGCGTACACGTCCGCATCGGAGATCATCTGCGATTCAAGCAACGCTACATCGCCGAGCTTGGCCAGGTTCACGGTGACCGTGATGGCATCGGAGAGCGACCGGTTTACGAGGAAGACCGCAGCACGTCCGCTCTCGGTGTCGTACGTCGCCCCGGCATCGATGAGCGGCACGCTGCCGAGTTCATCAGCGTCGTACTGCTCGCTTTCAACCCGGATGTCGAGAGCGACGCCGACGGCGAGCCTGGAGGTGACCGCGAACGGATAGTAGGTGGTTTGCCGCCAGGCGGGACCGCCGGGCTCGGTGGTGATCGGTGCGATCACGTTCACGAGCATTGACATGGCCGCCGAGGTGACTCGGTCTGCGTGCCGAAGCAGGGAGATCAGCAGTCCACCGACCACCACCGCATCCGCGACTGAGTAGACGTCTTCGGCGAGCCGGGGAGCCTCCGGCCAGTTGTCCCCCTCGATCTCGTCGGTGCGGTAGAAGCGGTCCGCCTGACGCGGGAATCGCCGAAGGTTGTCGCTCAGGTACCAGACGTTCCATTCATCAAAGGAGATGTTGAGTGTCTTCTCGCTGCGTTTGACCGCTTTGACGTGGTCAGCGGTCGCGATGACTACGTCAAGATACCGGTCCATCTTCACGGGGGCGGCGAGGAAAGAGCCGAGGTCGCCGTTCTTTTCCTCGTAGTAGCCATGGCAGGAGATGTAGTCGACGTCGTCGTACGCATGCTCCAGTACAACCCGGTCCCAGACGGGGAACGTGGGCATTGTCGGGTGTGAGGATCCCGAGGCTACCAACTCCACCGCCGGGTCCAACTGGCGCAGCGCTTTCGCTGTACGGGACGCCTTCTTGCCGTAGTCCTCGGCCGACGAATGCCCGACCTGCCAGGGACCGTCCATCTCGTTCCCGAGATACCACATCCTGATACCGAAGGGGTCCGGCCGGCCGTTCTCAATGCGCTCTTCGGACAGCGTGGAGCCCTTCGCGATGTTCGAGTACTCGACCACATCGAGAGCGTCCTTCGTGTCGGCGGTGCCGAGGTTGACCGCGTACATCAACTCACCGCCCACCTTCTCGACCCACGAGGCGAATTCGTGCAGCCCCACCTGGTTTGTTTCGGTAGACCGCCATGCCAGGTCGAGCCGACGGGGACGCTGGTCTTTGGGACCAATGCTGTCCCGCCACTGAAATCCCGAAACGAAGTTGCCGCCCGGGTAGCGGATGCCGGTAACGCCCAACTCCTTCACGAGTTCGATGACGTCCTGACGGAAGCCCTCCTCGTCGGCGGTAGGGTGGCCGGGCTCGTAGATACCGGTGTAGACGGCGCGTCCCATGTGCTCGATGAAAGACCCGAAGAGCCGGCGGTTGATGCGGCCGATGATGAAGTGGGGATCGACGGTCACGCGGGCGTTGGGCATACTGCTCCTCAATGGTTGGTGTACGAAGGTTCGAGTGGTACCGCTACTACTTCAGGCTGCCCAGCGACAGTCCGCCCTGCCAGTACTTCTGCAGCATCAGGAAGGCGATGATGAGTGGTATCACGGAGACCAGGGCTCCGCTTGTCACCAGGTGCCACACGAGGCTGCTGGCGGTGGCGGAGTTCGACTGAACCTGCCAGGCGTTCAGACCCACCGTGACGGGAAGCAACGTCGGGTCTGAAATCATGGCGAGCGGCAGGAAGTAGTTGTTCCAGCCTCCGACGACGGAGAGCAGCATCACCGTCACAACCGCCGGACGCATCAAGGGCAGCGCGATAGTGGCAAACGTCCTGAATTCTCCAGAGCCATCCACCCGGGCAGCGTCCAGCAATTCGTCCGGGATTGCGTCCTGAACATAGACGCGCATGAGATACACGCCGAACGGGCTCAGCAGCGATGGGAGGATCACCGCCCAGATGGTGTTGGTGAGGCCGAGGTTGTTGAACAGCACGTACGTCGGAATAACGAGCGCCGTCGCCGGAACCATCACCGACGCCAACAGGATCATGAAGCTGACTGTTCGGCCCCGAAAGCGGTATTTTGCGAACGCGTATCCGGCCAGAACGGCGAGGATTGTTGCGCCGATACCTCCCGCAGTCGCGTACAGGAAGGAGTTGCCCAGCCATTTCAGGTAGATGCCGTTGTTGTAGGTCGCAAGCTGTGCGATGTTGTCGAACAGGGCGAAGTTCTGGTCAAACCACAGAGGTCCTCCAGTGCCGGTGAACAGTCCCTGGGTGCTCTTGGTCCCTGCCACGAAGAGCCACCACATGGGAAGGAGGAAGTAGAGGGAAGCGACTGCAAGGAGGATGTGCAGGCCGACCGACTTGTTGCGCCTGGGTTTGCCTTTCCCCCGTTTCTTTCGTGGACCGGAGGGGCTTACGGCGTCATCGAGGAGAGGTGCAGGTGAAGTTGTCATCAGCGGAGTCCGCTCTGCTTGCGAGTGGCGATCAGGAAAATGATGGAGGCGAGGAAGACCAGAAGCCCTAGCGCGAAGGAGATGGCCGACGCGTAGTTGAACTGCTGATATGAGAACGCCAGGTTGTAGGCGTACAGGTTCGGGGTGTACGCGGCGTCGATGGCGTTACCGGCCAGGGGTGCGAGCACCTGCGGTTCGGTGAAGAACTGCAGCGTCCCGATCAGTGAGAACACGACCACCAGCACGAGTGAGGACGCGACGATGGGCACCTTGACCTGCAGCGCAGTCTGCAGCTTCGACGCGCCGTCGATGCGTGCGGCTTCGTAGATGGACGGGTCGATCGACTGCAGTGACGCGTAGATGATGATCATGTAGTAGCCCGTCCACTGCCACGTCACGATGTTGGTCAGCGACCAGAAAATCGAGTCACGACTGAGCATGTCCGGCGCCTGCATTTGCAGGAACTCGAAGAATGTCACCAAGGGTCCGAACGATGGGCTATACAGGAACCCCCACATCAGTGCTCCAATTACCCCGGGGATGGCGTAGGGCGCGAAGATGAGGAGCCGCGAGAAACGGGACAACCTGGTTCGAACGTCGTCGAGGATGAGCGCGAGGATGAGCGCCAGCCCGATCTGCAGTGGCACAAAAACGACGGCGAACGCGGCGACCCGCGCCATTCCCGCCAGGAAGCGCTGGTCGTTGAATGCGGTGACGTAGTTCGCCAGTCCGGCGAACTGCTCGCCTCCCGCAAGCGTGTTGGTGTGCAGGCTCATCCAGAATGCGTAGGCGAGGGGCAGGACGAGAAAGACCAGAAAAACGATCGCGAACGGAGCGAGAAAGACCCACCCGAATCGCGCGTGCTTCGTCTCCAGAGTGGTACCCCGCTTTCCAGCAGGGGGACGGCCGGACTGTTGTAGCGGTGTGGTGGCTGGCATGTGTTACTTCCTTGGGGAGGCATATGGAGAACCGCTGTGCGGGCGGGGGTTGCGTCGCACCCCCCCGCCCGCACAGATCTGACTCATTTCAGGGTGAAACCCTGGTCGGTGGCATAGGTCTCAAGCGAGGCCTGGAGCTCGTCGGCTGCCTCGGCGGCCGACATGTTGCCTGCGATCGCCTCCGACAGCAGACGCTGTGACTCGTCGTAGTAGTACTGCGAGAACGGCGAGAACGTCACGCCCTCATACGCGAGAGCAGCCGGTCCGAAGACCTCCTTGTTGATCTGCTGGCCGCCATAGAATTCGTATGGGCGGTCCTGGAAGTAGTCGGATTCGATCATCTCGGGATAGGCCAGGAAGAGCCCACCCACCTCGACCCCGAGTTCCTTGTTCTCCTGGGGAACATAGAGCTCAGCAGCAACCTTTGTGGCAAGTGCCGGATCATCCGCTTGAGCTGTGACGGCCAGTGTGCTGCCGCCCCAGTTCACCTGCTTGGGGTCGGCGCCGTCCCACTGCGGAATGGGGGCCGCCCGCCATTCGGCATCCGCCTCCGCACCCTCGAACGCGGGGATGTGAATGTTGTACCAGACAGGGTAAATCGCAGTCGCATACCGGCCGCCGCCGAGAGCGGTATTGAATTCGGAGGTCCATGCCTGATCGGTACCTACAAGGTCGCGATCGACCAGATCGAGCCAGTAGTCGAAGACTTTCTTGCTTGCCTCGTCATTGTGGTTGATGCTGATTTCCGTCGGATTGCCGTTGTCGAACTCGAAGGGTACGGCACCTGCCTGGTCGAGGAGAGCGTAATGCTGGCCCTGGCCGTTAGGTGCAAAGTTGCCGATCCGGGTGTCTCCACCGGTAGCCTCGCTCAGCTGCTCGGCCGCTGCAGCGTACTCCTCCCAGGTGGTCGGAATCGCGATGCCGTGCTCTTCGAAAATGTCGGCGCGGTACCACATTCCGACCGGACCGAGGTCGACCGGTACAGCGTAGACGCCGTCGCCGCTCGAGACGTCGCGCCAGGCCCCTTCGGTGAAGTTGTCTTTGTACTCCTCGATCCCGTGCTCGGTCATGTCGACCAGGCCGCCCTGGATAAGGAAGCTGTTCAGCCAGTCGTACTCGATCTGAACGATGTCGGGGGCCCCGGACTTGGACTGGAGCGAGGTTGAGAGCTTGGTGTATGCATCGGCTCCCTGCCCGGCGTTGGTCCAGCAGATCTGTACGTCATCATGGCTTTCGTTGAAATTGTCGACAGTCTGCGCAGTGTCCTCGAACCAGCCCCAGTACGTGACAACCGGAACGTCCTGCACCTTGATCTCGTTGGTGCAGTTCGTTTTGCTCGCTCCGGCGCCGGTTCCGCCACCGCCACCGTTGTTATTGGTACACCCAATCAGCGTCACGGCGAGTGCCGCAGACATCCCCGCTCCAAGCAGGGCTTTTCTCTTATTCATTGTGTTGCTGGTCCTTTCGCGGTGCAAAGACACCGTTGTCGGCGGCATGTGTGCCGCAGTTGCTGCGAGAGAAAGGCGTTCTTCAGACGCTTTTGTCCTCCTAGCCAAGGTTGGAAAATTCGTTAAGGCACTACGCCACCGGTCGCGGAACCTCCCCCAGAGGCACGGCGTTCGGCCGGTCCGCACGGCTCTTGAGGGGAACCGATGCTCCGGTGGCCGCGGAATTCAGCAGCGACTCCATAACCTCAAGCACGTGGTAGGCAAGTTCGCCGTTGGCACGGTGCTGCTCCCCTTCAGGGGTCTCCGCCATATCCGCAAGTCCGTACCCACGGCCGGCACCGCGGTAGCCCGCGCTTGCCGGCAGTACTTTCCAGCCGGCGTCTCGATCGGCGAGGGTGCAGATCTCCACATCGCCGTCGAAGTAGTTGGGGTCAGGAACAATCAGGCTCGCTGTCTCACCGTGGATTTCGATATTGGGTGACCGGGTCTGCACTGCATCGAAGCTCATCACCAGGGTGGAAAGTGCACCCGACTCATGCACCAGCACGCCCGTCACATGTGAATCCGTGGTCACTGGAATTGCTTCGCCTGCCCGGGGGCCTGAACCGATAGTCCGTGACGTTCGGGTATGGCTTGCCACCCCCATCACCGAGGCCACCGGCCCCAGTAGCGTGACGAGCGCCGTCACGTAATACGGACCCATATCGAGTAGCGGACCGCCGCCGGGAAGGTAATAAAAGTCCGGGTTGGGATGCCAGCGCTCGTGGCCGGGGGTGACCATGGTGGCCGTCGCCGAGATCGGAGCACCGATCAGCCCGTCGTCAATCACCTTGCGTGCCGTCTGGATACCGGTGCCCAGCACCGTGTCCGGCGCACAACCGACGCGGACACCCGCCGCCTCTGCGGCGTCGAGCACTTCCCTCGCCTCCTCCGTGGTCGCGGCGAGCGGCTTTTCCCCGTAGACGTGCTTTCCGGCGTCGATCGCTCTCAGGGCGACCTCGGCGTGCGCCGCGGGAATGGTCAGGTTGAGGACGGCATCGATGGCCTCGTCGTCCAGGAGTTCATCAACGCTCAGTGCCCACACCCCGGGCTGAGTGTCTGCGACCGCACGCGCCCGCACAGGGTCCAGATCGGCAACCGCGACCAGGTTCACGGCCTCAAGTTGCCGGAACGTCTCCAGGTATTGGGCGACGATAGCTCCGCAACCAATGATGCCGATGTTCAACGGCTTGCCCACAGCATGCCCCTTTCGATGATGGTGCGTACGTTCGGATCGTCGAGAATCTCCACGCGATGGCCGGGCGTGCTGACGAAGATGCGGCCTTCACCCCAGTGACGCGTCCAGATGGCCGGCGAGGTGACCGGTCGGTGCCACGGGTCCCACTCCCGCACTGCCTGCGTGGTCGTGGCCAGCACGTCGATGTAGTCGTCCGCCAGCACCCAGTACTGCTCGGTGACCAGGTCGAAGTCACCGATCCCCTGCGTGATGGGATGTTCGGCTGCGGCGGGCAGCATGTTGACCCGGTACGGCACGTAATTATCGGACTGTTCACCGGTGCACTCGTCCGGGTGCTTGCCCGGGTGGCAGGCGAACTGGCCGCCGATCAGGTGCAGGTAGTCGGACTCGTTCCGGTAGGAATCGGCGATGCCGCCGTGCCACCCGGCCATCCCCGTTCCGGCTTCGATCGCCGCGCGCAGCCCGCGGAACTCGTCCTTCTCGATCGTGTTCATCGTGTTGCACTGAACAATCAGGTCTACGGTGGGCATGTACTCGGGATCGGCATAGATCTTGGGCGATTCCTCGACGCGGACGTCGTAACCGCTTTCGCGGAGGAACGGAATGAAGCGCTCGGTGGCTTCCACGGGCTGGTGGCCGTCCCACCCGCCGCGGACTATCAGGGCGTTCTTGTTTGTCATGTCACGTCTTTCTGCTGGTAAGGGTTAGCGCCCGGTCGAGAATGCGGCGTCGAAGGCGGCGGCAGAGGGAGCGATTTCACCCAGTTGCCGAACCAGTGCGAGTGCCTGCGGTGCACCAATGAGCCGATCCATGCCTGCGTCCTCCCACTCGACGCTGACCGGCCCGTCGTAGCCGATGGAGTTGAGCATCCGGAAGATCGGCTCCCACTGCACGTCGCCGTGCCCGGCGGTGACGAAGTCCCAGCCCCGCCGTGGATCACCCCACGGGAGGTGGGAGCCGAGCCGTCCATTGCGCCCGTTCAGTTGGCGCACGGATTCCTTCACATGCATATGGAAGATGGAGTCGGCGAAGTCCTGGAGGAACATCACCGGATCAAGGTCCTGCCAGATGAAGTGCGAAGGGTCGAAGTTCAGCCCGAAGTTCCTGCGGCCGGCCATGACGTCCAGGGTCCGCCGGGTGCTCCAGTAGTCGTAGGCGATTTCCGAGGGGTGGACCTCCAGCGCGAAACGCACGCCGGCGTCGTCGAACGCATCCATGATCGGGTGCCAGCGGTCAGCGAAGTCCTCATAGCCGGTGTTGATCATCGAGTCGGGCACGGGCGGGAACATGGCCACGCATTTCCAGATCGAGGAGCCGGTAAAGCCCGTCACGGTGTTGACGCCGAGCCGCGCAGCCGCGTGTGCGGTGGCCTTCATGACGTCGGCGGCACGACGCCGGACCCCCTCCGGCTCGCCGTCTCCCCACACCCGATCGGGAAGGATGCCGCGGTGCCGCTCGTCGATCGGGTCATCGCACACGGCCTGCCCGGTCAGATGGTTGGCAACCGCATGGACCTGCAGGTTGTTCCGCTCGAGGATGTCGAGGCGGTCGCGGAGGTAGGCGTCGTCCTCGAGGACGCGCTCCGGGTCGAGGTGGTCACCCCAGCAGGCAATCTCCAGCCCGTCGAAGCCCCACTGGCCCGCGAGCCGCGCAACCTCCTCGAACGGCAGGTCCGCCCACTGGCCGGTGAATAAAGTGATCGGTCGTGTCATCGGGAAATCTCCTTGTCGACCCGCTGCCAGCGGGATTCGTTGGTTGCGCTGCGCTCCACCGCGGCCAGCACCCGCTGGACCTGCAGTGCGTCAGCGAACGACGGCGAGGGTTGGGTTGGTTGTGATGTTCCATCACCCAGCGCAGTCACGAGGTCCACCACCTGATGTGTGAACCCGTGCTCGTAGCCGAGGCCATGACCGACGGGCCACCAGTTGCCGGTGTACGGGTGGTCGGGTTCACCCACCTGGATGCGCCGGAACCCGGAGATGCGGCTGTCATTGCTGCCGTCGTAGTACTCCAGGACGTTCATGTCCTCGAAGTCGAACGCGATCGAGCCCTCAGATCCGTTCACTTCCAGCCGGATGGCGTTCTTGCGCCCAAGTGCGAACCGGGTGGCTTCGAACACGCCGATGCCGCCGCCGTCGAACCGCGCGGTGAAGGCAGCGGCGTCGTCAACCGTGACCGGCCCGCGCTCCCCGGACGCGTCCCCGCGTCCGCCCAGACCAACCAGGTCCCCGCCGACCGGACGCTCGGTCACGAAGGTCTCCATCAGTGCCGAGACCCCGCTGACCTGCTTACCGGTTACCCATTGAGCCGCGTCAATGATGTGCGCACCGATGTCACCGAGCGAACCTGATCCGGCCTTCTCCTTATCCATGCGCCAGGTCAGCGGGGTGTTCTCATCGGAGAGCCAGTCCTGCAGATACTGAGCCCGGACATGGCGGATGGTCCCGATGCGCCCCTCCTGGACCAGTTCCCGCGCCAGGGTCAGCGCCGGTGTGCGGCGGTAACTGTAACCGCACATGGAGAGGATGCCGCGCTGTGCTGCTGCCTCGGCGGCGGCCACCATCCGCTCGGCCTCTTCAACGGAGTTGGCCAGCGGCTTCTCGCACAGCACGTGCTTTCCCGCTTCGAGCGCGGCGATCGCGATCTCGGCATGGGTGTCCCCGGGCGTGCAGATGTCGATCAGGTCGACGTCGTCCCGCTGGATCACTTCCCGCCAATCGGTGGCGGTCTCGTTCCAGCCCATACGCGAGGCAGCGCTGGCGGCGGCATCGGCGTTGCGACCGACCAGGATGGACAGTTCAGGCTGCAGCGGCAGGTCGAAGAACCGCGGAGCCGTGCGCCAGGCGTGGGAATGGGCAGCACCCATGAAGGCGTACCCGACCATCCCCACGCGCAGCGGAGGAATATTGGAAGTCATGAAAGTCCTTTGTTTGCTGACTGGATTACTTGCTGAATCCGGCCGTGAGCCCGCTGACCAACTGCTTCCGCGCCACTGCGTAAAGCACCAGTAATGGCAGGGTTGCCAGCATGACGGCGGCGAGCACCGCCGGGATATTGATCGTGTACTCGCCCTGGAACGCCCAGAGCGAGAGCGGTAGCACGCGCTTGTCCGGACTTTGCGTCAGGATCAGCGGGAACAGGAAGCCGTTCCAGACGTGCAGGGCGTTGTAGATTCCGACGGTCACCACTGCCGGACGGGTCAGCGGCAAGGCGAGCCGCCACATCATGCTGAACTCCGAGCAACCGTCGAGCCTCATGGACTCGAACAATTCCTTGGGCACGTTGCGCAGGAAGTTCGACAGGATGAGGACCGAGATCGGAATGGCGAACGCGATCGAGGGCAGAATCAACGCCAGCAGGGTGTCATAGAGCCGGACCCGAGTGATCATGTAATAGATCGGAATGATGGTGGCGTGAAGCGGAATCGCGAGCCCCATCAGGAACAGGGTGTTGGTCCAGGTGATGAACCTGCCCTGTCCCCGCACAATCGCATAGGCGGCCATGAAGGAGATCACGAGTGCTGGCAGCACGGTCCCCACCGTGACAATCAGCGAGTTTGCGAAGTACCGGGTGAAGCCCTGCTCGAGGACGAAGACGTAATTGTCGAGCGTCGGGTCCGTAGGCGGCGCCAGCGGGTTGCTGCCGAAGAATCCGGCCTGGTTCTTCAGGCTGGTGACCACCACGTAGTAGATGGGCAGGATGATCACGACGAGCCAGATCCAGCCGCCCAGACCGCCGAGGAGGTTGGAACGGTGTCCGGAGCGCCGCCGTCGTCGTTGCAGGATCTGAGAGCCGGAGCCCTTGCCGGTGGATTGCGGGACTTCAGTTGTGACAGCCATCAGGCACCTTCCAACTGGCTGGCGGAGCGGTTCCTGCCGCCGAAGCTCTGGACGAGAATCGCAAGGCCCAGCCCGACGACGACGAGAATCACTCCCAGCGCGCTGGCCGCCCCCATGTCATTGGCCTGGAACCCGGTGAGGTACATGTGCAGCGGCAGCAGCCGGGTTGCGTAGCCCGGGCCGCCTGCGGTCAGGACAAAGATGAGGTCGAAGTAGGCGAGCGATCCGACCACCATCAACGTGGTTGACGTGATCATCGTGTACTTCAGCTGCGGGAGGGTGATGTGGAAGAACTGCTGCACCCGGCCGGCGCCATCGATCTGCGCCGCCTCATAGAAGCTGGCCGGAATCTGCCGCACACCGCCCTGATAGATCAGCGTATGGAACGGCACGAACTGCCAGGCGATCACGAACACGACGACGAACAGCACCAGGTCCGGATTGCCGAGCCAGTCCTGGGCAAGGATCGGCAGACCCAGGCCCGGGCCCATCCCGAAGTTCGGATCCAGCAACGCCTTGTAGGCAATGGCGACGGCAGCTGAGGAGAGCAGCAGCGGAACGAAGTAGATGACCGCGAGCACTGCCCGGTAGCGCTGACTGCCAGCGGTGAAGACGCCGAGCAACAGGCTGATCGGCACCTGCACGATCAGGGAGAAGAACATGATCTTCACAGTTACCCAGATCGCGTTCATGGTGACGGGGCTGGTGAGGGCGGTGACCCAGCTATCGAGGCCGGTCAGCCTGATCTCACCGAGTCCATTCCATCGAGTGAAACTGAGGAAAATCACTCCGATCAGCGGAATGACCGCGAAGATGACAAAGAACACGAGGGCCGGGACGGCGAACCAGCCCAGGGAGGCCGCGCTGCGGCCTCCCCGCGCCGGTGACGCGGACCGGGTTTCGGTCTGCAGAGCCATTTACTTGCCCAGCGTCCCGTTCATGGTCTCCGCGAACTGCTCGGGAGTGATCTCCCCCAGGAAGATGCGGTCCAGGTTGGCGAGCATCGCGCTGCCCTCCTCCGGGCTGAGCGCCTGATCCCACGAGAGTTGGAAGCTCGGCGCACCGGTTGCCATGGTGTAGAGCTGCGTCAGGAAGTCCTTGTCTTCGGATTCTGCCAGCAGGTCCTCGGCACCGACCGTCGGCGGGATGGCGCCCGATTCAACGAGGTTCTGGGTGTACTCCTCGTTGTACACGCCGTCCTTGAGGTACTCGAGGGCGGATTCCTTCTGCTCATCCGTAGCGGCCTCTGAGACCGACAGGAAGTTGCTCGGGTTGCCCACGATGTTCTCCGGATCGCCCTTGCCGCCTTCCACCTCGGGGAAGTTGAGGTAGCCCAGGTTTCCGGAGGAGACAAAGTCCGGGGCATCGTTCTTCATGGTCTGGTAGACCCAGCCGCCCTGCAGCAGCATTGCTGCTTTGCCGGTGTACATGAGGGCGGCGTCAGCACCGCCGTCGGCCGCAACCGAGGAGAAGCCGTTGACGAAGCCGCCGGCGTCGACCAGTTCCTGGATCTTGGTGAGGGCCTCGAGAACCGCGGGATCAGACCAGGCACTCTCTTCGCCGTCGAGAATGGCCTGGAACACCTCAGGTCCGCCGATCCGGTCCACCAGGTAGGAGAACCACATCAGGTTGGGCCACTTCGACTGGCCGCCGAGGGAGAACGGGGCGATGCCTGCCTCTTTGAACTGAGGCACAAGGTCCATCAGTTCCTCCCAGGTCTGCGGCGGCTCCGCGCCGATCTGGTCGAAGACTTCCTTGTTGTAGTACATGACAACCGGCTGCATTCCGGTGTAGGGAAGGGCATAGGCTGTGCCATCGATGACGCCGTTATCCAGAACCGCGGGGATGTAGCGCTCCTTCACCTCGGGGTTCTCCTCGAGGAACTGTGACAGGTCCATCACGTGGCCCTCGTCAACGTAGGACTTCAGCACGCCGCCACCCCAGCCGTGGATGAGGGTAGGGCCCTCTCCGGCACCGATTGCAGTGCGGACCTTGGTCTTGTAGGCGTCGTTCGCGAAGAAATCCAGCTTGATTGCTGCGTCGTTGTGTTCCTCGTTCCACGACTCGATGGAGGGCTCAATGATGGACTCGTTGGCGCCGGTGAGAGCCCAGAACGTGGGGGAACCCGTACTTGCGGTGGTGTCCTGGGGGCCGCTGCTCCCGCAGGCGGAAATGCTCAGGGACAGTGTCAGGGCGGAGGCGACGGCGACGATGCCTGACAGTTTGCGGTGCTTCATTGGGTAATTCCTTCCTCGGATCCGGGCCCACGCTGGCACCGGTCGATAAGAACCTTCTAAGTCCCATTCTTTCGAAATGTTTCGAAAGATGTTTCGGTTGGTGTAAAGTTATCTGCATCACATCGGAGAGGTCAATGGTCTCTCCGAAATAATCCGGTAACATCGGCATTCACGGAGAAGGAGAGACGGTATGGCAACTCGCAGCACTGTCAGGTCAAAGGCCACTCTGGCCTCGGTAGCCGAGGTTGCCGGCGTCTCCATTCCCACAGTTTCGAAAGTTCTCAATGGCAGGGATGACGTCGCTGCCGCCACCCGTGACCGCGTCCTGGAGGTGATGCGCAGTCTCAATTACCGCTCTGCAACGCCGCGGCGGCGCACCGATTCAGTCATGCTCGACGTCGTCGTGGAAAGCGTCACCACCGCCTACTACGCCGAGGTGATGGATGGGATCCTGGAATGCACCAGCGAGAACGGTGCGGAAGTGGTGCTCTCCGCGATGTCGCTGCAGGCCGTCAGCGCGGCCCAGCGGGTACAGCGCATGCTCGACGCCGGCCGACAGGGCCTGCTGCTCGTCACCTCGAAATGGGGCCGCAGTGATCTACTCACCTTCCAGGAGCGCGGCATCCCCGTCGTTCTCGTGGATCCGCTCAACCCGCCCGGCGCCGATGTCGTCAGCGTGGGCGCAACCAACTGGGCGGGAGGCAAGGCTGCCACCGAGCACCTGCTGGATCTCGGGCATCAACGGGTTGCCCACCTCGGCGGACCACCTCGTGCCGAATGCAGTCAGGACCGTCAGCACGGATACATGGCGGCTCTGCTGGGGCGCGGACTCGAGGTCCGCCCCGAATACGTGATTCCCGGGGAGTTCACCCGGTCATTCGGCATCGAGGGGTTGAGCCGCCTGCTTGAACTGCCGGAGCCGCCCACCGCGATATTCGCGGCGAACGACACCATCGCGAGCGGAGTGTGGGAAGAAGCACGCCGCCGCGGTCTGGAATTGCCCGCCGATCTGAGCATCGTTGGGTTCGACGGCACGTCCTTCGCCGAACAGGCCATGCCCCAGCTGACAACGGTCGAGCAGCCGCTCAGGGAAATCGGCCGTTCCGCTGCCCGGGCGCTGCTGCGCCAGGTCGACGGCCAGGAGCCGGATTCGACCCGCATTGAACTTGCTACACGACTGCTGGTGAGGGAATCGACAGCGCCGCCGCAGTAGGCACACGACCGCCCGGCATATGTATGCCGGCGCGCCCTCTTGAGCCCGTAAAAATCATAGGAAATACGATTCACGACGGAGTGCTTCATGGTTTATACCGCAGACACCTGGCCGATCACCGCCGCACCGCTTCAGTTTCCGCATCAGGGAAGCGACGGTGTCACCATGCAGGACGCTGAGCCTGCCGTATGGGAGGCGGTCTTCCGGGAGATACAGGATGCCGGCTTCGACAACGTCGACCTGTTGGACACCTGGATCCGCCCGGGCGACCTTTCCAGCGAGCGCCTCGACGAGCTGAAGCGTGCTACCGACAACGTCGGCGTGGGGGCACCCGCTATCTCGGCTATCCGTTGCAGCGTCATCGATGAGCAGAGCTGGGAAGACAATCTCGCCTACAGCCACCGAACGCTGGAAGCTGCCGCGCAGCTCGGCTGCGAGGTGGTTTCCTTCGGTCTGCAGCAGGCGCTTACTCCTCTCCAGAAGCAGCAGCTGTGGTTCTGGACCGTCGAGGGACATAAGGACCCAGAGAATGACCCCGAATCCTGGACCAAGGCGGTCGAGAGGCTTCGTGAGCTCGGGAACCACGCCGCGGACCTGGGACTCCTGATGTCCCTCGAACTGTACGAGGACACCTATCTCGGCTCTGGCGACTCCGCTGTGCGGCTTGTCCAGGACATCGATCTGCCCAACGTCGGGCTCAACCCCGACCTCGGCAATCTGGTACGCGTCCACCGCCCTATCGAGTCCATCCAGGAACTGATCGAGAAGACCATGCCCTACGCGAACTACTGGCACGTGAAGAATTACCTCCGGGACGAGAACCTCGCACGCAACCAGTTCGTCAGCATGCCCGCTCCCATGGAGACCGGCGTCATCAACTATCGGGAGGCGTTCCGCACTGCGCTCGCTTGCGGCTTTCAGGGCATCATCTGCGCCGAACACTACGGGGGAGACGGCCTCAGCGTCTCAGCCAGCAACCAGGAGTACCTGCGGAAGAGGATCCTCCCCAAGACCGAGGACTACGCCCTGGGCACGCCCCTCGTCGCGCAAGGCCGCCAGGAAGCGCGCCAACCCGCCCGATGACTTGGATAGTCCGCTGCTCCTTCGCACAGAAAGAGAACTAAAAAAAAATGACGCACAAAGTTGCAATAGTTGGGTCCGGATACATGGGCGGCGGGATCGCCCAGGTCCTGGCGCTGTCCGGCGCCTCCGTGGCACTCTCCGACGTATCAGCCGAAATCGCGGAAAAGAATCTAGACCGCGTGATCGCAGAGTCGCGGGAGTTCGTGTCAGCCGGCCTCTTCCCCGAGCGCGCGACCGAGACACTGGAGAAGAACCTGGTCGCCGCGGCGTCGGTCGAGGAGGCCGTAGCCGAGGCGGATTTCATCGAAGAAGCTGTACCCGAAGTCCTCGAAATCAAGAACGACATCCTCCGCCGGATCAGCGGCGCCGCCCGCCCGGACGCCATCATCGGCTCCAACACCTCCACCATCTCCATCGGGGAGATGGCCAAGGCGGTCGCCAACCCGGAGCGGTTCCTCGGCATCCATTTCTCGAATCCCTCGCCGTTCATTCCCGGCGTGGAAATCATCCCTCACGCGGGCACCGACGAGGCGGTTGTGACTACTGCGCGGGAGATTGTGCACAGCACGGGCAAGGAAACCGCTGTCGTCAAAGACGTCACCGGCTTCGTGTTGAACCGCCTGCAGTACGCCCTGTTCCACGAAGCTGCCCAGCTTGTGGAGGAAGGCGTGGCAACACCTGAAGACATCGACACGCTGGTGCGCACGACGTTCGGTTTCCGGCTCCCCCTCTTCGGCCCCTTTGCCATCGCAGACATGGCCGGCTTGGACGTCTACAACTTCTGCTACAAGTCCCTGCAAACGGATTTCCCGGAGCGGTTCGCTACGCCGAAGATCCTGACGGACCTGGTGGACGCCGGGAAGCTCGGCACCAAGACCGGTGCTGGGTTCCTCGACGTCCCTGCAGAGCGCACACCTGACCTGATCGCCTACCGCAACAAGGCGTACGTCCTGATGCAGAAGCTCATCGACGACCTGGGCCCCGCACCGCTGCGCTGACCACAGCGCTGTTTGTCTGGCGCTTCTGGATTCAAAAATCGGAACTGTCGGAGCCCCCTGTTATGTTGTGAATCACAGGAAGCAGGGGGACGTTATGGGTACGCACATCGCCGAATCCGTGGATCTGGCTCTTGAGGAACTGGCCGCGCGCATCACCAATGCGAAGGCTGGAAATCCGCTCGCGCCCATCACCATCATGGTGCCCTCCCACGCTGCGGGTTTGGACGTCACCCGCTATCTCGGACGCACGCTCAACGCGGGGTCGGGCAGTGTAGGCGTGCGCGCGTTCACGCTCAAGGACCTCGCATCCGAACTGGTTGCCGCTGACTCCTCACTGAGCGGCCGGTCACCGCTGCCTGCCTCAGTCCGCCAGGCTGCGATCAGCCGGGCGCTGGCGGACAATCCCGGTGACTTCGAGCAGGTCGCCGAACAACCGGCAACAGCCCGCGCTATCACCCGCACTGCGCCCCTCCTTGATGCAATCCAGCCCCATCACGACGGCGCACTACCGGACCTCGTACGCGAAGTCCTCCGCATTCACCGCACCGCGATGTCCGCCCTCGGGGATCGCTGGTTCACCGATCATGATCTGTTCGTTCGAGCGGGTCAGCTCCTTCAGGCACCACGTACCACCCTACGGTTGGGCACGCTCATAGGGTTCATGCTCGGAGCCCAGGTTCAGCCCGCGGTAGCCGCCTTTCGGCGACAACTCGAGCACGTTGGCCTCCAGCACATCCATGCGGCCGGCACCTTCGACGGGGAAACCGAGATCCTCACCGCGTCCGACGCCGATGATGAGGTCCGCACGGTGGTACGCCTCGTCGTTGAGCGGCTCCGGTCCGGCGTGCCCGGCAACAGGATCGGCATCTTCCATTCCACCGCCCACCCCTACCGGGCACTCCTCACCCAGCGGCTCACCCAGGCGGGAATCACCTTCGTTGGACCTGCAGCCCAGCGGTTGGCCGACACCTCTCTTGCCCGCGGACTACTTCAGCTGCTCACGCTGGATCCAGGTAAGCCCGATGTCCGCACCATCCTGAACATCCTCGCCGAGGGCACGCTTGTTTGGCGCGGCCATGAACTGCCCAACAGTGCCGTTTGCGAGCGCCTGCACGTGAACCCGCCATCCGACGACCGCGACGACAGCGAGCCGCATGAGCGCCTCACCAGGAAGCTCGAGCAGCTTGCACTGTTCCATGAGTTCGTCGAAGCCCTCGCCGCTAGCGTCGGTCAGGTACTGGATGCCGCTACCTGGCGGGCGGCCGGTGATGCGCTCACCTCCCTGATGGCCGACTTCATGGGGCCGCGCGCAGACACCGAGCCACCCGCCAAAGCCGCGACCCGCACCGCGCTTCTGGAGATCATCAACACCCTCGCCGCCCTCGACGGAATCGGACCTCCGCCCCGCCCGCTCCTCACCCGAAGCACGCTTGAAGACAGCATCTCAGCCAAAGGTGGCTGGACTGGAAAGAGCGGCACCGGCGTCGTCATCGGAGGCTATGCAGATGCTGTGGCCCGCGATCTTGACCATGTTTTTCTCATAGGCGCCGCGGAAGGACTGGCGCCCGCGCGTGTTCGTGAGAATCCACTTCTGCCGGACGCCGTCAGCGCACTCATCGGCGGTGATCTGCTGACGGTTGACCAGCGTGCCGAGGCAGCGCAGGATCAGTTCTTCGCCGCACTGGCAGCGGGCACCACCAGGATGATTACCAGCCCCCGCGGCGACCTGCGCGGCTCGGGTGATAGATTGCCATCCCGCTGGCTGGCAGCTCCGACCGGTGAACTACGCTCCTTCGCGCACGGCATCGAGCACGGCTCACCCACCAAGGCTGGCAGCGGCAGCTTGGCCGTCGCAGCCACAGACCAGGAGTGGCGGCTCCGCCATCTTCTCTCCGCAGACGCGAGAACCAAGGCCCTTCCTGATGACGATGTTCTCCAGCGGGCGGTAACGGCCACACGTCACCGCCGTGAAGGCATGTTCTCCCGCTACACCGGCAACCTTGGGACGTTCGCGGGAGAAATCATCGAGGAATCGAAGGCGCTCTCCCCCACCCGTCTCGAGGACTGGGTACTCAGCCCCTTCAGCTTCTTTCTCAAACACGTCCTGAAGGTCAGCATCTTCGAAGACATCGAACTCGAAGTGCAGATCAACCCGATGCAGCGAGGCAACCTCATGCACAAGGTCCTAGAGGGCTACGTCCAGGAAATCACTGATGAGAAGCGGGAACGCTCCCTCGACCGGCTGATCGAACTGGCTGACGCCGCCTTCGAAGAATTCACCAACCCGGCATGGTTGCCGCACGTGTGGGATCAGGACCAGGCCCGAATGCGGCAGGACTTCCGCCGACTCTTCAACGAGGACGGGCAGGCAGCCGACGCCGGCTGGGATTACAAGGCGGCCGAGGCACCGTTCGGGATGGACGACAACACCCCGCCGGTCGAGCTTGAACTCAAGGACGGCACTGTCCTCCGGTTTCGAGGCAAGGTCGACCGCATTGATGTGCACCGGGACGGCCGCATCCGGGTTGTCGACTACAAGACCGGCAAACATGACAAGTTCAAGGACCTGAGAAAACACCCGACCGCGTTCGGCACAAAGTTCCAGCTCCCCGTCTACGGACTCTTCGCCCGCTCGCTGTCGGAAACAACGACGGCGGAGGTCGCGGCGAGTTACTGGTTCACCTCACGCACCGGCAACTTCGAGGAGATCGGTTACCCGGTCACGGAGGAAGTCATCGACCAGCTAAGGAAAGATGCCGGCCTCATCATCTCGGCAATCCGAAATGGTGTCTTTCCTTTGAAGCCCGAACCGACCAAGCACATCACCCGTGACCGCACCGCTGTCACTTTCACGTCCCTGGCGGGCCAGCTGGGAATGGATCAGCACTGGGTTGAACTCCAGGACGCCCCCGAACTCGCTCCCTACGCACACCTCCTGAAGGCGGGAAAATGAACCCCGACGTCCTCGAACTGACAGATCAGGCGGACCGCGATCTCATCGAGAAAACTCTCGAAGCCAACGTCTTCGTTGAGGCGGGAGCCGGCAGCGGCAAGACCCACGAGTTGGTCGAACGAATCTGCACCATGGTGGATCACGGCATAGAACTGAAGAACATTGCCGCCATCACCTTCACCGAGAAAGCTGCTGGAGAGCTGCGGGACCGCGTGCGCCGGAAGCTGGACGAGGAGCAGACCGGTCTGCACATCCGCGCGCTGAGCCAGCTGGATACCGCGCCCATCGGCACCATCCACTCCTTCGCTGCAAGGATCATCAGCGAGCACCCCATCGAGGCGGGGGTCCCCCCCTTGATCACGGTGGTCGACGAGCTCCGCTCCCAGATAGCCTTCACGCGGCGCTGGGAAGTGATCCGGCAGCGGTTGTTCAGCGATCCTTCCCTCGATGAGGCGCTCCGCATCCTGCTCGCTGTCGGTGCCTCGTTGAACCATCTGGAAAACGTGGCGGCCGGGCTGGACGCCACCTGGGACCGGCTGGAGAGCCACCCGCCGCAACGACGACCGATACCTGCCATCGACCTTGGTCCGCTGCTGCGTCAAACCACCGAGGTGCTTGAGCACACGAAGCATTGCACAGCTTCCGATGACCTGCTTCTTGTCGCTATCGAGAAGATCCGCTCCTGGCATGGGCGGCTCGAGAACGCCGGCACAGGAGAACTCGCCCTCGTTCTCGAAATCCTTGAGGACATCCCTCCCACCCCGAAGCAGGGCCGCAAAGGGAACTGGGCGGTCGACATCGCAGAGGTGCGCGATTCGTGCGCGAAGCTCAGCGCTGCAGCAGCCGCCCTCCGCGACAGCTTCGTCACCCCCGCGGTGGACACCGTAGCGGCAGCGATGGCCGTGCTGATTGTGGAAGCAGCACGGGAACGCCAGCGGAGCGGCGAGCTCGAGTACAACGATCTCCTCATCCACGCCCGCGACCTGCTGGTCGGCACTGACCAGCGAACGGTAGACGTACACCGCGCGCTCCATGAGCGGTACCAGTGCATCATGCTCGACGAGTTCCAGGACACCGACCCGGTCCAGGCCGAAATCGCAACGCGGATCGCAGCCACCGGCGTATGTGGAGTGGACGGATGGAAAGCGCTCGACGTTCCAGCGGGGAGGCTGTTCACCGTCGGAGACCCCAAGCAGTCGATCTACCGCTTCCGCAGAGCCGATATCGCTACCTACCTCGAGACCCAACACCGCTTTGCTGGTCAGGCACAGTCCCACATAGCGTCCCTGCGAACCAATTTCCGTTCAACGGGTGCGCTGCTGGACTGGATCAACGCGACGTTCGGCCAGCTCATCCTGGAAAACGGCAATATCCAGCCGCCCTACCAGGAGCTCACGGCGGATCCGGCGCGTCCTCGGTGGGACGAGGTAAACGGACCTGCCGTTTCGGTTCTCGGCCGCGACGGTGCCGTAGCAGGCGAATCAGGAAAAGTATCCGCAGAAGAAATGAGGAAGCAGGAAGCCGCGGACGTCGCTCAGACCATCCTTCTTGCGTCCGGGCAGTCAGCGCAGCCCGCCTGGCTCAAACAGGCCAAGGGGTCAAAGGATTTCGAGACCAGCGCCCTTCGGCTGAAGGACATCTGTATCCTTCTTCCTACCCGTACCGCCCTTGCCGCGCTCGAGGACGCCCTCGACGACGCCGGCATTGAGTATCGTGCGGAAGCATCCTCCCTCGTCTACTCGACGCAGGAAGTGAACGATCTCCTGCTTGCCCTCCGGGCCATCGCCAATACCGCCGATGACGCATCACTGGTGCTGTCCCTGCGCTCTGCTCCCTTCGGCTGCGGCGACGACGATCTGTTCGAATGGAAGCAGGCGGGAGGATCCTGGAACCTGTTCGCGCCGGCCCCGGATACGCTCACCGACTCCCCGGTTGCCCATGGGATGGCGTACCTGAAACAGCTGTGCCGGGAGATCAGCGTGCTGACGCCTGCGGAACTCATGGATCGCATCGTCGCTGAGCGCCGCATGATGGAAACCGCCATCGCGTCACCCCGTTACCGCGACGTCTGGCGCCGGCTCCGTTTCGTCATCGATCAGGCCCGGGCATGGACCGAGGCAACCCACGGCAGCCTGCGGGACTACCTGGTATGGGCCGGCACCCAGCAGGAAGAGAACACCCGGGTGCGTGAATCCGTCGTACCGGAGACGGACGTCGACGCCGTCCGCATCATGACCATCCACGCCTCCAAAGGTCTGGAGTTCCCCATGGTCATCCTCGCCGGCACCGGCTCCAGCCCCCGCTCGCAGAACGACGCGGCGTTGTGGGATCAGGAAGGCGCGCTGCATGTTTCCCTCGTCAAAGCGATCACGTCCGCCGGTTACGCTGACGCACAGTCCGTAGAGAAGCTCTTCGACAAGGCAGAACGATGCCGGCTGCTCTACGTCGCATGCACCCGGGCGGAAAGCCACCTGGTGGTTTCGCACTACGTCAATGCGAACGACAGTCTCGGTGCACTTCTGAAGGGTGCGGATGATCCTTCAGTGCCATCGCTTGAGCTGCCGGCGGAGTCCCTCCCACACGCGAAATTGCAGGTGTCGGTTGCTCCCGTCGACTCCTGGGAGGCGTGGGAACAGGAACGCACGCGTTGGCAGGAAAAGTCAGCCGTCGTCTCCACTACTTCGGTCACCGCCATTGCCAAAGCGAAGGGCAAACCGAGTGATGGTCCCGGCCCAGAGCCGACGCTGCGATTCATCCCGCTCGACGACGAGACCCTCCCGGCCCCGGCCGCTCCCTACGCAGAAGGCGGCGCAGTATTCGGTACAGCGCTCCACCGCGTCATGGAGCTGAGCGACCTGCAGGAATCCGCTGACGTCGAGGCTATAGCGGACAGTGTGGCGAGAATGTCCGACGGCGCCACCTCCGAAGGGCTCGCCGCGAACGCCCGCGCAGCCCTCACCACCGAGCCGGTCCGGCGCGCGGCTCAGCGGGAACATTGGTTGGAGCTCCCTGTTGTGGCGCAGACGGGTGGCGTGACCGTCGAAGGCGTCATCGACCTGATGTACCGGGAGGAGGATGACACCCTGGTCATCGCAGACTTCAAGACGGACAGGGAAGTCACTGAGGAAACGGTCGCCGCATACTGGCGGCAGCTCGCAACGTACGCTGACATGATCCAACGCATCACCGGCCAGCAAGTCAGCGAACTCGTTCTCATCTTCTGCCGGGCAGCTGGAGCCGAAGTCCGTCGTCGGGGAGCGGCCACATGATTCAGTGCGGCGGAAGACGAGGGGGAACCGATGCGCTGCATACCGGAACAGCCGGAATTCACTGAAGGGCATTCAGCCGAGCGGGCCGTGTGGCTGAAGCTGCGCGCCAGCCTGCCGGACGACGTCGTGCTTGCCCACTCGATACAGGTCCGTCATGGCAGGGCCGAGCATGAGATCGACATCCTGGTGCTGTGGCCAGGTGTTGGACTGGCTGCCATCGAAGTCAAGGGCGGGCTAGTCGGCGTCGAGCGCGGGCGGTGGTGGCAGTCCGGCGGCACGGACGGTCGGCACAATATCCAGAGCCCCATCGCGCAGTCCCAAAGCTCCGTGCACGCGTTCAAGAAGTGGATCTCGGACGAGCTGGGAAGTCCGCTCACAAGCCGCTTCGCGTACATGGCCTGCTTCCCCTACACGAGCCTGACGGATGAGTGGAGCATGGTCGGGTGTCCACGCGGACTGATCCTCGATCAGCAAGACCTGATTTCTCCCGCTGACAGGATCCGTCACGCCATAGAAATAGAGGGAGCTGGTGCGATACCCCTCGCGGCAACGTATCTAGACCGCATCGCGCGCCGTCTGGAGGGAAGCTACGAAGCGGCAAGCGGCTCCCCCGCCGAGGAAGGGGAAGACTTTCAAAACCTCCTCACCGAACGACAATCGACGCTGCTGCAGGCCACCCGGGACCTTCCGCGCATCAGGTTCACCGGCGGCGCGGGAAGCGGCAAGACCTGGCTGGCCCTGGCCAAGGCCCAGCAGCTGTGCCGTCAGGGAAAGCGGGTGGGACTGTTCTGCTACAACAAGGGGCTCGGGCAGCACCTCCAGAATGAGGTCAAGGGCTGGCGATCGGCGAAACCGGCGTTCACCGGCGAATTTCACGAATACGTGCGCTCACTGGGCGTTCCGGATGGCGCCGGCCAGGCGTACTTCGACGAAGAAATGCCACGCCTGCTCAAGGAGGGTGCCCGGGATTTGCCGCCCGAACAGCGGTTTGACGCCGTCATCATCGATGAGGCCCAAGACTTCGCGCCGCTGTGGTGGGAGGCGCTGTTCGCATGCACCAGAGATCCCGAACAATCTGAGGTGTATGCGTTCATGGACGATCGGCAGGACGTCTACCGGCGCTGGGGCGGGTTCACTGCCGACACGGTGAACGGGCCGACCGCCAACCTCGTGCCCATCCATGTGGACGACAACCTGCGGAATACCCGGAGGATCGCCGAAACGTTCAAAGGTTTCGCAGGGGAACACTTCACTCCCCGAGCAGGAACCGGGTTACCGGTCCGGCGAGTGGAATGCGCAACGGAGGATGCCCTCCGCGTAGCCGGCGACTGCGTTGACGCCCTGATTGAAGATGGTTGGGCAAATAACCAGATCGCGCTGCTCACCACCTGCCATCGGCATCCCATCCACCAGGACTACTTCGACCGCGGGAAAATCGAAGAGTACTGGCAGGACTTCCACTCAAACGAGGCCGAGTTCTACGGTCATGTCCTGGGCTTCAAGGGTCTTGAACGGTCAGTCGTGATTCTGTGCATCGACGGGTTCAAGGAGACGGACAGGGCGCGGGAGCACCTCTATGTCGGTCTCTCCCGGGCCCGGAGTCTGCTCGTCGTCGTCGGTGATCCCGCGCTACTCGCCGAGGCATGCGGGCGCGAACTGGAGAGGGCACTCTCCCGAACGGAAAAGTGGGAGCTTCCGTCCGTTTAGGTTGATTCATGGTGACCTAGCAGGCCAGCGCAGCCAAGGCAGGGACGGCACCGATGGTGCCGCCCCTTCTGGCTTTTCACCTGCGTCCCAGGGAACCTCAGGCCGCGGCTGTTGGGGCTATTCCGGTCTCTGCCAAGGCAGCCATTTCCTCGAGCATCACGGTGGTGAGTTCGGCCATAAGTCCTCGCGCCTGCGGGTCCTCAGCCAGATTATTCAGCTCTTCCGGATCCGTTCGATGGTCATAAAGTTCGGTGATGCCGGTTCCGAAGTAGCGCGTCAAGCGCCCCTTTCGAGTAATGACCGATCGGGTCCGCACCGGAGCAGGAAGGCCGGATAGCCCGAAGGGTTGGTCTTCCTCGATAACGAGCGCCTCCCTGATTGAGTTGGTTCTGCCTTCCAGGAGTGGCATCAGGGACTTGCCCTGGATACCGCGATAGAAGGGAGTCTCCGTCAGTTCCAGCAGGGTCGGAGCCAGGTCTGCGGTCGAGACCAGACCGTCGATGGCTCCCGCAATTCGGCCGGGGATTCTTATCGTCAGCGGCACATTCGTGACGGCACGATAATGACTGAAGTGCTTGAGCATCAGCCCATGATCTCCGAAGAGATCGCCGTGGTCGCTGGTGAAGACGACGATAGTATCCTCGTCCAGGCCGTTCTCCCTTAGAGCCTCAAGAACAAGCCCAATGTGCTTATCCATCAGGCTGATCAACCCGTACTGAGCCGCCGCTGCGGCCCTGTACTGTTCCTCCGTTGCGGCCCAGGTCATGGTCGGGTCGCTGTTGGGCACGCCCCGGTGCTCAATCATCTTCCGGATGTGCGGGGGTGATTTCGAGTGGTCCTGATTGAAACCGACCGGAAGTTCGACATCCTCCGGAGAGTACATATCGGCATACCCGTCCGGCGGAGAAAAGGGGTGGTGTGGGTCGGGAAATGAGACGAACATGAAGAACGGTTTGTCGTGCTGCGCGAACTCTTCAATGTGTTCGACCGCTTTCGTTCCCACATAGGCGCTGGGATGCCGGTCGGCAGGCACTGACGTTTTGTACACTTGCTCCCAATCAGCCAGCAGGGCGGCTGCGTTCTCGGGTCCGCCGCTGGTGTAAGGGTCGACGCCGTGTTCCCGTGCCCAGTGCACGTAGTGCCCACCAGGTCGATCGCCATGTCCGATCACAAGATCGACGTGCTGATAGCCGTAGTAGTCCTCCGGAAGCGGTATGAACGCCCGATCGTGTGCCGACTTGTCCTCCCACTTGTCCCAGCCGGGCTCACGACGACGCGACCAAGCGTCCGCAACAGATCGCACCAACAACGGGTCTGTGTCCTTGATCTGCTCCAACTGGTCGGGTTCGAAGTCCCACCCCATGTTTTGGTGGTGGAGCTTGCCTACCGCCGTCGTCGAATATCCCGAGCATGCAAGAGACCGAACCACGTTGTTCGTGTCCGGGTCCATCGCGATCCCGTTAAACCGCGTGCCGTGCGCTGAAGGCCAACGCCCCGTCACCAGGCTGGCCCGGTTAGGCATGCACGTTGGATTGGTCACCATCGCTTCGGTGAAGACGGTGCTCTCTGCTGCCAGTCGGTCGATGTTCGGCGTCTTGACCACCGGGTTGCCCGCGTATCCGAGGTGGTCGGACCGCAACTGGTCCGCGATGAAAACCAGGACGTTCGGCCGCCTACCCTGCGCTGGACTTTCCGGGCTCATGCGGGCCTCTTGATCAGTGAAAGTACTTCGGTGCGCTGCCGGGCGAATTCGGGGAGTGATCGTGTGGAGATCTGGTCCCGCGGAGCGGGGAGATCAACGTCCACCACCTTGAGCACCTTGGCCGGCTTGGATCCGAGTACGACGACGCGGTCGGCTAGGTAGACCGCTTCGTCGATGTCGTGGGTGACCACAAGGATGGTCATGCTGAAGTCCTCGCGGATCTTGAGGCACAAGTCCTCCAGATCAAAGCGAGTTTGCGCGTCAACTGACGCGAACGGCTCGTCCATAATCAGGATCTCGGGCCGATATGCCAGGGCGCGGGCGATCGCCACCCTCTGCTGCATACCGCCGGAGAGCTGCCAGGGGTACTGGTGGTCGGCATGTTCGAGACCCACTGCCTGAAGGGCGCTGTCACAGCGGTCCTTGGCTTCGTTCGCGGGAAGCTTGAGGTGCCGCAGCGGCAGCATGAGGTTCTTTCGGACTGTCAGCCATGGCATGAGCGAGCGGTTGTAGTCCTGGAAGACTAGGGCCATCTCACGTGGAGGCCCGGAGATGGCCCTCCCGTCGATGAACGCCTGGCCACGGGTGGCCGGCTGCAGACCGGCCAAACATTTGAGCAGGGTTGTCTTACCGACGCCGGATGGGCCGACTATGCAGACCATCTCGCCGGCGTCCACTGTGAACGTGAGGTCTTCGATCACGGCTACCGACTTTTCGCCAGAGCCGTAGGTCTTTGCCAGTCCCTCCACTCTGAGGCGAACCGTGGCGTCGGAGGAGATGTTGGTTTCTGTCATGGGAACCACCTGCTGGCTGTTCTTGAAGGGTTTCGGGGACGCAATTGTGGGCTTCATGCGGTGCGTGCCAATCGTTTGGAGCCTACATACCAGGCAAGGATCTTGTTTCTGGCTATTTCAAAGAGCAGGTTTGCGGCGAAGCCGATGATCCCCAGGAGCAGAATGCCTGCCCACATATCGGAGATCATGAAGCTCTGCTGTGCAAGGAGCGTCATCGCGCCGATACCCTGAGAAGAGCCGAGCATCTCGGACGCGATCATGACGATGAAGGCAACCTGAAGGCTGACCTGCATGCCGGAAGCGATCTGCGGCCCGGCGGCCGGCAGATAAACCTGAGCCATCTTCTCTCCCCGCGACAGCCGGTACACGGCGCTGACGTCCTTGAGGCCCGAATCGATGCTGCGGATGCCGTCGACCGTCGCAATCAGCGTGGGAAAAAGCGCAGCCAGGGTGATGCTCAAGAGGCGCATCTCGACCCCGAAACCGATCAGCGAGATGAAGATCGGCACCAGCGCCACCGGTGGGATGCCCCGGAAGAAGTGGATCAAGGGGTCCAGTATCCAGCGCGCAACGGGTATCAGGGCGATGATGAACCCCAACCCGACGCCAATGACGGTGGCGAGGGCATAGCCGAGGGCGAGATTCCGCAGACTGAGCAAAACGTCCGAAGTGAAGTGGTCAAAGAGCCACAACGCCTGGAAGCGTTCGAGGATGTTGCTCAGCGGCGGGAAGAACGTGTTGGTTGAGGTGCTGGACAGTGTCCACCAGAGAAGCACGATCGCGAGGGGCGTGCCTACTCCAAGGGACCAGTTGATGGCTTTGCGGTTCATGCGGGAAGCACCTCTCGATAGGAAGCGTGCCAGTGCAGCGTGCGGCGCTCGGCTGCTCGGCTGAGACCCTGGAAGACCAGCCCCAGCACGCCGAGGACGATGACGTAGGCATAGAGCGAGGGGTAATCACCGCCGGCCTGAGCCTGGTAGATGCTTCGGCCCAGCCCGGGCCCTCCGCCCAGTAGACCGGCGACGACGGTGATCACCAGGGCAGCGGGCGCCGCGATCCGCATGGCCGTGCCGATGAAAGGCATAGCCGAAGGCAGAGTCACCCGGGTCAGTATCTCGGCCCGTCCCAACCCGTAGCAGCGGGCAGTATCGATAGTTACCGGGTCGGCGTCATGCACGCCGGCTACGGTCTGCATGATGATGGGCAGCACGCAGCCGAAGAACACCAGAAACCAGGCCATCTGCGTTGTAGGGCCGTAGATCAGCACGACCAGGGGCAGGATCACAATCGGCGGAATCGGTTTGAGGAATTCCAGGAGGGCATGCGTGGCGTAGCGGAACGGGTCGAAGCTGCCGATCAGAATGCCAAGGATCACTCCGATGACCGCCGCCGTGCCCAGCCCGAGCAGTGAGATGATCACAGTGTCCGCAAATGATGCCCAGAACTCACCGCTGCCGAGCAGGCGGGTCAGTTCGACGAACGTTGCCGAGAAGGTGGGAAGTGGTCCGCCAGCCATCGGGAAGGTCGCTATGAACTGCCAAAGCAGGACGGCACCGATGATCCCGCCGGCGCTGACCAGTGGTTGTCGAAGATGGGTGTTCATGGCTTCAGCTCCACGTCGCTTCATAGGACCTATTCACTGAGGATCAAGCTCTCATCCAGGGGAACTTCCTGTGGCAGGAAGCCGAGTTCGACGAGGAGCTTATTGACGCGCTGAAGGTCCTCCAGCCTGACCTCGGTGGGCCAATAAATCTCAGCGCCTTCCTGCACCGTCTCCAGCGGTAGGTTCGTGACTTCCGCAGCCACTTCCTCAGCTTCCTCCGGGTTGTTGTTCGCGTACTCGTTCGCCTTATGGATCGCACGCCCAAAGGCGGCCATCTCCTCCGGGTTCTGTTCGATCGTCTCGGCGCCTGCGACCCACAGACCTACGGCGCCTTTCTCGAAGAACTCGATACCCGGAGAAGCCAGGCGCTGGTGTCCCTTCTCACCGGCCTGGGCCGTGAACGGCGAAATCAGGGCGGCCGCATCAACCCGGTTCGAGTCCAGCGATTGCAGGGCGGACGCGGGATCCAACACCATCCAGTTGACCTTCTGCGGATCACCCCCGGCGTCCTGGATCACTTTGGAAATAGTCACTTCCATCTGGGCTTTGCGGGCCGGTACGGAGACGGACTTGCCTTCGAGATCCTTCGGATCGGTGATCGAACTTCCCTCGGGGACGTACAACCCGGTGTCGTCGACGACGGCCAGATCCTCTGCCTGCGCTGCATCCTCGGCATAGCCGTCAGCCGCAGCGATGACCTTCAACGGAACGTTCTGACTCAGCGCGTTGAGCAACGGAATGGACGGCGTATAGGTCACGTCGAGCTGCCCGCTTTGAGCGGCCGCGATGCCGGCCGGTGGGTTGGCTACGACAGTGGTTTCGACGGTGAGCCCTTCCTCCTCGAAGTAGCCCTTGTCGATGGCCATCTGAATCGCCGCGTCCGATCCAATGCCGACGGTTCCCACCTGGATGGTGGATGACTCTTCGGGGGCTGCGGCTTCATTGCCGCCATCACCTCCGCAGCCGGTCAGCATGAGGGCCGACGCGGTTGCCAGTACTACCGGAATTTTGATTCGCACGATTTCTCCTAGGGGTTTTGAGGTGCTGGTGGGGTGATGGGGTCGTCAATGGACGTTCGTGTAGTCAGGGTGAGGAGCAGACGATGCCGGGTCGTGTACAACGCGCCCTCCGGCCAGGGTCCAGGCGACGCGGCGTTCGGCCAGGTCCTCGGCGTTCACAGGCCAGGGGCCGTCGAGGACGCAGATGTCGGCTACGTATCCGGGCCGCAGTCGTCCCTTGTAGTGCTCCGCGTGGTCCTGCCACGCCGGCAGGGATGTCATGGCGAGTAGAGCCTGGCCCGAGGTGATGCCTTCAGGGTCGTTGGGTACACCCGCGGAATGGACCGTGGCGCGGGTCATTGCGGCCGTCATCGTCTTGCGCCAGTCCGTGTCCGTGACTGGCGAGTCCGAAGCGATGTTCAGCTTCACGTCGGCGCGAAACGCTGATCCGAGCGGTTGGTGTCGAGCGAACCGCTCTTCGCCCATGAGTCGCTTGATGACATCGCCGCCGGCTGCCCGGATGGCCGGATTGGTGCTGTACCCGATCCCGTGTGCTGCCAGTCTGGGCAGTGAGTTGTTGCTGCGGAAGGCGCCGTGGATAATGTAGTGCCGGGCATCGCGGCCGTGCTCTTTTTGAGCCGCGATGATCGCATCGACCGCCGCCTCGCTGGCAGCGTCCCCGGTGGCGTGGATGCCCGCCTGCAGACCCGCGTCGTGGATGAGCCGGACAATCTCCTTGAGCTCGGCGACCCGCTCCTTGTCAGTTGCTCCGGCGACTACCAGGGACCCGTGGCTGCACTGTTCGCCGTATGGCTCGCTCATCCAGGCCGTGCCGCTCCGCGGGGTTCCGTCGGCGAAGACTTTCACGCCAGCTATCCGCAGCAATTGCGGGTCGATGCCGCGCTCCGAGTAGAGATGGTGCAGGCCCGAATCCAGGCCCTGCCGCACTGCGTGGGCGCTGATGCCTCCCGTGCCGGCGAAGAGCAGCAAGGTGTTGATGCGCAGTGACAGCTCCCCGGACTGGGCAAGGGAACCGAGCAGTTCCAGCGATGGGACGGTGCAGGTCCCGTTGAGCAGGCCCGCACCTCCGGGTCCCAAGCCCGGCTCGGTCAGTGAAGTGATTCCCTGGGAGTGCAGCAGCGTTTGGTACATCAGTGCGGCCTCGCGCAGAGTCTGCGTGGGCACCTGCGGCATGGCTGTGGTGATGAGCTCCATCGCAGCGTCCACGAAGAGACCGTTAGGCGGTCCGGCCTCTGTTCGCCCGATGACACCGCCTTCCGGAATTCGAGGGGAAGCCGGGACACCTGCGGCGTCCATAGCGGTCTGGTTGGCCAGCAGTTGATGCCCCGTCTGGTCGAAGGCCACCACCGGGGTCCCGGACCGGAGTTGGAGCAGAGCCTCAGCTCCCCCGCGCCCCAGGACCACGTCGTCCCACCCGTGCGCCCGAACCCAGCCGTCTTCTGCAGGAGCCGCAGCGGTGAGCAATGCGGCAACCTCCTGCCAGCTGGTGGCGGCCTTGACGCCTATGTCCAGGTAGCCGAAGCGGACCATGGCCGAGGCAACGAAGTGCAGGTGAGCATCGTTGATGCCGGGAATGATCGCCCCGCCGTCGACGTCGATGATTCGGGCCCCCTTCGATACGAGCTCTCCAAGATCCTCCCCACCGACGGCCAGGATCCGGCCATCCCGCACGGCAACCGAAGTGGCTGGACCATCAGTCGACGCACCACCCTGCACTTCGGTGGGAACCCTCCCGTTGACGAGAACAACGTCGGCGGGAGGAGAAGACTGCAGCGAGCTGTTCAAGTCGACCTCCGGTGTGATGTGCATTACTAATTTCAATAAGTATGTCGCATGACTTGGTCACTTGACTAGAACTTTCTTGTAAAATGTATGTAACCCGTTGAGGCGCCCTTGTAAGAGCGAGAGACGCATGCGGTGTGCCTACACTGGATCGCAGGACCGGAAGGGATGAAATGGCTCGGGTACCAACCGCCGAACGCCGGCTGCAATTCGTCGAGGCCGCAGCGCGCGTCATTGCCAATGACGGCGTTGGTGCAGCGACCACGCGCCGCATCGCTTCTGAAGCGGGGGCCCCGCTCGCCGCTCTCCACTATTGCTTCCGGAACAAGGACGAGCTGCTCGAAGAGGTCTACCATTACCTGAGCCGCGACTATGCCAAGACGCTACCTCCGGTGGAAAACCTTGAAGCCGGTCTCGCGCACGTAGCCCGGGCCCATGCGCACCGCGTCTGGGAGCGGATGCTGCGGCTGCCGCATGAACAGGTCACCACCTTCGAGCTGCTGTTGCGGCGGTTCCGGGTTGAGTCGGACGACGAGCCCCGCGCGCTGGCTATGAACCGCTCCATGTACCAGGGATGGATTCAGGCCACTGAGGATTTGTTTGAATCAGCGGCCCGTGCAGCAGGTGAAGAGGTACCGTCCAACCTGGAGTTGATCACCCGCCTGTTCATCTCCGGCATTGACGGGATCAGCATGCAACACCTGGCCGACCCGGATCCGGAGCGCTCCAGCAAGCTCGTGGACATGCTGGCGGACAGCATCATCAGCGCCTTCGAATACGCCCCGATCACCGCCTGAATATCCCGGCCGCGCGATACTGCGCCGGACTCTCCCAAGACGGGTACTACGTCACCCCTACAGTTTCGACTGGGCCTGCACAGTGCGGAATCCACAGTTGCTGCTGGCAGAATCCGGCGAATTGGAGCTGCGGGCGGCGACGCGGTAACGGTTGCAGTACGAGTCGTGGCACAGATATGAGCCCCCGCGCATAACGCGACCCTTGCCGATTGTAGGACCGGGTGGGTCCTTCAGGGGCGAGTTCCGGTAGTACTTGGGAAGGAACCAGTCGTTGCACCACTCCCAGACGTTTCCACTCGTCTCGTAGAGGCCATATCCATTGGGTGGGAAGCTACGAACAGGGGCGGAGCCGAGGAATCCATCGTCCTGGGTGTTCTGCTCCGGAAACGCACCCTGCCAGATGTTGCACAAGTGCACTTCGTCCTGACCCAGCAGGTCATTTCCCCATGGAAATCGCTGACCCTCAAGTCCACCGCGGGCTGCGAATTCCCACTGTGCCTCCGTCGGAAGCCGCCTCCCCGCCCATCTGCAGTACGCCTGAGCATCATTCCAGGAAACCTGCACCACCGGGTGGTCGGGTAGATCCTGCCAAGCCGAGTCCAACCCGTACGGATGAGCCCAATCGGCTCCACGGACGTTGAACCACCATGGCGCTCCGGTTACCGCGCCGAGGACATCAACGGAAGCAGCCTGAACCAGCAGGTGGAATACCGCGGACGTGCCATGAATCTCAGACTCGGTCCGGTACCCCGTGGCGCTCACAAAGCGCGCGAACTGGCTGTTGGTCACTGCGGTGGCATCGACGGAAAAAGCGTTGAGCATTACCTGATGAACCGGCGTTTCCCCGTCCGCCTGATAGCCCTCGTCAAAGTGATCCCCCATGAAGAAGGATCCCCCCGTGATGTGAACCTGTTCCGGAAGGTCCGTCTGCTTCGACGAAAGAACGACGTCGGACTGAGCCGGCATGGGTGCACCCAAACCCTTGGGAGAACCGCAACAGCTCATCGGTGGCCCCTTTCCTACACTGGACACCCTTCTGCCCGGGACGAGTCGGCAGGTCTCTACCATCATCCCAGCTTCAGCTGAAGTGACGCATATCGCTGGAAGCATCAGGTGGGGCCCGACGTCGGGTGCGTGGCCCTACCGATGGCGGCGCGAATGCGTAAGATGGTTCGGAAAGCGCTATCCAAGGGAAGGTCTTCCGTGAAACAGGCGCATCCTTCACCGACGATCGCAGAGTCCGACAGCTCGCCGACGGGCCCGCGCCATCGCGTCCTGCTCCTCGTAGCTGCCCTCGCCATGCTGCAGGTGATCTGGCCGCTGACCATGGACCTGTACCTGCCCGCCTTTCCGGCCATCCGCCGGGAGTTCGACTCCCCCGAGTCTGCCGTACAGCTAACCCTGACCGCTGCCTTCATCGGCATGGGCATCGGGCAACTGTCTTCCGGGCCGGTGTCCGACGCCGTCGGACGCGCACGACCCCTCGCGGTGATGATTTTCGTCTACTGCCTCGCAACCACGTCTTGTGCTCTGGCGCCCTCGATGGAATGGCTCATAGCCAGCAGGGCATTTCAGGGCATGGGCTCAGCAGCATGCGCCGTCATCGCCCTTGCCATCGTGCGCGACCTCTACAGCGGCAAGAAACTCCTCATCATCCTCGCCCGCCTGGCTATCGCGTCGGGCGTTTTCGTCGTTGCCTCGCCCGCACTGGGCGCCCAACTCCTGGGAGTTGTGGGGTGGCGCGGGCTTTTCTGGGTCCTGCTGGTATACGGACTAGTGCTGCTGTGCGTGGCAGGCGTGATCCTGCTACGGAACGAAACGAACCCGCCCGAGCGTCGACTGCAGCGAAAGGGCGTCCGTCTCAGGGACGACTACCGCAGCCTGATCACGGACGGACGTTTCCGATCCGTTGCGCTGGCCGGCGGGCTGCTGTTCTCCGCCATGATGTCCTTCATGGCGGGGAGCGCCTTCCTGCTTCAGGAGGTCTACGGCCTGACCCCCACCGGCTACGCTCTGTTTTTCGGCGGACAGGGTGCGCTCATGGTGATCGGTGCGCAGGTGGGTGGCTTTCTTGCCAGGCACACGTCCCCAGTCCTCGTGGTCCGGGGCGGAGCCGTTGCCCTTGTCGTTGCCGCGACCGTGTTGCTGCTGAGCGTCAGTCTCGCCCCGCATCTGGGAGTCTGGGGGCTGATGGCGCCGATCATGGGATTCACCACGTCGTTTGGGCTCCTGCATCCCGCGCTGCAGGCGACGGCACTCGAGCACCACGGGCTCCGCGCCGGCACCGCCGCCTCCCTACTCGGCGCAGCAAACATGACCGGCGCAGCTGTCATCGCTCCGGTCACTGGAGCATTCGGGCTGTCCTCTCCCGTGCCGACCGCCGTCGTAATGCTCTGCTGTGCGGCCGGGGCGGCCGTACTTCTGCTGACCGGGGTTCGGAGGACATCTTCGGCGTCGTCTCAGATGCGCGCCGACGCGAGCGCATAGCTGGGAGCTTCCGTCCGTTTAGGCTGGTTCCATGGAATTTCTGCGCAACCTGCTCCTCGTCCTGCACTTCGTCGGTCTCGCGGCCATCCTCGGGGGCGTCATCGCCCAGATTCGTAGCATGCGCACTGGCCGCGCCGTCGTCACTCCGGGCATCATGCACGGCAGCTGGCTGCAACTGATCACAGGACTGGGGCTGGTCGGCGTCATCGAAGCCGGTGACCTGGCGGAAGTCGACAACATGAAAATCGGCGTCAAGCTCCTGGTGATGATCGCCGTCGTCGTATTGGCCTTCATCAACCGCAAGAAGGACGCTGTGGCGACCGGGATTCTCGGCGCTGTCGGCGGTCTGACGCTGCTCAACATCATCATCGCCGTGTTCTGGTAGTAACGGACAAGGCAGGGTGACGACCATGCAGCTTGACTTCATCGCGGCACCCGAGGTCCTCAATCTGCTCAGCCCGACTCAGGCCACCTCAGCCATCGTTGACGCGCTGGTCTCCGGGCTCGATCCTGCAACGGATCCAGCCCCGTCGCCAACGGGATAACCCAGCTCGACCTGACCGCGCAGTCCTGTTCAAAAGCTCGGGAATGGCCTGGGAGGACCTTGTCATCGCCCGCGCAGTTGTCCAGGCCTCACGGAGCAGCGACAGCCGCCCTTCGCTGGTAGGCATCGACCGAAAGTACGGTGAAGTGCCGCCGAAGGAGTGAACACACTCCGGTCCCTTCGCCCGATGAGCTAGCACTGCCTCTGCGGCGAGACTTCTGTCATGACCACTCCCTCCCCCACACCGCCTGCGGCGAGCAACGCCCCTGAGGCGCCTCGCCGACATCCCGGGAAGCGCTATTGGAAGGTGCCGACCGGACTCATCCTGCTCAGTCTCGTGCCCGTGATTGCCGGCGCGACCCGCATCACTGAACTGGCTGCCGGAGCCGAGATCACCGAGGCCAACGCGCGGTTCTTCGCGTCACCGGTCCCCGTCCTCATCCACATCGTCGCCGCAAGTGTCTATTCAATCCTCGGAGCCTTCCAATTCGTTCCGTCCCTGCGCCGCGGGCGACCGAACTGGCATCAGCGATCCGGCCGGCTCCTCGCGCCGCTAGGACTCCTGGCCGCGCTCTCCGGCGTGTGGATGACCCTCTTCTACAGTCACCCCGACGGCGCCAACGCCCCTCTCGTCGCTTTGAGGCTGTTCTTCGGGCTGGCTATGGCGATAAGCATCGTCCTGGGCATCCTCGCCGTTCTGCACCGCGACATTCCGCGGCATAGTGCCTGGATGACGAGGGCGTACGCCATCGGGCTTGGCGCCGGAACCCAGGTATTCACCCTCCTGCCGTGGACGCTCCTTATCGGCCCTCCCGACAAACTGACAACCGCGGTTCTGATGGGTCTCGGATGGGTCATCAACGTCGCGGTCGCAGAATACGTTATTCACCGGCGCGGGCGGCGCCTGCCTCCTCGTACTTCCGGCGGATACGCCTCGGCCCAACCCGCTCGTATGATGTGGTCATGATGGCGCACCTGCGTTCGGTGTGGACGGCCCCGCCCGCCTCACCCCCACCTCCGGCGCGGGTGTGGCGCGACTACGCTCTCATCGTTGCGGTGGCTTTGGTTGCATTGGTGGAGGGCTTGCTGAGTTCGAACCCGTCCTGGCCGATGCTCATTCTTGTTGTGGCGATCTCCCCAACCCTGCTGTGGCGCCGCACCAAGCCACTCGGGATGCTCATAACGGCAATGGCCGGTACCGCCCTGGGCGTAGTCATCCTGGGCAACAGCGAACCGATTGCCTCAGTCTTCTTCGTCGTCCTCCTCTACGCACTCTCGCGGTGGGGTTCGGGTCGATCGATAGTAGTGGGCGTCGCCGTCGTCCTGGTGCATCTGTGGGTCACCGAAGTGATGACCGGCTTCGTTCTCGAAGATGTCATCGGAGCACACATCCTCATAATCACTGTTATCTCGTTGGGCCTCGCGGTGAGGTTTCGAGCCAGCACGCGCTCGCGGGAGATCGAGCAGGCACGGATGCTCGAGAGGGAACGGCTCGCCCGTGACATCCACGACACCGTCGCCCACCACGTCTCAGCCATAGCCATCCGGGCGCAGGCAGGGCTGGCGACGGCAGCATTTGATCCAGGCGCGGCAACGAATGCCCTCCGCGTGATCGAATCCGAAGCAGCAAGCAGCCTGACTGAGCTGCGAACCATGCTGCGTGTGCTTCGCTTCGACGATGCAGCCGAGCTGCATCCGAGCCCTCACATCGAGGATCTCGAACGCCTCACACGGAGCGAGAACGGTGGCCCGACCGTGAACCTGCGACTTACGGGCCAGCTGAACGACCTTCCATCGTCCGTCATGACCGCCGTTTACCGGATCGCACAGGAATCGGTGACCAATGCACGGCGGCATGCCACCCGGGCAACCCGCGTCGATGTCGCCGTTGAGGCCGACGAGCAGCAGGTGCGCCTGCAGGTGCACGACGACGGCGCTCGCGGCGCGCCCACCACCCCCGGATTCGGGATAACAGGAATGAAGGAGCGAGCCGCACTGCTCGGCGGCACTTGTACCGCCGGCCCGACGAACGACAGCGGCTGGACCGTAGCGGCCGTACTGCCCAGAACGGGACGGCCGGCATGAGCATCCGTGTCCTCATCGCAGACGACCAGGAGGTCGTGAGAACCGGCCTGACCATGATCCTCAATGCACAGCCGGACATTGAAGTGATTGGCGAAGCCGCCGATGGTCGGCGGGCGATCGAGTTGGCACGCCGCCTGCGCCCCGATGTCTGCCTCTTCGATATCCGGATGCCGTTGATGGATGGCATTGAGGCGACCCGCGCGCTCGCAGGTCCCGACGTCCACGACCCGTTGGCCGTCGTCATCATCACAACGTTCGATCATGACGAGTATCTCTACGCCGCATTGCGCGCCGGTGCCCGCGGTTTCCTCCTCAAGGACGCCGGCGCGGACCTACTGGCGCAGGCCATGCGCGCCGCCGCGAACGGAGATGCTCTCATCGCTCCCAGCGTGACAGTCCGGCTGCTGGAGGCGTTCGCCGGCTCGGCCCCCGCCCCGGCGCCACCCGAACCTTTCGAGCCGCTCACCCCACGGGAAGAGCAGGTGCTGGCAACGGTGGCGCGCGGTCGAAGCAACAGCGAAATCGCGAGCGAACTGCACATCACGCTCAGCACCGTCAAGACACACCTGACAAGCCTCATGCAGAAGCTCGGAGCACGCAATCGCGTGGAGGTCGCCAAGTGGGCTCACGACAGGAATCACTCGCGAGGCTGATGCAGCAACTGTCGCAGACGAGACGGGAGCCGTCGCTCTCAACGGTGGCTCCGTCGTCGTTCTGTGGTGTCAGAGCGTGGTGCCGTTCTGGAAAGCGGTCGAGAAGGTGGCCGCAAAAAACATGACCCACGCGACGATGAGCACAATGCTCAGCACTCCGAGAATGATGGCAACCCATCCCAACAGCCGCCCTCCGGCTGCCGGCTCGCCCATGCGCTCGGCCTTGTTCGCATTGCTGATCGCCAGCGGGCCGAAGACGAACCAGAACATGAACATTCCCAGGACGCCGAAGGCCAACGAGAGCTGGGCGGCGCGCTTACCCTCATAGTCAGAACCGGCGTAATTCATAGCTGAGGGCTTGCGGGTACCGGTGCCCGCAAACGGCTGCTCGCTGGGGTACGGGGCACGATATTGGCTGGAGTAACTCGACATAGGTATTCCTTCTGAGACAAGGTGGGTAGTCCGGGATCCTGTTGGTGAGTTACCGCCGATGCACCCGTATTGGAGCACATCCTATTCCACTTCAGACCCATCAAGGCGGCACGATGAAAGAACAGAACGACGGCCCGGCCCGCGGCGTCCTCTTCGACGTAGACGGAACCCTCGTCGACACCAATTACCTGCACACCCTCGCCTGGTGGCAGGCCTTCCGACGCTTCGGTCACGACGTTCCCATGGCGGCCATCCACCGCACCATCGGGATGGGCGGCACTACCCTCATCGAGCACCTCATCGGTGAAGACCGGAACAAGGACCAGGACGAGGCCCTGGAGGACACGCACGGTGCGCTGTTCTCGGCCCAATGGCCGGCCCTGCGATCGTTCGACGGCGCCCGCGACCTACTGCAGCACTGCGCCGACGCGGGTCTCGCCGTCGTTCTCGCCACCTCCGCCTCGGAGGAGGAACTTGGCGTCCTGAGGAAGGTGATCGGTGCCGACGGCGCCATCACCGGGGCCACCAACGCGACGGATACGGGCATCAGCAAGCCGGCCCCGGACATCCTCGAGTCGGCGCTGGGTGTTGCCGACCTCAAGCCGGAGGACGCCGTCTTCATCGGTGACGCTGTCTGGGACGTGATCACCGCGAACAAGCTCGGCATCCCCACTATCGCCGTCACCACAGGTGGCACGAGCGAAGCGGAACTGCGCGACGCCGGAGCGGCTTATGTGTTCGAGAATGTTCGGGAGCTGCTGAACGCCGTCATCGCCGGCGAGATCCCGGAACTGGCTAAGGGAACCGGCCAATGAAGCCCGACTACCCCTACGCGCTCACCTATGACCGCTATCGGGAGCTGATGGAGCAGGGATTCTCGCGCCTGCTGGAACTCACCAGCGCAGCGGAATCCGCCGGCCGGCTCGGAACGCGCGTACCGGCGTGCCCGGAGTGGGATATCGAGCAGTTGGCGCGCCACACCGCGCTCGTCTACCTGCAAAAGGCCGAGACCATCCGCACGGGCGTGAAGCCCCAGGGCCACTGGGTTCCTGACGAGATTCTGCAGCTCGGGCCGGTTGACATCCTCAAGACCTGCTACCAGCGGCTCGCCAGCGAGTTCGATTCCCACAGCCCATCCGACGCCACGGAGTCCTGGGTGAAGGAGGACCAGACCGTCGGGTTCTGGATCCGACGGCTCACCCACGAGACCGCTATCCACCGTTACGACCTTGAAGCCGCGCTGGGCGACCCTCAGCCGGTGGAGACGGAACTCGCGATCGACGGGATCGACGAGGTCCTAACCGTCATGTTCGAGCGCGGGCGTTCCACCCAGAGCGCTGACGATCTTCCGGAAGGAGTCACCGGAAGCGTCGTGCTCGACGCCGGAGGGAAAACCTGGTCGGTGCTCCTCCTACCCCGCGACGTCGAAGTCTCCCACGAAGCAGGCGACTCTCCCGATACCATCGTCAGCGGGGACCCCCACGACATTCTGTTGTGGCTCTGGGGCCGTGAGCCCCTGCCCATAAGTTCCGACGACGGCGGTGTAGCCTCAGAGCTGCGTCGGCGCCTGGCCGCCACCACCTGACCCGTCGAACGAAGGCACTCATGAAAATCACTGGAGCGGTTCTTGAGGAGATCGGCCGGGAACGCCCCTACGCGGATTCCCTGCCCATCAGCATCGGAGAAGTGGAGCTGGACGCGCCGGGCCCGGGCGAGATCCTGGTGCGCATCGAGGCCGCCGGCCTCTGTCACTCCGATCTGTCCGTTGTCGACGGCAACCGGGTCCGCCCTGTCCCCATGCTGCTTGGCCATGAAGCTGCCGGGCGGGTCGAACAGCTTGGCGACGGTGTCACCGGAATTTCCCTCGGCGACCGGGTGGTGATGGCCTTCCTGCCGCGCTGTGGGGAATGCCGGAACTGCCGGACGGACGGTAAGCTCCCCTGCTCCACCGGCTCCGCGGCCAATAACGCGGGGGTCCTGCTCGACGACGGGCAGCGCCTCCACCGCAACGGTGAAGCGATCAAGCACCACCTCGGCGTATCGGGTTTCGCGACTCACGCCGTCGTCAACCGCAAGTCCGTAGTGAAGGTCGACGACGATGTCCCACCGGAAATCGCCGCCGTCCTGGGCTGCGCTGTGCTCACCGGTGGCGGCGCCGTCATCAATACGGGCAAGCCGGAGGACGGCGACACGGTGGTGGTCGTAGGACTGGGCGGTGTCGGGATGGCAGCTCTGATCACGGCGATTTCGCTGGGCAAAGGTGACGTCATCGGCGTCGACGCCGTACCCGCCAAGCTGGACGCCGCCAGGGAACTCGGGGCAACCGCCGTCTACACGCCGCAGGAAGCAATCGACACCGGACTGAAGGCTCCTGTGGTGATCGAGGCGGCCGGCAACGCCCGGGCGTTCGAGACCGCGGTGCAGATTACCGACGTCGGCGGCACCACCGTCACGGTAGGACTTCCATCGCCGGATGCGCGCGCATCCATCGCGCCGCTCGGCATCACCGCTGAAGCGCGGACCATAACGGGCAGCTACCTCGGTTCCGCGGTCCCGGAACGGGATATCCCCCGGTTCGCACAGCTTTGGCGGGAAGGGAAACTCCCCGTGGAGGCCCTGATTTCCTCGCGCATTGAGTTGGAGGACATCAATGAGGCAATGGACCAGCTCGCCGACGGCAAGGCCATCCGGCAGGTGATTCTGTTCGATTCCCCCGCCGCCGGTAACGACCCGTCAATTTCTGGTCCCCTGTCCTAGACTAAGCGTGCTTCGGCCGTTCACCCAGTAAGGAGTGCGCCCTGATACGCGCGATCAGCTACAACCTTCGGGAGCATAAAGCCAGCGGGGAGCTGGAATCTCTCGTCGAGGACTACGAGGTCGATCTGCTGTGCCTGCAGGAGTGCGACGCATCGGATCTACCCGACATCGTCGGTAACCTCCAGATGGCTACAGCCACCAAGGAAAATCGCCTTGGACTCGCGATGTATTACAGCCGGGCGCGGTTCGACATGGTGCGCGCCGACGCATTTTCCCTGAAAAAGTCCCTCCACGACCGGGTCCTGACCCCGGCGCACGAGCGACTGATCGGCGCGAAGTTCCTCGACCTCGAGACCGAGAACACGCTTGTCGCCGGATCCTTCCACGCGGCCCCCCTGACCGCCTTGAACTCACTGCGCAGGCACCAGATCGACGCCGCGCACGCCGAACTGCTGAGCATGGGGGACGGCTTCGCGACCCTGATGGTCGGCGACTTCAACTACCCCTTCTTCACGCAGAAGCTCACTGCCCACATGAGCGAATCCGGTTACGACCTCTCCCTCAGCGACCGTCGGACCTACACGAGGGGCATGGTGTTCCGCGGGCACTTCGACTTCGCGACGTCACGCGGGCTGGACATTGAGAAGGTCGAGACCCTGCCCCGCGGTGCCTCGGACCACCTGCCGATCCTCGTGCTGGCGGACTACCGGACGAACGGCGACGACGGCGGGAACGGGAACGAAGTCGCTTCGACCGAGCTGGCAGAGTAGTCGCCCTATGTGGAGAGCGACACCTTGGGGAAGTGCTTCCACTCCTTGCGAAGGCGGCTCTCCGCCTCCAGCGCTGCGGTTTCTTCGAGGGCGTGCAATCGCCCGTAGGTGAAGCCGTTCTCGCCCTGGGCGGCGGCTTCGGCTCCTATCCGGGACAGCACCGCTTGGGTTGCCAGACTGTCCTGGTGACGGTCGAGCGCTTTCTGGACCCTGTGCACCGCTTGGATCAGTTTGGAAGCTTTCTTGGGGTTGAGGGGCGCTGCCGCTAGCACCGCATACCGCAACCGCACCGCGTTCTTGCGCACATCTTGGAGGGCATGGTGGTCGCCCGTTCCGCCGGGATGCCATTTCGCTTCCTGGGCGGCTTTCCGAAGTCGTTTGAGGTCGCGGTGGACGAGCTTCGGAATTACCTTCCTTGCTCGTTTCTTGCCCAGCGGTGAAAGGGCTGCGTCGCCCAGGAGCGACTCGAGCGTGTCAATCAGGTGGAAGTAGCGGTTGCTGTCGAGTGTTCGGAGAATCCTGGTGCGAGCCTTCTTATAGTCCCGTCCGAGCTCCAGGTCCACCCTGTGGGCAACCGGACCCATCACAAGCTCCTCCGGCTGGTCAGCGATCATGTCGTCAAGGCGTTGGTGCATCACCTCGGCTCCGCGGGCTTCGCCGAGTAAACCTGCAAGAAGTTTCAGTTCGCCCCGCAGGAAACCGACCCTCTCGCCGTCCGCGAGGAGTTTCCGATAGGTCCCCAGCATGGAACGCATCCGCTGGGTAGCGGCCCACATCTTGTCTATGGCGTCCTTTTCATCGAGCCGTAAGCGAGGGTCCTGTTCCAAGAGCATGTGAACCTGCTCGGCGAGACAGGCGAGCAGGACATTACCCGCGGGGCCTTTCGCGTCGGGTTCCGGCGACGGCGCCGCACCCGGTATGGCGTCGCCCAATGCGCGCCCCACTTTGGAGAGGTGACCCGCCGGAGAAATCCCTGCATGGGCAAACAACGTCTGGCTCGCGTCCAGCAACTCCCGTGACCCCGCTACGAGTTCCAATTCCCACTCTCGCCAGTCCCGGCTCGATTCCTCAGGCACAAGCGCCTGCGCATGGACCAGGTCGTCGCTGAACTCGGCGAGGACCTCGTCGTCCGTGTTATGGAGGGTGTACACGGTGCGCGTTGTATTGAGGCGGGCAACCACCGTAAGCGCCTCATTGCGGACGTGTACGCGGATGAGGCGCAGGAGGGGCTTGGGCACGCCGTCGTCCTGCCCTCCGAGCGGCTCATGGTACTCGTGGCGCTCGCCGCCAGCGGAAGGAAGTTTCAGGTGCCATCCGGCATCGCTGCCGCCGGTTCTACGTCGGAGCGTGATTCTGCGTGAGATCAGGCGTAAGTCTCTCGTGTCGAAATACTCCGCTTCAAGTTTGTGCTCAACCGCTCGATCCACGCCGGCCACGCCGGGCAGATCTGTCAACGGAGGAATGGGGACGCCGTGGTCGACCTCGTACTTCCGCTCAATCTCCACTACGTGTTTCGGAGGCATAGGACAGCTTAAACCGATCCCTTTCGGGTGTCACCGGCGCGGGGGCAGCCTGAGCGAAAGCGGCTACACCACCTCAAGCGCCTCGGCGATCGGGGTCTCGCCGGTATTGAACTGGATGAACTTCCCGACCGTGCCGGGGTTGCTCAGCACAGCCGCTGCAACCTGCGCCACGTCCTCCCGGGCAACCGAATCCTGCTGAGGCTCGCCCGAAACCTCGATCGCTCCCTTACCCGGATCCGTCGTCAGAGCGCCCGGACCGAGGATCGTCCACGCAAGGTCGGTCTCACGCAGGTACTCGTCCGCCGCAGCCTTCGCCTCCGCATAGTGGAAGAACCCGTTGTCCTCGGGGACTCCGTGATCCTTCCGTGCACCGAGGTAGGAGACCATCACATACCGGTCGACCCCGGCCTCCTTCGCCGCGTCCATGGAACGGATCGCCGCATCCCGGTCAATCGCGTACGTGTCCTCCGGGCTGCTACCAGCCGCGCCTGCCGACCACACCACCGCGTCATGCCCGCGCAGGACATCGGCCAGCTCACCGGTCGACAGCTGTGTCACGTCCGCAACAACGGGCTTGGCACCGCGCTCCTCAACGTCAGCGGAGTGATCCGGATTGCGGACGATCGAACTCACCTCATGGCCGGCACCGGACAGAATCCGGGACAAATGCAAGGCCACCTTTCCGTGGCCTCCAATGATGGCAACTCGTGACATGACCGCTCCTTCTCGTTGGGTGTCTTGCCCGCAACGCTACGAGGGGGGCCTCCTGGGTGGCTAGCCATTCCGCGCCCGGCGAATAAAGTACGGAAGCATGTGCGGCGGCTCACGCCTACAACGGCGCATCCAGACCGAGTGCTGCTGCTTCCGCCTTCAACGCCTGCCGGATCGCTGCAATAGCCGGATCACCGGCACTCGAGCGACGCGCGGCGGTAAAGATAGTGCGCGTCGGCCGGCCGGGCAGCTCAATCAGACGTGACCGCTGCTCCCGCTGCATCCACACCAGTTGCGGAAGGAACGCGACGGCATTTCCGGACTCCACCAGACGGACATGCGTCTGCAGGTCAGCACTCTCGAAACGAACATCCGGTTCGAATCCCGCCAGGCGGCATAGCTGCTCCGCCCAGTGCCTTGAGGCAGCTCCACGGGGCTCCATCACCCACGGCAACCCCATCGCATCCTTCAGGTCCTGAACACGGTGGAAGGCTTCGGGCGCCGCAGTCAGGTCCGTCGGCACCGCCAACCGAATGTCATCACGCGTCAGCAGGTCGCGATCGAGGCTCTCGTAGTGGGGAGCAGCGTGCCCGGGATACTGCTCGGCGACCACCAGGTCGAAGTCGCGTGCCCACGTCTCGTGCAACGCGGTCTCCGGTTCGTGCTGCACCATCTTCACCAGCACCAGTGGATGCGTCTCCCGAAGGGTTCGCAGCATGTTCGGCATGAGGGCAAGCGCCGCAGTCTGGAAGACGGCCAGGCGCACAGTTCCGGACACGACCGGCCGGCTGACCGCCAACGCGGCCTCCGCCCGCTCAAGTCCTTCGAGCAACTCTTCCGCATGCTCCACCAGGACCAGAGCGTGCGCGGTCAGTTGCAACCGCCTGCCACTCTTTCGAAACAGCGTCACTTTGGCTTCCCGTTCGAGCAACGAAAGCTGTTGGGACACCGAGGAAGGGCTGTAGCGCAGGGCCGCCGCAACCTCAGCGATCGTTCCGCGGATACTGAGTTCCCTGAGGAGACGCAGCCTATGGATATCGAGCATTTCAACCATTCGATATTTCCGAAGCTTAAGTTTCGGAAAACGTTACTTTTCCTAAAAGTGACGCAGAGTCATACTGAAAGTCAAGGCCTCACGCGTTCCTCCAACGACGTCAGGTTCGCGAACACTTCCCGGGACGCCATCCACTCGCGATGGCACCCGAACCAGATACACCAAGACCGCGCCTCAACGGCAACTTCAAACACCTACCTCACCCGCCCTAACCCGGCCATGCGCCGAAACCCATCTTCGAGGAGTACCCCCTATGACCGCAGTAACAGGGACCAGCACCAAGCTCGTCCGCCCCGGTGACCTGGCAGAGGAAGCCGTGTCATTGGTCCGGCACTGGTTGGCTGAAGGCGCCAAGGTTCCCGTTGATGCCGCCGCCGCCCAGCTCGCAGGCGTTCTGAAGGATCCGCATGGCCTCGAGTTCACGGTCGGGTTCGTTGACGGCGTCATCCGTCCCGAGGACAAAGCGGTTGCTGCGAGGAATCTGAAGGCACTGGTCCCGAAGGTCCCGTCCTTCCTGCCGTGGTACATGAAGTCAGCCGTCGCTGTTGGCGGGTACATGGCACCGGTGGTTCCCGGCGTCGTCATTCCTGTTGCCCGCAAGGTACTGCGGGAAATGGTGGGCCACCTGATCGTGGATGCAACCGAGGCCAAGCTTGGCCGGTCGATCGCCAAGATCAGGCGCGATGGAATCCGGCTCAATGTGAACCTGCTCGGCGAGGCAATCCTCGGTGAGGGTGAGGCATCGCGCCGGCTCGCAGGCACCCACAAACTCCTCGCCCGTGAGGACGTGGATTACGTCTCCATCAAGGTGTCCTCCACCGTCGCACCGCACAACCACTGGGCATTCGACGAAGCAGTCAGCCACATCGTGGAGACGCTTTCCCCGCTGTTCAGGCTCGCGGCCTCATCCTCCCCGCGGAAGTTCATCAACCTGGACATGGAGGAGTACAAGGACCTCGACCTGACCGTCGCTGTGTTCACCCGCCTGCTCGAGAAGCCCGAGTTCCACAACCTTGAGGCCGGAATCGTCCTGCAGACGTACCTGCCGGACGCCCTCGGCGCGATGATCGGGTTGCAGGAATGGGCAGCGGCCCGCACAGCGAACGGCGGCGCCCCTATCAAGGTCCGCGTCGTCAAGGGCGCGAACCTTCCGATGGAGCAGGTCGACGCAGACGTGCACGGCTGGCCCTTGGCGACCTGGGGCACCAAGCAGGATTCTGACACCTCCTACAAGGCGGTGATCAACTACTCCCTGGTCCCGGAGAGGATCTCGAATGTCCGGATCGGGGTCGCCGGGCACAACCTGTTCGACGTCGCACTGGCCCACCTGCTGGGCAAGGCACGCGGAATTACCTCCGGCATTGAATTCGAGATGCTCCTCGGCATGGCCACCGGTCAGGCTGAAGCAGTCAAGCGCGACGTCGGATCCCTCCTGCTCTACACGCCGGTGGTGCACCCGGCGGAGTTCGACGTCGCCATCGCCTACCTGATCCGCCGCCTTGAAGAAGGCGCGAGCCAGGAAAACTTCATGTCCGCAGTGTTCGAACTGGACAAGAATGAAGCCCTCTTCGAGCGCGAGAAGCAGCGCTTCCTCGCCTCGCTCGCGGCCCTCACCGACACCGTCCCCGGACCCAACCGGGTCCAGGACCGCACCCGGTTCGACGCCGACGCCGCCCTGGCTGAAGTGACTGCCCGCGCCGGGCTCGAAACAGGTACACCGGGGTATGGCGGGCCGACCGTCAGTTTCATCAACACGCCTGACACCGATCCCGACCTGCCCGCGAACCGCACCTGGGGCCGGGCCATCCTCGACCGGGTTCCCTCCTCGACTCTCGGCGAGGCAACAGCGGACAACCATGAGCTTGGCTCCAATGATGAGCTCGAAGCCGTCATCCAGACAGCCCTTGCCCGCGGCACCGCCTGGGGCTCCCTGACGGGGGTTGAGCGCGCCGCTGTACTCCACCGGGCCGGCGTCCGTCTGGAAGCACGGCGGGCCGAACTGCTCGAAGTGATGGCAACAGAGTGCGGGAAGACCCTGGACCAGGGCGATCCCGAGGTCTCCGAAGCCATCGACTTTGCCCACTACTACGCCGAGCTGGCCAAGGAACTGGACACCGTCGATGGTGCGGAGTTCATCCCCTCGAAGCTGACCGTCGTCACTCCGCCGTGGAACTTCCCCGTCGCCATCCCGGCAGGTTCGGTGCTCGCGGGCCTGGCCGCCGGTTCAGCAGTCATCATCAAGCCCGCCCGGCAGGCTCGCCGCTGCGGCGCCGTCATGGTCGAAGCCCTCTGGGAGGCCTTCGACGAAGCAGGAATCGATCGCGATGTGCTGCAGTACGTGCAGGTAGCCAAGCGTGACGTTGGCACTGCGCTGGTCTCCCACCCCGCCGTCGACCGGCTCATCCTCACCGGTGGCTACGAGACCGCGGAACTGTTCCGCTCCTTCCGCAAGGACTTGCCCCTGCTCGCTGAGACCAGCGGCAAGAACGCCATCATCGTCACCCCCAGCGCCGACCTTGACCTCGCGGCCCGCGACGTCGTGCAGTCCGCGTTCGGGCACGCCGGGCAGAAGTGCTCCGCTGCGTCATTGGTCATCCTGGTCGGATCCGTCGCTACCTCACGCCGGTTCAACCAGCAGCTCCTGGACGCCGCACGGTCCCTGCACGTCGGGTATCCCGTTGACCCACGGACCCAAATGGGACCGATTATCGAACCAGCCAATGGAAAGCTGCTCGGTGGACTGACCGAACTCGGTGCCGGAGAGTCCTGGGTGCTCGAACCACGCCAGCTCGACGACAGCGGCAAGCTTTGGAGCCCCGGTGTGCGCACCGGTGTCCAGCGCGGAAGCGACTACCACAAGACCGAATACTTCGGACCGATCCTGGGCATCATGACCGCTGACACGCTCGAAGAAGCCGTCAGCATGGTCAACGACATCGACTACGGGCTGACATCCGGCCTGCACTCCCTCGAGCCCAAGGAGCTGAAGTACTGGCTCGACAACGTCCAGGCCGGAAATCTCTACATCAACCGCGGTATCACCGGAGCGATCGTGCGCCGTCAGCCGTTCGGTGGCTGGAAGAAATCCGCAGTCGGCGCGGGCACCAAGGCCGGCGGCCCGAACTACCTCGTTGGCCTGGGTGAATGGAAGGATGCGCCGATTGGAATAATCCCCGCAGCCACGCTCGCTGCACCAGCACGGCGGATCCTCACCGCAACCGCCGAAGCGATCAGCACCGGAAGTATTGAGGCCGCCGATGTGGTCTGGCTCGAATCAGCGCTGGCGTCGGATGCCGTGGCATGGGAGACCGAATTCGGCGCAGCCCGCGACGTCTCGGAACTCCACGCGGAGCGGAACATCTTCCGCTACCGGCCGCTGCCGGCCACCGTCCGCTACGAGGCGGCAACGTCCGGACACGGCCTGGCCGAGCTGCTGCGCGTAGCCTCAGCCGGTGTGACCGCCTGGAACGGGCATCCGGCACCCAACGCCCTCACGGTGAGCACCTCCGACCCGCTTCCCGATGCGGTGGCACGGGCACTTCGGGACTCCGGGGTGGTCATAGTGGCCGAAACCGCTGAAGCATGGGCCACGCGTGTCCAGCGTTACGCAGCGAAGACGGGACCGGAATCGGGGGTACGTATCCGCCTCATCGGGGCGGCCGCCATCGATACCGCAGAGGCCGCGGACGGCAAGCCCGATGTCGCCATCTACTCCAACGACGTCGTCGCCGCCAGCCGGGTGGAACTGCTCCCCTTCCTGCGGGAGCAGGCAGTGTCCGTCACGGCACACCGATTTGGGACACCGAACAACCTCACCGGAGCCCTGATCTAGTACAGTGCCTCAGCCGGGTCCGTCCGCTCCAGAACAGTGGATGGACCCGGCGGCACTATCCGTGACATATTAGTTACATAGCACGCCAGAAGCGACAACGAGGTCAGATTCAGCGATGAAAAAGCATCACCCGCACAAAGAAGTGCACGGCACGACCACCCACAGGACGAGGCAAGCCAGAACCGGGGAACACTGCCCCTTCAACGGATGGTGGGCACCCGACGGCCGGGAAGAAGACCGACGCTACGTCATGCAGGGAAATATTCTGCCCGCATACGAGGGCAGCACCGTCGTCTGGACACTCGTCGCGACCAGTGCCGGCTCCCGTCACCCGAAATATGTCCTTCCCCCAGCAGGGGTCTTCATTGACAACTACTAGGCTGCACACACTCCGAGTTGCGGTGCGGATGCCACGGTATAGCCAGCATTTCTGTGAAGACGGCTGCTATTTCTGCGACGGTCCGGAAACCGACTGAAGCAGATTCGGTGTCAGTGACCCGCCTTCTGGTGGTGACCGCGTCCGGAACGGTGTTGTGACCCAGAACACTTGACGGCAGGCACCCTTGACGGCAGGCACCCGCAGATTCACAGTGGGTCAGTGACCGTTCCTGATCCGGAAGCCGAGACGGGGCCTGCAGAACTGCAGCATCCCCGTTTCGCCCGCGCTTATGCCAGTGCCGTCGAGGGGATGAACCTCAGGGGTGCGACCGAGCACCGCCGTGCACTGCTGGCGGACATCAGGGGCAGGGTGATTGAGATCGGCGCCGGTGAGGGGTCAAATTTCGCACATTACCCGAGCACGGTCACCGAGGTCCTGGCGGTGGAACCTGATGATCACCTCAGGTCCCTGGCTCGGAGTCGGGCGGCGTCCGCTGCTGTTCCTATCCGGGTGGTTGCCGGAACGGCGGAAGATATCCCGGCCCCGGACGGCAGTGCCGACGCGGTGGTTGCCAGCCTGGTGCTGTGCAGTGTGTCGGACCAGTCCGTTGCCCTGGCGGAGGCGCGGAGGGTCCTGCGCCCGGGCGGAAGCCTGGCCTTCTATGAGCACGTGCGCTCGGAACGCAGGATCCTCGCTGCCGTGGAGGACCTGCTGACGCCCCTGTGGCGACGGGCTGCAGGAGGCTGTCACCCTAATCGGAATACCCTGCAGTCAATCATCGCTGCCGGATTCGAGGTCAGGGATAACGAGCGGTTCGGTTTCTCGGTCCAACCGCTGGCGCCGCCTGTCGCGCACATTCTCGGCCACGCGGTTTCACCCTGACCCGAAACGATCCCCGCGACGCCCGTCGACGCAACTTTTCGACAGGATTGCCGCAAATCAGCATCCCGCCACGAATCCTTCGGCAAAGCTATTGCGAGTACAAGTGCGCGAGAGGACGAGCTGAACAACCATGGGGGTATTGGACCGCGAGTGGTCCCGTAGAGATGACGTGCCGCCGTCGTCATCAGAAACGCGACGGTCGAGTTCGGGACGAGTGCCCCAATGGGCACTGGAGGAGTCGCTCAACGCACAGCTCCGCGCCTATGCGGCCGAAACCAGCGGGAAGCGGACAAGGAAGGCACCGCACCGTCGTCGTCCACGTTCATCAGCGTTCAAGCTGCGGGTGCGGACGGCGGTGCTCGTTGCTTTCGTCCTCGCTCTCTATCTTTCGCCCACAGTGCGACAGGACTCACCTTCGTCTTCGACGGCCCAACCTCCGAAGCACCGAGCCCTGAGGAACGCGACACCTACCAGCCCGAACTCTACGGCGAGCGCTGGGCGCCGGTCCTCGTCACGTGGACCAGCCCCGTCGAGGTGCCCGGGCTTACCGGGGAGATAGTGGGACTCGGCGGCAGCGAAATAGCGCAGCGCCCGGACAGACCCGTGGTCCTTGTGGCTGGTCAGGTGATGCTTGATGCGCCGGCCATGACCGAGATCCTTCAGTTTCAGGGCGGGCGCGAGCATGTCAGGGCGATCGTCATCCACGAACTGGCGCACGTGCTGGGTCTGGACCACATCGATGATCCGAACCAGCTGATGTACGAGGAGAACACGGGCCAGACACACCTCGCCGACGGTGACCTCGCCGGTCTGGCGAAACTCGGTGCCGGCCCCTGCGTGCCGGAGCTTTGAGCCGAATTGGGCGCCTGCAGCCGACCTGCTGCGCCGGCGCCTCCCCCATGGGCGCCGGTCCAGCACTGCATGCAAAGTGCCTGTACGGCAGGCACGGGTAACAACTCAGGTATACAGACCGAAGATGACGAGAAAGTTAACGACCGGCCCGGACGCCGTCGCTAGGCCGGGGGCTCCAGCCCCACCAGGGCAATGGCCAAGCCGTAGGCAGCGCCCATCACCACAAGTTCACCGCCGGCGAGCTTCCCGAAGTCTGCCCGGCCGAAGGAGTCCCCGGCAAGAAGCCGACGCCGGTGCACCACCCCAAACCCGATCAACACTCCCAGCACGGACACCTTCAGCAGCAGGACCAGTCCATAGAGCGACGACGGCAGCGCCGCCAGATCCGGCACGCGCACCAGCGCACTCGCCGCCCCACTGATCGCCACTACCGCTGCACAGATCAGGGCGAGCCTGCTGAACCGGCGGGCGACTACGTGCAGCCGGTCGCCGGCAGCTACCGCGAGCCACGCCACACCCGCAAGCCCGCCCACCCACAGCGACGCCGCCGCGATGTGAGCCGTCATGCTGAACATTGCCACGCTGTGCCCGGCTTCGGAGGCGGCATGTCCGCCGAGGGCCAGCGTCGTCGTCCCTGCCACGGCGAGAAACAGTGCCATCCGCAGGGCCGTGAGAGTCCGGGCAACCCACGCGAGCACAGCACTGGCGAGCAGGAAACCGATCTGTGCGACCAGTGCCCGGCCTGAGGCGAGCTCGTTCAGGAAGGTCCCGAAATCACCGAAATCCACTTCCAGCGGGCCGGCACCAACCACATCGAAATAGGTCCACAGCAGCAACACAGAACAGGCGACGACGCCGGCGAGCGCGGCCACGCTCCCCCGCCGACCCAGCCGCTCAGCGAACGGGGACAGTTCTTCAGCACCGTCCTGGGCAGGCAGCAGAACGCCGACACAGAGAACCGCGATCACCGCCAGGCTCGCAAGGTGAACCAGCCCGCGCGTCAGAGGCAGCGTCCACCCAACAAACCCAACGGCAGCGCCGTCGTCGGACAGGGCCACGATGACCAGCGGTATCAGCGCTAGGAACAGCACCGCCAGCAGGACCACGATCACGACCCGCCGGGAGGGCGCGCCAACAGCATGCCTTCTTCGGGACAACACGTGCATGGCTGCCTTCTCGAAAGTCGGGAAAAGGTCGGTACAGCGATCCTAAGCCAGCTTCCCCACCAGCCCGAGGACATCTGAGCACGCAGATCGGGCGGTCACACTCCGGACGGCCGTCATTCCGACGCCGCATCGGTCGCGCGAAGAACGATCGGCGCTACCCTAGCTCTGTGACCGTTGTTATTGACCATGCCACCGCGAATGACGCCGGCCCGCTTGCCACGCTCGCGGCCGTCACCTTTCCGCTCGCCTGCCCGCCGACCTCCCGTCCGGAGGACATTGCGCACTTCATCACCACGGAACTCTCCGAGGAGCGGTTCGCCCAGCACATCGCGGACCCCGACAAGATCCTGCTGTGCCTGCGCGAAGACGGGCATCTCCTTGCATGGAGCATGCTAGTAAAGGACTTGCCGAAGGATCAGCAGGTGCGGTCCTCCCTGTCGATCTTCCCGACGATCGAGCTGAGCAAGTTCTACGTGCACCCTTCGCACCATGGGCAGGGTTCGTCGTCGCATCTGATGGAGGCATCGCTGGAGATCGCGGCGAAGGGAACCGAGGCCAAAGGCATCTGGCTTGGCACTAATGACCGCAATGCCCGCGCCGTCCGGTTCTATGAAAAGCACGGGTTTGCCCGTGTCGGCGCGAAGACGTTCCAGCTGGGCAGCAATGTCGAGACCGACTTCGTGATGCAGCGCCCACTCTCCTAGAACGGGCGTAAGCCGAATTCGAGCACATATGCGCCGGGCCTTTATTCCGCACAGCGAAATAATCATTCTGTTATAAGAAACTTTTCCTTCAAATCCATTGACAGTGTGCTGCGTCACGCCTACTGTCAATTTTGGGATCCCAAGTTTGACGGGTGTATCCGCCGGACCACGAGTCAGTTGAGGCGGCGCGGCACCCGACTCCCGTTCGCACGTTCAAAGGAATTCATGACATGGCCAATGACGACCATCTGACCTCGACGGTGGATCTGCCACCTCAGGATCTCTCCGACACCTCCGGAGACGCGGGCCGCAGGTCCACCGAAAGCAAGAAGCCGACCAAGGTTCGCTGGAAGCTCTTCGTCCTGCTGCTCTTCCTCGTCACCCTCAACTATGTGGACCGGGGGTCCATCTCAGTGGCGATGCCGCTTATCCAGGAGGAGTTCCAACTCTCCCCGGAATCCATCGGCCTACTGCTCTCCGCCTTCTTCTTCGCGTACGCCATCATGCAGGTACCCGGCGGATGGCTTGTTGACCGCCTCGGTGCCCGCAAAATGGTCACCGGTTCCTGTGTTGGATGGGGCCTCGCCACCGCTGCATCCGGACTGGCCTGGAACTTCGCAAGCCTATTCACCGCCCGCGCCCTCATTGGCGTCACCGAAGCGGCAATCATGCCCGCCGGCGGCAAGCTGAACGGGCAGTGGATGGCAACAGGGGAACGCGGCCGCGGCGCCACAATCCTCGACGCCGGAGCTCCTCTGGGCGCAGGCATCGGCGGCATTGCCATCGCGGGCCTGATCGGGCTCACCGGCGGTTGGCGGGGCGCTTTCCTCGCGGCCGGCATTGCCACGGCCGCCTTCGGTTTCCTCGCCTGGTGGTACATCCGCGATACCCCTCGCCAGCACCGGAGCATCAACCAGGCCGAAGTGGACCTGATTGAAGCCTCCCACGCAGAAGAAGACGCCCGGGCAGCGGCAGTAGCAGCACCCGGCAAGCGCGGCCTGCTCCCCTACCTGAAGTTCAAGTCATTCTGGGCCATGTGCTTCGGATGGTTCGGTTTCAACGGTGTTTTCTACGGCCTGCTCACCTGGGGTCCGCTCTACCTCTCCGAAGCCAAGGGCTTCAATCTTGCCGGAGTGGGCTGGGGAACCTTCGTCATCTTCGGCGCAGGATTCGTGGGCGAAATCATCGGCGGCAACATCGCCGATGCCTGGCGTGGCAAGGGTGCCTCCGCCAACAGGGTGATGCGCACGCTGCTTGGCTTCTCGAGCCTGGTTGTCGTCGCAGGACTGGTCGGCGTCACACTCGTCAATGACCCGATCACCGCCGTCGTACTCCTGTCCGTGGTGCTGTTTTTCCTCCGCTGGGTTGGTCTCTTCTGGAGCATCCCCTCCCTGTTGGGCGGCCGCGGCAACGCAGGCGTCCTCGGCGGTGCAATGAATCTCGCCGGCAACGTCAACGGTTTCATCACCCCAATGGCCATCGGCTTCATCGTCGGAGCCACGGGCGGTTACACCTGGGCGCTGCTCTACTTCGTCGGTGCCGCCATCGTGATGTTCGCTTCAGTGATTACGCTCGACTACAGCCGCCGCCTGCCGGTCTAGGAACACACCATGAAACTCCTGGTCATCAATCCAAACATCAGCGAGAAAGTGTCCGCCCTGATCCTCGCTGAGGCCGAGCGGGCAGCGTCACCCGGGACGGAGATCGTCCTGCGGACCGCGCCCTTCGGCGTGGAGTACATCGAAACCCGCATGGAGTCGTTGCTCGCAGCGGGGGCGGTGGCGCAGGTAATCGCCGAGGAACACGAGAACGTGGACGCCGTCGTCGTTGCCGCTTTTGGCGACCCGGGGATGCCCGCGCTCAAGGAATTCGTGGACATCCCGGTCGTAGGAATTACGGAGGCCGCACTGTACACCGCTGCCCTTCAGGGCACCCGGTTCTCCATTGTGGCGATCTCCCACCGGATCACGGCCTGGTACCGGGAGTGTGTGGAACGTAACGGTCTCGGGGGGCGGTTGGCTTCCATCCGCTCCCTGACCGACCCTCTCACCGGAATAGGTTCTGTCCAGGAGGACTTCGCTCCCCACCTGCTCGAACTCTCAGGCCAGGTGGTCCGGGAAGACGGGGCCGACGTCGTCATCCTCGCCGGCGCCCCGCTGGCCGGGCTGGCAAGGGAAGTCGGTAGTCAGATTCCCGTGCCGGTTGTGGATGGCATCTCGGCCGGCGTGAAGCAGGCCGAAGTGCTCGTCGCCCTCGCAGGTGGAAGCCACCGTGCCGGCAGTTTCGCACCACCTCCGCCCAAACCGAATGCCGGCTTATCAGTTGCCATCACCCGCACGCTTGCACGCGGGCACGAGACTCATGGAAAGGAACGTGGTCCGGAATGAAACTGGACTCGCTCATCACGAATGCCGTCATAGTCAACGCCACCCATACGGTCACCGGCCACATCGGTGTGCTGTACGGACGCATCGCCGCGATCTATGACGGAACCACCCCTCCCGACGAACTCCCAGAGGCTGCCCGGCTCATCGATGCGGCAGGCCGCACCGCCATCCCGGGCGGGGTGGACGGGCACTGCCACATCGAACAGGTCACCGGTGCCTACTCATCGCTGGACACCTTCGAGTCCGCGACCATCGCCGCGCTCTGGGGAGGCACGACGACGGTCATCGACTTCGGCATCCCGCGCGCCCTGAGCGAAACTCCCCTGCAGGCTGCGGAGAACAAGCTGCGCCTGGCACAGGTGGCGCGCTGCGATGTAGCGCTCCACGGTTCGGTCATCACCTGGGACGACACCGTTCCGGCCCAGCTTGAGCGGCTGTCGGAACTCGGCATCCGGTCGGTGAAGATGTACACGACCAATCGCGGTTCCACCATGGCGGATGAGGACACCATCCTGCGTGTCATGAAGGAGATGGTGCGTCTTGACGGGCTGACCTACATTCATGCCGAGCATGACGCGATCATTGCTGACTGCACCGGCGACCACGCCGGCCGGGGGGAAACGGGGATCGAACACCTGCACCGCACCCGGCCGCAACTGGCGGAGGTCGCCTCCGTCCGTGAAGTCCTGGCCATGGCCGAGTACACCGGCGCACCGGTTTACTTCGTGCACCAGACGGTCTCCGAAGCCGTCGAGTTGGTGCAGGACGCCCGGTCACGTGGGTTCAGCGCCTACTCCGAGACCTGCCCGCACTACCTGAGCCTGGACGAAAGCGTCTATGGCTCGGAGTTCCCCGAGCGGTTCGCCTGTTGCCCGCCGATGCGCAGCAGGGAGGCGGTGCAGGCGCTTGTCGACCGGGCTCTCGCCGGCGGCATCGACACCGTCTCATCGGACCATTCGTGCTATGACATGAGCCAGAAATCCTCGCGAAAGGACGACATCCGGTTCATGCCGCATGGTCTTCCCGGCGTCGAGACCCGGATGCCGGCGACGTTCACCTCGCTCGTCACGGAGCGCGGAATGCCACTGCAGCAGTTCGTGGAACTCTTCGCCGCCGCACCGGCGCGCATCAATGGGCTGGCTTCCAAGGGAGCCCTTGCTCCCGGATACGACGCCGATATTGTTCTGTTCGATCCGGGGGAAGTCCGGACTGTCGACGGCGCCGCGCTCCACATGGGGACGGATTTCTCGCCTTTCCATGGTCTGGAGCTCGCTGGGTGGCCATCGACGGTTATTTCCGCCGGTCGCGTAGTGCTCGACGGCGGCGTCTTCAGCGACCCGGGACCCGTTGGCCGGTTCATCCCGAGGCAGGGACCGCGCGAGATGCAGGGCACCAGGCAGGAGGTCCTGTCGCATGTATGAGCTGGGTGAGACTTCGCGGCCAACCCGCATCGGGATGATTGTCCCGTCGTCGAATACGTGCCTTGAACCGCAGACCTACCGGATTCTCGGGGACCGCACCGACGTCACCGTGCACTTCACCCGTGTCGAAGTCACGCGGATTGCGCTGGACGACGGTTCCAACAAGCAGTTTGACCATTCCACGATGGTCGCTGCGGCACGGCTTCTGCAGACGGCCGACGTCGATGTAATCGCCTGGAACGGTACCGCAGGATCGTGGCTGGGTCCCGGCGCGGATCGCGAAATGGTCCGGCAGATTACCGCCGAAACCGGGGTACCCGCCACCACGTCAACCCTCGCGTATCTGGATGCCCTGAAGGCGTTCGGGGCAACCCGGATCGGACTGATCACGCCCTACACAGCCGACGTCAACGACGCAATCGCCCTACGGTATTCCAAGGAGGGCATTGAGGTGGTTTCCGAGCGGCACCTCGGGCTGTCGGTGAACGAGTCCTTCGGGAGAGTACCACCGTCGGACCTGCTCGAACCGTCCAGGGACCTGGCATCACGGCAGGACCGACCCGACGCTCTGATCTACCTCTGCACCAACCTGTACGGCGCGCCGGTGGTCGAGGAAGTCGAGACCGAGACCGGCCTGCCCGTGCTCGATTCAGTGGCAGTGACGCTGTGGAAGACACTCACCATGGCCGGTGCTCCCGGCCTTGACCAGAGGTGGGGACGCCTGTTGCTCTAGTGGGCTGATCTGCCCCTGAGTCAGCCGAAGAGGTGCTTCAGCGTCTGGTCCCGGTAGGACTGAACGTGGTGCTGCGCCTCTTCGGCTGCTGCCGTCGGGTCCCCGGAATTGATCGCCGCGCACAGGTCGCTGTGCTCGTTGCAGACGGCATCGAGGTCGGATACCTGCCCGAAGAGCCAATGCAGCCTCCCCATCAGCGGCGTCAGAATGTCACGCAGGGTAGCGCTGCCGGAAAAATCGATAATCGCGTCATGAAAATCCGAGTTCGCCGCGCGGGCGGCCTCGCGATTTCCCTCCGCGAGAGCTTCACGGGACAGATCGACATATTTCTGGAGGCCATTGGGCTCACCGGCAGCCACCCTTTCCGCTGCCAACCGGGAGGCAAGACCCTCCAGCGCCTCGCGGATGTCGAAGATCTCCTCGACTTCCTTGCGCTCCAGCCGCTTGACCACGATGCCCCGGGTTGGCAGTGTCTCGACAAGCCCTTCCCGATGCAGGATGCGGATCGCTTCGCGCACAGGGAACCTGGAGACCTCAAATTCGGCAGCGAGGTCGCGCTCAATCAGGCGCGTACCAGGCGGGAACGTTCCGTTGAAGATGCGGCTGCGGATCTCATTCCCGACGATCTCACGCAGAGGAAGGTCATGGCGATACAGTCCGCCCTGAACACTCATGTACTGTCCCTTCACCACCGTCTTCGCGCGAAATCCACACTACCGTTTCAAGGTGAACTCCTCCGCACCTCAATTCGTTGTCTTCGCCCGCAGGTGCACCCGCTCGCCCTGCCGTCCGAACAGGCTGAGGAACTCCACGGCGTGACGGTCCGACTTCCCGAACCAGTGCGGCACCCGCGTATCGAGCTCCACGGCCTCACCGGCGGGTAGTACCAGGTCGAGTTCTCCGAGGATCATCCGAAGGTTGCCGTTCAGCACGTACAACCACTCGTACCCCTCATGGACCCGCGGGTCCGGTTCCTCGAGCGGCATATCTGCGTGCAACACGTGTTTGTAAGCCTGGATGCCGCCCGGCCGACGCGTAAGCGGTACGACCGTTCCACGACCCATATCGATCGGACGCAGGTGCACACGGGGGTCGCCCGTGGTCGGCGCACCCACGAGTTCATCCAACGGAACCTGATGCGCCTGGGCCAGCGGAAGCAGCAATTCCAGGTTCGGTTTACGTTGGCCGGACTCAAGCCGGGATAACGTGCTCACGGAAATGCCCGTCGACTCGGACAGCGCCTGGAGCGTCACGTCCCGCTTCACCCGGAGCGCCCTCAGCCGGGGCCCTACTGCGGCGAGGGCTTCACCAATATGGTCACTCATATGCGTTATTTTGCCACTTCAGCAAGGTTTCTTGCTGGTGGTGTCTACCCGTTCCATGCTGGGACCATGACACCTGAACTGAACTCCTTCGACGTCGCCGTGATCGGCGGCGGAGCCGCCGGCCTCAGCGCGGCACTGATGCTCGGGCGCACCCGCCGGAGTGTCGCCGTGGTCGACGCGGGCCACCCCCGCAACTCCCCCGCCAGCGGCGTGCACGGGTTTATCACCCGTGAGGGCATGAATCCGCTGGACCTCGTGACTGCCGGTCGAACCGACGTGCAATCCTATGGCGGCGTCATCATCACAGGCACCGCCGTTGATGCCGCCCGCACCGACGATCCACACTTCCGCTTCCGCACCACGCTCGACGACGGGACCGTGCTTTCTTCCCGCCGGCTGCTCCTGACCACCGGGCTGACAGACCTGCTGCCGAACATCCCCGGGCTCCGCGAACGGTGGGGCCGGGAGGTCCTGCACTGCCCCTTCTGCCATGGGTGGGAGGTCCGCGACCAGCACATCGGAGTACTCGGAACCCGCGCCATGTCGGTTCACCAGGCGCTGCTGTTCCGCCAGTGGAGCAGCAGCATCACGCTCTTCCTGAACGACACCGTTGAGCCGACCGAGGAAGAGTGGGAGCACCTCGCCGCGCGGGGCGTCACCGTCGTGGACGGTGGCGTCACCCGCATCCTGAACGATAACGACGGCGGCGCCCTGAGCGGCGTGGAACTCGCTGGCGGCCTCGTGGTGCCGGTCGAGGCCCTGGCGGTTGCACCGCGCTTCGTTGCCAATACCGGGATCTTCGCAGGCCTGGGGCTCAACCCCGTCCAGCATCCGGCCGGGGTTGGTGAACACCTTGCGGTGGACGAGATGGGGGCCACCGACGTCGACGGCGTCTGGGCTGCCGGGAACGTTGCGAACCTGATGCTGCAGGTTCTGCCGTCCGCTGCCTCGGGGTTGGCAGCAGCAGTGGCAATCAATAACCACCTCATGGCCGAGGAACTCCAGCGGGATCTTGAGACCTACCGGTCCTCTTCCGCGTCCGCCCCCGCAGGGAGCAGGATAGGAGCGGAGGTTTCCTGATGCATGCACACCAGCAGGACCATGATCACGGTCCCCGTGAATTCGACGAAGCGTTCTGGGACGCCCGGTACGGGGAAAAGAAGCGCATCTGGAGCGGCCGTCCGAACCCGCAGCTGGTCGCGGAAGCGCACGGCCTGCCTCCCGGCACCGCGCTCGATGTCGGCTGCGGAGAAGGCGCGGATTCGCTGTGGTTGGCCTCGCGTGGTTGGGAGGTCACCGGCGTCGACATCTCCAGAGTCGCGCTCTCGCGCGCGGGTGACCATGAACGGGAGCAGGGAGAGGAATCCAGCACCCGGCCGGTGCGCTGGGAGCATCACGACATCACGGTCTGGGTCCCTCCGACGAGCTCGTTCGACCTCGTCACCGCCCAGTACATGCACCTGCCCACCGCGCAGCGCGAGCCCCTGTTCCGGAACCTGGCCCGCGCCGTCGCGCCGGGTGGGATCCTGCTGATCGTGGGTCATCATCCCTCGGACCTGCAGTCCGAGGCATCCCGCCCAAGGCTGCCCGATCTGTACTTCACCGCGGAGGAGATCGCGGAACTGCTCGACCACGGCTGGGAGCACCAGGTGATTGAGGCACGTCCGCGGGAAGCGAGCGGCCCGGAGGGTGAAACCCTTGCCGTCGCCGATACCGTCTACCGGGGCCGGCGCCTGACGTAGACACAGCGGTCAGGAAACGACGAGCGCCTCCATGTCGTCGAAGAACGCCTGGTAGCCCGCGGCGGTCTGCTCGCGCTGTTCCGCGGAGAAGCCGGGGGCGTCCTGCACGAGCGTCATCTGCGTACGGCCGTCGACATCGGCGAAGGTGACCTTGATGGGCGCTCCCGGGTCGGTACCGGGACGGTCGGTGATCGTCAGGCCCAACCGTTCGGGTGGGGTCACCTCGGTGTACTCGCCCTCCCAGTTGATGGTGTTGCCGTCCGGCAACTCCATGACGGCGTGCCAACTACCGCCGGGGCGAACGTCGAGCACGAGCGAGTCGCGTGGGACGTTGACCTGCGAACTTCCAAACCAGATGGCGAAGTCCGCGGGGTCGGTCCACGCGGCGAAGACGCGTTCCCTCGGGGCGGCGAAGGTGCGGGTGACGGTGATCTGGTGGGACATGCGGATCCTCTCTGCGTGATGAGGCGTCGGCCGGGAAGGCCTAGGCGCGGCCCTTCAAGATGGCGTACCAGTACAACCGGATGAACCCGTACCGCTCCACCAGCCACGTCAGCCGCTTCTCCTTGGCGAGGCCCTTCCAACCGGGGACCGATGGTTTCGGGGTGTGGGTGTCATCGAATTCGGCAAGCACCACTGTAGAGCGGCTGACGGTGAGAGGACAGGCTCCGTACCCGTTGTACTCCCGGCTGGGCTGCCTGTCCTTGAGCACCGCCTTCAGGTTCTTCGCAAGGACCTTGGTCTGCTGGCGGAGGGCCGCACCCGACTTTGAGTTCGGGGTTCCCGCCGCGTCGCCCAGTGACCACACCGTTGGGTAAGTGACGTGTTGGAGGGTCTTCTTGTCGACGGCGACGAAACCGTCGTCGTCGGCAAGGCCGGTGCCGCGAATCCAGTCCGGGGCGGACTGCGGTGGTGCGGCGTGCAGGACGTCGTACTGGATCTGTTCCTCCGTTCCCCGCGCGGTGTCGCGCAGGGTGGCGACGCGGTTGTCGGCGTCGACCGATGTGAGCTCCGTGCTGCAGCGCAGTTCGATGCCGTACTCGGTGATCTTCCGGTTCAGCTCCTCGTCCACAACTTCAACGCCGTAGACGGTTTTCGTCGGGACGGCGAGGATCACGCGGATGTTGTCGAGGACACCCTGCGAGCGCCAGTAGTCGCACGCGAGGTACATCGGTTTCTGCGCGGCGCCGCCGCAGGTGATGGGGCCGTCGGGCATGGTGAAGACCGCTGTTCCGGACCGAAGGTTGCTCAGCAGCCGCCACGCCTTCACGGCGAGGTCGATGCTGTAGTTCGTCGCTCCGTACGGGGAATCGTAGGCGCCCTGGAGGCCCGGAATTCCGTCCCAGTTCTTCTGGATTCCGGGGCAGACGACGAGGTGTTCGTAGAGAAGGTTCCTGCCGGAGGCGAGGGTCACGGTCTTTGTTGCCGGATCGATGGCTGTGGCGGAATCACGGTGCCAGGCGATGCCCTTCGGCATCACGGACTTCTGCGACCGCACGGCCGCTTCCGCCTTGCCCGTACCGCCCGCAATGTGGGAAAAGAAGGGCTGGTATTGATGCTGCTCAGTGGGATCGACGACGGCGATTCCCTTCACCCTGTAGCGCTTCAGCCGTGCCGCTAGAGAGATACCGGCGTTTCCGCCGCCGATGATCAGCACCTGGTAGTGGGGGTTCCCGTTCCGGGCATGTGCGCTGTCCTCAGACATGATCGCTCCTGTCGACGGAGAGTTCACCCATGCGGTTCCAGCCGGTGGCTGAGAGCTGTTCGCTGATGATGTGCGGGGTTTCGACGAGCGCCTGAGGCATGTCCTTCATGGCCTGCTGGAAGTGGTCGCTGGTCACGTGGGCGCCGGCGGCATCGTCTTCAAACGCCTCGACGAGGACAAATTCGTTGGGGTTGTCCACGCTGCGCGACCAGTCGAACCAGAGGTTGCCGGGCTCGGCGCGGGTGGCTTCTGTGAACTCGCGGGTGAGATCGAGCCAACGCTCGCTCCAGTCGGGCTTCACGTTGAATTTGACGACGATGAAGATCATGCTGATGCCTTCCGCTCAAGGGGTTCCTGCACCATGCTAGGCGTCGCGGGCGAGCGCTGCAGTTTCACTCAGCCCGCAGGTTCTCAGCGAGCTCCGTGAGACTGCTCGCCTCAATGTGCGGAGTCTCGAAGTATGCCGGGTAGGCCGTACCGGACCGGTTGATCCACGCCGTCTCCAATCCGGCCCGGCGTGCACCGTGGATATCCCAGGGATGAACCGCAACCAACAGGAGCTCCCCCGGCTCGCGAACGATTTCCGCCGCGGCATACTCGTACGCTGCAGAGGCGGGCTTCCACCGGGAGGCGTCGGCGACGCTGAGCAGTCTGGCAAAGTGTCCGCGAATTCCTGCCCGCTCGAAAAGCGCTTCCGCCACGGACGTTGCACCGTTGCTCAGGGTGACCAGCTCTGGAAGGCCGGCGAGCGTCTCGATACCGGGGACGACGTCGTCGTACACGGACAGTGTCGTCAGCACATCCATGATGTTGTCCACCGCGGCAGTGTGGTCCCCCGCACCGAGCGTGTCAGCGCACAGGCGCTGGAGGCTGTCCTTCGCGAGGTCGGCGAAGCCGGGATTATCGTTCGTCACGGTGAGGGCGAAGGCGTCCCGCAGGATTCCCGCGAACCACACACGCGCCGTCAGCGCAGGCAACCCCTCCGCGTCGAACGCGTCGGCGAGGGGACTCATATCGGACAGGGTTTCATTGACGTCGAAGACGATGGTTCGAGACTGATTTGTCATGGTGCAACCATGACAGGTGGAGGCAGCCAGGAACAGGCCTGCGGCCGCCACGTGGGAGAAACGCAACTGCGCCTGTGCACCGGGTGGATCCGGCGGCCAGGCGCAGTCTGGGAAACGGAAAAGCTAGTTGGCGAAGACGTCCTGCAGGCGCGGACCGATCCACAGGGCAACCGAATCGCCGCCGTTGTTCAGCACCGAAGCGTTGCCCCCGTTGTAGTACGCCTCAGCCGAGTTCGTCCCCGGGCCCGTGTAAACGCGAAGCTCGGCACCCGGTGCGAGGACGTAGCCCTGACCGACGGTCAGGATGTTGTTCGCGGCGTCGCGGATGACTGCGCCGCTCACGTCAACGCTCACCGCCGAGGTGTTGCGGAGGACCACGTGCTCGCCGTTCTCGGGCTGGACATCGTTACCGGCCGGGTTGTTCACCGAGTCGGCGATCTCGACGCCGGCTCCCGGGAACACGGGCTGACCCTTGAGGAAACGGTGGTTCTGGATCGGAAAGTCGGTGGTCACCGCATCGACGCCCAGATCCAGCGAGTACTGCACAGCCTCCGGCGAGTTCACCGTGTACACGCCGAGGATCAATCCGGCACCCTTCACGTCCGCAACGTTCTGGGGTGTCAGGGTCCGGTAATTGGTACCCACCGAATCGGCGAAGGTCGCCCACGACTCAACAACCGCACGCGGCGGCACCACGCTGGTGAGCTGCTGCAGCTCGATGTCCGGAGCAATTGCTGCGAAGCGGCGGTTCGAGGCCTCATCAAAGCCGATGACCTGGATCTTGTCCGCCGCAACCAGCTGCGTCCACTTCGGGTCGCTGAGGAGTTCATCGGCGACAACCTGCTCCACGCCGGGCGAATTCACCGGGGACTTGATCTCGATGTACACGCCGGTCTTGACGGTCGCGATCTCAGCCGCGTCATCGAGGTGCGGGATGCGCTCCCCCGCGTACTTGTCGCTGAAGTAGGAGCCGGCGTCGAGCTGCTGGAGTTCCGCCCAGGTGAAGGAAGTGACCGGGTTGTTCTCGCGGCCGGGGAACACCTCTTCAACGTTGGTTGTGCGCGCAGGCGTGTTGTCGTGGAACAGGAATGGAACGCCGTCGGCGCTCAACTGCACGTCGATCTCAAAGAAGTCGGCACCGGATGCACGTCCGTCCTTGAACGCGGCAACAGTATTCTCCGGCGCGGTGCCGGCTGCTCCACGGTGTCCGATGAGGATCGGAGCGTCGGTCGCCTTCTCGGCGGGTGCAGCGTGTGCGCCGGCGACGGGCACGGTGGCGAGCGTCAGTCCGGCAATGGCGGTGGCGATGCTCCTGGTCAGGCGAAAAACCATAAGGTTCAGTCCCTTTCGAATGAAGTGTGGGTGGTCCCCCCGCCCGATGCTCCATGGTGCTGTGGTCCACCCGGTCAACGACGGGTGAACTGCGGGTGAAAGCCGCGCCCACACCCCGCGTTGAGTTGGCAGGACACACCCTGAAAGCCCGGCGGAACGGGGTGTGTCCTGTTAACTCAACGGGTTAGTGGCGGGCGTAACGCCGCACGAAGTTGGTGAGGATCTGCGGCGGCCAGGTCACCGACGAGGCCCTCGCGCGCTCAATCACGGTCTCCGCCTGGTCCGGCGGGAAGTAGCCGGCATGGCGGTAGATGCGGATGCGTTGAACGAGACCCTCGACGTCCAGTTCGGGGTGGAACTGAGTGGCATAAAGGTTTTGCTTCACCCGGAACATCTGCACCGGGCACGACGCCGACGACGCCAGCAGCACCGCGCCGGCCGGAAGCGTCGCGCAAGCCTCCTTGTGCCCAACGAAGGCATCGAAGCGCGGAGGGAGGCCGGCCAGCAGCGGGTCCGCTGTGCCGTCGTCGTTCACTGTGATTTCTATTGGACCAATGGGTTCCGCGAAGGTGCGGTCAATCACCGCGCCCTGGTGCCGCCCCAGTGTCCCCACCCCGTAACAGGCGCCCATGAATGGGAAATCGGCGTCGACAACCCGGTCGAGCAGCTCTCGGAGTTCGCGCTCCACACGATGCTGGGTGGGAGATTTGGCGTCCTCAGCGTCCGAAGAGTTGAAGGGGCTCCCGCCGAGGAAGATGCCCGAATAGTCCTCGAGCCGTAGATCGGGCAGGGGTTCCTGTTCGACCCGGATCCGGTGAAGGTTCGGCGGCGTAAGGCCGGTAAAGCGCAGGAAGCTGCGGTATTCACCCTCGGCCGCCGCATCCTCGGCGCGGGTGCCCAGAAGCAGGAACGGTAGCACCCATTGATCGTACTGCCCGGCAGATTTTTCTACCGATCGCTCGCAAAATGGTAAGCATGCTGATAGAAATTAACGGTGCCGTCTTCCCATTAATTCCTCGACGGTCTACGGCATCCCAAGTCTAAGGAGAGCATCATGGCAGGAAACACGCTTGTACGATCCCTTCACGATCTCAGTGCTGCGGCTTGGTTCGGCGGATCGCTCATGGGCGCCGTCGGCCTGAACGGCGCGGCAGCCGAAGCCAAGGACCCGACGGAGCGCACCCGTCTTTCCACGGTCGGCTGGGCTCGCTGGACTCCGGTGCAGGTCGCAGCGTTCGGCGCACACGCAATCGGCGGAATCGGGCTCATCGCCGCGAACAAGGGCCGCCTGGCCGGACAGCCGGGTGCTGTCGCCAACACAGTCGTCAAGTCAGCGATCACGGTCGTCGGCATGGCAGCGTCCCTCTACTCCGGCATGCTCGGCAAGAAGGTGGGCGAGCTGAGCCAGCACGGTGCTGCGGGTTCAACAGAACCCAACCCGGGAGCGCCGGAGGAACTCGCCAAGGCACAGCAGCAGCTGAAGATCCTTCAGTGGGTCCTGCCCGCCCTGAGCGGCGCAGTGATCGTGCTGGGCGCAAACCAGGGTGAGCAGCAGCGCCCCAAGAACGTGCTCGACGGACTGTTCAACCGCTAACCACCACGAAGCCAGGCCCGTCGTTTCCCCCAAACGGCGGGCCTCTTCGGTTAACCCCTTGAATCACACACCTACAGAAACAGCGACTTTCGGAGGAAATCATGGGTCAGCCAAAGCAGCAGCAGGACGTCCCCGGCGTTCAGTCAGAGATGGATCCCACGCCGGACTGCGGTGAGGAGAGCTACCGAGGGAGCGGCAAACTCACCGGCAAGGCGGCGGTCATCACCGGCGGCGACAGTGGTATCGGCCGCGCCGTGGCCATCGCCTTCGCGCGTGAAGGCGCGGACGTCCTCATCTCCTACCTCAGTGAGGACGACGACGCCGAAGAAACTGCCCGCCACATCGAGGACGCCGGCCGGAAGGCGGTCGTGGTACGCGGTGACCTCTCGGATTCCCAGCACTGCCGGGACATCATCGAGCTGGCCGTGCAGGAATTCGGCAAGGTGGACGTCCTCGTCAGCAATGCGGCCTACCAGATGAGCCACGAGAGCCTCGATGAGATCACCGAGGAGGAGTGGGAGTACACCTTCAAGGTCAACGTCTCGGCGATGTTCCACCTGGTCAAGGCAGCCCTGCCGCACATGGCGCCGGGTTCCTCGATCATCGGCAGCTCGTCCGTCAACTCGGATATGCCGAGCCCCGCGTTGGCACCCTACGCCGCGACGAAGGCGGCCATCGCGAACTTCTCCGCGAGCCTCGCGCAGATGCTCGGCGAGAAGGGTATTCGCGTCAACAGTGTGGCCCCCGGGCCCATCTGGACTCCGCTTATCCCCGCGACCATGCCGCCGGAAAAGGTGGAGCAGTTCGGTGATGACACGCCCCTGGGCCGCGCCGGCCAGCCTGCCGAGCTCGCCCCCGCATACGTCCTGCTGGCGTCCGACGACGGCAGCTACATGTCCGGTGCGCGCATCGCCGTCACCGGCGGCCGACCCATCCTCTGAGGCACTCGGTTCGAACGCATTGAGTTGACAGGACACGCCGGTTATGGCCGGTCAAAAGGGGTGTGTCCTGCCAACTCAACGCGACGGAGGATGACCATGGAATTCAACCGGCTGCTGCAGATCCGGCGCATCTATGCGCAGCCTGCAGCCCTGGAGCTGCCCCGCGGCAAGGAGATCGTGGAAAGGTGGCCGGATGCCGACGTCGTTCTGGTGGAAAACCACTGGAATATCCCTGAGGTGCACGGCGACGAGACCAACGTGCCCCGCTGGTCCCGAATCAAGACCGAGGCGCTGGTCCTCGGCGTCAAGAAGGCACTGACCGTCAAACCGAACGGCCGCTCCGCCGACTTCATTGCTCCCTCAACCGCCAACGGCTGCGCCATGGCCTGCGCCTACTGCTACGTCCCCCGGCACAAGGGGTACAGCAACCCGGTGACGGTGTTCGCGAACATCGACCAGATTGCCGGCACGCTTGAACGGCATGCCACGCGCCAGGGCATGAAGCTGGAGCCCAACCAGTGCGACCCGGAGCTCTGGGTCTACGACATCGGGGAGAACAGCGACTGCTCCGTGGATGCGTTGATCAGCGACAACGTCGAAGACCTGGTCAGCCTGTTCCGCGACCTCCCTACCGCCAAGCTGTCCTTCGCCACCAAGTACGTGAACCCCGCGATGCTGGACTGGCATCACGGCGGGCATACAAGGATCCGGTTCTCCCTCATGCCGGCGGACCTCGCCAAGTCGATCGACGTCCGCACCTCGCCCGTGGCCGAACGCATGGCTGCCATCAACGACTTCGTGGATGCCGGGTACGAGGTGCACGTAAACTTCTCCCCCGTCATCGTCACGGACACCTGGCTCAGTGACTGGGAGGAACTCCTGCGCCAGCTCGATGCCACGCTGACGCCCGCGGCGAAAGCCCAGCTTGCCGCCGAAGTCATCTTCCTGACCCACAACGAACGCCTCCACGAGGTCAACCTGGGCTGGCATCCTCAGGCCGAGAGCGTGTTGTGGCGGCCGGACCTGCAGGAATCGAAGGTCTCCTCGAACGGCTTTACCAACGTCCGGTACCGTTCAGGCACCAAGGCCCGCTACGTCCGGCAGCTGACCGCACTCATCGAGGAGATCGCACCGTACTGCCGGATCCGCTACGCGTTCTGATCCCCGCGAGAACGGGCAGGTGAAGGCAACCTCGGAGCGAAAACGGGCTTACACCGCCAGGGCGAGCTCCGTCCCGGTGTGTGAAACAGCAGCGACGGCGGTGGGGTTCGTCAACATCTCCAGTGCTTCAGTCGGCGTGGGGCGCAGGGCTGGATCCATGGAGGTCATGGCACGGATGAGGTGGCGCCAGTGAGACGGGATGTGGTCGGGAATCAATGGGCTGCGCAGGGTCCGGGCCACGAGCGATTCGACGGTGGGGAGGCTGAAGGCCCGGTGGCCGGAGAGGCATTCGAGCAGTACCAGTCCGAGGGAGTACATGTCGCTTGCAGCGCCGACGCCTGTGCCGCGGGCCTGCTCGGGGCTCATATAGAGGACGGTGCCACGGGACGACGCGTGGTCGTCACACTGGGGACCGCGGGCAGCGGTTCCGAAGTCAACGAGCTTGGGCTGGGGCGACGGTGAGCCTCCGGCGGTAAGAGGGATCATGATGTTCGAGGGCTTGATATCGCGGTGCACGATGCCAGCCGCACGCAGGGACTGCAGGGCCCGCAGAAGCCCGTACGCCCAGGCCGTCACATCAACGTTGTGCGGAGTGATGCGACTCAGGATGTCGCGAAGGTTCATTCCGGGGACCAACTCCTGCACGAGATACGCGGCGGGTTCCTGCTCAGCGCTCTCAGTCACGCCGCAGTCGAGCACGTGCGTGATGTATGGGGAATGCAGAGACATCTGGAGCTGCGCTTCTTCCTTGAAGGTGTGCTCACTGCGCCGGGCCACCTTGACGGCAACGTCGGTGAAATTGTCAAGGTCGGTGGCTGCCCACAGGACACTAGTGGCGCCCGAGCCGATCGTTCGCTGTAGCTGCCAGCGGCCCACAATAGTCGATTCGCCGGGGATATGAGGTGAAGAACCGCTGCCGCTCACGGTTGGTTGCGCTCGGAACGAGCGGCCCAGAGCAGAGTGGCAACTTCTTCCTTCGCCAGACCGGCAGACTCGGCGATCTTCTCGACGGAGCAGCCGTTGGATGTGGCCCGCTCGACTGCGGACGCGAGCGCGCTCTGGGCCCGGTCCAGTTCCCACTCGAGCGACTCGACCGCTCCGGCGGCTGCGATGATCCGCTCAGTGTCGGAGGCGCCGTCGTCGAACCCTGGATCACTGATACTCTCGTCAATCCATAACTCGTCGACAAGGTGAACGGGGTTCGCCACTGCAACCGGGGCCGCGGGCGATTTCTGGGCGACTGTAGACATCGGCTGCTCCGTAATCAGTAGGAAGAATAGTAACTAGTTCAACTAGTTATATATGACCTTAGCTTGTGCTGTCTACGATGAAAAACCCGGCAATACATGGCTGTTCTCGAGATTAACCGGAAATCTCAAGACCTCCTTGAGATTTGCTAGGTGACCTAGCTTGTAGGCGGGCGATAAACTAGTCGATATGGAACCCGCAATGAACCCTGACGGCGCAGGCTATTGGTACGCCGACCAGGAGAACCCCGGCAGCGTTGAAGTGCTAAATGCATTGCGCGTCTACCGGGCTGCGGAAGCCGAGATGCGACGCCGGACACGCGACGCCATGAAAATGAACGAAACGGATCTTCTCGCCATCAGGTATGCAATGCGGGCCCAGAAGGCTGGGCATTGCATCAGCCCGAAGGACCTCTCCCGCATGCTGAAGATCTCGACGGCATCCACCACGGGGCTCATCGATCGTCTCGTTGCGAGCGGACACCTTATCCGCCGGCCGCACCCTACGGATCGGCGTTCCGTCGAGATTGTCCCGACCGGCAACGCAGACATCGAAGTGCGGGAGACACTGGGCGAGATGCACAAGCGGATGCACGACGTAGCTGAATCACTCAGCCCCGAGGAGGCACTCCACGTCACCCGCTTCCTTCAACGCATGACGCAGGCCGTAGAACAGCAGGACAGCCCGCACCACTAACCCCACCTCAGACGCACCGAGTTTGGAAGCCCGGTTCTCGAACTGCAGAACAAAGCACAACCAGTCACAGGGTTCGTGCACGGCGACCGGAAGAGATAAACATCATGGATATCGCGCAGTGGCCGACGAACCGGCTTCTCAATACGGCCGCCAGGCTCAGCGCCAACCGCGAAAACGAACTGTTGCGCGAGCTGGGAACAACACACGCCGGGCTCCTGACGCTTCGAGTCCTGGGCCGGAACAATTCCATCACCCAGGTTGAGCTGGCCCGGGAACTACGGGTCCAGGCGCAGACCGCCGGAAAGCTTCTCGAAAGGCTGGCGACCCGTGGCCTGATCCTCCGGACACGGAGCGACGACGATCGACGCGTCTTCATTCTCAGTCTCACCCCGGTAGGGGAAGCTACCCTGCGGAGGGCACAGGCCCTGCTGGACGCGCAGGCACAGGCTCCCGACGGATCAGACGCAGTCCTGCGCCAGGAATTGATCGCTCACATCCGGGGCCTCGGCGGGGTCCCCGACCCGGATGACCAGCGGCCCAGCCTGCGTATGATCCCTGGTGACCAGCCGCATCATGAGTTGAGCGGGCACGACGCCACAACCGGCGGGTAGTCAGCCCGCGAGCAGGCCTTCGCAATTCGCCCCTGAGTGAAAGGTCCTCGCCTCGAAGAGCCTGGAGTCTATTTCCTCAAGATCGCCGACGGCTGCAGAGAGCAGTCGTTGGGCATGGTCCGGGTCCTTGGCAGCCCCACAGGCCTGCTGGACATCCAGCAGCGTCCGCGCAAGCTGGTCTCGCACCCGCTCCAGATCGCGGATGCGGCGGGCCGACTCTTTCAGCTCTTCGGCGATGCCGAAACCGCCATCGTATCGAGCTATCGCCCGGGGACTTGTTGAAGTTTGAAGCACCCGAAAATGATAAGCAGGCTTGGTATTTCTGTGCAAGCCGACACGCCTGGTCCTTGTTAGTGTTCAGCAATGGGACGCAGTAAGTCATCTCGGCACATCGCAAAGAACCTCACTCCGCGGGTCATCCGCGACTACGTGCGGACGCAGCTGTGGCCCGTGCCCCTTATAGCGGTGCTCAGCTCCGTGGTGCTCGCCCAGTTCCTGACGTGGCTGGACCTCCAACTCACCGATGACATGCCCCCCGCCCTGTCCGGACTGTTGTTCGGCGGAGGCCCCTCAGCTGCCCGGTCACTGATGGAAGCCATTGCTGCCTCAACAATTACCGTCACTTCGCTCACCTTCTCATTGACGGTTGTGACCCTTCAACTAGCCAGCAGCCAGTACTCGCCGCGCCTGCTGCGCACCTTCACCAGCGACAAGTTCGTCCACAACACCCTCGCGCTTTTCCTGTCGACATTCGCCTTCGCCTTGACGGTTCTGCGGACGATTCGGGACGAGGACGAGAACGGAGGGTCGTCATTCGTACCGGAGATCGCGGTGACGCTGTCCTTCCTGCTGTCGCTGGCAACCGTCATCGTACTCGTCCTGTTCCTCGGCCACCTTTCCCGACAGCTGCGGGTGGAACGGATGCTGGTGAACGTTCGGGACGAGTTCCTGTCTACGGTGGGTGATGAGGGAGCGGACTCCGAGCCGTTCCCTCACGAGTTCGCTTCACCGGTCGGCGCACTGGAGGTCCAGGCAAGGAGCTCCGGATTCATGGTGCAGGCTAACGAACCGTCATTGCTGAAGGTTGCGGAGCGCTTCGACGCAGTCATTGCTCTTCAAGAGCCGCCGGGTGAATTCCTTGTCGAGGGGATACCGTTCGCCCGAGTGTGGAAATTCGATGGCGCTTCGGCGAACATCTGGAGTACGGAGGAAAAGGAGGAACTGCAGCACGCGGTCACAGAGGCGATCTCGGTCGGATTCGAACGAAACTCGGTGCAGGACATCGGCTTCCCACTGCAGCAGCTTCTCGACGTCGCGGTGCGGGCGATCTCACCCAGCGTCAATGATCCAACGACCTGCGTGCACGCACTGGGCCACCTTTCGGCCGGCCTGACCAGGCTTGCCCGGGAGGGCAAGGGACACCGGGTGATGACCGATGGCCACGGACGCGTACGGGTGTTCCTTCCGAGGCGGACCTTCACCATGCTGCTGGAGCTGGTGGTTTCCCAGATCTGCACCTACGGCATGGATGATCCGCGTGTCGCCCGCCGTCTGGTGGAGCTGCTGGCAGAGGCAGAACAGAGCGACACCTCGCGTCGGTACGGCAAGGAGATCCGGGAGCAGCGACAGCGCGTCGCCCGCGCCCTCTCCGGAAGCCAACTCGATCCCGTGGACAGGCAGGAACTCCTCGAGGAGTGCAGGGCTTCCTGACTGACCGCTGTGTCAGCCGACCTGAACGGGCGGACCGGCGATCAGGAGCGCCGCAAACACAACGCTGATGCCGGCGATCGCCACCAGAGACGCCGTGAGCGGGTTGCGCAGCACCCACGCCTGCAGATTCTCGACCGGACCGGAAGGCCGGTCCTTTCCGGCCGCAAGGCGCCATCCGCCGTCGAGCTTTCCGCGGCGCTCGAGCTGCCAGTCAAAGAGCACGGTCGCGAAGGGAATCACACCAGCAAGCAGTCCAAGAATGCCCGTGCCTGCGCTCCATCGCTGGTTGACCCAGACGAACGCGGTGCTGACCAGGTACGTGAGGAATACGAACCCGTGGAGCGCACCACCGACGGACACCAGTACATCCGTGGTTTGGGCTACATACTTCAGGTACATGCCCGCCAGCAGAAGGGCCCACGTGAGCGCCTCCGCGACGGCGACGCTGCGGAAGAGGATACGAGGGGTCATGGGTGTCTCCTGGTCAAGGGGTTGCGGTCCTTCAAATCTATCGCAGCGCCGGCCGGACACAGACTGCGGCGGGCTGACCGACGCCCGGCGCCGGCGTCCGTCGAAGCCTGAACCGCGGGCGCACACTCACGGCGAGGATGGAACCGAGAACCAGAAGGCCCCCTATTCCCTGCAACAGTGACAACTGCTCTCCCAGCGCGAGCCAGCCCAGGAGCGCGGCCACCACTGGACTGAGCAGTCCCAGGAACGACGGCGCCGTGACGGGCAGGCGCTGGATGCCGCGGAACCACAGCACGTAAGCCACCGCCGTGCCGACAATCGAGAGGTAGAGATAGCCGCCGAGGTTCGCCAAGGACAGTGCCGGCGGCGGACCCTCCACCACCAACATCAGCGGGACCAGGAGGAGGCCGCCGGCCACCAGCTGCCAGGCGGTCATGGTCAGCGGCTTCTCAGCCCTGCCCCACTTTTTGGCGAGCACGACGCCGGTGGCCATGGATACAGCACCGCCGAGTGCTGCCAGCACCCCCACACCGTCCAGACGGGCCTGGGATTGGAGAACCAGGAGCGCGACGCCGGTAGCTCCGGTGACGCCCGAAAGCACCACCTTCATCGACAGCCGGTCCTTAAGCACCCACGTTGCCAGCCCGGCCACGATGAGTGGCTGCACGGCACCCACGGTCGCAGCAATCCCTCCCGGCAACCGGTACGCCGCGATGAAGAGCAGGGCGAAGAACACCCCGATGTTCAGACCACCGAGCACCAATGCCTTCCACCACCATGAACCGCACGGAAGCCGCCGGACCACCAGCAGGAGCAGCAAACCTGCCGGGAGCGCCCGAAGCACGGTGGCGGTCAGGGGAAGAGCCGGCGGCAGCAGGGAAACGGTCACCAGATAGGTGCTGCCCCACACCATGGGCGCCATGGCTGTGAGGATGAGAGTCCAACTTGTTTTGCTAAGCACTTAGCGATTCTAGCTAAGCGCTTAGTAAATTGTCTAGAGTGGACCCATGAATGACCATGTCGATGACATCGTGGAGCAGTGGCAGCGGGAACGGCCGGACCTCGATGTCTCCCCCATGCACGTGATCGGGCGGCTCTCCCGCGCCTCGCAACAGGTGGAGCGAAGGCTTGAGGAGAACTTCGGACGGCACGGGCTGGACTCCGGATCCTTCGACGTGCTCGCCACCCTGCGGCGGAGCGGTTCCCCCTTCACCCTCAGTCCCAAGGACCTGGCGGCGAGCGCAATGATTACCTCAAGCGCCGTTGCGCAGCGCCTGAACAGACTCGAGGAACGTGGGCTCATCACGCGCGAGAAGAGCAGCGTCGATGGACGCGGGACTGAAGTGACTCTCACCGGGACGGGACGGGACATCGTCGATGCAACCCTTCCCACCCACCTGGCTACCGAAGAAGAATTACTGGCCGGGCTTTCCGCGAACGAAATGCGCACGCTCGCGAAGCTGCTGAAGAAACTCGGAACCGGGCTGGCCGGCTAGTCCTGCACATCCCAGTACACCCCGCCGTCCCCAACCCGGGCGCCGGCGGACGGCTCGTGCGGCGTCAATCGGCCGTCATGCATGAGGTGATGGACCTCGAACCCATGGAGCAGGACCAGCACGTCCGCAACAATCCGCCGATGGCACCGCCACCAGACGCTCTCGCTGCACATGATCGCGGTGGAACGCTGCGCCGCGAGGGCCCGCAGGTCCGCCAGCGCTGTCTCGAATTCCCTGGTGCGGGTATAGGCCGCATAGGCGCGGAACTGTGCCACCCGCCACCACGCATCCGTTTCCGGTTCATCCGCAGCACGACGACGGCGGCCACCCAGGTCCTCAAGCCACACATAGTCGATACCCTCGGACGGCAACCACTCCTCGAGGGCTTCCTTGCGGGTGTCGAGGTTGCGGCGGCTGCCCGGGAAGCGGCGGGCATCCGCCAGCACCTGAAGGTCGGCGCCATGGAGCAAAGCGCTGAATTGTTCCCGGTCCGCTGTCCCGTGCCCGACGGTGAATAGCCGCATGGATCCAGTCTGTCAGGAGCGCGTGAGAGCATGAATTCATGCCCGAATCCCCGTATCCCATGATTGATGTCGCGGACATCATTCGCATGGTGGGCGGTGCCGCTTTTCAGCGGGGGCAGGGCTATGCCAAGGAGTCCCTGGTGCAGGGGCTCACCTTCGAACCGGAGTCCAAAACCGTGCACGCACGGGTCATGGGCAGCTCACCGGCGCCGTACCGTACGCGGCTGTATCTGGCCCGGAAAGGTGACGGCCGGTACCACCTTCGCGACAGTGTGTGCTCGTGTCCGGTGGGGCTGGACTGCAAGCATGTTGCTGCCGTCGCGCTCCGCTCCAATATGGAGAATCTCCGCTCCAACCAGGAGCTGACGGCACCGTTGTCCCCCGCTCGTCCAGCGGGGTGGCAGGAATCGCTCTCAGGCTTGCTTTCAACCCACGAGCACGACGACGGCGCGCTGGCCACCGTCCCGCACACCGCGCTGGGTCTGCAGTTCGAGTTGCGCCCCACCACGGGAGCCAAATGGGACCAGCGGCGCGCCTACCGCGGGTTCAAGCTCGGAGTCCGCCCGGTCATCCGGAATGCCAAGGGCAACTGGGTCAAGAACAACCTGGCGTGGGGAAACATCAGCTACCAGACGTACGGGCTGAAACTGGACTCCGATCAGCACCGCTGGTTCGCCCAGTTCCCGGCGCTGCACCGCGGAACCGGCGTCACATACTTCGGCAATAACGACTCCTGGCTGTATCTGGACGATTTCAGCAACCCCCTGCTCTGGCAGCTGCTGCAGGAGGCGCAGCGGCTCGGAATCGCCTTTGTCGGGTCGAAAAAGAGCGTGACGGTTCAGCTCGCTTCCCAGGCGGTGCTGCTGCTCGATGCCACCACCGTCGACGGCGCGATCCAGCTCTGCCCGGCCATCAACATCGACGGCGAAAACCACCCTCCGGACTCGGCGCATGTCATTTCCAACCACGGGGTGTACACCGCGTCGGAGGACGGCCTCATCACGCTGGCCCCCACCACCCGGAAGCTCACAGACCACAACCGCGAACTCCTCGAGCGCACGCGGCCCGTTCGCATTCCGGAGACGGAGAAGCAGGAGTTCCTCGCGGGCTTCTACCCCCGGCTCATCCAGTCCATTGACGTCGTCAGCAGCGACGGCTCCGTTGTCTTCCCGGAAATCATCCCGCCGGCCCTGGTCCTCACTGCCACCTTCGACGACGACCAGCTGGATCTCCACTGGGGCTGGGCGTACCAGACCGGCAACACCGAAACCCGCAAACCGCTGAAAAACACCGACGACGACGGCGGCTACCGTGACACCGCAGCCGAAACCTCCGCCCTGCAGGCTGCGCGGGAAGCCCTGGGCGGGCGCATGGTGAAGGACCGTGTCTACACCGGCATGGAAATGGTGGACTTCACGGAGACGGTCCTCCCCCGTCTGGAGCGCCTCGACGCGGTGCGCGTGGACGTGGTGGGCAGCAAGCCGACGTTCGAGGAACTTACCGAAACCCCGCAGCTCCTGATCACCACGGTGGACACGGAAGACCGCGATTGGTTCGATCTCGGCGTGCTCGTCACGGTGCAGGGCCGCAAAATCCCGTTCGACCACATCTTCACCGCTTTGGCCAAGGGCAACAACCGGATCAAACTGGTGGACAACAGTTATCTGTCCCTCAACCAGCCCATCTTCGACCAGCTTCGTGAGCTCATCGATGAAGCGCGGATGCTCAACGAATGGGAAACCGGCCTGCGGATCAGCCGCTACCAGGCCGGCCTGTGGGCTGAGTTCGAGGACCTGGCCGAGGAGACGGAACAGGCCCAGGCCTGGCAATCGGCGGTCAACGGCCTGCTGGGGCTGACCGAGGTGGAACAGATTCCGCCCCCGGAAGGACTCCACGCCACGCTGCGTCCCTACCAGGTGGACGGCTTCAACTGGCTCGCGTTCCTTTGGAGCCACGGCCTGGGAGGTGTACTCGCCGATGACATGGGCCTCGGCAAAACCCTGCAGACACTCGCACTGCTGGTGCACGCGAAGAACCACGGCGAGCAGCGGCCCTTCCTCGTTGTCGCGCCTACCTCCGTGGTGCCGAACTGGATAGCTGAAGCGCAGCGCTTCGCCCCCGGCCTGACGGTGCGGGGTATCGCTGACACGCAGGCCAAGAGCGGTACGCCGGTGGCCGAGCAGGTGGAGGGCGCCGACGTCGTCATCACCTCCTATGCCCTCTTCCGGCTGGACAATGACGCCTACGGCAAGCAGGAATGGGCAGGGCTCATCCTGGATGAGGCGCAGTTCGTGAAAAACCATGCGGCCAAGGTCCACCGCTGCGCCAAGGACCTGGATGCACCGTTCAAGCTGGCCATCACGGGTACCCCGATGGAGAACAACCTCATGGAACTGTGGGCAATGTTCAACATCACCGCTCCCGGGCTGTTCCCGTCGTCGCGCGCTTTCACCGAGGAGTACCGCACGCCGATCGAGAAGCAGGGCAGCACGGAGCGCCTGCAGCGGCTGCGTCGCCGGATTCGGCCGCTGATGATGCGGCGCACCAAGGAGGCCGTCGCATCAGACCTGCCGCCCAAGCAGGAGCAGGTGCTGTCCGTCGAGCTCCATCCACGGCACCGCAAGATCTACCAGACGCACCTGCAGCGCGAGCGGCAGAAGCTGCTCGGTTTGATCGATGACCTGGACCGGAACCGGATGATCGTGTTCCGTTCGCTGACCCTCCTCCGGATGCTCAGCCTCGATGCCTCACTGGTGGAGCCTGAGTATGAGGGAGTGCCATCGGCGAAGCTCGACGTCCTGTTCGAGCAGCTGGAGGACGTCCTCGCTGAGGGCCACCGTGCCCTGGTGTTCAGCCAGTTCACGTCCTACCTCAAGCTCGCGGCCGCTCGGCTGGAGCAGCAGGGCGTCGAATTCGCATACCTCGACGGCTCCACCAGGAAGCGCGGTGAGGTCATCGATTCCTTCAAGAACGGCACCGCACCTGTCTTTCTGATCAGCCTCAAAGCAGGCGGCTTCGGACTCAACCTGACGGAAGCCGACTACTGCTTCCTGCTGGACCCGTGGTGGAACCCTGCCAGCGAATCCCAAGCGGTTGACCGGACGCACCGCATCGGTCAAACCAAGAACGTGATGGTTTACCGGATGGTCTCCACAGACACCATCGAGGAGAAAGTGATGAAGCTGAAGGAGCAGAAGGCCAAGCTGTTCAGCTCAGTTATGGACGACGACGCCGTCTTCAGCTCCGCGCTCACGGCCGATGACATCAAGGAACTGCTCGCGGGATAGCCGCGACGCGACCGACGCCAAGGACCCATAGAGATGGACCGTCCCCGGAAAACATCATTGAATTCCACTCTCTTGAGTGCCAGGCCCCACGGGAAACCAAGCCAGGCACCGGTTCCCGGGCAGCAGGTTCTGGGCCTGGAAACTGTACGGGACACGTTGCTCTACATCCCGCCCGGTCTGGAGCCCGGACAGCCCGCCCCGCTCATTCTCCTGTTGCACGGCGCCGGGGGTGAAGCCGCGGGAGGCCTTTCCCTGCTGGGCGACCTTGCTGAGACGAGTGGGATCGTGATGGCAGCGCCGTCGTCGAGGGACTCCACCTGGGACGGCGTTCGAGGCAGCTTCGGCCCTGATGTCCAGGTGATCAATCGGGCCCTGGAACGGATTTTCACGCTGGTTTCCGTAGATCCGGACCGTATCGCGGTAGCAGGCTTCTCCGACGGCGCCTCCTTCGCGCTGGCACTGGGTCTGGCCAACGGGGACCTCTTTTCCAACATCGTGGCATTCTCGCCGGGTTTCACGCCTTCCGTGCCGCGTAACGGCAAACCCCGCCTTTTCGTTTCGCACGGCGATGCCGACCACGTCCTGCCGATTGACCGCACCAGCCGTCGGCTCGTGCCTGCCCTCAGAGCAGATGGCTACGACATCAGGTACCGGGAGTTTCAGGGACAACACGCGGTCCCTCTGGCCATCGTGCAGGAGGCCGTCGACTGGCTGGACTGGACAGGGACCGACCGGTATTGACCCTCGTAGGCAGCATTGCCCGACCGCGACCTTCCTTAATTGGTTGCGAGATGCACTCATCGGCGTTTCACAATAGTCTGGCCAAGTGGGTACAAGCACCGTTAAATCCGGCGAACAGATCGACAGGCAGTCGCGCATTCTCGAAGCGGCGATGGATCTGCTGTCGCGCCACGGCATCTCAGGTGTGAACATGCGTGCCGTGGCGCGCGAAGCCGGCGTAGCACTGGGGCTCGTTAACTATTACTACGAAGACAAGTCCTGCCTGATCCGTGCCGCCTTGCATCGAATCGACGAGCACGACCTCATGCTGGTCGAGCCCGACCCTGATTCGCCCCCGGACGAACAGCTCCGCAAGTCCCTCCGGCGCGTTGCGGGCGCGGAACTCCTGACCACACGATACTTGTCTCTCCGTCTCCACCTTTGGGCTCTCGCCCAGGCCAGCGAAGACTTCGCCCAGATCAACGCGGAGGCGTTCGAGCGGTACCTCGATGGTCTCGCGACGCTGATAGGGAACGCCAATCCCGAGCTTTCCCGCGATGAGTGCAGAGAGCGGGCAGCGGACATCGTCGTCGTGCAGAACGGCATGTGGCTAACCGCTCTCCTCGGCGTGGATAAGGCATCAATCCAGAGGAACATTGCCCACACAGAGGACATCGCCTTCGCCCCTCCGCGCAAGAACGAGCGCGGCCTGGGCGAGTCCGAAGAGTCCTGAGTCCTAAAGCCTGCCGCATCCGCGCAAGCGGCTTCGTGACTGTCATTGAACATTCGTTCAGATTATCTCTTGAACGTTTGTTCAATATCCCCTAATCTGGACTGTATGACTTACGCCACACAGTCCAGAACCAAGACGGATACCGCATCCACCCTGTTCATCAACGGCTCGTGGGAGCCGGCCGCGTCCAGCGCGGTGCGTGAAATTCGCAACCCGGCCGACGGCGAACTGGTCGCCACGGTCTCCGAGGCAGGCAGGGAAGACGCTGAGCGCGCCATCGCTGCGGCCCGTGCAGCCTTCGATTCCGGTGTCTGGTCCTCGGTCCCGGCTCCCGAGCGCGGCGCCTTCCTCCTCAAGGTCGCCGCGGAACTGCGCGACCGCCGCGAGAAATTTGCCCGCGCCGAATCGCTGGATACCGGGAAACGGATCATCGAAAGCCGGATCGACATAGACGACATCGCCGCCTGCTTCGAATATTTCGGAAGGCTCGCAGGGCAGCAGTCGGGCCGCGTGGTCGACGCCGGGGACCCCGCCGTCGTTAGCAGGATTGTCTACGAGCCGGTCGGTGTGTGCGGCCTGATCACGCCCTGGAACTATCCCCTGCTTCAAGCGGCGTGGAAGATCGCGCCCGCATTGGCCGCGGGTTGCACCTTCGTCCTCAAGCCCTCCGAACTGACCCCGTCCACCGCGATCCTGACCATGCAGCTGCTGCAGGACCTGGGCCTGCCGGACGGCGTCGCGAACCTCGTGACCGGCGCCGGCGCGGAGGCGGGCGCGCCGCTCTCGGAACACAGCGACGTCGACCTGGTCTCTTTCACCGGCGGACTGGAAACCGGCAAGCGCATCGCCGCGGCTGCCGCCGGCACCGTGAAGAAGGTGGCGCTGGAGCTCGGCGGCAAGAACCCCAACGTGGTCTTCGCCGACGCGGACTTCGACGCCGCCGTCGACAATGCGCTGAACGGGGCGTTTGTGCACTCCGGGCAGGTCTGCTCCGCCGGGGCGCGGCTGGTGGTTGAGGAATCGATCGCCGAGCGCTTCGTCGACGAGCTCGTCCGCCGCGCTGAGGGCATCCGGATCGGCGGCCCGTTCGATGAAGCCGCCGAGACCGGACCGCTGATCTCCGCGGCCCACCGCGAAAAGGTGCACACCTACGTCCAGCGCGGAGTGGAGGAGGGCGCACGGCTGCGGTGCGGCGGCGCGGCGCCTGAAGGAGAGCAGTACGACGCCGGTTTCTACTACCAGCCGACCGTCCTGGACCGCGTGCAGAAGGGGATGTCGGTCGTCGTCGATGAAGCCTTCGGTCCCGTAGTGACCGTTGAGACCTTCCGCACTGAGGACGAAGCGGTTGCAACCGCCAACGACACCATCTACGGGTTGGCCGGAGCGGTCTGGACCCAGGACGCCGGCAAGGCGCAGCGTGTAGCGGGCCGGCTGCGGCACGGCACCGTCTGGATCAACGACTACCACCCCTACCTTCCGCAGGCCGAGTGGGGTGGCTTCGGCCAGTCCGGCGTCGGTCGCGAGCTCGGGCCGACCGGCCTGGCCGAGTACCAGGAATCCAAGCACATCTACCAGAACACCGGCCCGCATGTGACGGGCTGGTTCGCTGACCACGGCAAGGAGAACTAGATGCATATCGACAACGTCGAGAATCTCAACGACCGAGAGTTCGACTACATCGTCATCGGCGGCGGATCCGCCGGTGCCGCAGTCGCCGCCAGGCTGAGCGAGGACCCGGCCGTGTCCGTGGCCCTGGTGGAAGCCGGCCCGGATGACCGCGGCGTGCCCGAGGTGCTGCAGCTTGACCGCTGGATGGAGCTGCTCGAGTCCGGCTACGACTGGGACTACCCGATCGAACCGCAGGAGAACGGCAACTCCTTCATGCGCCACTCCCGTGCCAAAGTCATGGGTGGCTGCTCCAGCCACAACTCCTGCATCGCCTTCTGGGCGCCGCGGGAAGACCTGGACGAGTGGGAGTCCAAGTACGGCGCCACCGGCTGGAACGCTGAGTCCGCCTGGCCGCTGTACAAGCGGCTGGAAACCAACGACGACGCCGGCCCCGAGGCGCCGCACCACGGAGACTCAGGACCCGTGCACCTGATGAACGTGCCCCCGGCGGACCCCACCGGCGTCGCGCTCCTGGATGCCTGTGAACAGGCCGGCATTCCCCGTGCCAAGTTCAACACCGGCACCACGGTGATCAACGGCGCGAACTTCTTCCAGATCAACCGCCGTGCGGACGGCACCCGCTCCTCCAGCTCGGTCTCCTACATCCACCCGATTATTGAGCGCGAGAACTTCACACTGCTGACCGGCCTGCGCGCCCGCCAACTGGTGTTCGACGCTGACAAGCGCTGCACCGGCGTCGATGTCGTGGACTCGGCGTTCGGCCGGACTCACCGGCTCTCCGCGCGTTGCGAGGTGGTCCTGTCCACCGGCGCCATCGACTCGCCGAAGCTGCTCATGCTCTCCGGCATCGGCCCCGCCGAGCACCTAGCCGGGCACGGCATCGAGGTGCTGGCTGACTCCCCCGGCGTCGGCGAGCATCTGCAGGACCACCCCGAAGGCGTCGTGCAGTTCGAGGCCAAGCAGCCGATGGCACAGACTTCGACGCAGTGGTGGGAGATCGGCATCTTCACACCCACCGAGGAAGGTCTGGACCGCCCGGACCTGATGATGCACTACGGCTCGGTCCCGTTCGACATGAACACCCTGCGGTACGGCTACCCGACCACGGAGAACGGCTTCAGCCTCACCCCGAACGTCACGCACGCCCGCTCCCGCGGCACCGTCCGGCTGCGCAGCCGGGACTTCCGCGACAAGCCGATGGTGGATCCGCGGTACTTCACCGATCCGGAGGGCCACGACATGCGCGTCATGGTCGCCGGTATCCGCAAGGCCCGCGAAATCGCGGCCCAGCCCGCCATGTCGGATTGGACCGGACGGGAGCTCTCGCCCGGTATCGCAGCGCAGACCGACGAGGAACTGCAGGACTACATCCGCAAGACGCACAACACCGTCTACCACCCCGTGGGCACCGTCCGGATGGGGCCGGCCGACGACGAGATGTCGCCGCTCGACCCCGAACTGCGGGTCAAGGGCGTCACCGGACTGCGAGTCGCCGACGCTTCTGTTATGCCTGAACACGTCACTGTGAACCCGAACATCACCGTCATGATGATCGGGGAGCGCTGCGCGGACCTCATCCGCGCCAGTCGAACCAGCGAAACAACGACGGCGGAGGCGGAGCTCAGCGCGGCCCTGGCCTAACTGTCAGCGCGCCACAGCGGGCTCCGAGTCGGTTAGGTCAACCCGGTGGAGGGGTGCCTCATGCCTCCTCCACCGGGTCTTTCCGCATCAGCCAGGGGTCCACCGAGCGAAGGGGATTATTCTTGAACATTCGTTATTCAGAGGTCTTGAACACATGTTCAAAGTGCACTAATCTCGTAATATGACCTACGCCACACCTAGCGGAGTCAATTGGGCTCCTCTCACGGGACAACAGGCATAGGCAACAGCCACACTAGGCAAAAACACTTGGGGGAAACGGCCGGGGGTCCACAATCGCTGCCCTGCCGTTGATCACACCCGCGTCCAATGGCGGTCACGGGTAATCACCATCGTGCTTTCTGACTTAGGAGTCCAGATATTGGAACGCAACAAGAGTATTGATTCAAGCGGCATGGAGGAGTTCGGCTGCGTTGATAGCCCACGACGAATGTCCGTAGTTGCCATCGTCTGCCCGGGTCGGGGTTTGGCCCGCGCCATTTCCGCCCAGACGATACACCGCCATGGTGTGCGGTGCACAATGAGAGGGACGATATGAGCCAGATAGCCGATGCTCCGCCCGCAACAGTTGCTGGAGGCGGTGACACGACTCCCGCGCCTCGAACCCGCGTCAATTGGACCGTCTTCATCGGATCGGCCACCGGAATCCTCGCGATCGCCATCTGGGCCATCAGCGACGCCGCAGGCGCCGAGGCCCTGATTGGGTCCATGGTCACCTGGGTGTCCACCAACATGGGCTGGTACTACTTCCTGATCGTTACCGCCGTGGTGGTGTTCGTTCTGGTCATCGCCCTGACCCGGGTGGGCAAGACGAAGCTCGGCCCGGACCACTCCAAGCCGCAGTTCAGCATGTTCACCTGGGCGTCGATGCTCTTCGCAGCGGGCATCGGCATCGACCTGATGTTCTTCTCGGTGTCCGAACCCGTAACCCAGTATCTGGCTCCCCCGCAGGGTGACGGCAGCACCGTCGAAGCGGCCCGGCAGGCCATGGTCCTCACCCTGTTCCACTACGGAATCACGGGCTGGGCCCTGTACGCGCTCATGGGACTGGCCCTGGGTTACTTCGCCTACCGGCATAATCTTCCCCTGAGTATCCGCAGCGCGCTGTACCCCATCTTCGGCAAGAAAATCAACGGTCCGCTCGGCGACGGCGTGGACATCGCAGCCCTGCTCGGGACCATCTTCGGCATCGCCACCTCCCTCGGCATCGGCGTCGTGCAGCTTAACTACGGACTCAGCCTCATGTTCGGCTTGCCCGAGAACGTCGCCGTGCAGGTCGGACTGATTGTCGTGGCCGTTGTGATGGCCACCGCTTCCGTGCTCTCCGGCGTCGAAAAGGGAATCCGCCGGCTTGCCGAGCTGAACGTGGTCCTTGCCCTCGCCCTGATGGTGTTCATCCTCATCACAGGCAAGACCAGCTTCCTGTTGGACGGGATCATTCAGAACACCGGCGACGTGCTCAGCCGGTTCCCGGCCATGACGCTGGATGCCTTCGCCTATGACCGGCCCGGTGACTGGCTGCAGGGCTGGACACTCTTCTTCTGGGCCTGGTGGATTGCCTGGGCGCCCTTCGTCGGGCTCTTCCTCGCGCGCATCTCCCGCGGCCGCACCATCCGCCAGTTCGTGCTGGGCACACTCATGGTCCCCTTCGCGTTCATCCTGGTGTTCATCTCAATCTTCGGCAACAGCGCCCTCGACATCGTGCTGAACGGTAATGCCGCCTTCGGGGAGACTGCGATGGCCCAGCCGGAGCGGGCGTTCTATGGGCTCCTCGAGCAGTACCCCGCGGCGCCGCTGATCATCGGCGTGGCTACCTTCACCGGGTTGCTCTTCTACGTCACCTCCGCCGATTCAGGTGCCCTCGTCATGGCCAACTTCACGAGCCATCTGAAGGACGCCAACGCCGACGGACCCAAGTGGCTGCGCGTCTTCTGGGCCCTGGTAACCGGTCTCCTGACGCTCGCCATGCTGACCGTCGGCGGTGTGACGACGCTGCAAAACGCGACGATCATCATGGGTCTACCGCTCTCGATCCTGCTGCTGTTCATCATGCTGGGCCTCTACAAGGCCCTCCGCGTGGAGAACTCGCTGGCCGACAGCTACCGCGCGAGCCTGCCGGGGATCATCTCCGGGCACAGCGCGGACGGATCGTCGTCGCGCACCTGGCGGCAGCGCCTCAACCGCGCCATGACCTACCCGGGGCCGAAGCAGGCGAACCGATTCGTGGACACCGTGGCCCTGCCCGCGCTGCAGGAGGTGCACGACGAACTGAAGGCACAGGACGCCAACGTGAGCCTGACAACGGGCATCGTTGAGACCTGCGGCATCCGCCACGTCGACCTGCTGGTGAGGCTCTGTGACGAGCGCCCGTTCAAATACCAGATCTACCCGGTCCAGTACGACACCCCGTCCTACGCGCCCGGAAATGCCGGGCTCGAACCGAAGTACTACCGGATGGAGGTCTTCTCCCTCGAGGGCAGCCACAGCTACGATCTCGCCGGCTATAGCAAGGAACAGGTCATCACCGATGTCCTGGACCACTACGAAACCCACCTCGAATTCCTGCACCTGAACCGGGCGGTGCCCGGTACCACGGCCGTCACCGAGGACCAGGCGGCCAAGGACAACTGGGAATCCGACTTCGCACACCCGGAGGAGACAAAGTGACACCCGGGACATCACCGGCCACACCGGTCACCCTGTTCGACGACCCCGTCTAGGGTACCTGCGTCCGTCGGCGGGACTGCACCCTCAGCTATCCCGCCGACTGGTCGTACGACTCTGAGGTCTCGGAGCTTGCCGCGTTCCCTCCTAGCGAGCCCACACGCCCGAGCGAAGGACCTCACCACGTAATAGTTCCGGCGGCCCCGTCCACCGTGATGGTTTGGCCATCGCGCAGCCGCAGGGTGGCGTCGGCAACACCCACCACCGCGGGGATACCGTACTCGCGAGCCACAACCGCTCCGTGCGAAATCACACCGCCCATCTCCATAACCAGTGCGCCTGCCGTCATGAAAAGTGGCGTCCAGCCGGGATCAGTGGAGGGGGTCACCAGAATGTCCCCGGGTTCAAGGTGGGCGCCCACCGGATCCATGATCACCCTGACCTTCCCGGTGGCGGTGCCCGCAGAAGCCGGCGTCCCCGTCAGACGGTCCGCGGTGGCCGCTGGTTGCGGCATCGCTGCCTCGACGTCTGTGCCGTCCGAGAGCAAAAGGCGCGGAACGCGCCGCCGCCGGAGTTCGACGTCGTACAGCCGACGGCGACCGGTGACCAGCCCCTTCAGGTCGGCACCGCGAAGGCCCACGCGAAGTTCGTCGAAGCCCAGAAAGAACACGTCACCGGCGGCGTCGATAGCTCCACTTTCCACCAGGTCGGCGCCGACCTCCATGAGCTGCCGGTGCATCTCCGCCAGTACGATAACGATGTAAAACTTGGGCAACTCGCGTAGCCCGGCGAGTTGCCGTGTCCGGCGCAGGCACCACGCCACCAGGCGCCCCCGCCACCGGCTCTTCTTTCCGGCACGCTCCACCAGTTCGTTGATCCGGGCTTCCGCCTGGTCGGCGGCCTTGGCGAACTGATGGTCCGGTGCCTGTTCGGGGTCTTCCACGCGGAGATAGTTCGAGATCATTCCGAGGGTGTGGTCGGGTTCTTCGGACCACCTCGGCATCCCGAGATCGATCTCCGCCACAGCCCGGTGTCCGTACTTTGACAGGAATCTCTGCATCCCGGCTTGGGCAGCGGCAGGCAAGCTGCCCGCCTTGTAGCGGGCAGCAAGCTCTCCGGGTTTGAGTTCCCTGAACACCCGGCGGGCCTCCGGGTCCCTGCCCAAGGACACAGCCAGATCCCACAACTCGAGGTCCATCATGGTGGTCACGTTGTGGGGAAGCCCGCGAAGGACACCTTCAAGTTCACGCGGCTCGACAATCCCCCGTAGCAGCCTGCGGGCGGTAGCCAGCATCAGGTATCCCACGGCCGGAGCGGGCAGCGCGGCCTGGATCAACCCGTTCACCGTGGTGGCCATGATGTGCTCAGTGTGCTGGAGCCGCCTCGCCGCAGTCGCCTGCGGGGGGAGAACCAACTGGGCCGAAAGACGGCTTTGGTACCGCCGCGCCCTCCGCAGTTCCCGGTCCGGATGCAGCAGTGCCCGGACCATGCCGAAAACGAGCCCTACGAATAGGCCCAGGCCCTGAGTACCTTCACCATCCTTGGACTGGGTGCGGACAGGGGCGGTTCTGCCTTCTCGGATGGATACCCTGCGAGGAGACCGGACAACGCTGAACCGCGGATCTTCCAAGAGCGCAGGGATGATGGCAGCAGACCTTCCGTCGGCGAGCGGAAGCACCCGCACCAGTGCCTCGCGGCCGGACTTGTTGCGAATGATAGGCGTCAGCTCGACGTACATCCGCAGTCCCGGGTTCGCGTATTTCCAAGGTCCCTTGTTGCCCCTCATTAGTTCGAGTATGGACAGTCCCATGGGCGTGATGGGACGCGTGAGGCCTTGGAGCAGCGTGCCGCACAGATAAATGCGTGTGGTCCGGTCCGGCGTACCGTCCCCGTCGGTCCGCCCAGTGAGCGGATCTTCATCCGGCAGCGGGTACAGCGTGGTGATGGGCCGAGACTGGGTTAGCCAGGCCTTGCCGCCGCCGTCGATCGCCCATTCCACGTCTTGAGGCGCGCCGAAAAGTTGTTGGGCGGCCTCGCCGAGGGATGTCAGTTCGTGTAGCTGCGACTTCGACAGGCTGGGCGCCCGCCCCTGCGTCTGCGTGCGCGTCTGCGTCAGAATCCGGCCCGATGCCGTTTCTACCACGAAATGGTCCGGGTTCACGGCGCCGGACACGACGGCTTGTCCCGGGCCGGGACTGGCATCGATGACCGTCTCGGTCCGTGTGCCGGTCACCGGATTGGCGGTGAACAGCACGCCGGCCGTGCCGGCGTCGACCATTCTGTGAACGAGGACTGCGAGGCCTAGCTCGCGGTGACTGATCGAGTTTGTTGTACGGTAGTCCACCGCTCGGTCCGTCCAGAGGGAGGCCCAGCAGTGCCGGACGGTCTCGACGACGGCGTCAGCTCCGACAACGTCCATGAAGGAGTCGTGCTGCCCTGCGAAGCTGGCAAAGGGCAGGTCTTCTGCGGTGGCGGAAGATCGCACCGCCACTGGCCCGCTGCCCATCGCGGCATAGGCATTGCGGATGGCAGCCTCGACCTCCGCAGGTACCGGCGCTGCCGCCATGATCTCGCGGCCACGCCGCGGCAGTCCTTTCCGGTCTTCTGCCTCGAGTTCGCGAACACCGCCCAGGTTTCCCGCTCCGTCGAGGCGGGCGCCGATAATGTCCATCTCCGGCGGTGCGGCACTGCGGTAGCCTTCTGTGGTCAGGCAGAAACCCGGCGGAATCGGAAAGCCCGCAGCGGCAAGTCGCCCGAGGTTGAGGGCCTTGCCGCCCACTGTGTCCAACGATCCTGATGCCAGTTGCCTGAGATCAACAACGAGGCTCGTGCCGGCACCGGTCTGCTCCGGACCGGGACTTACAGAAGTCATGTCCTACTCCCAGCCGTTGGTGTCAGGTAGCCGCTTTCTCGACGAGCGCGCGAATCCTGTCCTCCGTCGCAGCGTCCAGCGAGGTGATGGTCCAGGCGACCGGGTGCATGTGGGCGCCCTCTTCACGCGCAGGGTTCACAACTTCGCCAAAACCAAACGCGATGTAGTCCTTATCCGGTTTGATGTAGCAGATGTCCTTTCCGTCCTTCACATAGAACGGAAGTCCCCAGCGTACGATCGGCTCCAACGAGGGCGCGCTCTCGCGGATGATGCCATGCAGGCGTTCGCCAATCTCCCCGTACGGTGCGGGGGCCTCCCTGAGTTTTTTGAGAACAGCCGCGTCACCCGTCTTCGTGAACATCATGCTCAAGCCTCCTTCAGGTTGCCGTCGGACAATTATCGGAGCCGGCATCGTGCGCCCGCCCTGGACCGCCGGGGGCCTCTGACCGGCGACGGTGCCAAGCCTACGACGCGCGGCCGAGGTAGTCGAGGCATACGAGACAACCCGCGCTCCCACAACTCGGCAGTACCTCTTCGCTAGGTAAAGCTTCTCCTGCCTGACCAGGTTGTGCTGCCGTTACAGTCGATCCACAGGAGTAGTGACTGCGCGCTGCCGCATCCCGCACAGCCGCAGCTCACCGGTATAGAGCAGCTCGGGCCTTCGTACCGTTACGTGTCTTCTGGCTGCTGACCGGCGCGGAGCAGCAGCACGACGCTCGTGGCCAGGATCCAGACGATGAAGAGCACGAAGCCGACGAAGCCGGCTATACCGACCACGCTTTCCTCAGGGGTGGTCTGGAATACTCCTGCGAGTGCAACGAGTAGCAGCACAGCCGTGGCGGCAGCGAGCCAGCCCAACCACCGTGGTAGCGCCCGGGTGGTCAGAATGGCCACCGCCGCCCCGAGGAACATCGCGACACCGGCAGGCACAATGGCAAAACCCACAAAGTCGTTGAGGACGGTGAGAACAGGAAGCACCGCTGGGTCGGGCTGGCCACCGGAGGCGTACTGGACGAGCGCCAGGTACAGCCCTGCCGAAACGAGCATGAGTGTCACCATCGCAGCGCCGGCAGTGAGGACCAGGGCCGCGAACATTCCGGCCGGGCCCTCCCACCGTCGCAACCTGCTCCAGAGGCCGGCCAGGAATACCAGGAAGGCGACGTCCGCGAGGAATCCCAATAGCAGCGATACCTGGTGGGCGATGCTGTCGCCGGCAAGTTGGGCCGCAATGCTCTCCGCAGGGGTGTCGGTACTGGGAGTGTCAGGCGTGAAGAAGCTGCCCACAACCAAGGCGGTGAACACCAGACCAGCCACCGCGGCCCAGCGGTCCGGCCGCCTCCCCGTCGCCCCTCGCGGTCTGATCTGACCGGGCGTGCGGCCGTCCAACGGCGCGGAATTCTCTCTAGCATCCATGGGTTCCCTCCTTGGCGCTGCCTTGAGCGTTCTGCAAGCACGAAGAATGTAAACCTACGACAAATTATAGATGGTTCGAGGATGATCAGCACCGTCCCGCGTTGACTCAGTGGATGGTCACGAAGCCCTTTCCTGACGAGCACTTCAACCGTCTGGCCCAGCGTTGGGGACCTTATTTCGGTTCCGCGGCAAGCTCGCTTTGGCCGAGTACTCCCCGGACGTGTGTCCGGCCGGTTAAGAAGCTTTGGCCGGTGCGGGGAACTGGTTGTACCCCATACCGGCCGAAGCGGTCGTACTCTCGCTTAGTGAGTGGTGTGGGTCCTGCCGCGGTCCCGGCTCAGAAGTACGGCGAGGGCGATCATGCCAAGGCCAAGGAACAGGTGCAGCCAGTTATCGGCACCGTTGACCGGTACGAAGTTCGCAGCCGAGTCGTGGTCGATGATGATCCCGTACATCCAGAGGACCAGGTAGATGACTCCACCGTAGGTCAGGTAGTTTCGCGCACCGGAGATGGTGCGTGCCATCGCGAGACCGGCGGCGCCGAAGAGCAGATGGACGATGTTGTGCAGGACGGAGACCTGAAAGGCGCCAAGGAGCAGGGCTTCTGAGTCGTGTCCGGCGAAACTCATCTGGTCGTACTGGCTGGTGACGCCCGGGATGAAGCCGAGGATGCCGACGAGAAGGAACACGGCTCCGACCGCAGTGGCGGCCTTCTGGATGTTCGTTCTCGTTCTGTCGCCTGTGGCTAAGTTGTTTGTTGTTGTCATGATTGGTCCCCTTGATGCGAGTGAACGTATCGGCCCTGTTAGGAGCCGCTGCCCTGGACGTTGTCTTTTGCGTCGCGGGTCTTGTCCTGGAGGTCGGAGGCTGCTTGCGTACCTTCGTCCTTGACCGTCTGGGCCGCGTCGGCTGCGGTCTGCTTCACCGAATCGACGGCGTCGCTGGCCGGTTCCTTCATGTCCTGGACCACCTGCTTTGCAGCGTCCGTGGCTTCGGTGAGGAGGGGCTGGGCCTTTTCTTTCAAGGCCGACGCGGCTTCTTTTTCTCTTGCGCTGGCCGGGATGAGGGAGGCCGCGAGCAGGCCGGCACCGAAGGCGATGAGTCCTGCCGCTAGCGGGTTGCCCTGCGCCCTATTTTTCGCGGTTTGCGGCGCGTCGTGGATCGCTTCACCGGCGTTGTGCACAGCTGACCCGGCTGAGCGCTTTGCGCCGTCGGCTGCCCCGATGATGCCTGTTGTGGCGTTATTCAGCGCGCCCTGGTCTTGATCGGTCTGGCCGGTGCTGACGGTGGGGACCGTTTCGGGTGTCGCGCCGACGGGTAGTCCAAGTTCAGCGCGGGTCCGTTCGATGTCGGCGCGGATCTGGTCTGGTGATTGGCTCATGGGGTGTGCTCACCTGGTTTCAGGGTAGGAGGGATTTCTTTGATGGTTGCGGCGGTGTCCGGCATTCCGCGGATTGCTTTCATTTCCTTCTTGCCTTGCAGCGCCAGGACGGCGGTCACGATGGCCCAGATGAGGGCGACGATCAGCGCTGCCCATCCGAGGCCGACGAGCTCGGCCAGTCCCCACATCAGTGCAAGGGAAAGGAACAGCAGGACGAAATGCCCTGCCACGCCGGCGCCGCTGAGGAGGCCTGCGCCTTTTCCGGCTTTAGTGCCGGATTCACGCAGTTCAGCTTTCGCCAGGTCCAGCTCCAGGCGCATCAGGGTGGACAGGTCCTGCGTTACCTGGCCGAGCAGCGATCCCAGCGTCGTCTTGTCGGCGGTGACGAATGCCTGTGAGCTGGAGGTGGCACTCGAGCCGCGGACCGAGGAGCTCATGGCGTGGTGTCAGTGACGGGCACGGCCGGAACCCTCGGTGGCCGGGCGGGAGCCGGTGCCAGTCCCTGGGGTGTCGTGGAGTATCCGTCCGCTGTAACTCCGCGGGTGAGCCGTCCGGCCAGGACGCCGGCAGCAGCAGCCACGAGCAGGAATGTACCCGGACGCCGACGGGCGAAACCTGTTGCCTCGGTCAGGAGGGAACCCGGATCACGGCCCTCGAGCCAACCGGCCACATGTCCGGTCCGTTGGGCTGCCTGCCGCACCAGGTTCCGGGCGGGACCTTCTTCCGACTTGTCAGCCATGGAGGACAGTTCATCGCTGATGGACCGGATACCCTCGGTCACTTTTTGCTGCTGCGTTCCTGCCTGGCTCCTCAAACCGGAGCCAACCTCACCCAGAAGGTTCTTGGCCTGTGTGCCGGCTTCATGGGCAACATTCTGCGCTTCGTCACCGGCGGTCCGTGCGACGCTCTTGGCTGCGTCCACTCCCTCATGGCCCACCTTCGCAGCTTCTTCCTTCACCGCAGAGGGTGCAGAGGCTGGTGGCTGACCACTGAGCGTGGTGGCTGTAGGTCCGGGGGTGCTTGGTGCGACCAGCGGGTCATTCGACCAATCTGTAGCCATCGTTTCCTTCAATTCTGTCGGGTGCTGAACCAGGGAGGAACAGCAAAACTCGTAGTACGACCGGCGAGACGCGAGCCGGGTACGAAGCTTGCTTACTATCCATAAGATAAGCACCCTTACTACTTTGACACAAGCTTCGCTACCGCCCGTCCAGTGCGGCGCAGAAGGCCGGCCGCGGACGTATCCCACCTTCTGGACCTGCTGACCCGTCAGCAACGAATCGCGGTCATGCGACTTCAGGGACTGTCTTCGGGTCGGGCGGTGAGGATCCGTTTGGCGTTGACTTGCAGGATGCCGAGCGACTCCTTAACCAGGGGCGATGCGATGCTACCTCTGCGCACGACAGCGACGATGCGGCGCGCGGGCTTCCCCTTGCCAGTAATGCGCAGTCGAACCACGTTTTCGGCACCATGCAGGGGCGCCAGTCGCGGCAGCAGGCCCACACCCAGCCCCGCACCAACGAAGGCGATCTGGGTTTCCCATTCAACGGCCTCGTGGGCAATCCGCGGTGTCACTCCGACTGCCGTGAACGCCGCAGTGAATAGGGAATGGTAGGCGGAACCGGCGGCTTCGGTGATCCAGGGTTCCGAGGCAAGCTCTTCGAGCGTCACCGTTTCCCGCGATGCCAACGGATGGTTGGAGGGAATGATCACATCCAGGGGATCGTCGAGCAGAACGGTCTGCTCGAAGCGCGGATCGTCCTCAACATAGGTGTCGGATTGCATGGCGACGATGACCGCGAGGTCGATTCGCTCGGCGACCAACAAGTCGAAACAGCGGGCCGGGTTGGCCTCGAGGACCTGCACCTCCAGCAGGGGACGTGTTGAGTGCAGGGTGGCGGCCAGGGGCGCGAGCAATCGGGCGGCCGCCGTGGAGAATCCGCCGAGGCCAAAATGGGACTGCACCTGGTCGCCGGCCTCCATGGCTGCGGCGCGCAGTTTCTCCCATTCCGCAATAAGTGTGTCCGAGCCCGCCACGAGGAAGCGGCCCGTCGCGGTCAGCCGGACACCCCGGCCGTCCTTCGTCAGCAGCTGCATGCCAAGCACGCGCTGGAGCTCCCGCAATTGCGATGAGACGGCGGAGGGAGAATAACCCGTGAGCTGCGCGGTTGCTCCAACGGTGCCGCACCGGGCGAACACCCGAAGTGTTATGAGCCGTGGATCGATCATGCACTAATGATGCACTGTTATCTCCAAAATGTTGCGCTTTTATTGCAGGCCAAGGGTCTCTAATCTTATGAGGACAATGTTTTCGCGAATGCGCCGGTTGCACTCCACCAACCCGGGGTCTCCACGAATCCGACAGCCACCCATCCATCCCGGAGGAAACCCATGTCTGCTCCAGTGAACGTGCCCCTCAATTCACGCGGGAAACTCGCTTCATCCCTGCCTGCCGAGCAGCTGGCGGAAATCACCGAGTTGTTCAATTTCCGGCGCGCGGGATTTTCCCTCGATGCCCCCTTCTACACCGACCCGACGATCTTCAACGTCGACATGCAGGCCATCTTCGGCCAGCACTGGGTCTTTGCCGCCAGCATCGCCGAGCTCCCGGAGCCGGGCGACTACGTCACCGTCGACTACGGGCCCTACTCGCTGATCGTGCTGCACAATGACGACGGCGGCGTGAACGTCCTGCACAACGTGTGCCGCCATCGCGGTGCTCGCGTCCTGACCGAGCCCGCTGGGACAACGGGAAACCTGGTCTGCGGCTACCACTCTTGGACCTACTCGCCCGACGGCAATCTGATCCACGCCTCGGCGCCTGGGGAAACGAAGTTCGACAAGGGCTGCTTCGGCCTCAAGCGCGCCCACAGCCGTGTGGTCGCCGGACTCATCTTCGTCTGCATTGCGGATGAACCGCCGGCAGATTTCGACGAAACCTCCAAGATCTTCGAGCCTTACCTCGCACCCCACGATCTGTCGAAGACGAAAATCGCCTACCAGCAGAACATCATCGAAGAGGGCAACTGGAAGCTCGTCATGGAGAACAACCGTGAGTGCTACCACTGCGACGGCCACCCGGAGCTCGCCTGTTCCCTGTTTCCCACCTGGGGCCTGACGGAGGGCCTGATCCCGGCCCACCTCGAGGAAGTGTGGGACCGCAACAAGGAAGCGCAGTCCTCGCTCGAGGAGCGTTGCCGCCGCTATGGCCTTCCTTACGAAGTCGTCGAGGAGCTTGACACGCGCGTAGCGGGAATCCGCATCTCGCGGGAATCGCTCGACGGTGAAGGCGAATCGTTCTCCCCCGATGGGCGCAGGCTCTCCAAGAAGCTGCTCGGTGACTTGCGGGACTTCCGCCTTGGCCGCTGCTCGATGCACCTGCAGCCCAACAGCTGGTTCCATTTTCAGGGGGACCACGTCATCACATTCGGCGCCTTCCCCGTCAACGAACACCAAACGCTGGTACGCACCACTTGGCTGGTGGCTGACGACGCCGAGGAAGGCGTCGACTACGACCTGGAGAAACTCACCTACACCTGGAAGCAGACCAATCTGCAGGACAAGGCGTTTGTGGAGCTGTGCCAGAAGGGCGCCAGCAGCCCCGCCTACGAGCCCGGCCCGTACATGAAGAGCGAATACCAGGTCGAGGCGTTCATCAACTGGTACGTGCAGCGTGTGCAGGAGCACTTGGCATGATTGAACTCGGCACGGAGACGGCAATCCTGGAGCCACAGCGCATCCGCGGTCTTGAGATGCCGTGGAACAGGGTAATGGGCAGCAGCGAGGGACCCGCCCGCGCCGCCCATGCATTGGGCCCGTGGCATCCGCAGGAGTTCATGGCCGAATGTGTCGAGATCGTTCCCGAAGTGGGCGGCATGATGACCTTCGTGTTCCGCCGCTGCGACGGTGCGCCCCTGGCGTTCCGTGCGGGCCAGTACGTGAACATCGCCTTTCCCGTGAACGGCGAGGACCAGGATCCGGTGGACCGCAGCTACTCGCTGTCCAGTTCGCCCACGCAGCCGTGGACCTTCGACATCACAGTCAAACGCGACCCCAGTGGGCTCGTCTCACCGTGGGTGCATGAGAATGTCAAACCCGGCACTGTCCTCGAGATGCTCGGACCGGTCGGGGCATTCCACCTGCCCGATGCCGACCGGCGGGCACGGTACCTCTTACTGGCCGCCGGCGCAGGCATCACCCCAATCATGTCGATGGTGCGGACCATCCATTCCCTGCCCGGAACGGCCGATGTTGTGGTGCTCTACCACGGAGCGGAGGCCGGAGGATTTGCCTTCCACCTGGAGCTGGCCTACATCGCCTCCGTGGACTCGCGAGTCAAGGTCTTCTACGCCCTGGGCGACCGCAGTAAACCCGAAAAGTGGGATTGGCTCAGCGGAAGGCTGACGGCGGCCATGCTCGACGAGGTTGCCCCCGATGCCAACGGCCGCCAAGTCTATGCCTGCGGTCCCGAGGGTTACCTGAACACCGCCACCGAGCTCCTGGGGAAGGTCGGCGTCGACGACACCTCCATCTACATGGAATTCTTCACGGGGAACCGCCAGACGATCCTTGAATATGCGGCGGAGGTCGCGCTTGCGGTGGATATCGCAGAGGAAATCGCCGAGGAAATCGCCGATTCCGCCGAGGACTACTATGAAAGCCAGCCCACAGCGTTCGGGCTCTACGAGCCCGGCTACGACGCCGAGGGACCCCTGAAGGCCACGGGGCTGCCGCTGGAAGCCGTCGACTCGGATACGCCCTATTCCGAAGCCACCGACGGCGGTTCGGACGCTGGGGCGGAGGCCGTGTCCCCTGATGCTTCGAGCTTCGACACGGTCGGAACGGGAGAACTCACCCTGTCCTTCATGCGCACCGGCATCAACGTGCGTATCGACCCCGCCGAACACATCCTCGGGGTCGCCCAGCGCGCGGGCGTCAGGATCAGCGCGAACTGCAAGGAAGGCATGTGCGGCTCCTGCAAGGTCGTGAAGCTTGCAGGTGAGGTCGAGATGAACCACCAGGGCGGGATCCGGGCACGGGAAATCGACGCAGGAAAGTTCCTGCCCTGCTGCTCCACCGCGCGTACCGATTTGGTGATCGATGCCTAGACGCTTCCAGCTGCTCCGTTAAAACAGCTGGAAGCGTCTGAGCAGAGCTTCACTGCTCGTCGAAGGTTCCATACCGACTTCAAGACGTCGTCGGGACGTTTGGTCGAGGGTTCATCAGAAATCGAGGCACAACACAGCTACCGCGGATTCAAGCACGAACGCAGAGGTAGCCCGTGCCGGACTGGTTGTTCGCCGTTCTACCGCAAGGTCACTTCACATGTTTGAAACACCGGCATCTTAGGATCCTGTGCAGAAACTGCGTAAGGAACCCCTGAATGATCTCCGTACAGACAGACAGTCCAATGCGAGCTGACGTCCAACTGCTTCTGGACGAGCACCTGAGCGACATGTACGCGACCTCGCCCGCCGACAGTGTGCATGCGCTCGATCACTCCGCGCTGGCTGACGCGGGCATCACCTTCTACACCGCCAGAGAACACGGGCGCGTGGTCGGATGCGGTGCGCTGAAGCACCTCTCCGACGACGAGGCAGAAATCAAGTCGATGCGCACTGCAGCGCCGGCGCGACGACACGGTGTCGCCAACCTCCTTCTCGCCCGGATCATCGACGAAGCCAGGGCCAAGGGCTATGAGCGCCTTGCGCTCGAAACGGGAACGGAGGACTACTTCGCCGCCGCACGACGCCTATACCAACGACACGGGTTCGAGGAGTGCGCGCCCTTCGGTGCCTACACGTCAGACCCGTACAGCACTTTCATGAGTCTGGCTTTGAGCCCCTCAAGCTCGCTCAAAGACCCGAAGAGGTGCGGCTATTCCCTGGCGCGCCCATGCGGCTGAATCGCATCGCGCTCCGGCGATCGGGTCAATCCACCACCGTTACCGGCAGCTCCCCCATCGAGCCTGATTGCACGCGTACAGACAGCCTGAGCGAAAGCCTCGTCATGCGTCGCCATCACCACGGTTCCACCGCTGCCCACATGGTGCTGGATAAGACTCGCGAGGACGTCCCGGCCGCGTCGATCGAGACCTACCGTCGGTTCATCGAGCACCCAAATGTCGGGTCCCGTCGCCATCAGCGATGCCAGCGCGAGGAGTCTCCGGTCGCGGAAGCAGAGATCGTGCGGATGGGCATCGACGACATCCCCGAGTCCGACGTCGTTCAACGCCCCTAGCGCGAGCTGCCTCGTTTCCTTCGCTGATTTGCCGGCCGCCCTCGGGCCGTACGACGCCTCCCGCAGTGCCGTGCGCTCGAAGAGTTGCTGGTCAGTGTCCTGAAAGAGGTAGCCGACGCTAGCAGCAAGAGAGCCCGTGGCTCGACCGTGAATATCCTGCCCGTCCACGTGCACCGTGCCGATCGAGGGCTGCAGCAGTCCGTTGAGGTGCTGAAGGAGCGTCGACTTTCCGGACCCATTCGGACCGAGCACCGCCAGCGCCTCACCGCGGAAAACGGTCAGATCCGCTATCGAAAGAACAGGCTCCGCGCCGTAACCGAAGGTGAGGTCGTGGAGGCGGATGACGGGCACCGCACCGGGCGCACACGAAGCACTCGATGGAGCCGGATCAGAGGTTGTTCCCTCGGTGCCAACCCCGTGCTGCCGCAGAGCCGCGTCCACACCATCAGCGACCGCGGTGCCATCGGCGAGCACCAGAACCCGGCTCCCGGGAGTCAAGCCAGACGGAAGCATAGGCTCGAACTGCAGGACAGCGGTCCCGCTCTGCCCCAGCTCGTTCAGCAGCATTTCGATATCCCGGCGACCTGCAGCGTCGAGCCCCTTGAACGGTTCATCCAGCACAAGGAGGCCGGGACCACCGGCGACGGCGGCCGCAATACACAAACGCTGGAGCTCCCCGCCGGACAATCGCCGCGGGTCCCGCTCGAGCAGACTGCTCAGGCCCACCCGTTCGGCGGAACGCTCCACGAGTTCATGCATCTGCCCAGACGGGACGCCGCGGTTGGCAAGACCGAAGGCAATTTCCTCAGCCACCGTCGCGCAAACCATCGACAACTGGGCGTGTGCCCGCTGGCCGACGTAACCTACGTGCGCAGCCCACGCGGCAGGATCAATCCGCGGGTCGGATTCCGAACCCTCGAAAGTTTGACGCTCCCCCGCGACGGTCAGGGAGCCGACCAACCGATGCCCCTGGCCGCTATCGAACTGCCCGGCAACCACCCTCGCAAGGGTGCTCTTTCCGGAACCGGAGGCACCGACAACCCGCGCCCTCTCCCCCGCGCCGACGGTGAGGGAAATGTCAGTTAGCCCCGCGCCGTCGTCGTAGGTGAAGCTGCGCAGATCGAGAGAAATCACGCCAGCCTCCCCAGATACCAGCAGGCGCTGAAGAACACGACGACGGCAAGCATCGCCCAGCGCGCCGTCCGCTGGACTGCGGTGTCCGTGTCAGCGCGGTAGCTGGTGCGCGACACGGTCCCGGCGAAGCCGCGGGCTTCGAGGGTGCGGGACCGGTCGGCGGCGTCCATCAGCAACCCCGCGATAAGTGGGCGGCCCACCATCACGAGCGCCCGCAGCTTCGACAGCGGGCTACGGGTGACCACCAGGCCGCGCGCCTGCTGGGCCCTCGTGATCTGGGAAGACCTTTCGGACACCAGCGGCGCGAGTCCCAGGGATGCACCCAGCACGAACACAAGCTTGCGGTTCCACCCGCGATGGGTGAGGGTGCTCAGCAGTTCGGACACGTCCATGCACAGCACCGCGGTGAGGAGCAGGCCTGCGAAGGCCGCGATGCGCGTGCCCATGGACAGCGCGAACTGCAGACCCTCAGCGGTGACGGCGGCTATCCCGAGATCGAGCAGCACCGTATTGCCCTCCGGATAGAAGAGCCCGTGGAGCAGCAGGACAAAGAGGAGCATCGGCCCCACCAGCACCCCGAAGACGACGGCGATGCGTCCCGCCCGCCCGGACGTTCCCGCCGCGGGGAGGACCGCCAGCAGGAGGACCAGGAGCGAGAAACGCCAGTCGTCAACCACGAGCACCAGCACAACGAGCAGCCCGGCGACGGTCAACTCCGTGAGCGGGTTGAAGATTCGGCGGCGAAACCGCACCCCTTACTTCCTTCCGGCCGTGCTTTCGCCCGGAACCCCCGCGTCAGTGGACTGTGCTGTCGGCGAGGGCTGACCGAGCAGCACCCGGTGACGCCGCATAAACGGGAAGGCGTCGCGGGTGCGCCGCGGCAGCGCGTACACAATCAGAGCAACGACCGTGAACACGATGAGCTTGTCGATGGTGTCCGACGTCAGCCCCTGCTTGGTCGCGGCGACCAGCAGGGTGTCGCCCATCGCGCGGAACGCCGCCACAATGGCGTTGGTACCCATGGTCCCGGCCGCGCCGAACATGAAGGCAGCAACGGGAGCAGCCAGCAGACCACCGACGACGCCGGTCAGCAGCCCGGCGATCGGCACCAGGTAGATGCGGCGAAACATGCCCCACCGTGCAGCCAGGCCGGCAAGGAGGCCAATGGCCGCGGAACCGGCGGCGAACGGCAGGGCGAACGGGTTGAACAGGCCCCAGATCGCGTTGCTGAGCACACCGGTCGCCGCGCCCGCAGCAGGTCCGGCCAGGACGGCGACGAGCACCGTGCCCAGCGCATCAAGATAAATCGGCAGTCCGAGAGTACCGGCAAGCTGGCCGAATGAGATGTTCAGCGCGATACCGATCGGCATCAGCACCACAGCCTGGGTGTTCAGCCCGGGCAGGATGCCGGCCACCAGCAGGGCGCCGCCGCCGAGGAAGCCCACGAGTGTGATCAGCCCGGCAGGCGATCCTGCTCCCGTGGCAATCTCGGTGGGCTGGACCAGAACGAGGTACAGATAGGTGGCAGCGATGACTGCGGCGCCGGCGATCAGGAGCATCCGGCGCGACGGCGGCGCAGAGGCCTGGGAGGGCAGCGTCAGGGAAGAATTCATGGCGTTCCTTACGCACGGTCAAGCATTTACGTGGGAGCGCACCTCATGTCACCTCGGCGCAGGCCGACGGCAGCCGCCGGCAGCTCACAAGTCTACCGGGCCTGGGCTGAAGCCACCCTCCGGGCCAGCGAAGCAATCCGCTCGATCATCAGTTCGAAGACCTCATCGGGGTTGTTACCCGCGACCACCCGGGCGTTCGGCGGGAGCTTGCGGAATCCCGCGAAGTCACCCACGGTCTGGGCGAACGTCAACGCCGACTCGGTTTCGACGTCGACATGTGCTTCCCGGGCGGTGTAGTTTGCCTCGCCGGTGGCGACCATTGCGGCGAACAGATCGTGAAGGTGGGCGATGTAGCCCTGGTCGTACAGCCGGTGGAACTCCATGTAGAAGCGGAGTGCGTCGGAAAGGAACGCGATCACGGGGTTCGGTGAGGTACTGCGCAGTCCGTCGGCGTCGTCGCTATGGAGCAGTTCAGGCGGCATCCCGGCGGCGGCTGCCAATCGCTCGATGTGCTCAGGGCGGCACTCTATCTGCTCGGTGGTTTCCAGCGCGCAGATGATCGGCAGCTTATCCGCGGGCACGCCCTCGTATGCGGCGTAGACTTCGCGGGCAGCGTGGGGGTCGACGTGGGTGTTCCATTCCGCAACCGGCGTGGTGTTGCCCCGGTAGTTGAAGGATCCGCCCATGATCACCAGCCTTTTGAGCAGGTGCGGCAGGTTGGGTTCCTGCCGGATGGCGAGGGCCAGGTTGGTTAGGGGGCCCGTGACTAGCCCGGTGATTTCCCCGGGGTTCGCGCGGGCCGCGTCCACCCAGAGATCGACCCCGGACCGGCCGGACACACGCTGCCGGGCCGGCGGCAGGACCGCATAACCGAGCCCCTGGTCGCCGTGGGTCTCCTCCGTGGTGACCAGCGGAATCTCCAGCGGAACCTCGCGGCCGAGGGCGACCTCCACGCCGGTGACCCCGGCCAGCTCCAATAAGGCCAGGGTGTTCGCCGTAACCTGACGGGCGGACACGTTGCCGGCCGTGCAGGTGATCCCCTCAATGTGCACATCCGGGACGCCCAGCAGGTAGAGGAGGGCGACGGCGTCGTCAATGCCGGTGTCAACGTCAAGGAGGAGCCGAGTGGGCTGGGCAGTCATGCGTTTACCGTAGCAAGCTGCGCTCTACGGCAAACGCATCCATGCAAGGCAGAATCGTCAGGCGGACAGCCGCCCCTTTCCCGCCGTATGGGCTGGCTGTTCCTGGCTGCTCGATTCCTTGACTGAGGGGCCCTTACGGGTGTGGTCCATGACCGGCCCGGTTCCAGCTATCTCGCGAATGGCGTCGATCCCCTCGACCGCTGCCTGCTTGGTGGGGAAATATGCAGAGACAGCCACCAGGGTGCCGTCACCCGCCATGAGTTTGAGCCGGTATCCGTGATCATGGGCGTCAACCAGTTTGAAGTATCCAGACATTGCTTACCTCCCTGTAAGTACGTCTCGACCTTCCATATTACTAAGCTAGCTTGCGACTTGGTTAGTCATCGCCGGTCACGATTCGGCGACGAGCACTTAAGAGTTCAACCTCCGGGCGGGCGGCAACGAACCGTTCTACCGCATCGAGAACCTCCACAACGTGCCTGCGATCTCCTGAGACGAGACCTACACCCACCATGGCGCGGCGGTGCAGGTCCTGGGAGTCCACTTCGGCGACAGACACGTCGAAGCGTCGCCGCACCTCCGCAACCAGCGGCCGGATCAGCGAGCGCTTCCCCTTCAGGGAGTGGACGTCACCCAGCAGGAGGTCGAACTCGACGAATCCCACCCACACGACCGCTCACCTGCCGCGGGCGGCAAGGGGCGCCACCAACGACGACGGCGCATTCCTTGCGATGAAGGCCAGCACCTTGTAGCGCTTGCTGGGAATGGACACCGCCTTGCCTGCGGAGAGATCCTTCAGCGCAGCCCGAACGACGTCCTCGGCATTGAGCCACATCCACCGCGGAACGGACCGCTTATCCATGCCCATGCGCTGATGAAACTCCGTGTGAACGAAGCCTGGACAGAGCGCCATCACTGTAACTCCACGCCTGCCGTAGGCGAAGTTCGCCCACCGGCTGAAGTTGATCATGGCCGCTTTCAGTGCGCTATAGGTGCCGCGCGGAGTGAACCCGGCAACGCTTGACACATTCACGATCCGCCCGGAGCCCCGGGCCAGCATGCCCTGCAGCGCAGCGTGGCTGAGCGCCAGCGGAACCGTGAGGTGGATCGCCGCATGGTCGAGCTCATCCTCAAGCGGATTGTCTTCAAAGGAATTCGGGAGGCCATAACCGGCGTTGTTGACCAGAACGGAAACGGGCTCCTGCCCGTCCCGGAGCCTGTCGAGTACGCGGCGGACGCCGTCGTCGTCATGCAGGTCCGCTACCAGCACCTCAACCGGAACGCCGAAGCGGGACTGCAGGGCCGCGGCTTTTTCCTCAAGCCGGGCGGAGTCCCTGGCGATCAGGACGAGGGCATGGCCCTGCGCCGCGAGCTGCTCCGCGAACTCGGCCCCGAGCCCCGCCGTCGCGCCCGTGATCATTGCCCTGTCAGCCATCGTTTTCCCTTATCAGGTGGGTAATCCAGCAGTAAAATGAGAGTGCTGGATGAGCGCGGTTTGCGCTCCTCCAACGGCGGTGCATGCGGTGCGCCTCTCCTGACGCCTCGCGGCACAGCGAAGAGTCATATTCACACATTAGGAGGGGAGATGACTACCGCATCACACCACGCGCATGATTTCCATGTGACCCGCGACCACGTTCGCAGTGCCGCGATGGGGATGGGAGTAGTTTTCCTGCTGATGGGGATTCTCGGGCTCATCCCGGGCATCACCACCTCATACTCGTCCATGGCGTTCGCTTCCGGTTCGGAGGCGATGCTTCTGGGCGCATTCCAGGTCTCCGTGCTGCTCAACCTGGTGTATCTCGTCGTGGGTGGGGCGGGAATCTGGATGAGCCGCGGAGTACTTTCGGCCCGCAACTTCCTGATCGGAAGTGGCGCGGTACTGCTGGTCATGTGGCTCTATGGACTGATTGTCGGTAACTCTGCAGCCAACATCCTGTCCACGAACGCGGCGACCAACTGGCTGAACCTGATCCTCGGCCTCCTTGCCGGAGGACTGGGCGTTGCCTACGCCCTGCGGCACCGGGGAGACCGCGCCATCCAGTAGTGCGACCCCGATCACGCCCCGCCCGCACGACGCGGCGGGGCGCGTTTTTGTACGACTGGAATGTTTACTGAAACTGATGCCCTCCAGGGGGTCCCGGCCCTAGACTGGCCGCGAGGCCTCCTGCTGACAGTTGGGGTCGGCCATGGCCTTACGAGAAGGAAGTTCGACGACGAACGCCCGCAACTCTGAAGGGATCACCATGTCAGGAAACAAGGCCGTGGCCTATAAAGGCCCCGGCAAGGTCGAGATCATTGATACCGATTACCCCACGTTCGAACTTAAGGACGGTCCGGGCGTCAACCCTGCGAACGTTGGAAGGAAGGTAAATCACGGAGTCATCCTCAAGACCGTAGCCACCAATATCTGCGGCTCGGACCAGCACATGGTCCGTGGGCGGACCACCGCCCCGTCGGACCTGGTCCTTGGCCACGAGATCACCGGTGAGGTAGTCGAAATTGGCAGTGACGTCGAGTTCATCAAGAAGGGAGACATCTGTTCGGTTCCGTTCAACATCTCCTGTGGCCGTTGCCGGAACTGCAAGGAGCGCAAGACCGGCATCTGCCTCAACGTCAATCCGGACCGCCCAGGTAGTGCCTACGGTTACGTGGATATGGGCGGATGGGTAGGCGGCCAGGCTGAGTACGTTCTGGTTCCCTATGCCGACTGGAACCTGCTGAAGTTCCCGGACCGGGACCAGGCACTGGAGAAGATCCTGGACCTCACCATGCTTTCGGACATCTTCCCCACGGGCTACCACGGCGTGTACACGGCCGGTGTCACCACCGGGTCCACGGTCTACATCGCCGGCGCTGGACCGGTTGGGCTTGCCGCCGCACTGTCCGCGCAGTTGCTGGGTGCCGCCGTCGTTATCGTGGCGGACCTCAACGAGGACCGCCTTGCGCAGGCACGCAGCTTCGGCTGCGAAACGGTGGATGTCTCCAAGGGTGACCCGAAGGACCAGATCGAGCAGATCCTCGGAGTGCCGGAAGTGGACTGCGGTGTCGACGCCGTCGGCTTCGAGGCACGCGGTCACGGCAAGGACGCCTCGCACGAGGCTCCTGCGACCGTGCTGAACTCGCTGATGTCGATCACTGCCGCCGGTGGTGCGCTGGGCATTCCCGGGCTCTACGTCACGGGCGATCCGGGCGGAATCGACGAGGCTGCGAAGGTCGGGTCTCTGTCCATTTCCCTCGGTACCGGCTGGGCAAAGTCGCTGTCCTTCACCACCGGCCAGTGTCCGGTCATGAAGTACAACCGCCAGCTGATGATGGCGATCCTGCATGACAAGGCTCAGATCGCCAAGGCCGTCAATGCCAAGCCCATTCCACTGGAGGAGGCGCCGCAGGGCTACGAGGAGTTCGACAAGGGTGCAGCCACTAAGTACGTGCTCAACCCGAACGGATACATCGCCGCCTAGGCGAAGTTCGTTGAGTTGGCAGGACACGCCCCTAATGAACCGCCAAACGGGGTGTGTCCTGCCAGCTCATTATGAGAGGTTCTACCTGAACAGCCCCGGCCCTGCATAAGGCTCCAGTTGCTCCTTCTGCTCGGCGGTGATTCGCAGCAGCGAGCCCGACTCACCATCCACAAACGCCAGCGTGGTCTGGGCCTTCACGCACACCCGATTCAGCACGGGATCCAGGACGCGGTAGGCGATGTCGAGGCTCGCCGCTTTCATGTCCGCGATCCATACTTCGATTTTCAGCGGCACATTCCGGTAATCCAGCGTGGCCGTGTACTTGATGCGATGCTCCACCACGAGTGCCTGCACGCCTGCGCCGATGGAGGAGAAGAGCGGCACCGGAGGAGCCTCACCGGGTGCCCCGGTCCCGCCGGGAGGGCCGAAAGCGTGGATGCGTGCCTCTTCGAGCAGTCGCACCACCTGGACGTTATTAATGTGCCCATAGGCGTCCATATCCCCCCACCTCATGGGTATATGACAGGTTACTGACTGGTACGCGTCCATCCCTATGTTCTACAGTGGTCAACGGGGTTTACACCACTCTAATCGCGGACTTCTCTGACGCTATTCGTCAAGCACCGAAACGTCTCGATTTGGCAACGATTCGAAAACCCTCTACGGTGGGGACGTACCCACTATCGGGATTCACAAAGCAGACTCCGTTTACGTCTGCCACATAATGCCCTGGTGCTGCCCCTCCACCGCACGTTGCTCGTCCGGCAGACACCACAGACAAGACCACTGATCAGTCAAGGGTGAGCAACGGCGCAAAGATGTCCGGGGACGGAACGAGTGCAGGTGGCCTTTTGGAGCATCGTACCCATGAAGAACCAGAAACTCAGCCTTAACGCGCGCCGCGGCTTCGCAGCTGCCGCCCTCGTCGGTATCGGTCTCGGTGCATCCGCTGGTGCAGCAAACGCTGCTCCGGCCAGCACCTGGGACGCCCTTGCACAGTGCGAAAGCGGTGGCGACTGGGGCATCAACACCGGCAACGGCTTCTCCGGCGGATTGCAGTTCACCCCGTCCACCTGGGCCGGCTTCGGCGGCCAGGGCGCTCCCCAGGACGCCAGCCGTGCAGAGCAGATTGCCGTTGCTGAGCGCGTTCTCGCAGGCCAGGGTTGGGGCGCATGGCCCGCATGCTCGGCCAAGCTCGGTCTGACCGCCGGCGCCAACCCGACCCCGATCCCCGCCGCTCCGGCTCCCGCCCCTGTGCAGGTTCAGTCTGTACCGCAGGCTCCGGCTCCGGTCCAGGCTCCGGCTCCGGTTGTTGAGGCACCCGTTGTTGAGGCTCCCGTTGCCCCGGCTCCTGTCGTTGAGGCACCCGTTGTTGAGGCTCCTGCTGCTCCCGCAGCTCCCGCCGTTGCACTCTCCGGTGAGACCTACACCATCCAGTCCGGCGACACCCTCAGCAGCATCGCTGCGAAGCTCGGCGTCGCAGGCGGCTGGCAGGCCCTTTACCAGGCCAACGCTGACACCGTCATCCACGCTGACCTCATCTTCACCGGTCACGTTCTGCAGCTGCCTGCCTAAGGCTTCAGCTACATACGAAAAGAACCCCGCAACGTGCGCGTTGCGGGGTTCTTTCGTGTCTACGGCCCTGCGCTGCGTGCGTTGGCCGGACCGATCCAGGTTCAGCGCGGGGGCACCAGACCCGCAGCTCGCAACGCCTCTGCCATCGCGCTGTTGGCCGGCGTCTGGCCTGCCCCGGGGCCTTGCTTCGAGCTGCCCGGCTTGGCGGCGCCGCGCTGCTGCGTCGATCGGGGCTTTGAAGTTCCCGGCTTGGAAGTGCCGGGCTTGGGATTGCCGCTCTCCCCGCCGGATGAACGACGACGGCGGTCCTCTCCCCCGCCGGCACGCGCCTCGCGGGCGGGCTTGCCGCCACGCGGAGCGGCGTCGTCCTTCAATCGCAGGCTGAGCGAGATCCGCTTACGGTCGGGATCGGCCTCCAACACCTTCACCTTCACCACCTGGCCCGACTTCACGATCTCGTGCGGGTCGCTGACGAAACGGTCAGCCATCGCCGAGACGTGCACCAGCCCGTCCTGGTGCACACCCACGTCAACGAACGCACCGAAAGCAGCAACGTTGGTCACAACACCGTCGATCACCATGCCGGGGCGCAGGTCCGAGATCTTCTCCACGTCGGAAAACGACGCCGTGACGAACGCCGGGCGCGGATCCCTTCCCGGTTTCTCCAGTTCGGCGAGGATGTCCTGGAGCGTTGGCAGCCCGATCGTCTCGTCAACGTATTCGGCAAGGTTCAGCGACCGAAGTGAGCCACCGGCGTCGTGCACCATCCGCCGGGCCACGGGGTAGGCCTCCGGGTGCACGCTTGAGGCGTCCAGGGGCTCGTCACCGCCGGTGATGCGGAGGAAGCCGGCGCACTGCTCGAACGCCTTGGCACCGAGCCTGGGAACCTTCAGCAGGTCGCGTCGGCGGGCGAAGGGTCCATTGGCATCGCGGTGGGCAACGATGTTCTCGCTGAGCAGGGGGCCGACGCCGGCCACCCGGGTCAGGAGCGACGGCGAGGCGGTGTTCACATCCACCCCGACCGCGTTGACGCAGTCCTCGATCACCGCATCGAGTGAGCGCTCAAGTTTCGCGGGGCTCACGTCGTGCTGGTACTGGCCCACGCCGATGGATTTCGGATCAATCTTCACCAGTTCGGCGAGCGGGTCCTGCAGCCGCCTGGCAATCGATACCGCGCCGCGCAGCGACACGTCGAGCTCAGGCAGTTCCGCTGACGCCAGCGCCGACGCCGAGTACACGGACGCCCCCGCTTCGGACACGACGAGTTTGTGCAGCGTCCGGCCGGACATCAGCGAAATCAATTCAGACGCGAGCTTGTCAGTCTCGCGGGACGCGGTGCCGTTGCCGATCGCGATCAGTTCAACGTCGTGACTGGCCACCATCCGCGAGAGCGTTGCGAGCGCGTCGTCCCACTTCTTCGCCGGAGGGTGCGGGTAGATAGTTGCGGTTTCGAGGACCTTGCCGGTCCCGTCCACCACAGCCACCTTGACGCCGGTCCGCAGCCCCGGATCGAGACCCATCGTGGCGCGGCTGCCCGCGGGCGCCGCAAGCAGCACGTCGCGCAGGTTGGCGGCGAAAACCCGCACCGCTTCGGTCTCGGCCTCCATGAATAGCCTGACACGCAAGTCGATGGAGAGTTTCGCGAGCAGTCGGCGCCAGGCCTGCTGGACGGTAGCCATCAGCCACGCATCCGCTGGCCTGCCCTGGTCCGCGACACCGAGGAAGGCGGCTACGGAGTTCTCGAAGCGGCGCCGGGCACGCAGCGCGGCCTCCGCATCGGTGTTATCGGCTTCCGCGAGGGCGAGCTGCAGGACGCCTTCCTTCTCGCCGCGTAACAACGCCAAAACGCGGTGTGACGGCATTGAGGACGGCGCTTGCACAAAGTCAAAGTAATCGGCGAACTTCTGGCCCTCGGCCTCTTTGCCGGGTACCACCTGCGAGCGCAGCCTTCCCTGCTTCCAGAGCCGTTCCCGAAGATCGGCGAGCAGGTCTGCGTCCTGGCCTGCGCGTTCCACGAGGAGGGCACGTGCCCCTGCGAGGGCTTCCTCGGCGGTGGGTACGGCGTCGTTCAGGTAGCGGTTCGCTTCAACGTTCGGGTCCAGCGAGGGATCGGCGAGCAGCGCGTCTGCGAGCGGTTCCAGCCCTGCTTCACGAGCAAGCTGCGCCTTGGTCCGCCGTTTCGTCTTGAAGGGCAGGTAGATGTCTTCCAGTCGCGCCTTGGTGGTGGCACCGACGACGGCGGCACGCAACTCATCTGTGAGCTTGCCCTGCGCTTCGATCGCTTCAAGAACAGCTGCCCGACGCTCTTCGAGTTCGCGCAGATACCGCAGCCGCTCCTCGAGCTCGCGCAGTTGGGCGTCGTCGAGGGTCCCGGTGACTTCCTTGCGGTAGCGGGCGATGAACGGCACAGTGGATCCGCCGTCGAGCAGCTCGACTGCAGCTTTGACCTGCCATTGCTGAACGCCAAGTTCCTCAGCGAGTTGCTCAAAGATGGTGGAGGGAGTGTTATTTGGTGCGCTCACGCCTGCCATTGTGGCATTGACGGACGCGGCTGGCGCAAACAGCCCGGGACTGTTCTACTGTGCGCGAGAGGCTAGGAGCAGCTGTCGCGCTCCAGCTCGACCACCAGCGGGTGCGTCCCTGCGAACTCCTGGCCACCGGTCGAGTAGGCGACCGTGACGCCCTGTGCAGTGCCGGCGTCGGCGCCGTCCGCGATCGAAACGGCGACCACGAGGTTCACGTACTCGTGGGTGGTGATGTCATAGCCCTCGGCGGGGACAGGCTCAACCGGGCCGGAGGGTTTCTCGGAAGCCGCTGCAGGTGCCGGTTCGGCGCTGTGCGGGCCGTGAGCGTCGCCGTCGTCGTCGCCATGGGCCTTGTGGTGACCGTCCCGGTTTGCCGGGGACACCTCGGCACTTACCAGGGTGAGGTCGACCGCGTCCTCGAGGGTGACGTCGTCGAGCGTGAAAGTTTCGAGGGCCTCGTTATGGACCAGGACCGTGAACTTCTGGAACCCGATGTCGGGCTGCGTGTAGCAGAGGGTGGCGCCGTTCTCCGCGAGGTTCAGGGGGTCATCGCCGAAGTCCGTTGTGGCCGACTGGTTGCTGACACTCTTCTGGGTGACGTTCACCTGCGATCGAGGTGAGTTGACGTCGAGCGGGTTCTCCTCGACGGCCATGCATCCGCTGGTCAGGAGCGCAGCGATCATCGCCACTCCAGCCAGTGCCGCCCGCCGAACCGCCATGTTCCACCATCCTCGAAAGACGCGTTTATCTGTGTTCGGCGACACAGCGCTTCCGGATGGGTTCCAACGGAGGTTTACTCGTACAGGACGTACTCGGGTTGAGGCGTCAGCGCCAGAATCTCCGGCGGCGTCATGAGCGGGCCGAGAACCACGTCCTCCTCGAAGAAGAGCTTGAAACCGGCATGGACAGTTGGCGGCATGTCCTCCATCAGGAGGTTGTAGGTCTCGATCTTGGAATTCGGAGCGCCGATGCCGTCAACGCTCCGGATCACCGCGACGCCCGGGTATTCCTTGATCGCAGCCACATTGGAAACGACGCTGGGAGCCACCTGGTGGAACACCAGCGCCTTTTGCGGGAGGTTCTTCTCCTTCACGAGGCCATCGATATACGCCGCTATCTCGTTGATCTCCTCCCCCGAGGTGTGTCCGTAGGAGTGGCCTGGAAGCTGCTCGCCGGTGATATCCCACTCCGGATCGATGGCCACGCCGATGTCGGGCTCCACCAGCCACTTCTCGAGCGCCCGCACTTCATCGGCCATGCTCGCCCGCCCCGGCTGGACGTTCAGGAGCAGCATCCCGTCATGCCTGCGGGCTGCTTCGAGATACTCGCTGATGATCTCGTCGGATGCCCGGGTCCGGTAGGCACCGTCGGCGCCCGGGTCGGCCTGCACGACGACGGCAATCAGTTCCAGCACCGGCATCACCTTCCTGCCGCCGGCCAGTTCCGTCCCCAGCGCGTCGATCTCGGCAACCCGCTCATCGATCGCACCGATGCCGAGCCTGCCGAGGCCTTCGGAGTAGGGGTGTCCGCTGAACCCGACGAGCCGGTAGTCCGGGAACAGTTCCATTCCGCCGCGGGGAAGCTCAACAGGTTCCGGCGTGGGTGACGGTGACGGTGTTGATGACTCAGTCGACGTCGCGGTGGGAGACGGGGTTGACGAGGACGACGCTTCCGGAGATGCGGAAGCTGCCGGGCCACTGTCTGCAGGCGATGTGCTGCAGCCTGCCAGCAGTACGGTTGAGGCCACCCACGCCGCACTGAGTTGCAGGATTCGCGCCGGGTGGGGACGTCGTCGTCGTATGCTCTGCTGCAGTGCCATACCTTCACGCTACCCCCACGGGCTGCGAGCGCGGGTAGGCACAATGGGCGGGCGGCGCATCGGTCCTCAGCCTGCTTCGTATTGTGTTCGGTTATCCGCTCACCTAACAATGAACTATGACAGTGCTCATGAGGTCCCTCGAAACCGCCGTACCGACTACCGTCATGGTGCAGTCCGAGGTGCGGGACGTCTTCGCCGCGCAGCCCGGGCTCAACCGGCTCGGCAAGCGGCTGGTCACCGCAGCGTTCGATTCGTCCGGCATCGACACCCGGTACACGGCGGTGGAGGAAATGACCCTCGAACGGCACAGCGAGAGTCCGCTGTTCTTCGATTCGGCAACCATGACGATCCTCAGCCCCGGGACCAAAGCCCGCAACGAGGTCTACGCCGAAGAAAGCACCAAGCTGTTCATCGAGGCCGCGCAAAAGGCGCTTGATGCGGCCGAGGGCGTTGAAGCGGCCGACATCACGCACGTGGTGACGGTGTCCTGTACCGGGTTCTTCAACCCGGGGCCCGACTACAAGATCGTCCGGGCGTTGGGGCTGGATCCTTCAGCGCAGCGTTTCCACCTCGGCTTCATGGGATGCTACGCGGCGTTCCCCGCCCTGCGGGCAGCGAAGTCCTTCTGCGAGGCGGACCCGAAGGCCGTGGTCCTCGTGGTCAGCGCGGAGCTGTGCTCCCTGCACGTGCGGTCCTCGAACAACCCCGACACGATTGTGGGCACCTCCCTCTTTGCCGACGGCGCTGCGGCTGCCGTCATCACTGCCCGTACCGACATCCCGCGGCCCGAAGGCAGCGTGCTCAGCCTCGACTTCTTCGAGACCACGCTCACCCCGGTCGGCGAGGAATCGATGGCATGGAACATCGGCGACGAGGGTTTCGAGATGGTCCTCGGAACCTACGTTCCACACATCATCGACGAGCACATCGTGGGTGCGCTGGCTCCACTGCTGGAACGGGACGCCTCCCTGATCGGACTCGAGTACCGGGACATCGAGCACTGGGCCATACACCCCGGCGGACGCAGCATCCTGGACAAGGTGCAGGCCAAGCTGAAACTCAGCGACGAACAACTGGTCCCCGCCCGCGAAACCCTCCGCAACTACGGGAACATGAGCAGCGCCACGGTGATGTTTGTCCTCAAGCACATCCTCGACCAGCCCGCCGGACAGGCCGATGAGCGCATCTGCTCGATGGCCTTCGGCCCTGGGCTGACGGTGGAAACAGCGCTCTTCACCAAGACAGCAGCCTGAGTGGCCTTCCTCGCGCACCGCGACCTCAGCGCAATCGAGGAGATGGACAAGCCGGACTGCGATCCTTCGACGCTCGAACGCACCTACGCCCAGTTCGGGCTCGTCAACCGCGCGGTCGCCGGGTGGCACCGCACCTGGGCGCGGTATATACGGCCGGTGCTGTCGACGTCGCGCTCCAACACGCTGCTGGACATCGGCTCCGGCGGCGGCGACGTGCCGCGCGCGTTCGCCCGCTGGGCTGCCCGTGACGGTTTCACGCTGGAAATCACCGGGATTGACCCGGACGAACGCGCGCAGGCCTTCGCAAGCAGCCAGCCGACGACGCCGGGACTCACCTTCCGGCAGGCGTTCAGTTCCGAACTGGTCGAGGAGGGTGCGCAGTTCGACGTCGTCACCTCCAACCATGTTCTCCACCACCTCTCCCCCGAGGAACTGCGCGGGCTGCTCAGTGACTCGGAGCGGTTGGGCACCCGACTGGCGCTGCACAGCGACATCGAGCGGACCCGGATCGGGTTTGCGCTGTTCTCCGTGGCCACCCTGCCGTTGCGGGGTTCCTACATCCGGGAGGACGGACTGACCTCCATCCGGCGGAGCTACCTCGCGAAGGAGCTGCGTGCCCTCGTGCCGGAAAACTGGCGCGTAGAACGGCAGGTTCCGTTCCGCAACCTGCTGGTGCACCGTGCCTGATGTCCTGATAGTCGGCGGCGGGCCGGTCGGACTGTTCGCCGCGATCATGCTCGCGCAGGCGGGCGTTGAGGTGGAAGTCCTGGAGCGGCGCGCCGAGCGCAGCTCCCACTCGCGCGCCATCGGTATCCACCCGCCGGCCCTTGCGGCACTGGAGCAGGCCGGGGTTGCGGATACGTTGATTGCCTCGGGAGTGCAGATTCCGGGTGGTATTGCACGCAGCCGCGGACGGACGGTGGCCGAGCTCTCCTTCGCCCGGTTGCCCGGCAGGCACCGCTACGTCCTCGCGATTCCGCAGGAGCAGACCGAGCGCATCCTGTCCGAGCGGCTGGCTGAACTGGCGCCGGCCGCGCTGCGCCGGGGTGAGACGGTCGAGGCGGTCCACGACGTCGGGAACGAGGTGCTGACCGTCACCGGGACCGGAACCCACCGTTCCGCGCTGCTGATCGGCGCGGACGGGGCCCGGAGCACGGTGCGCAGCGGTGCCGGGATCGGTGCGAGCGTTCGGCCGTATCCCGACGCCTACGTCATGGGCGACTTCCCGGACAGCACCGGTGACGGGAGCACCGCTGCGCTCTATCTGGAGCCCGACGGCATCGTGGAGTCCTTCCCGCTGCCCGGCGGGGTCCGCCGCTGGGTGGTGCGGATGCCGTTCCAGGTGGAGCGCCCAACAGCTGAGATGGTTGCGGGTCTCGTGGCCGACCGGACGGGTGTCCCTGTCGATACCCGGAACAACACGATGCTCAGCTCGTTCACGGTACGCCGCAGGGTCGCCGACCGGTTCGTGCAGGGGCGCATCGCGCTGATCGGCGACGCCGCGCACGAAGTGTCGCCCATCGGCGGGCAGGGCATGAACCTTGGGTGGCTTGACGCCGCGCAGCTTGTTCCGCTGGTGGTGGCCTCGCTGGCGGGCACCGACGTCGGGCTGGAGCTTCGCCGCTTCAACAAGGAGCGGCGCCGCGCGGCGCTGGCGGCCTCCCGGCAGGCACACATCAACATGCTCCTGGGGCGGCCCCTGCCCTCAACGGTCCTGTCGGCGCGCAACCGGATCATGGGCAGGATCGCCGGGGTGCCGACCGTGCACGACGCAGTGGCCCGCACCTTCACGATGCACTAGCGGCAGGTGCCTCTCAGGACTTGCCGAGCTGCGATTCCGGCCGCAGAGTATCCGGCACGACGCCGGACAGCGCGGTCTCTGCCAGCGCCTCCCCCAATGCCGGCGCCTGCTTGAAGAGGTTGTGCCCCGCCACCGCGCTGAGATTCCCCACCGACCAGACGCCGACGCCGTCGTCACCCCAGGGCAGTCGTGTCACCCAGCAGTGCACGTAATCGGCCGGCTCCGGATCGAGACCAGGCAACGCGTGTCGCACATACGCTGATGCCCGGGCCGCGAGGGACTCCAGGGCAGTCGGGTCGACGACGCTCCCGTCCTGCCGTACCTCGGTTGTTTCGCTGAGGCCCACTGAGTAGGAACGGTTATCAGCAGAGGGTGCTGCGTAGACGCCGGTTTCTCCGAAGACCCCGCTGGCGTCCTGGAAGGTGGGCAGCGGAACTTCGGCGTCGTCGCGCACCCGGAAGGTCACGCGTGCATGCGCGGCTAGTTCAACGGGGATGTCCAGTCCCGCGCCGCGCGCCAGAGCGGCCGTGCCACGGCCGGCGCACAGGACCACATGATCGAACCGGTCGACGCGGGTGCCGGTACGGATCTCCACATCTCCGGCGGTGGTGTGCTGGACGGTGAGCACATGGTCCGGCACGAGAGCGCCTTCCAGCTTCCCAGTGAGCGCACGGAACGCGGCATGGGTGCGGATGGCACCGCCGTCGACATCGAGCATGGCCTTGCCCGAGAAGTGCGCGAGGATCGGCAACGCAGGTGCAAGTTGCCCGGGGGCCAGCAGCGCGACGCGAATGTGCGGAAGGTCGCTGAGAACGCGGAGCTTGTCCTCCACACTGTCGCCGATAGCTACCGCTCCGGCAGCGGACACCAGTTCCACCCCGAACTCGTCCTCCCACCCGCGCCAGAGGGTGCGGCTGTGGCTGACGAACGCGGCCAGCCGTACGTCGTCGTGGGCGTGCCGGAAAATCCTCGACTCCCCCGCTGACTGCCCGGAACCCGGGGTCCCGGACTCGTAGACGGTTACGTCCGCACCCTCCTTCTGGAGAGCATGGGCTGTAGATAGCCCGACAATCCCTGCACCTACCACCGCAACACGTGTCATGGTCCCAGCAAAACACGTTTGCGTCTGCCGGCGCAGCCCCTCACCGCTGGTTGCGCCCCGCGGAATATCACAGTGAACTGCACGTTCAGTGGTTTGTCCGGACAGTCCCACTGAAACCTGTCGTTCGGTGGGAATGCCCGGTCAGGTGTAACGCGGGATAGGGGCGGCGCGGCTCACCGGTGGCCCGGGTTAGCGGGGAGCTAGCGGCTCTGCACCTGCGCGAGGAGTTCCTCGAACGGCGGGGATGCCTGCAGGCCGCGGGGGCCGCGTGGCGTCGTCGTGCCTTCGATCATGCCGGCGAGTTCGCGGGCGGCGTGGCTGATGCGCTGGTCCAGGGCAGGCGCGCCGTGGGATCCGATACCCCAGTCCTCGGGCCCGGCGTAGACGCCGGTTGACACAACGCGGGCACGGAGGTAGCTGAACAGCGGGCGCATGGCGTGATCGAGCATGAGCGAGTGGCGGACACTGCCGCCGGTCGCGGCGATGAGCACGGGCATGCCGTCCAGCGCGGTGTTGTCGAGGACGTCGAAGAAGGACTTCAGCAGGCCGCTGTACGAGCCGGAGAAGACGGGGCTGACGACGATGAGCGCGTCCGCATCGGCAACCGACTGCAGGGCGTCGGCGAGCGCAGGCGGAGCGAAACCTGTCACCATGTTGTTCGCGATGTCCACGGCAAGCTCACGAAGCTCGATGACGGTGAGCTCGGCGTTCCCGCCGGCACGTTCGAGTTCCCGGCGCGCTGCCTCGCCGAGCTGGTCGGCCAGCATTCGGCTCGACGACGGCGACCCCATGCCGCCCGACACCACTACTACTCGGCGTGTTTCCATTGCCGGTCCTCCACTTCGCTGCTATTCATGCGTTTGCATCTAGTTGAACCGGCAAAGCCTGCAAAACATTCCCGTCACTGCTTGTCGAGGGCACTTTCCTTGTGGGCGGCCTTCTTGCCCGACTTCTCACTTTCCACGATGTAGTACGGCTCGTCCTTCGACGCGTTGAACTTCTGACCCTCGAAAGTGAACTCCTTGTCCTTCTTCTCGACGACCGTGCCGGAGGTCTTTCCCTGTGACGTATTCCAGCTGACCTTGCTTCCTTTGCTGTATGCCATGGCCCCAGCCTGTCATCCGCGTCCGACATACACCACCCCCTGAACTGCCCAAAAGGGTGGCTGCTTGCGGGCGGGAAAGTCGCTACGCTGGTTTCCGGCTTCCCGCGAAGGAGGTCACGCTCTGATACCCCGCTGTGAGGAGAGACCGATGACAGATGTCGCCAGCCAGCCGTCCGCCGAGGATGATGACCGCGCCGTCCTGACCAACCGTCAGGGCCACCAGGTCTATGACAACCAGAATTCGCGCACGGTCGGCGCCCGAGGCCCGGCCACCCTCGAGAACTACCAATTCCTTGAGAAGATCAGTCATTTTGACCGGGAGCGCATCCCTGAACGGGTAGTCCACGCCCGTGGTGCGGTGGCGTTCGGCGAATTCGAGGCGACCGGGAAGTGGGGGGACGAGCCGATCGCGGCGTACACGCGGGCGAAGCTGTTCTCCGAACCCGGCAAGAAAACCGACCTCGCCATCCGCTTCTCCACCGTCATCGGCGGCCGCGACTCGTCAGAGGCCGCCCGGGACCCACGCGGCTTCGCGGTGAAGTTCTACACGGAGGACGGCAACTGGGACCTCGTCGGCAACAACCTCGCCGTGTTCTTCATCCGGGACGCCATCAAGTTCCCCGATGTCATCCACTCCCTCAAGCCGGACCCCATCACGTTCCGGCAGGAACCGGGGCGCATCTTCGACTTCATGTCGCAGACACCGGAGTCCATGCACATGCTGGTGAACCTCTTCAGCCCGCGCGGCATCCCGGCTGACTACCGCCACATGCAGGGCTTCGGAGTGAACACCTACAAGTGGGTCAACGCGGACGGTGACACGAAGCTGGTGAAGTACACGTGGCAGCCGCACCAGGGCGTAAAGAGCCTGACCGAGGAGGACGCCGCCAACATCCAGGCGACCGACCTCGGACACGCATCGAAGGACCTCTACGAGGCCATCGAGCGCGGGGACTACCCGAAGTGGGACCTGTACGTGCAGCTGATGGACGACGGCGACCACCCCGAACTCGACTTCGATCCGCTCGACGACACGAAGACCTGGCCCGAACAGGACTTCGAGCCGAAGCTCGTGGGCACCATGACCCTGAACCGGAACGTATCCGATCACCACAACGAGAACGAGCAGATCTCCTTCGGCACCGGCGTCCTCGTCGATGGACTCGACTTCTCCGACGACAAGATGCTCGTGGGCCGGACGTTCAGCTACAGCGACACGCAGCGCTACCGCGTGGGCCCGAACTACCTGCAGCTGCCGGTGAACTCGCCGAAGAACGCGGCGATCGCAACCAACCAGCGCGGCGGCCAGATGTCCTATGGAACGGATCTGGGTCCCGGCCAGAACCCGCACGTCAACTACGAACCCTCCATCACGGGCGGGCTTCGCGAGGGTCACTACCCCACGCACGACGAACAGGGTCCCGAGATCACCGGGCGCCTGACCCGCCAGCGCATCCCGCTGACCAACGACTACCTGCAGGCAGGCCAGCGCTACCAACTGCTCGAGCAGTGGGAGAAGGATGACCTCGTAGGCAACTTCGTGACGCTCATCGGGCAGGCTGCCCGTGCGGTCCAGGAACGCATGCTGTGGCACTTCTATCTGGTCGATGACGAACTCGGCGCGCGCGTCGGGGATGGCCTCGGGATCGGGCTGGACGAGGTGAAGGACCTGCCGCCGCTCGCCAGCCAGACGCTGTCGGAGGATGAACTGGACCGGCTGAAGAACCTGGGCAACAACGGCCCGCGGAACGTCGAAGGCCTGACGATGACTCATTGCGTGCCCAACGAGCACGTGGCAGTCACCCGCTAGTCCGGCTTCCAATCAGGAGGCGTTGGCATCATGCCGACGCCTCCTGAGCTCGTTATAACTTGCTAGAGCGCGGGGATCCACACGCGCATGCCGCCCGGGCCGCGGTTCCCCCATCGGAAATACGGCACCAGGTCAACCGCGAAGGATCCGCCCTGTTCGGGCGTAGCCGTGCCCACGACCGGATACGGATCCGCCGACGACGGCGGCCGCACCGTCGCGCTGACGCTCACCGTCGGGACACGGACGTCTCCGGGGACGAGCGCCGCGGCGGTCCCCGCTTCCGGCTCACCCGAGGTTTCAAGCACCACATCCTCAAGCATGACGCCGTCAGGCAGGTCAGTCTGCTCCAGCGCGTACACGATCGGTCCCCGCGTCACGGCCACGCATCCCCGCACGGCGTCGAGATGCGCATGCGGGGCATGGATCCGGGCCGGCATGTCCAGCACCAGCTCAACGGTTCCGGGACCGACGTCGGACAGGCGAAGATAGCCGTCCACCGGCACCACCTGCTGCTCGGCCCCGTTCACCGATAGCGCATGGCGCCCCGCCCAGGCCGGTATCCGCAAGGCCAGCGAGGGCAGGAAACCCGAGATCTCGAGACGAATGCGGCCGTCGAACGGATAATCCGTCGCGACGGACACCGCTGCCTGCCCAAGCCGGATGTCGGCGGTTTCGTACAGGTGGAGCTGCAGGCCGCCGCCGTCGTCGGTTGTTGCCGCGTAGGCGTGCAGCGACGAGATCAACCGGGCAAGGTTGGGCGGGCAGCAGGCGCAGTCGTACCAGGGTGCCCGGCGGGCCGGAGCCTGCTCGTGTTCGCCGTCGCGCTCGGTCCGGACGTGCAGCGGGTTGGAGTAGAAGTAGTCTGTCCCCGCCGGCGAGGTGGAACCCGCGACCGCGTTGTACAGAGCGCGCTCAAGCTCGTCCGCATACCGGGCCTCGCCGGTGATCAGCAGCATCCGCCAGTTGAACTGGACACTGGAAATGGCTGCGCAGGTCTCCGAGTAGGCGCGGTCCGGCGGCAGTTCGAAGGGGTCGCCGAATGCTTCATCGCGGTGCCGGGACCCGAGGCCGCCGGTGATGTACATCTTGCGCAGATGCACGTCGGACCAGATGCGCTTCAGTGCCCCGAGCAGGTCCTCGTCGCCGTCCTCGGTGTACAGATCGGCGATTCCGGCAGCCAGATAGAGCTGGCGCACCACGTGTCCGGTGGCGCCGGGAACGTCGCGGACCGGCGTGTGGTCCTGGAAGTAGTGGTAACCGAAGCGGTCCTCGCCGACGCTCTGGTGGCCACGGGCGTCGACCATGCGCCGGGCCAGATCCAACCAGCGCGTATCACCTGTGTGCCGGTACAGCTCCACGAGCGCTGTCTCAATCTCGGGATGCCCGCACACCGACGGCCGTCCGCCTGCCGGGAAGACACGCTCGACGAGTTCCGCGAACCGGATTCCGATGTCCAGAAGATCTGTCCGACCGGTGGTCCGGGCCCAGGCGATACCGGCCTGCAGCAGGTGCCCGAGACAGTACAGCTCGTGTCCCCACCGGAGGTCGGAGAACTGCCGGTCGGGCGTTTCGGCGTAGAAGGAGTTGAGGTAGCCGTCATCCTGCTGGGCCAGGGCAAGCAGTTCAACGGTCTCGTCGACGAACGGCAGCAGTTCCGGGATGTCGCTGCGGCCGGCCTCCCAGCCGATGGCCTCGAGCACCTTGTAGATGTCGGAGTCGGCGAAGTGGAAGCCAGTGAACTTGAAAGAGGACTTGCCTTCCTTTGTTTCCGCCGCCGCCCGCATGTTCGGCAGCGCACCCGACTCCTCAAGCTGCGTGATGCAGTGCTGAAGGCTCGCGCTACGGTTGATCCGCTGCCACGAACCGAGCATGCCATCCGGTGCGAAGGTGACGGCGTCGAAACCAAGGGGGCTCAGTGCCAGGCGGTCTGTCGTGCGCGGTGCGGCCGGGGTGACAGTAGCGGTTTCGGGTCTCATGGGCGCTTCCTAGTCCCAGCGCGCCGTGGGCCAGCCGTCTTCCCAGTTCAGTGGGACCAGGCCGAGCCGGAACGCGCCGTCGAGTGCTTCATCGTAGTAGTGGAAGGCCAGCATGTCGCCGGAAACCGACTGACCGCCCGGGCCCACGCGCGGTCCGTTGCTTGCCAGCAGCGGAGTGCCGCCGTCGTCAAGCATGGGCACGCCGTCGCGGTCCACGTAGGGGCCTTCGATGTCGGTGGACCGTCCCACCGCCATGTTGTAAGTGCTCTCGAGGCCCTTGCAGCAGAAGTCCTTCGAGACGAAGAGGTAGTAATAGCCGTCCTGCGCAACGAGGTAGGGTGCTTCGATTGCGTTGGGCGGACTCTGCCGGTCGGCAATGGTCACCGGCTCGGCCTCCGGATCAGCGAGGAGTCCCGACGGCCACTCGAGTTCAACCATCTGGAGCCCTCCCCAGAAGGAGCCGAAGCTCATCCAGGGTGTGCCATCCTCGTCCTCGACAATGCCGGGGTCAATCGCGTTGAAGTTCTTCCCCTCCGAGGAAATAACCTCCCCCTGATCCGCCCACTCGTAGGCGGGATCATCGGGATCAAGGGTGGTGTTGGTCGCCAGCGCGATCACCGAGGTGTTGCTTCCGAACGTGGACGCAGAGTAGTAGAGGTACCAGGTGCCGTCATGCTCGTAGAGTTCCGGAGCCCACAGATTGTCGACGCCGGGAACTGCCTCCGTGAGCCATTCCGGCTTTTCCTGCCACACTTCTCCGGCGTACTCCCAGTGCTCGCCGTCCTCGGAGCGGCGGACCTGGATATTGCCGTCCGCGGTCTGTCCGTCGCCGGTCGAGTAGACAAACCAGTCACCATCTCCGTCACCGGCTCCTGACCCGGCAACGAGCGCCGGGTCGTGAGTGAAGTAGTCCCCGGTCAGCTCCTGCTCCCCCGCAGGCGGTGCGGCGCAGCCCGCCATCCCGAGCACCAGGGTGATCAGGATGGCGGGCCATGCCGCTGCGCGAACCTTCACTATGCGAGTGCGATCGCTGACCAGGAAACCGGGGGCAGCGACACGGTGAGAACGCCGCCGTCGAGCACAGCGCCCTGGAGCTGCTTCAGGCCAACCCTGTTCTGGTCCTCAAGGGTGTTCTTGGCGTAGACGTCCTCGTCGTGCAGGGTGAGTGCCTCGGTGATGACTTCGGCGCCGAGATCCTTCACATCGATCGAAACGTCGATGGTGTCGGTCTGGCTGCGGTTGACGAGGAAAAGTGCCGAGTTTCCGGCGTCGACCGTGGCCACGGCGTCGACCAGCGGTGCGTCGCCGTAGACCTTCGTCGAGTAGGTGCCGGCGTCGATCTGCGGACGCAGCACCTCGCCCTTCGCCAACCGCGATGTGACGGAGAAGGGGAAGAACGTGGTCTGGCGCCAGGTGTCACCGCCGGGCTCGGTCATGATCGGAGCAATCACGTTGACCAGCTGCGCGAGCGACGCCGAGGCTACCCGGTCGTGGTTCTTCAGCAGCGTGATCAGCAGGTTCCCGAAGACCACCGCATCCGCAACGGAGTACGTGTCCTCGAGCTGGCGAGGGGCAACGCGCCATTCGTCGTTGACCTCGTCCGATGCCTGGTGCTCGTCGAGGTACCAGATGTTCCACTCGTCGAAGGAGAGCTTGATTGTCTTGTTGCTCTTCAGCTTGTGCTTCACGTGGTCCGCGGTGGCTACCACGGTCTCGATGAAGTACTGCATGTCCAGCGAGGACGCGAGGTAGGAACCGAGGTCCCCGTTGCGCTCCTGATAGTAGGCGTGGCAGGAGATGTAGTCCACGTAGTCGTAGCTCTGCTCGAGGACTACCCGCTCCCATTCGCCGAAGGTCGGCATGGAGGAACCGGAGGAACCGCAGACCACCAGTTCGAGGTCCTTGTCCGCCGTCTTCATGGCGGAGGCGGTCCGGGCGGCGATCTTGCCGTAGTCCTCGGCGGACATGTGACCGATCTGCCAGGGACCGTCCATCTCGTTGCCGAGGCACCACATGCGGATGTTGTACGGTTCCTTGGCGCCGTTGGCGATGCGCTGGTCGCTCAGGGCGGTACCGGAGGGGTGGTTGGCGTATTCGAGCAGGTCGAGCGCCGCTTCGATGCCGCGGGTGCCCAGGTTGACGGCCATCATCAGCTCGGAGTCGGTGAGCTTGCACCAGCGGGCGAACTCCTCCAGTCCCACCTGGTTGGTTTCGAGGGAGTGCCATGCCAAATCGCGGCGGACGGGGCGCTGGTCACGGGGGCCGACGCCGTCTTCCCAGCGGTAGCCGGAGACGAAGTTGCCGCCCGGGTAGCGAATCGTTGTGGAGCCCAGTTCGCGGACGAGTTCGACGACGTCCATACGGAAGCCGTCCTCGTTGGCGGTCGGGTGGCCGGGTTCGTAGATGCCGTCATACACGCAGCGGCCGAGGTGCTCAACGAAGGAGCCGAAGATCCGCCGGCTGATCGGCGCAACAACTGCTGACCGGTCGATGCGGATGGTGGTCGGCGCCTGCACGGGAAGGTCGCTGCCTCCGGCGGGTGTCGTGGCCGCCGTCGAGTCGGGCGTAGTGGTGGTGGTCACGGGTGATTCCTTATCTATGCAGTGGTCTGGGATGTAGGTAGAGCGGTGGCAGGACGGAAAGCTAGATGGCTGGAGTCAGCTGGTGTGACCTCCCCGGGTGGCTTCGGCGCCCGGAGGCGCCGCCGTCGTTCTGGGCAAGAATGTCCAGCCGGTGGCCGATGACGAGGCCGGAAACCAGCAGCGGCAGTGAGGCGCCGACCAGGGGCAGCAGCGCGCCGACGCCGCTGAGCAGAATCGCGACACCGGCGATCGACACCAGCCAGGCCAGCGTCATACCCGGCGATGCCAGCGGAAGCACCAGCGCGTAGCGCCACGTTCGCCGCACCGAATCGCGGTGGCGGGAGCAAACAACGACGGCGGCACCCGCCGACACTGCCACAGCTCCGGAGAGGACGACGGCGAGTGCGCTGAGCGCGACCTGCAGGCCTGCTGTCGCTTCGGGGAGGGTTGCCGCGTTCAGCAGGGCCAGCAGCCCGGCGATCATGAACAGGCTGCCCACCTTGTTGGCGTGGACGAACTGGGCGCGGTAGGCGGTCACGAAGTCGCTGATCAGCTTGTCGCCCGGGTCTCCCGCGCGGAGCCGTGCGAGGAGGACGGTGGTAGCGACGGCACTCGGGAAGATCCCGAAGACCACCAGCCCGGCCAGGGTGCCTGCGAGGAAGAGGAGGTTCAGGAGCACGAGCTGCATGACGAACCGCAGCCAGTCCATCAGGCGGCCTGCCCATCCCGGTGTGTCGGTGCTGCTGCTCATATCAGGCTCCCTGGGTTCCGACATAGACAACGCCGGCCTGGTCGATTCCACTGAAGGACAGGGCCGCCCGGTTCCGGGAGAAGTCCCAGGAGCCGAAGACCACAGCGTCCAACACGGTCCCGCCGACAGTGAGGCGCACCTGGCGGGGTTCGCCGTCGGAGATGGCGCCACGGAGGTCCTTCACGCTCATGGCCTGGGCTTCCACCAGTTCGGTCGATTCCGGGTCGAAGCGCACGACGCGCCACGTGCCGCTGATCTCCGTCGGCTCCGCGAGGGTTTCCCGCTCCGGCCCGGCGTAGGGCTGCGGCGAGACGACCGGCCAGCCGTTCACCGTGGTGAAGACCCGCCGTAACTGCACCATGTGCTGGGTGGGATCCTCGGCAAAGCGGACGTGGTGCACCATGAACTGCTGCTCGCCCCTTCGCTCATCGGCGGGCACGGTGAGGACCGAGTTGTGGCCGGGCGCGAGCCAGGCGGTGTCGCCGTCGAACCGGTAGCTTCCCAGGATCTTGGTGCCCACGCTATGCGGGGCGGCATCGACATCAGTCATTTCGGCGCCGTTCGCATCGCGGTAGGGCCCGGTAATCTCGTCGGCCACGGCAACGCGCACGTTGTAGGTGTCGAACAGGGAATCGTAGGAGACGAAGAGGACGTAGCGGTCGTCCTCCTGGCGGTACTGGACGAAGGCTCCCTCAATGGCCCGATCGACGTCGGTATGCCGGCGGGCAATGCAGGTGCCCAGGTCGCCCTGCGTCAGTGCCAGCCCGGTTTCCGCGTTGAGACGCAGAGTGTGGATACCGGAGAAGAAGGAACCGTAAGTCAGCCAGGGCGCACCGTGCCGGTCGAAGGTGACGGCGGCGTCGATCGCGTTCTGCGTGTCCCGTCCCGACAACGTGCGGACCACGAGGCCGCGGTCTTCCCAGGGCCCCGCAGGGCTTCCTGCGACAGCGAGGCCAATGGCCGAGGTGCTGGAGCCGAAGGTGGACGCCGAGTAGTACATGTGCCACCGGGCCTCCCCCGCCGGCGCCGGCCAGCGTACAACCTCCGGCGCCCAGAGTCCCTTCGCGCCGCTCCACTCGAATGCCGCAGCTGGCACACCGTTCAGGGCGGTGCCGCGGTACGTCCACTCGACCAGGTCCGCGGAGGAGCGCACATGCACTCCTGCCGGGATGTCGTGGAAGTTGGCAATGGCGTCGGTGGAGAACATGTAGTAAGTGCCGTCGTCGTCCCTCACCACTGTGGGGTCATGGGCGTGGCGGGGGCCCCAGGTCTCCGGTCCGGTAGTGGGAGCGGGCTTCAGGTTTTCCAGAAGCGACATCGGTCAGCCCTTCGAACCGGTGAGTGCGATGGATTCGATGATCTGCCGCTGGAACACGATGAACACGATCAGCACGGGAAGCAGCGCAATGAAGGATGCGGCCATGATGAGCGGGTAGTCGGTCTGGACGGCGTACTGGGCATTGAAGTTCGCGATGACCAGCTGCAGGGTCTGCACCTGGGGTGAGTTCAGGTAGATGATGGGCGCCAGGTAGTCGTTCCACACGGCCATGAACCAGAGGATGAACTGCGCGGCGATCGCGGGCTTGATGACCGGAAAGATCAGGCGGAAGAAGATCTGGAGGTAGGAGGCTCCGTCGATCCTTGCCGCTTCGATGATCGAATCCGGCACCGAAGAAAGGTACTGGCGCAGGAAGAAGATCATGATGATGTTGCCGAAGACGAAGGGCACGATCAACGGAAGCAGGGTGTCCACCCAGCCAATGGATGCGAACATCGTGAACTGCGGAATCATCAGGGTGGGGAACGGCACCATGAGCGCTGCAAGCAGACTCAGGAAGACCACATTCTTGAACGGCATGCGCATCTTCGCGAAGGCGAAGGCCGCCAGGGCGGAGAACAGCGTTCCGACGATGGTGACGGTGCACGCCACGATGAGGCTGTTCTGGATACCGCTGAGCAGCGGTCCGGCAGACCAGATCCGGAGGTAGTTCTCCCAGACGAAGGGGTCGGGGATCCATTGCGGCGGCAGTGCGAAGACGGCTTCACGGGTTTTCAGCGACGTCGAGAACGTCCAGAGCAGAGGAGCAACCATCACGACGGCGCCAAGCGAGAGCACGACCGTCACGATGATGTTGATCAGTCGTTGCCGACGCTCTGAAGGAGAGAGATCGCGGGTCTTGGGCGACGCCGGCCGGTTGCGGGCGGACTTGCCGTCCGGGATGCCCTGCTCGGGCTTGAGCGGCGGTGCGGTGGGAAGGACGCGTTGGGAGGACATGGTGACCTGCCTCAGTCAATCGAGAACTGGTTGCGGCGGTTGAGCCGGAACTGGATGAAGGTAATGAGGAACACCATGAGGCCGAGCACGACCGACATGGCTGATGCGTAACCCATCTGCAGGTTGTCGAAGGCCTTTTGCCAGATGTACCAAACGATGGTGGCGGAGGAGAACTCCGGACCACCGGTCGGGGTCATGATGTTGATTTCGACGAAGACCTGGGATCCGGCGATGACACTGGTGACCACCAGGAAGAAGGTGACCGGGCGGACCATGGGAACGGTGATGTGGCGGAACTGCTTCCAGGCGTTGGCGCCGTCCAGGGCCGCTGCTTCATAGAGGTGGCGGGGCACGGATTGCAGCGCGGCCAGATAGAGCAGCATCGAGAAGCCGAGGCCCTTCCAGATGGCCATGATGATCAGGGCGGGCTTCACCGTGGAGGTGTCCTGCAGCCAGTTCGGTCCATCGATGCCGACGAGCGCGAGGATCTGGTTGATCAGGCCGAAGTCACCGTTGAAGGCCCACTGCCACAGGATGGCTACTGCAGCGATGGAGGAGATCACGGGGACGTAGTACACGGTGCGGAAGAACGTGGTGCCATGCATTTTCCGGTTCATGGCCAGCGCCAGGGCCAGTGAGATCACCAGCCCGATCGGGATGCCGATCATCAGGAAGAACGTGTTGTACATGGCTTTCAGGAAGTAGGGGTCCTGAAACATGACGATGTAGTTCTTGAGGCCGCTGAACACCGGGGCCGTAAGCCCGTTCCAGTCGGTGAAGGAAGCGTAGATGGAAAACAGCATCGGGTAGAGGGTGAACAGCAGAAACCCGATGACAGGCAGGGCAACGAACGCCAGCGCAGTCAGGTGTTCCTGCCGGTGGAGCCGGGATCGGCGCGTGGTGGTGGACATCTGAAATCCTCGTTGATTCAAGCACGTGTGGGATTGCCCGGCAGGAGCCTGGCTGGAAGGGGTGCCGCGGCCGGTCTTCGCGCGGCCGCGGCACCCGGTCTGGTCAGCGGTTGGTCCGGTGTGGCCGGAAGCTAGCCGCCGATGCCTGCCTGCTGGTTGGCCTTGTCAAGGAACTGCTGCATTTTGGGCTGCGCTTCCTTCACGTACTCGGCTGCGGTCTTCTTGCCATCCAGGACGGGCTGGATGTTAGTGAAGAATTCGTCGTACCACTCGGCGTTGTAGGTGAGTTCGCTCGGAAGCGGGCGTCCGTACTCACGGACAACCTCGAGGAACTCCTCCTTGTTGGCGGGCTTGGTGCTGTCGTCGCTCGCCCACTCCTCGGCCATGTCCTCAAGGTTCGGGATCTGGACACCGGCGTCGGTGAGGGTCTGCTGCGCTTCCTCATTGGCCGAGAGGTAGGTGGCGAGTTTCGCCGCTTCCTCAGGGTGCTTGCTGGCGTTGGATACCGCGATGCCCAGGGTGCCGGTGTAGGTGGCGGGCTCGCCCGTCGCACCGACCGGGTACGGAATCAGGTCGTACTCAAAGGGAAGTTCCTCATAGGTGGAGAGGTCCCACGGGCCCACCGGGAAGAAACCGATCTCGCCCTTCATCCACCGCTGGTAGGTGTCCAGTGTCTGCGATTCACCGGCAGACGGCGTCACCTCGTGGACGTTCTGCAGGTCTGCGAACCACTGGAGTGCTTCAGTGAATTCCGGGGTGTCGATGGTTACCTTGGTACGGTCCTCGTTCAGCCAGTCGCCGCCGTTGGACCAGACGAACGCCGGGAGGTTCCAGACCACGTTGAGGCCGGTGCCCCACTGGTCCAGCTTGCCGTCGCCGTTGTTGTCCTTGGTGAGCTGCTTGGCTACGTCGACGAACTCCTCCATGGTGTACGGATTGTCCGGATCGGGAAGCGGGATGCCTGCTTCCTCGAACATGGTCTTGTTGTAGCCGAACGAGAACGGTCCAACGTCCTTGGGCAGCGCGTAGATGGCGCCCTCGCCGCTGAGTTCCCCGCTGAAGCGGTAGCTGTCCACACCGTAATCCCAGATGTTGTCGAGGTCGATGTTCTCGGACCCCTCGACATGCTCGGTGATGTCCTTGACGATGCCATTCTGCACGTAGGACTGGACCTCACCCGGGCTGATGTAAAAAACGTCAGGGATCTGCCGGCCGGAGATGGCCGCCTTGAGCTTGGTGCTGTACTGGTCGGCGGTGGTCAGGATCATTTTGACCTCGACGCCGTTGTCCTTCTCGAACTGGGCGACTGCCTGCTCATAGGCCTTCTTGTCATCAGGCCCACCGCGGTACATGAACGTGAGGGTTTTCTCGCCGTCTTCTCCGCCGCCCGCGGCAGCGGCGCATCCGCTGAGCAAGAAGCTTGCGACCGCTGCTGCTGCGATGGTCTTGCTGATGGTACGTGACTTCATCATCACGTGGTCCTTCCGGTTAGGGGTATGGGGGATACCAGTCCAAACTGGTAGCAACGCCGTAGTTACAACGTTGATTACAACGTTGAAAACGAGAATGACACAGATCACATCAGTCCGTCAATAGCGTGTCGAAAGTACGCCGATGCGTCCTCGTTCGGCCTGAAGCCCCGAGCCTGCGTATACGGCGGGTGGCGGTACTCGCCCTGGCTGCAGACCTCGAGCGATAGCGCTTTTTTCCGGGCGATTCCGCTTACGCCAGATGACGCCGTTCAACCGGTGATGCCTGGCAAAAACGCTATCCGGACGCGAGCCTCTCGCCCCTCTTCCGGGCCCGCGGCAGATACACCGGAAGTCAACCCTTGACGCGCACCGAACCACGTGTCATATTTTCAACGTTGTAATTCTGCAGCGCATCCTGACCGAAAGGACCGTGATAATGACGTCACGATCACCACAAAGCCAGCTCCGCCAGCGCATTACCAAAGCAACAGCAGCCCTCGGAGTGAGTGTCGGGCTGATCCTGACCGGGACAGCCACCGCACCGGCGGTCCTGGCCGACACCACCAAGAACGCCCCCCAGACCTGGACCGGGCAGGGCACCCCGTTCACCGAGGACCTGCCCGGCGGGAAATCCGTGGTGGGAGAGACCTCCCCCATCCATGACCCGGCCCTCATCATTGACGACGACGGCACCTGGTATGTGTACTCCACCGGCCGAATCAACCGGGAGAACGGCGGAACCATCCAGATTTGGTCCTCCCATGACGAAGGCACCACCTGGGAGTACACCGGCACGGTCTGGGACCAGATCCCCGGCTGGATCGACGAGCACTTCGCCGGCGGCGTCCTCCCTGACAATCTCTGGGCGCCCGAGATCTACGAGAACGACGGCACGTACTACCTGTACTACTCCGCGTCCCAGTTCGGCACGAGCAACTCGCTCACCGCACTCGCCACGAACACCACGCTCGATCCGGAAGATCCTGATTACGAATGGGTGGACCAGGGGCTCGTGGTCTCCTCTCCGGCAACCGGACTGGACCCCAACAACCCGGGCAAAACCTTCAACGCGATCGACGCGGGCATCGTCGAGGACGAGGACGGCAAGCCCTACATGGCCATCGGCTCCTTCTGGTACGGCATCTTCCTGGTTCCGATCGAGTGGCCCAGCGGAAAGCCCGTGGAGAACTGGCAGGCCCAGACCGTGAACATTGCTGACCGGTTCATGTGGGGCAACCCCATCGAGGCCCCGTACATCACCAAGAGTGGTGACTACTACTACCTCTTCGTGTCCTTCGACTCCTGCTGCCGCGGCGGAGATTCGACGTACAAGATCGCCGTGGGCCGGTCAGAATCGGTCACAGGTCCGTACCTCGACAAGGAAGGCCGGGACATGTTCGGCGGCGGTGGCACGGTAGTGCTGGACGCCCACGGCGCCATTACCGGCCCGGGCGGCCAGTCAGTCTTCGGCGACTACCTCGCCTTCCACTATTACGACGGCGCCAACGAGGAAATCCCGTACTTCCCCACCCTGGGCCTCCAGAAGATCAACTGGGTGGACGGCTGGCCCGAGTTCAACCAGACCGTTGACCTGCCCAAGGTCACGCAGGCTCCCCAGCCGGACGCCGCCGTCGTCGGCGGTAAGGTGACATTCCGCGCGGAGGCAACGGGCACGCCGGCGCCGGTGGCGCAGTGGGAGACTTCCTCGGACGACGGCGCCACCTGGCAGCGCGTCACTGAACAGCCGGCCACTATCAACGCCGGTGACGGCCTGCGGCGATCACAGCTGACGCTGAAGAAACTCACCGCGGAGCAGGATGGTTTGCTGGTGCGGGCAGTGTTCTCCAACGCCCACGGAACCGCAACAACCGAACCCGTGGCGGTCGAAGTGCGGACGCCGGGCCGGAGCGGCCGCTAGCCCGAACACGCTGTCTGCGACTGAAGCACGGCAACGCGGTATTCTGCCGGTGGGACACCTTATCGCGTGTCCCACCGGTTCCGACACGAAAAGGACACTTAAATGGCGGCGACCCTGCATGATGTGGCCCAGGTGGCCGGGGTGTCGTTCAAAACGGTGTCCAACGTCATCAACCACCACCCCAACGTTCGGCCCTCAACGCGCGAACGCGTGGAGAAGGCCATCGCCGAGTTGGGGTACCGCCCCAACCTCACTGCCCGGAGCCTGCGTTCCGGACATACCGGCGCCATCACCCTCGCTGTGCCCCAACTGCGCCTGCCGTATTTCGCCGAACTGGCCGACGCTGTGATCAGAGCTGCGGAGGCGCGCGGACTCGTGGTGCTCATCGAACAGACCAGCGGCGAGCGCGACCGCGAGCTCGAGGTGCTCAAGAGCCCGCGCCTGCGCATGTCGGACGGACTCATCTTCAGCCCGCTCGGCCTCGGTGAAGAGGACGCCTCGCTGGTCACGGCGGAGGTGCCCATCGTGCTCCTCGGCGAGCGGATCTTCTCCGGCAACTGCGACCACGTGACCATGCAGAACATCGAGGGCGCCCGCGCCGCAACGGAACACCTGCTGGATACCGGACGGCGGCGCATCGCCGTTGTCGGTGCCCATGAGGGGGAAGTCATTGGTTCCGCGGGGCTCCGCCTCAAGGGTTACCGCGAAGCCCTGGAAGCTCGCGGAATCGAGTACGACGACAACCTGGTCGCCTATGTCGGCACCTGGCATCGTGCCAACGGCGCCGAAGCGATGCACGACCTGCTGAACCGCGGCGTGGACTTCGACGCCGTCTTCGGCTTCAACGACACACTCGCCCAGGGCGCCATGCGCGTCCTGCAGGAAGCCGGGCGGCGCATCCCCGGCGACGTGGCGGTGATCGGCTTCGATGACCTCGACGAAACCCGGTACTCCATCCCCACATTGAGCAGCGTCAATCCCGGACGCGAAGAGATTGCGGAGACGGCGATCAAGGTGCTCATGGAGCGCATCAAGAACCCGTCCGGCCCCGCCCCGCGCGAAATCCTGACGAAATTCGAAGTAATGGCCCGGGAGTCGACGGCAGCCTGATCGCTGGTTGTACCGACTTACGCCAGTGCTTCGATGATGGCGGCCGTGGGCCCTGTACGCGCCGAGGCGAATCCGGTCCCGGCCCAAAGGTGCGCAACGTCGACATCCCTTTGGGCGACGGCGGCCTTCCGCAGCGGCGCCGTCGTATGGTGCAGGTGCGGGTATCCCGCCGGCGCATCCCGGTGCTCGAGGATGAAGCGGTTGGTGAGCCCACGCGCATACCGTCCCGTATAGGCCCGGGTGAGCGAAGTCGCCGTAAACGAACCCCCGCTCAGCGCCGCCCGGTGCACCGGATTGGTGCCCGCTTCGTCCGCGAGAAGGAGGGCGGTGCCCACCTGAACGGCGCCGGCGCCCGCCTTCCGCAGCCGCACGACGTCGTCGGGACCGGATACTCCCCCGCCCGCTGCGAGCGGCACCGTCGTTGTCGAACGAATGGCGGCCAACGTGTTTTCCAGCGGCTCGTCAGTTGGCGTCTCCTGCTGGTCAAAGGTCCCACGATGCCCGCCGGCGTCCGGCCCCTGGACGGCGAGCGCGCGTGCCCCAGCGGCTGCGGCGAACTCCGCCTCAGCGGGGGTGGTCACGGTAACGATCGGCAGGATCCCGGCAGCGGCCATCCTCGCGAGGACCGGGGCGTCCGGACACCCGAAGGTGAAGGAGACCGCCGCGGGCTTCGCATCCAGAACAATTTCAAGCTTGGCATCCCAGCCGTCGTCGTCGGCTCGGGGTTTGCCCACTTCCACTCCGAGCGAAGCCGCCTCAGCGCGCAGGGAATCAAGGTAGGCCTCAAGCAGTGCCGGTTCGGGCTGGAACGTATCCGGCACAAACAGGTTCACTCCCACGGGCCCGCTGGTCAGCGCGGCCGTACTTCGCAGCTGCGCCTCAAGGTCCTCCGGCGTCCGGTACCCGGCGGCGAGGAAACCGAGCCCTCCCGCGTTGCTCACGGCGGCGGTGAGTTCCGGCGTCGTCGGGCCGCCCGCCATGGGCGCTCCGATGATCGGCCTCTCCAGATCGCGCAGGTCGAACACAGCGGGTCCTCCGGGTCGGGGTTTTGCCTCCAAACCTACAGGTGCGTGGGAGCGAACAACCGCAAGAGGGTCTCGACTACGACGACGTTGGGCCCCTCCGCCGCGAAGCTTGCCTCAAGCGCCGCCCGCACGTTTTCGGGTGCCACGCGGACCGCGGGAACTCCGAAGGATTCAGCGAGCTTCACGAAGTCCGGCCGGGTGAGCTCGGTCGCCGTGGCCTTGCCGAATGCGCCCTCCATATATTCGCGGAGGATGCCGTAACCGCCGTCGTCGACAATCAGCCAGGTGACCGGCAGGTCGTGCTGGCGTGCGGTGGCGAGTTCCGCGATCGAGTACATGGCGGAACCGTCCCCGGACACCGCGAGCACGCGGGCCGGCAGGCCCTTCGACGCCAGACCGACAGCGCCGCCGATCGCTCCGGGGAAGCCGAAGCCGAGTCCGCCGGCTCCCTGCGCGGAGTGGAACTCGCCGTCCCGGGAATCCCAGCAGCTCCAGGCCCAGTACGCGGCGATGGTCATGTCCCAGAAGGTCTGCATGTCATCCGGTGCGGCCGCACGAATGTCGGCCATGAAGGTGCGTTCCTTGCCGAGGTCCTGTGAATCCAGGCGGGCCTGTACCTTGGCGAGGGTCTCAGCCACGAGTCTGCGGGGATCGTAGTCCCCGGTGCGGCGCTCGACGGCTTCCAGGGCTTCGTCCAGCGCTGCGAGCGCCTGCCCGGCGTCAGCCCGTATGCCCAGGGCCGGCCTGTTGGATTCGAGGACCCTAGGTTCGGCGTCGATCTGGATGATGCGTCCGCGTGGGTCCAGGGTGAAGTAGTTGGAGGTTACCTCGCCGAGGGAGGACCCGATGACCAGCAGTACATCCGCGTCCTCAAGGACCTCTGTGACGTAGCGGTCCTCAGCCCACGACTGAAGTGACAGTTCGTGGTTCCAGGGGAATGCGCCGTTGCCGCCGGGTGAGCACAGGACCGGCGCGTCGAGCTTCTCCGCCAGCGAGAGCAGCCACTTCTCGGCCTTTCCGCGGCGGGCACCGCCACCGGCCACGATCGCCGGCCGCTCAGCTTCTGAAAGCCACTTGACCGCCTCGCGGACCAGCTCCACGCGCGGCGGATTGTCGAACGGCTCCGCCAGCGCGTCCTCAACCTGAGGCACGACGACGGGATCCAGCAGGACGTTCTGCGGAACCTCCACCCAGACGGGCCCCTGGGGTGAGGAGACGGCCTCGGTCCACGCATCCTGGATTGCCGACGGGATGCCGGAGGCGTGCTGGATCAGCCGCTGGCTCTTGGTGACGTTGGCGGCGGATGCCTTCTGGTCGTCGAGCTGGTGCAACATCCCCTTACGGCGGGCGCCCAGTCCCTCAAGCGGAATCTGGCTGGCGACGACAACCATCGGCACACCCGTGGCGTAGGCCTCCTGCAGTCCGGCGAGCGAGGTGAGCGCACCGGGACCTGTGGAGAGGAAGAGCACGCCCACTTCACCTGTTGCGCGCGAGAAGCCGTCGGCTGCGAACGCCGAGTTGTTCTCCACCCGGGAGGACACGAACTGGAGGTCCGAGCGCGACAGCGCGTCGAACAGGCCCAGCGCGTGCTGGCCCGGAATGCCGAACACCGTCGTCGCACCGAGCGCACTCAGGGTTTCGACCACCAGGTCACCGCCGTTGCGCTGGCCTGAAAGCGGCTGCGGGGGAACTGTGGCGTCGCTGTCAACGGACTGCATCAGCTGTCCTCTCGAGTGGATATTTTGTCGGCCATGAGACTCACCAGATCGTAGGCCACGTGCGAGGCCGCCACGCCGGTGAGCTCGGCATGATCGTAGGCGGGGGCTACTTCGACGACGTCGGCGCCCACCAGGTTCATCCCGCGCAGACCGCGGAGGATTTCCAGGAGCTCCCTGCTGGTGATGCCTCCGGCCTCGGGGGTGCCGGTGCCCGGCGCGTGTGCCGGGTCCAGCACATCGATGTCGATAGAGACGTAGAGTGGCCGGTTGCCGATCCGGTCGCGGAGCTTGGCGACCGTCTCGTCGACGCCCTGGCGGAAGACGTCGGAGGAAGTGACGATGCCGAATCCGAAGCGCCGGTCATCCTCCAGGTCCTTTACGCCGTACAGCGGCCCGCGCGTCCCGACGTGCGAAATGGCCTCAGTATCCAGAATCCCTTCCTCGACAGCCCGCCGGAACGGCGTGCCGTGGGTGTATTCCGCACCGAAGTAGGTGTCCCAGGTGTCGAGGTGGGCGTCGAAGTGCAGCAGCGCAACCGGCTCCCCCGCGCGCTCCGATGCGGCGCGCAGCAACGGCAGCGCGATCGTGTGGTCCCCGCCGAGCGTGACCAGGCGGGCGCCGTCGCGCGTTAGATCCAGCGCATTCTGCTGGACGGTCTCAATGGCTTCGTTGATATTGAAGGGGTTGACCGCCATGTCGCCGGCGTCGGCGACCTGCACGCGTTCGAAGGGCGAGATGTCCATCGCCGGGTTGTAGGGGCGAAGCAGCCGCGATGCCTCACGGACATGGTTGGCTCCGAACCGTGCGCCCGGCCGGTACGAAACGCCGGAGTCGAACGGCACACCGACGACGGCGATATCCGCCTTCTCCACCTGGTCGATTCGCGGGAGCCGGGCAAACGTGGCGGCACCCGCGTAGCGCGGAATCCGGGCCGAATCGATCGGCCCAAGATGGCCCCCTGCCGTGACGCGCAGCTCTTCCATGTACATCTCCCTCGCTCCACACTCGTGCCGTCGCTTCAGAGCACGAGTTGCCTAATAGGCATCAACTGTTTAGCAAAAGGCTATTTGTGGCGAGCGTCTCAGTCAAGGCAGCACTCTAGGAATGCGGGATCAGAGGCTTATCGGCTCGGGCTTTGATCTGCTGCACAGCCCAGGAATTGCCGTCGGGGTCATCGAAACCGAAGAAGGTGCCGCCGTCGCGCTCGTCGAAAACGGTGATGTCGCTGACCTCGACGCCGCGGCCCAGCAGTTCATCGCGCGCCATATTGATGTCGGAAACCACCAACTGCACGCCTTTGAGCGTGCCCGGCTGCATCGCCCCCATTCCCGGTCCGTTTCCGAACACGATGGAGCAGCCGGACCCGGGCGGCGTGAGCTGCGTGAAGTGCATCCCGCCGGCGTTGGTTTCGAAATCCTGAACGAATCCCAGCTTGTCGCGGTAGAACTCGATCGAGCGGGGGATATCGCCAACCGGCACAATAACGACTTCCAGCGTCCAGTCCATCAGCTGTTCCTGACCGTTGAAGGGGTGGGGATTACGCTATCGCGACCCCTCTGCGGCGTATAGCCCACCACTTCTCGAATTGGAAGATTTTCCCAACATACAAAGCATGCTGATGGCTTACCCTTGTCAGGAGCGACCCCGCCGACCGCAAGGAGGTGCAGCATGACCGCAGTGACTGACTCCCCCCGGAAGAGACGGCTGAGGCGTCCCCGCTGGATCAAGGAACCCTTCAACCGAGAGGCCAGGGCGGGCTATTTGTTCATCCTTCCTTGGGTGGTCGGGTTCATGGTGTTCACGCTCGGGGCCATGATCTACAGCCTGGTGATCTCCTTCACCAATTACGATCTCTCCACCGACACCGCCACCCCCGTGGGGTTCAGCAATTACGAGCTGCTGTTCAAGGATCCGAAGGTCATGACGTCCCTCGGCAACACCCTGTACTACGCCGTGCTGTCGGTGCCGCTTGAGATCTGCTTCGCCCTCCTCCTTGCGTACCTGCTCCACCGCATCCCCGATCGGGGCGCCGGCATCTTCAGGATCATTTACTACCTCCCCAAGATGACGCCGTCAGTGGCTGCCGCCTCCATCTTCCTGCTGCTGCTCAACGGCAACTCCGGGGCGATTAACGGCTTCCTCGGCCTGTTCGGAATAGACGGTCCCCAGTGGCTGATCGACCCCAACTGGATGAAGCCTTCAATCATCATCATCGGCCTCTGGAGCGTCAGCGGCACCATGCTGATCCTCCTCGCCGCACTGAAGAACGTGCCGCAGGACCTGTATGAGGCGGCCGCCCTCGACGGCGCAGGGTCCCTCCGGCAGTTCTTCTCAGTGACGCTGCCCATGATCTCCAACGCCCTGTTCTTCTGCACCATCGTCCTGACGATCGCCGCGCTTCAGGTCTTCGACCAGGCGTTCCTGCTGTTCTACCGGGACACGGCGAGCGGATCACCCGATGCGGCACTCTTCGTCGGCGTCTACCTGTTCCAGCAGGCCTTCCAGCAATTCAATATGGGTTTCGCCGCGGCGATCGCCTGGCTGCTGTTCTTCATCATTCTCCTGATCACCATCTTCCAGGTCCGGTTCGGGAACAAGTTCGTCTACTACGAGGGGGGCAGGTAGTCATGGCTTCAGTAGTCAATTCCCAACCGCAGGCGGTCGTCGAGTCGGACCCGCGGGCCAAGTCCGCCGCCGCTCCCAAGCAGACATTTCCCTGGTACAAGCCGCGGAGCATCGTCGGCCGGATCATTCTCTGGGCTCTGCTGCTGGGGTTTTCGGTTCTCTTCCTGTACCCCTTTGTGTGGCTGCTGGCGGCAACCTTCAAGCCCCGCCAGGATGTGTTCGACAACCGGCTCATCCCGGAAACCTGGGTCTTCAGCAACTACGTCGAGGTGTGGGAGCAGCTTCCGCTCCTCGCCTGGATCTCAAACAGTCTCATCATTGCGCTGCTGGCTGCCGCCCTGGTCACCTTTTCAAGTTCGCTGGTGGCTTTCGGGTTTGCCTACTTCCGGTTTCCCTTCCGGAATCTGCTCTTCGGGCTGGTGCTCGGCACCATGATGCTGCCCGGAGCCGTGACGATGATTCCGGTGTACCTGATCTGGAAGGAGTTGGGCTTTCTCGGCACCACAGTCCCGCTCTGGGGGGCTAATCTCTTCGGATCGGCGTTCTATATCTTCCTGCAGCGCCAGTTCTTCCTGGGCCTTCCCCGGGATATCTTCGAAGCCGCACGGATCGACGGGTGCAGTTACTTCGGCTTGTTCTGGAGGATAGCCATGCCGCTGTCCATTCCGTCCTTCATCATCGTCTTCATCTTCGAATTCCAGGCGAGCTGGAACAACCTGCAGGCACCGCTGATCTACCTGAATTTCGGAAGCCCGGAGCAGTTCACCGTACCCCTGGGCATCTCCTACGCAATGACCCTGTTCAGTCCAACTTCAGGCGGACAGGCCGATTACCAGTACGTCATGACGGCGGCCCTGTTGGTCACCCTGCCCATGCTGATTCTGTTCGCTTTCGGACAGCGCTACTTCATCGAGGGCCTCGCCGGTCAGGGACGGAAGGGCTAACCCAGGCGTTGAGTTAGCAGGACACACGGGAAGAGGGTGGGAGCCGGCTCCCACCCTCTTCGCGCGCCTGGAGAACGACGCCGGTGCCTACTGCGCGCCGGCAGTCGCCTGCTCGTACACCAGCATCGCGGCCGCCTGGGCGTCGCCGAGTGCTTCCTCGATGGTCTTGTCACCGGACATCGCAGGAGCCATGGCGTTCTGCAGCTCCGTCTGGATTTCGAGGCCTGCAGGAGAGGACCCGAGGGGTACCCCGTTCTCGAGTGCCTGGTAGTAGGAATCAATCAGCTGGTCGAAGCCCTCGTTGCCGGTCGGTTCCAGGTACTCGTCCTTGATCATCTGATCCGCCGTCTGGGAACCGGTGAAGATGCCTGTGAAATTGCCGCCTTCCTCCAAGCCCGAGACCCGAGCCTCGGCCGCTGCCATCCAGGCCTCGTCCGAGGTGTTGGTGACGGCCCACTTGCAGGCGGCCGGCTTGTTCTTGGCGCCCGTGGGAATCACGTAGGACTGCCCGCCCGCAACTGCAATGGCGTCGCCGTCCTGATTCCGCAGCGGGACCCCGGAGATCTCCAGCTTGTCCTCATAGTCCGAGAGGACGTTCGGGTACCACTGGGCATAGAGGCCTGCGCCCACCTGATCCGCCACGAACTGGTTGTTCTCGCCGAAGAAGTCCCAGGTCTGGCCGAAGCTGTAGGCAGTCTCGTAACCGCCCTGTGCATCGTAGATCTCCTTCAGCCAGGTAAGAGCCTCGATGTTCGCGGGATCGTCTAGCGTGGGCTTGCCGGTCTCGTCCATGATTCGGCCGCCGAAGGCTGCGAACCAGACTGGAGCCTGGGACGGCATCTGCGGGTCGAATCCAAGACGCGTTGGTGTGTCCCCTTCGGACTCGTACATCTTTTCGGCAGCGGCGAGAACGGCTTCGGGGTTCGAGGTGTCCAGATCCTCGGCGGTGACACCCGCTTCCCCCATGACGCGGGTGTTGGTGATGATTGACCACGGCTGCCAGAACTGGGGAATTCCGTAGACCTCATCGTTGTAGGTGACATCCTGCAGCACGGCCGGGTAGTAGTGTTCCTCGGCGTTGACGTCGTGCGTGGAGAAACACTCGTCCACCGGTTCGATGAGACCCTTCGCCGCGTAGGTTGCCACGTATTGCCGGTCCATCACCACAAGGTCCGGGAGGGTTCCACTCGCGGCCTGCGCGGCGAACCGCTGGGGATCGAAGTTGCTCTCATTGATTTCAACCGTAACGCCGTCTTCCTCAAGCGCGGCCGTGGCAAGGTCCGCACGGGCCGTGGCCACCTCATCTCCCAGGGTGAAGCCGCCCGTAGTCAGGGTGCCGGAGAGGTCGGCCCCATAGTCCACGGCTTCGCCCGTATCGGCGGTCCCGCCGCCTCCGCCGCCACATGCGGTGGCAGTCAATGCGATGGCCGTAGCCACCGCGAACCCTGCAGCTGTCTGAGAACTCTTCATTGCTCCGGTCCCTTCACAAACAAGCGCGCCAGCCCTGGCGCGGGCGGATCGTCGAGGCATCGAGGCATTCAGCAGGCACTGACCGGCTGACCGCGATTCATCGCTACAACAGCCACCGGTCCTATGTAGACCGGCGTCGTTCGCTCAGTATTCCATAAGCAGGCTTGGTATCCCGGTAATGATTGGGGGCAGCCTGAGACAGGGATTTGGCGTCAGCTCCGGGAAGCCGCCGGAACCAGCGTCCACAGGACTACGGCTTCCTCACCGGACGGGTTCAGCCAGGTGTGCGGTTCCCGTCCGGGGAAGGTGATCGTATCCCCCGCCTCCATCTCGTACCGGTCGTTGGAGAAGATGAGTTCGAACCGGCCGGCCACGATGTGCAGGGTTTCCACTTCGCAGTCCACGGAGTACAGGTCCGTTTCCCCCTTGCCATACGGCTCGATCACGGCACGGATCATCTGGAGGCGCCGCTCCGAGCGCGCGGTCATGAGCCGTTCGTTGATTCCTTCGCCGCCGAGGCTGATCTTCGGAGCTTCATTGAGCCTGGTGAGGTGTGTTTCGGGGACGGTGAAGAGGTCACCGATGGAGATGGACAATACCTGGCACAGCGTGACCAGTGACGCGACCGACGGTGACGTCAGGTCCCGTTCAACCCTGCTGAGGAACCCTTTGGTGAGGCCCGTTGAGTCGGCCACCTGCTCGATCGTCATCCGCTGCGCCTGACGGGCTGATCGGATCCTCGAGCCAATAGCCACAGGCGCGTTGCTTGGTTCTACTGGCAGAGCCTTCATGGGGAGTCCTTCCGGGGGCTGTATCTGAGCATACCGACGCCATCAACATCGTCACACTTGACCTGTTACTTCCGTCACAGCTAGCCTAGCGGAAAACATCTGTTGCCTATAGGTGAAACTTTTCGTCCTCAGGAGATCCATGGAATTCGTCAATATCGCAATCGTGGTGCTTTATCTGGCCTCGATGCTCGCGTTCGGCTGGTGGGGCAAGTCGCGCACCAAAAATACCAGTGACTATCTGGTGGCCGGCCGGCGGTTGGGTCCGGTCCTCTATACCGGCACGATGGCGGCAGTCGTCCTCGGTGGCGCCTCCACCGTGGGCGGTGTCGGGTTGGGATACCGGTTCGGGATCTCCGGCATGTGGCTCGTTGTAGCTATCGGCACCGGAGTCCTGGTGCTCAGCCTCTTCTTCGCGCCTACCATTCAGAAGCTGAAAATCTACACGGTCTCGCAGATGCTGACGCTGCGGTACGGGCATGAGGCAACCAAGATCGCCGGCTTCGTCATGCTCGCCTACACGGTGGTGCTGTGCGCAACCTCGACCGGCGCCTACGCGACCATCTTTGTCGTACTGTTCGGCCTGGAGCGTTGGCTCGCCATCGCACTCGGCGGAATCATTGTGCTGGTTTACTCGACTGTCGGCGGCATGTGGTCCATCACCCTGGCTGACATGGCGCAGTTTGTCATCAAGACCATCGGCGTCTTCGCACTCATGCTCCCCTTCTCGCTCTCCGCCGCGGGTGGATTCGAGGGCATCCGTGAGCGCGCCGGAGAAGAGTTCTTCAGCATCACCGGCATCGGTGCGCAGTCCATCATCACCTACTTCGTGGTCTACACCCTCGGGCTGTTGATCGGACAGGACATCTGGCAGCGCGTCTTCACGTCCAGGACACCGGGCGTAGCCCGTTGGGGCGGCACCACCGCGGGAATCTACTGCATCCTCTACGGCATCGCGGGTGCCATGATCGGCATGGCCGCCAGTGTGCTGCTGCCGGTCCTCGAAAACACCGACGATGTTTACGCCCAGGTCGCCCTTGACGTGCTTCCGATCGGCGCCGGCGGTCTGGTCCTCGCCGCCGCGGTCGCAGCGATGATGTCCACTGCTTCCGGCGCGCTGATCGCCGCGGCCACAGTAGCGAGTTCCGACGTCGTCCCCTTTATCCGCGGGTGGCGGCACCACGGTCTGCGCGGCGGCGAGACGGTCGCGGCAGAAGGCCGCAAGGAGTCTGACCCCGAGCACGATGTCGCGGGCAACCGCCTGTGGGTGCTCGGTCTTGGCATCCTGGCGGTAGGCATCGCGATTGTACTCAACGATGTCGTCATCGCGCTCACCATCGCGTATGACATCCTGGTCGGCGGTCTCCTCGTTGCTATCCTCGGCGGTCTCGTGTGGAAGCGCGGAACCGGCCCGGGCGCTGCGGTGTCCATGGTCGTGGGCTCAGTGGTCACCCTCGGCACACTGGCCGTTTATGCAGGCTTCGGCATCGGTGATGGGGTCTACGCGAACGAGCCGATTTACTTCGGTCTGATCAGCTCCGCTCTGTGCTTCGTCGTGGTGTCGCTTGCCACCAGGCCGACGGACCCCGCGGTCATGACTGCGTGGAACAAGCGCGTGGCAGGCGAGTTCCAGGAAGAGGTTCCCCTCGAGGGACCTGCCACCCCGGTGCGCTGAGACAAGCATCAGGTGCGCAGATAACCGCCTTGTGGCGACGCCATTCCGTGGTTATCTGCGCACTCAGCGGGTTTCGGGAGACTCCTCCGTCGCAATCGGCGATGCGGTGTCGGCCCTGGTTGCAGCCTCGACGGGTTCAGGCTCCGACTCCGCTTCAACCGGTTCGGGCTCGTCCTCGTCGTCCTCTCCCGTCCACACCTTGATCGCGGCCCAGACCACCGCGGCCACCGGTACGGACAGAATGGCGCCGACGATTCCCGCGAGGATGGTGCCTGCAGTCAGGGCAATCAGGATCACGAGGGGATGGATACTCAGCGAACGTCCCATGACCACCGGCTGCAGGAAGTTCCCTTCGAGCTGGTTGATCACGACGACGGCGAGGATCACCATCAGCGCCACGAACGGCCCGTTGGCCACCAGTGCAACCAGCGCTGCGAGCGCACCGGCGACGGTGGCGCCGACCAGCGGTACAAAGGCGCCGACGAATACGATGACGGCGAGCGGCAAGGCCAGGGGCACTCCGAGGATGAACAGGGCAAGGCCGATAAAGACTGAATCGACCAGCGCGATGATGGCCGTGCCGCGTACATAGCCACCCAGAACCTCAAGGCTCCGGGAACCTACCCGCTTTGCTTTATGGAGGCGCTCACCGCGGAATGGCCGCAGCATGAATGCCCAGATTTTGCCGCCGTCCTTGAGGAAGAAGAACAGAATGACCGCCATGAGCAGCGCTCCGGTCAGGAACTCCCCCGCCGCGGTGATACCGGAGATTGCAGTAGACCCCGCCGTCGCGCTGGTGGCGAAGTCCACCACCGCCTCGCGGGCCTCCTGGATCTGAGCTTCGTCGATGGGCAGCGGCCCGGTCCGGATGAAGTCGTAGATCTGGTCGAATCCTTCGTTGGCGCTCGCTACCAGCTCATCGAACTGGCTGCGAACCGCGAAGACGATTCCGGTGATCACGCCACCGAGCACGCCAAGCAGCAGCAGGAAGGCAAAAGCGGTTGCGAGTGCGCCGGGCCAGCCTCTGCGTCGCAGCATATTGACCAGCGGACTGATCGCGGCCGCCAGGATGAGCGCCAGCAGCAGCGGGATGACCACGAGGCGAATCTGGATCAACCCGTAGATTGATATCACCAACGCTGTGAGGAGCAGCAGCAGTTGAGCGCTGCGGAGGCTGGCCCTGCCGAGGCTGTCTTTCCATGGGCTCGCCTGGTTCTGTGTTGCACTGGTGTCGCGACGGTACTCCACGGGCGCTTCTTCCTTGCTGTCATTCGGTGGGTTTCGCTTCTACCCTACGTCTACGCTCCTACAGCGGCAGGAACAGCACGGTGTAGATTCCCATGGCGCCCATCGCGAGCACCGCCGACGACGTGCAGATCACCGCGACGACGTCCGCATCCACCCGGCCCCGGGAAACCCCGGCGACTCCCCGTGCGTACCGCCGTCGCTGGCTGAGGTAGATTCCCAGCGCCGCTCCCAATGCCGCGAGGACCAGGACTACGGCAAACAGGCCGTGACCGGGCACCCAGCGCAGGAACAGCAGGCTGGAACCTACCAGCGCGGTCATGGTTCTGCCCCAGGCGAGCGCTGTGCGCTCCGGCTGTAGCCCGGGATCCCGGTCCAGGGCGGTCACCCTAGGCTCCCCGCATCAGCACAAACACAACGACGACGGCGGCAACCACCGACCCGCCGAGGGCCAGCAGAGGCGCCAGGAACGGAAGCGGCAGAGGGGTGCCGTGGCGCATCGCACGTTCGACGTTGATCCACCGGAAGCACGCCACCGACGAGATGATCATGGCGAGCAACAGCAGAAGGACCGCCAGGGTGGTGCGCACCTGTGGGATGAAGATGTCGGTGGTGAACGCCTCTACGGCGATACCTCCGGCCATGAGCGCAAGCGACGTGCGGACCCAGGCCAGGAAGGTGCGCTCATTGGCGAGCGTGAACCTCGGGTCCGGCTCGCTGCCACCGCGCAGGACGCGCCGGGCTATGCCGCGCCGGCCGCCGTCGTTGTTGTCATTCCGGGCTTGATCCACCGCTTCATCCTAGCCAGTACGACTCGGAGCGCAGGTGCGGGTAGCATGGATGATTGCGAAGGGGAGTAGTTCCGGAGTGCCTTGCGCTCCGCGGCCTGTCGACATACTGGCTATCAGCGATGATGCCCGGCAATCCACCGCACTGGCGGCGAACGAGACCTTCGGCCATGCATTAGTTAATGGCCGGAGCTCTCAATTAGCCCTGGCCATGTGAAATCAGGAGCCGGTTTGACCCCCGAAGGACCCCGAACACCCGCCGATATCAAGCGTTGGCGGCAGTATCTGGCCGATGAGCGGGCGGAGGCCGCAACCTACCGCTATTTGGCACGCAAGCGCGGCGGTGAAGAGAAAGAAATCCTGCTCGCGCTCGCGCAGGCGGAAGGCCGGCACGAACAGCACTGGCTCGCCCTCCTCGGGGACGACGTCGGCAAACCCCAGCGCCCATCGCTGCGGAACCAGATACTGGGCTTCCTCGCCCGACGTTTCGGGTCGGTCTTCGTACTTGCCCTGGCCCAGCGCGCCGAGGGCCGCTCCCCCTATGCGGCCGATCCGTCCGCGACCAATGCGATGGCGGCCGATGAACAGATCCACGAAGAGGTCGTGCGGGGCCTCGCGACGCGCGGGCGCAACCGGCTCTCCGGCAATTTCCGGGCAGCGGTGTTCGGCGCCAATGACGGCCTGGTCAGTAACCTCGCACTCGTCATGGGCATTGGCGCAACGGGCGTTTCCAGCGCGTTCGTGCTGTTCAGCGGAATCGCCGGACTCCTCGCGGGCGCTCTATCGATGGGCGCCGGCGAGTACGTGTCCGTGCGTTCCCAACGGGAACTGCTGACGGCGTCGCGCCCCACGCAGGTCACCCTGACGGCAGCCAAAGAGCTCGATATCAACGCCAACGAACTGGTCCTGGTCTACCGTGCGCGGGGCATGTCCCCGGAGGCGGCCGAGCACCGGGCCGCTGAACGCATGGGGCAATTCAGCTGCGACTGCGACCCGAGTCTGTCCCTGCAACCGGAGCGCAAGGAAACGCGGGAGGATTACGAGAGCATCGGCACCGCCATGGGCGCCGCGGCCGCCAGCTTCTGCTTCTTCGCGTCCGGTGCGGTAATTCCTGTCCTGCCGTATCTCTTCGGTCTCACGGGGATGGTCGCGGTTGTGACCGCCTGCACCCTGGTGGGGCTGGCGCTGCTGGCGACCGGCGCCGTCGTCGGCTTGCTCTCCGGCGCATCGCCGCTCAAGCGCGCACTGCGCCAGCTTGCGATCGGCCTTGGGGCCGCTGCGGCGACCTACATGCTGGGGTTGGTGTTCGGCGTCTCGGTGGCCTAACGGCCGGTCACGGCACAGCCGTCGGGGCAGCCGGATGCTCAGTCGTCGACTCCGGCGGAGCGCTCCGGATCTTCTCGACCATCGCCGTCGTCGACCGCTCGGGAACGTAGTCGAGGATGCGCACAACTCCTCCACAGCGCTCCACTACCGGGGCTTCCTCGAGCATCTGGGAAGAATAGTCACCGCCCTTCGCGTAGATATCCGGTCGGAGTGCCTCAATCAGCGGCACAGGGGTGTCAGTGTCGAAGGCGGTCACGTAGTCGACGCAGCTCAGTGCCGCAATCACGCCGGCGCGGTCGGACAGGGCATTGATCGGCCGGTCCGGCCCCTTGAGGCGCCGCACCGACTCGTCACCGTTAAGGGCAACAATGAGCACATCGCCCAACTGTTTGGCCTGCGTCAGGTAGCGGGTATGTCCGCGGTGCAGCACGTCAAAGCACCCGTTCGTCAGCACGACCCGCCGGCCGTGCTCACGCTCCCCCGCCACCTGCTGCAGCAGCTCGTCAAGCGGCAGGATCGCCGAGGAAAGGCCGCCGAGGTACTGCGCCAGGTCCGCAGTGGAACACACGGAGGTCCCCGGCCGGCCGACCACGACATCCGCCGCAGCCTGCGCCAGGTCCAATGACGCCGTCATGGGCATACCCGCTGCCCGCGCCGCCGTCAGGCACGCCACGAAGGTGTCCCCCGCCCCTGATGCCTGCTTTTCCGACGCCGGTCGCGCCCAGGTCCGGTGCGCCTGTCCCTTTGCCGAGAGCAGCACCGTGCCGTCCCGATCAAGAGTGACGACGACGGCACTCGCTCCCGTCGCTGCGAAGAGTTCTTGGCGGCGTTCGGTTACGAGCGCCGCGCGGTCTTCGGCAGCCGCGGACGGGAAGTCCGGGCCCAGCAGGCGCGCTGCCTCCTGCGCGTTCGGCGTGACAATGGCGGGCTTGAGCTCTGCCCACGGCCGAGGGTTGTGAGCATCGACCACGGTCAGCATGCCACCGGTGTTGTCCCGCAGCGCCTGGCGCACGGAAGGACCCAGCGCTCCTGTGCCGTAGTCACAGACAACGACGGCGCTGCTACCCTGCAGTGCGACCGGAACCGCCGCCGCCAGTGCGGCGACCGACTCCTCCGGTGGTGCCCCGTCCTGGTCATCAAGCCGCAGCATCACCTGATCACCACCGATGATCCGGTTCTTCGTGGTTGTCCTGAATCCGTCCGCGGCTATGAGGCCGGCAGTATCCACGCCGGCGTCGTCAAGCAGTGCACGCAGGCGGGCTCCGGCGTCGTCGGTCCCCACGAGGCCCATCAGACGCACCCGTGCGCCGAGAGCAGCGAGGTTCATGGCCGTGTTTGCCGCGCCGCCCGGGGCGTACTCGCGGCGGTACACGTCCACCACGGGTGCGGGGGCCTCTCGGCAGAACCGCTCAATGCTGCCGGTCCACCAACCGTCCAGGATCACATCTCCGACCACTGTGACGACCGGTGCGACGCGAGCCAGTTCGATGGGCACCCACTCGGTCAGACCGCGGGTCTCGTGTAACGCGGTCATGACCGGGTTGCCTTTCCCGGTGCCTCGATGTGCACCACCTTCACCGTGCAGAACTCGTCCAGCAGTTCCGGTCCGTAGCCGAAGCCTTCACCGCTCTCACCGCGCGGCTGCGCTGATCCGCCGGGAGCGCCTCCGAAGACGGCGTTGACCTTGACCGTTCCCACTTTGAGCGCTGCGACAGCCTTCTGCGCGCTGGTGATGCTGCCGGTGAGGACATTCGCGGCGAGGCCGTACCGACCGGCAGCGGCGAGCTTCAGCCCTTCGTCGAAGCTGCGCACGCGCGTCACAGGCGCCACGGGGCCGAAGGTCTCCTCCGCCATGATGTCCATCTTCTCGGTGCAGTTCACCAGGACGGTCGCCGGGTAGTGCGCTCCCGGCCCCGGCGGCACTGCGCCGCCTTCAACGGCTTCAGCTCCCATTGCGACAGCGGCCTGAACCTGAGAATTTACGACGTCGCGCATGCGGCGATCAACAAGCGGTGCGAGAGTGCCGGACTCGTTCCGGCGGCGGGCTTCCGCCACAAGGGCGTCGCAGAACCCATCAGCTAGTGCCCCGTGTACGTAGATGCGTTCGACGGCTGTGCAGATCTGGCCGCTGTTGCTGAAGGCTCCTATAGCAGCTTGCTCTGCTGCCCACACCGGGTCGACGTCGCGGTCTATCAGCAGCGGATCATTGCCGCCGTTCTCCCGGATCACGTGGGCACCGGTGAGTACGGCTGCGCGGGCGATGCGGGCTCCGCTAGCGCTTGACCCCACGTGCGCGTAGACGTCGATTCCTTCTTCCGCGGTGAGCATGGCTCCGACGTCGGGTCCTCCGGTAAGGGTGATCAGGACTCCAGCGGGGAAACACGGCGAGAGTAGGTCGCCCAGCAGCTGGCCGAGGTGCGGACACCGTTCACTCGGCTTGTGCAGGACGGTATTGCCGGTAACCAGCGCAGCCCCCAGCAGACCGGAAGCGACTGCCACGGGATCATTCCATGGTGTGAGGAGTGCCGCCACCCCTCGCGGCTCAGTAACGGTGTAGTCAGAGGCAAGCGCAGACCCACGAAGACTATGCCTGCGATGGAGCGGGCCGAGCTCCGCGTATTGTTCGAGCGTCGCAGCGCCGGCTTCAATCCCGGCCAGCGCCTCTTCACGGGGACGCCCGGTTTCTCTGCTGTTCAGCTCTGCAAGGGAATCGGCACCCTCGCGCAGGGCATTTGCGGCGGCACGGACCATGCCTGCCCGCTCAGCGGGAAACAGTTCGGCCCACTCAGACTGCACCGACTTGGCCAGTTGGACGGCGAGCGCAACCTGTTCCCGTCCAGCCGACTCCACGGTACCCACCTCGCTGCCATCCCGCGGGTCGCAAATGGTCAGGGCTGACTCGGCGTCACTGCCGCGGGTTATGGTCTGTGGCTCGCTTGTCATTGCGCTCCTTTTGGCTGGCGAATCGCTTCGTGCCAGAGGAGTACCCACCCGGGCGGCGGTTCACACAGCTTCCGTGGAACCTATTTGGGGGGATTCGCCTTCGATCAGGAGTTGCCCGCGCTGATGCCCGCGCTCCCAGTCACGGGTTCCGTCCGGAGGCTGCCGGGGTCGGACGCGGGCCGGACCTGAACCCGCCCGTCGACGGTGCGAACCTCAAAGGTACGCTGGGGCCTGGTCGCAGGACCCCTGTCAATCTGACCGTCCGTCAGGCGGAAACGGCTGCCGTGCCAGGGGCACTCCACGCAACCGTCCTCGATGGTTCCCTCGTGCAGGGGTCCCCCGCGGTGTGTGCAACGGTCGGAGATGGCCCGCAGTTCACCCGCATGGCGGATGACGAGCACGGCCACTCCACCGGCGTCGACGCACACGGGTTCGTCCCTGATGTCCTCGACAGCAGCCACATCGGTCCAGTCCGACGGCGGCACCTCGAAGGCTGTGGTGTCGGTTCCTACGCCGCGGGCATAGGCAAGGTGTCCGCCGAGCCATCCGGACGCTGACACCAGCCCCATCCCGACTGCTGCCGTCAGGACCCCCAGGCCTCTGGCGTTCGAGGCGCGCGCTGCCGCACTGACCGTGAAGGCGCCCAGGGCGGTCACGTTGAGGGCTGCATGGACGAGCCCCACCCTGCGCTCTGCGCCCTGGGTGTCGGCCCAGTCACTGAGGCCCGTCAAGGCTGTAGGGAATGCACTCAGGTTTCCAAGAATGATCAGGCGGCGCGCCGCCGTCGCAGTGCCGGCGTCCTTCCCGCCGATGAAGTCGAGGACGAAGGCGGACGCCCAGCACCCGAGTGGGACCACGATCAGGATGGGGTGGGCGGGATGTCCGGTCCCGGTGCCGCTCAGAAGGTTCTTGATGGGCCCGGGCTTCAACCATTTACCCACGAGGCCTGCAGCTTTGTTGGCCGGGGCATCGAGAAACTCAGCACGTTCCACGCGCCCTATGACGTTATCAAGCGAAGCATTAATGGTGGCTATGTCCATGACAACCACTCCTTTCGGCCGGTGGGTCAGTAAGACGGTGGGTCAGTGACTAGTCCGACGCTAGCCCAGCCCACCTGGAAGGGGAAGGAGCAGGCATCCCTATTCTGCCGAGCTGCCTGCGAGTTCGCGCCGGGCCTCGTCGACGTCAGCCTCAATCAGTTCGGCGTTCACAGCTACCGCCAGCCGGTACGCGTCGCCGGCAGCAACGATCACCTGCGCTGCCGGATCGGCCGCATTCCCTACAGCCCACACGCCCTCTACACTGGTCCGGCCGAACCCGTCTGTGGTGACGCAGCCGTCCTCCGAGGTCTGGCAGTCTGGCACCCGCACAATCGACGTATCGACGGTTGCGCCCGGTTCATAGAACAGGGCGTCGCAGGGATGCATCTGACCGTCCTCCAACCGCAGTCCGGTCAACGATTCAGGCCCGGCGACCAACGCCTGCACCTGACCCTCGACAACCTTGACCCCCCGGCATTCCAACGAAGCGGCGGCGGCGGCGTCGAGGCTGCCCATGGTGTGAGTGAAGAGGGTCACGTCGCTTGAGAACAGCCGCACCAGCAGGGTCTGCTGGACTGAGGACTCGCCGGTTCCCATCACAGCAAGTGCCTGGTCCTGGTGCTCCCAGCCATGGCAGTACGGGCACTGAAACAAGCCCCTGCCCCACTGTGCGTCCGCGCCCTCGACGTCCGGCAGAACGTCTCTCAGGCCGGAAGCCAGGATGACCTGTCTGGCCGTCAGGACGCGACCGTCCTCAAGGTGCACCCGGCGATCCGGGTAGACATCCTCCGCTGTGGCGTCGATCAGTTCCACGCCGTAGCTTTGAACCTCCTCGCGCGCCAACTCGAGAAACTTCGCAGGCGGAACGCCGTCACGGGTGAGATACCCGTGGACGTGTTCAGCCCGGATATTGCGCGGTTCTCCGGCGTCGACGACGGCAACCCGCCGTCGGGCACGCCCCAAAAGGAGGGCGGCACTCAGGCCGGCCGCACCGCCGCCGATAATAACGACGTCGTAATCTGCTGCTGTGTTCACGTGGGGCGCCTCTCCGGCACAATAGGGAGGCGCAGGCGCCTAGGTCGAGACGTCGTTCTCAATATCTTCTGCAAGTTCGTCCACCTTCTCCGGGCGCAGGTGCACACCGGCCTCATCAAGCCGCTCCTCGAGCACATGGGTGACGTCATCCTCCACGTGGCCAAGCCGGATCTCGGATCTTACGTCTTCAGCGATCTCCGCGACGGTTTCTTCCTGCGTCTCGGCAGGGTCAGATCCGAGGGGTTCCTGGTTCTCGGCAGTCATGGCGCTTTCCTCCCTGGATCAGCGTGGCTGAGCCGGGTTGCTCGGGTCGCCCTGGGAAGGCGGATTTACCGGCGGTCCCGAGGTTGCCGGGCTTACGGGCGATCCACCCCGGTTACTGGTTCTTTCCGGGGTGTCCGGGTTTTCGGGTCCACTTGGCTCTGCGCCGTTGCGCAAAGCTTCCAGCCGGTGCTCGAGAACCTGCACAACTGGAAGCCGGGCCCCGTGCGCACGCTCATACTCGAGCAGTTGTGCTACCGCTGACTCGCCCAGTCCATTGATGCGGGTGGGCAGGGTTCCCAGCGGGAGGTGGTCATAGTCCGGCAGGGGAAGATCCTCGTGCCGTGGTGAGTCGCTCTGTGTCATGGGTTATCACTCCGAAGGTTCAGTAGCTACGTCGTTGGGCTGGCCCTCTTCGCCCGTGTCATCCTCGAGTTCGTCTTCCCCGACCGAGTTGTCCTCGAGGTCGGTGTCGATTCCGACATTGTTGTCGAACTCGGTTTCCTGGTTCTCTTCCGGTGAGCCGCCCCCGCCCGGATCATCACACCCGGTCAGCAGCACGGCGCTGATACCTGCCGCTGCTGCCATTGCCCACAGCTGGTGCTTTGCCATGATCGGTCTCCTTTCGCTCGAACCTTGCGGTGAGTCATCCCACTAATAAACAGTATGCTTACTATCTTCATCTTGTCGATGATTCCCGCTCGCCCGTTTTGGTAAGCGTGCTGATAATCTACGGATAGCACAAACCACACAGTCCGACGAAGGAGTCCTGACATGGCGGGCAAGTTCGAGCTCTATCTGGATGATGCGAGCCGTTACCGGTTTCGGCTGACCGGAGATGACGGCGCAACCCTGGTGACCAGCGAGTCTTACGACGACAAACGGACAGCTGTGTCCGGTATCCATGGCATCCGGGACTGCGCATCAACTGCACTGATCAAAGACCTGACCGACCGCGACGACAGCGAGTGACAACTCCCATCTCGAGGTGACAATGGCCAAGAGCCTGGCGGTGAGCCGGCAGTCTGCAGCAATGGGCACAGGCGTCGGTCCACTCATGGAGAGGTTCCAGGACGTCGAGCGCATCGCTGTCCTCCGCGGCGGCGGTCTGGGCGATCTGCTCTTCGCCTACCCCGCGTTGAGCGCCCTGGCTGCCGCGTATCCGGAAGCATCGATCACCCTGCTGGGAGTCCCGCTGCACGCCGAACTCCTCCGAAACAGACCCGGGCCGGTGTCAGCGGTGGAGGTGCTCCCCTACGCCTCGGGCGTGCGTCCCGGACCCGAGGACGGCAAAGCAACTGCCCACTTCTTCGCAAGCATGCGCTCCCGTGAGTTCGACCTCGCCGTCCAGGTTCACGGCGGCGGCCGCAACTCCAATCCGTTCCTCCTCAAGCTGGGCGCGAGGCATACTGTCGGCACCAGCACGCCGGACGCCGTCGAACTGGAACGCACCCTGACCTACGTCTACTACCAGAACGAGTTCCTGCGAGCGCTCGAAGTGGTCGGCCTCGCCGGTGCCGCCCCGGTCACCCTCGAACCGCGGTTCACAGTCACGGAAGAAGAAGCGGCTGTCGGGCGTTCGGTGGGCGGCGCCGGAACCCGCCCCCTGCTGGTGATACATCCGGGGGCCACAGATCCGCGCAGGCGCTGGCCGGCGTCGTCCTTTGCCGCAGTCGCCGCGCGGGCAGCGCGGGACGGTAGCGATGTGGTGCTCGTCGGCGACGACGGTGACGCGCCGCTGGCGGCGGACATCGTCCGGCGTGCACAGGCGCAGGCGGGGGCGGACCGGACCGCACTATACGAAGCACGGATCCGCTCGCTGGCGGGGCAGCTGTCCCTCAGTCAGCTGACGGGCGTACTGTCATCGGCGACCGTCGTCCTCGGCAATGACAGCGGGCCACGGCATCTTGCGCAGGCGTTGGGTACGCCCACGGTGGGCGTCTATTGGGCGGGCAACGTGATCAACGCTGGGGCTATGGGACGCACGCTGCACCGCGTGCACCTGGCATGGACAACTGAGTGCGCCGTCTGCGGCGTCGACGTAACGCAGGTGGGCTGGACCGCTGAGCGTTGCGAGCATGATTACTCGCACGTCCAGCAGGTCCAGCCCGATGCGGTGTACGACGACGTCAGGGACCTTACGGCCACGACCCCTCTTCTTCGTGGCAGATAAGCATCTGCCGAACCTCGCAGCCCTGAGGTTGTGACAGCGCGAAGAGAATCGCGTCAGCTACCCGGGTGGGGTCATTGAGCCTTGAGTTGTCCTGCGGCTTGTACTTCTCGTCGCGGTCGTCGAAGAACCTGGTCTCCATGCCACCGGGGATCATGGTGGTCACTCCGACCTCGCCTGCCATCTCCGCCGCCAGCGCATGGCTGAAACCAACCACGCCGAACTTCGAAGCGCAGTAGGCTGTGGCATCGGCGACCGCGCGGATGCCCAGCGTCGAGGCGATGGTGACCACGCGTCCGTGGCTGGTCTTCAGGTACGGCAGGGCGGCGCGCACCGTCGACACCGTTCCCGTGAGATTGACCGCCAGCACCTTCTCCCACTCCGCTGCCGCTACATCCTCGAGCCGTCCGCACCGGTCGATACCGGCGGCCGTGACCACGGCGTCCAGGCCGCCGAGCATATCGGCCGCCTGCTGCACGGCCTCGGTCACTGCCTCCCGGTCTGCGACGTTGACCTCCAGCGCTTTCACACCGGATACGCTGCTGATGTCCCGGTCCAGCACTACGGGCGTGCCACCGGCGTCGAGCACGCGGGCCACGACCGCGGCGCCGAGCCCGGACGCTCCGCCCGTGACCAGTACGCGGCCGGGGTTGAAGGTGAAGGTGTTGCTGGAAGTTGTCATGTGGTCCTCTCGGTGTCCTTTGCTGGTTACCCGACCTCGGCGAGCGCCGCGGCCAGTGACGTGGTTGAACGTGCAGGAATATAAGGGACGGTGACGGTCTGTCCGCCCCAGGACCGCAGGAGAGCGGATTCGGGGAGCTGGGTGGCGGAGTAGTCGCCGCCCTTGACCCAGATGTCGGGACGCAGGGTCGCGAGCGCTTCTTCCGGTGTGTCCTCGCCGAAGACGAACACGGCGTCAACGCATTCGAGGGCGGAGAGCAGTTCTGCCCGGTCGTCTTCACTCATGATGGGTCGCTGCGGGCCTTTCAGCCGGCGGACCGAGTCATCCGAGTTCAGGCAGACGATCAGGCAGTCCCCCAGCCGCCGTGCCGCAGACAGCGTACGCGCATGCCCGGCGTGCAGCAGGTCGAAGCATCCCCCGGTCGCCACCACCGTGCCGCCGGCCTCCCGGGTCTGACGGACAACGCGGAGCGCGTCGACGGCGCGGCCGTGCAGCTGCGTCGGCTCCGGATGCTCCCCGAGGGCTGATACGCCACCCCGGCTGAGAAACTCGGCGGCTCGCTGGACTGCCGACTGCGTTGCCTCTGCCAGGGCGGCGCCCGCGCCGAGTGCGAGTGCGAGCGCCGAACAGAAACGGTCACCGGCACCGCACGGGTCCGTCGCACCGATCGCGGGAGCCGGAACCAGGTGCGGCAACTCTGCGCCTTCGCCCTGGCGGTGGACCAGCGCGCCCCGCTCCCCCAGGGTCACAATGACCGCCTTGCTTCTCCACCGCCGCTCCAGCAGGGTGGCGGCGTCGGCTGCCGCGCGCACGACGTCGGCCCTGCCGCCCGACGCGGCACCGGCCGCCTTCAGTGCCTCGCTGAGGTTAGGGGTCACGGCGGTTACTCCCGGCACCGGGTCCGGACCGGACGGATGGGGATCCCAGACAACCGGTATGCGCCGTGCGATCCGTTCCAGCAGTTCCCGCAGCTGGTCGTTGGCGGCAAGCCCCCTGCCGTAGTCGGAGACGAGCACGACGTCGGCCGTCTCCACCGCGTGCAGCATCTCCGCTGTCACCGGTGGCACCGGCGCGTCCCCGCATCCTTCGTCGAACCGCACGACCGGGTGGCTCCCGGCCCGGATCCGTGTCTTGACCGGAGTCGGCGCACCGGAGGGGCCGGTCACGAGTGATATGCCGGCGAGCTCTTCGCGGAGGGTGGAAGCGGGGGCGTCGTCGGACAGCACAGTGACGAGTTCAAGCGCTGTTCCCAGCCCACGCTCCTGCACATCCTGCTGCAGCATCCGCGCGACCAGGCCTGCGCCCCCGGCCCGGCGCTGCGCGGCAGCCACGTCGACCACGGGGACGGGCGCGTCGGGGGTCAGTCGGCTGGCTTCCCCGGAGAGATCGACGTCGAGGAGCACGTCACCCACAACGACGATCTTCATGATCGCGCCTCCATTGCCCGGCAGCGCGCTACTTCAGCGTCGAAGGCCCTGCAGATCGCGTGGAGTGCAATGAGGTGGCACTCTTGCGCGTTCGCCGATCGGGCGTTCACGGCCACATGGTCATCGCACAGCGCGGTCAGCGGGTTCGGGCCCGGACCGGTCAGGGCCCAGCTCGTGACACCGATCCTGCGTGCGGCTTCGGCGGCACGCAGAAGGTTGGGACTGCTGCCGCTTGTGCTCAGCAGGAGCAGGATGTCTCCCTCCCGGCCGTGGCCCTGCACCTGGCGGGCAAACATGTTCTCGTACCCATAGTCATTGGCGATCGCCGTCACCGACGAGGACTCAGCGTGCAGGGAGATCGCGGAGAACGCTTCACGGTCGCCGTCGAACCTGCCCACCAGCTCCGCGGTGAGGTGCTGGGCTTCGGCGGCCGAACCTCCATTGCCCGCGGCGAGCAGGCGGTGGCCCGCCATGAGACGTTCGGCGAGATCCACGCCCCATTCGGCGAGATGGGCGGCGGAAGCCATGAGGGACTCCACTGCGGGAAGTACCTGCTGCAGGTGTCCCACTACTGCGTCGAGAGCCCCGGATCCGGGTGTGTCGGGCGGCGCCGGAAGGGGATGCGGCGGAACTGCGATCAGCGGCTGCCTGCGCCCGGGCCGGACGGTGGCAAGGTGTTCAGCGCTCATCGTGCGCTCCTTCCTGTGCTTTGGAGGTGTGAACTGGATGTCAGCGTTGCAGGCGGGGTCAATCGCGAAGTCCTGCGGCCGGATCGCGTGTGTCCGCTGGCCTGGTTGAGGGTGAGCTGGTAGGCCTTTTCGGTGTCAGCGGCGATGCGGTCCCAGGAGTAGCGGGCGTGGACCCGAGCCAGTCCCGCCCTGCCGAGCTCCGTCGCAGCCTCGGGGTTCTCAATGACCTGGCGGATGGCATCGGCGAGCGCACCGGCATCGCGCGGCGGAACGTTGAGTCCCGTCTGGCCGTCGACGACTGTGTCGATGAGGCCCCCCACGGCAGCGGCGATCACCGGAACGCCGCAGGCCATCGCTTCAAGCGGAACAATCCCGAACGGCTCGTACCAGGGTGCGCAGACCACGGCGTCGGCGCTGCGGAGCAGCTCCGGCATCCGCTCGCGGGGCACCTGTCCCACGAGAACCACCCGGTCCGCGATGCCGAGTTCCGTTGCCAGCGCCATCAGCCGCCTGGCTTCCGGGTCTTCTTCGAGGCGCTTGGCGTCTCCTCCGCCGCCGGCGATGACCAGTTCGACGTCGTCCACTCCGCTGTCCGCGAGCATCCGTAGTGCACGGATCACCAGGTCCACGCCCTTGCGTGGAACCAGCCGTCCGACAGTCATGATCCGATGCCCACGGTGACGTGGGGCCGCAGGACCGTCTGCGCCGAACAGCGTGAGGTCTACCCCGCATGGCACCACCGATACGCGGGTGCCGTCGACGCCCATCGCCTTCAGTTCGAACACCTCATCCGAGCAGGTCGCAATCACGCGGTCCACTCGCCGGCCCACGGAAGGTTCCAGCCAGGCGCGCTCCCGCGGACTGGTGTCCTCCTTGCCCTGGTGCCGCCGCTTGACGGTCCCGAGTGCGTGGAAGGTCTGAACCACCGGGACGGCGTAGCCCGGGTCTTCACGCCGGGCCACATCAAGTGCCGCAAGTCCCGACATCCAGAAGTGCCCGTGCACGAGGTCCGGCGGGCGGGGCCCCCAGTCGGCCGCGATGCCTTCGGCGAGGGGTCCCATGTAAGGCAGCAGTTCATCCTTGGAGATGGCGGCAGGCGGGCCGGCGTCGATGTGGACCACCTCGACCCCGGGCGCCGCCTGCACCCGTTCGGGCAAATCCGTGCTGTCCCGCCGGGTGTAGACGGTGATGCTGTGTCCGCGCCGTGCGAGCGCCAGGGACAGCGCAGCGACGTGCACGTTCTGGCCTCCAGCGTCCACTCCGCCGAGCGCGGCGAGCGGGCTCGCGTGCTCCGACACCATGGAAATCCTCATTGTGGTCTCCTCTCAGAAACTGCAAGGACGCGCATGCGCTCCGTCGTCCGGCCCAAAACCTCGTCCCACGCCTGAAGGAACGCCGGCAGTCCGTAACGCTCCAGCGCCACCTGCCGCGCCACCTCACCACGCGCTCGGGCCTCCTCCGGATCTTCAACCAGTAACCGGACCGCAGCGCAGAGCTCGTCGACGTCGGTGGAAATGGCGCCGGCCTCCGGCGGCACCGCGCGGGATGCTTCCGTGGTGGCCAGCACGACGACGGGCATAGCCAGGTGCATGGCTTCCAGCAGCGCCAGTCCCAGCGAGGTCCACCTCAGCGGGTGGATGTACAGCCGGCGGCGGGCGAGCTCCGCGTGAAGTGTCGGGGTCGGGATGTCACCGCAGACGGTGAGCTCGTCGGCACCCATGCCGAGTGTGTTGGGTAGTTCCCCGGTTCCCATGCCGAAGACGTCGAGGGGAGCAACGCGCCCAAACTGTGGGAGGAGATCGGTTCCGGTCACCCGCCCGCGCCGCACCGGCTCATTGACCACAACCGCGGCGTGTGCGATCTCGCCGGTGTAGAGCGGACCCGGGTCCACGATGCCGTGTTCGGCGACCATGGTGGGGGCCATGCCGTTGTCCCAGAAGAGCCTGTTGAAGTGGGTGACATGTACAATCGGGATTTCGCTCTGCCCAGCCAGCGGATGCAGCGTCGTCGGGATGTCGCCCTTGGGCGTGTTGTGCTCAAGGAAGACCGCGGGAATATCGCGGCCGGGCCTGCGTCCGAGCAGCCGCTCCACTTCCTCAAGCTCTTCAAGCCGCTGCAGGACGACGACGTCGGGGTTCCACTGGCGCAGATCCTCCGGCGCCACTTCGCGGACGGAGTCGGGCCAGTCCCGGCCTGCCCGGCCCAGTCCCCAGGGTCCGCCCTCGGGCATGGTGGGCAACAGGTACTCGTGCGGTCCGCGGACAAAGGCATCCGTCCACCCGCCATGCACGTGCCAGAGCAGTATCCTCATGCGTTCCTCGTTTCTCTTCTGCTGACCAGGGACGGGACGCCCGAGATCAGCCGCATCACGGCGCCGAACGCCTCCTCGGGGCTTACGTTGGCGAGGCAGGGGTGCCCGGGGACCGGACATTCGCGGGCCCTGGTCAACTTGCAGGGCGCGTTCTGCTCCCCCAGGAGCTCCACCGGCACGCGGTACGGCGCCCACCGGACCGCCGGCACCACGGGCGAGAACAGGCTGACCACCGGCGTGCCCACCGCAGCAGCCAGATGCGCCGGGCCCGTATTTCCGACGACGACGGCGTCCGCTCCAGCAAGCACACCGGCCATGGTGCGCAGGTCAGTCTGCCCCCCGAGATCGATTCCGTCCGGTCCGGCTACGGTGGCCGTCAACTCACACTCGCCGTTTCCTCCGGTCACCACCACGCGATACCCGCCGCCCCTGAGCAACTCGGCGAGCGCAGCATGGTGCAGGGGCGGCCATGCACGGGCGGGGACGGCGGCACCCGGGTGCAGCACTATGTACGGCTCGCCGCCCACCAGGTCTGTCACATCGGGGACATCGCGTACGCGGAGCCGGCCGTCGTCGTCATAGGGCAGGTGATGGCCGGCGGCAGCGGCGATCTGCAGCGCGCGTTCAGCCTCTGGCTGGTCCTCAGGGAAATCCTCGCCGGGTTTCAGCCGGACGTCGAGCAGGCTGCCCGCGTAGTCGACGGAGGCGCCGGTGATGTGCCGGACGCCGGCCAACCGGAGCAGCAGCGCCAGCGGCAGCGGCGACTGATGGAACGAGGTCAGAATGACGGCCTCGGTGACTCCCGCGGTTCTTACGGCGTCCTTCAGGGTCGAGAGATGCTGTTCGGTGACGTCCGGCGCCGGCGCGGTGATCCAGGGACAATCCCAGACGATCACATCGGACACGCCCGGAAGCAGCCTGACCCCGGGTGCTCCCTGCGGGCCGCACAGCATGACGACGCCGGCGGGGTCACTTGCCGCGACCGCCCGGACAGCGGGACCGGACAGGAGCACATCGCCCACGCTGTCCAGCCGGACCACAAGGCTGCGGCCCGTCATGCGGCGCCCCGGAGCAGTGCGACTGCCTCAGCAAGACTGTGCGCAACGAGCGGTGCGGCGTCGATCTCTTCCTGCCGGGTGACCGGCGTGGGAACCAGGACACCGGTTGCCCCGGCAGCGGCCGCTGCCTCAACGTCGGAGCCGATGTCCCCGATGAAGGCGACCTCCGACGGGTGTAGACCAAGCTTCTCGCACGCGCGCAGGATCATGCCGGGTGCGGGCTTGCGGCAGATGCAGCCGTCATCGGGCCCGTGCGGGCAGATTTCCCACAGGTCGAACGGCCCGAGGACGTTTTCGACTTGCTGATTCACCGCCTCCACCTGGGCGGCGGTGAGCAGCCCCCGCGCGATTCCCGACTGGTTGGTGAGCACGCCCAGCGACACTCCAGCAGCACGAAGGGCGTTCAGCACTTCTTCCGCGCCGGGCATGGCCACGACCCGGTCCGGGTCGCCGTTATAGGGTACGTCCACCACGATGGTGCCGTCCCTGTCGAGGAGAACGGCTTTGGGCTCGCTTCTCATACAGGCACTGTTCCCTGCGAAGGGGGAACCTAAACACTTCTCAGCGGAGAAGTTCTCTCGTGGTTCTCGGGTAAACGTTTCCGCCCCGCGCGGCCAGAGCTTTCTGGCAGGATAATTCCCATGTTGCCTGACATCGCCGTGGAAGCGCTCGAGCCGGACGGACGCCCTGAGGTACTGGCGCTTCGCGCACTGAAACTGGGCGACCTGCTGGTTGCAGTCCCTGCGCTGCGCGGGTTGCGCCGCGCGTTCCCGGAGCACCGCATCCTGTACGCCGCGCAGTCCTGGCTGGAGCCGATTGTCCGGTTGACCGGTGCTGTGGACGCCCTGCTGCCCACCCACGGACTCGACGAGCCGCTGGCCCTGCGCCCGGGCAGGGTCGACGTCGCTGTGAACCTGCACGGGAACGGTCCGGAAAGCCGCGGCAGGCTCGAAGCGCTGGATGCTGCCCGTCGGATCGGACACCGCGCCCCTGGCTGGTCCGGGCCGGACTGGGAAGACGGGGTGCATGAAAGATACCGGTGGGCGCGTCTGGTCACGGAGCACGGCATCCAGGCAGACCCACTGGACTACCACCTGCTACAGCCGCCGGTCGAGAGCCCGGCGCCCGGCGCCGTCGTGATCCATGTGGGGGCTGCCTACGGAAGCCGCCTCTGGCCGGTCAAGCGCTTCGCCGAGGTCGCCCGTGCACTTTCGGCCGCGGGGCATCAGGTGCTGCTGACCGGTAGTGCCGGCGAGCGCCCCCGCGCTGAAGCCGTGGCTCAGGCAGCCGGGCTTCCGGACGAAAAGGTTGTGGCCGGGATGCTCGGGCTGCTCGAGTTTGCGGCCCTCATTTCCTCTGCTGCGCTGGTTATCTCGGCCGATACGGGCGCCGCGCACCTTGCGTCGGCGTACGCCCGACCGTCCGTGGTGCTGTTCGGGCCTGCTCCTGTCTCTGAATGGGGACCGCCTCCCGGCCCGCACCTGGTCCTCACGGACGAGTCCGTGCGCCGCGGTGAAACCTTCGCGAGCGACCCTGACCCGGCGATCCTCGCGGTGACGCCCGAGGACGTTCTGCGTGCCGCGGCGGAGCTGGGGATTCCTCGGTAGGGCATTCAGGCGATGCGGGCCGTCCTGTCCGTTCCCGCCATCCGGATCACACTCGCCGCGTCCGGACCTTGAGCACCGGCATCATCAAGAATTCGCTTCTGCAGTTTCACGAGTGTGCGGGCGAGCAGCCGTGAGACCTGCATCTGGGTCATCCCCAGCCGGCGGGCAATCCGGTCCTGGGTCTCCTCGTGGAAATACCGCCGGTACAGCAGTTCCTTCTCCCTCGTCGAGAGCTCACGGACAGCGGCGCGCAGGGTGAGTACGTCATCGCTGCGGGCGTACTCGTCATTCTCGACGGGCAGGGTCTCCGCCCACCTCTGTCCCTCCGCGGATGAGTCAAGCGACTCGGGGCGCTGGCTTCCGCCACAGCTCAGAGCTTCGCCGACCGTCACTGCATCCTTCTCGAGGTACCCCGATAATTCCCTCAGGGACGGCTCACGTCCCAGACGTTGGGCAAGCTCCGCGCCCGCCTTCATGGCCGCTGACTTCAGGTCCTGGAGTTCGCGCGGGGGCCTGACCATCCAGCAGCAATCCCGCAGATAACGCTTCACTTCGCCCCGAATCGTGGGAACGGCGTAGGCGGCGAAGTCAATACCGAGGTCAGGATCGAAGCGTCTCGCCGCCTTCATCAGGCCTTCGTAGGCAACCTGGCGTACATCGGCGGCGTCCTTGGCGAACGGCGAGTACCCCCGCGCGATCCCCTCAGCGATATGGAGGTGTTCCAGCGCAATTTCCTCCTGCATCGCCGCCTGCAGCCTGCTCTGGCACAGCGGCTGTGACGGGACATCGCGGGTATTGACACTCCGTGTGCGGGCGGCAACGCGCATACTTTCACCTCTTGAAGAAGACGTGGGGCGGTTCTCCTTCAGAAGAACATAAGCATGCTGATCGAGGCAACGTGTTTATCGGATCGTTATCCGATAAATCTTCTAATCGTTTCTCGATTAGGGTATTGACTACTTCTCCTTGAGCCTCTAGGGGTGCCGCTCCGCGACGAACTTCTCAAGGTTTTCGAGGGTGCGCTCAATGGACGCCGGATGCTTCCTCGTGAAGCCCAGGAGCTTTAGCACCAGCTTGCCGGGCACGCCGCGGGCGTCCCACTCCTCCGTGACCAGCGTGCCGCCGTCGCGCTCACGCAAGGTGTAACGCCAGATATGGCGGGCGAAGTGGCGCCACGCTATCCGCTTGTTCTCTTCGAACTCGACGACCGTGTTGAGAATCTTGTAGGGCGCCCCGATTCGCATGTCCATCCCGAAGCGGGAACCGGCGGAGAGCCGCTGCGGCCCGTTCGGCTGCTCACCAGTGACCGTTCCTGAACCGTCGATGACGCTGTGCAGCGCCGGCGTGGCAAGCACGTCGAATATTGCGGAGGGAGGGGCGGCGATGAACCGGTCCCGGCGAATCAGGTATGGAGTAGCCATGCCATCATTGTCCCTGCTGCGCCAGCTCAGCGCTTCGTCTCGACGGGCTTTGGGGGAACGCCCGCCTCGCGCTCTACCCGTGTGTCCCGTTCGATGACGGTGGAGAGCGCCTTTTCGTGGACGAACGCGAGCAGGATGGCGGCAATCACACCGAGCGGAGCCATGTAGAGGAACAGCGGCGTGAGGGCGTCGTTGTAGGACTGAATGATGGGTGACTGCAGAGCTTGCGGCAACGCGCTGACCAGCTCCGGGGTGAGCGAATTCGCGCCTCCCTCAAGTGCCGACCCGCCCGCAGGCAGCCGCTCCCTCAGCAACTCCGCCACCCGCGCGGTGAAGAGGCTGCCGACAACTGCCGACCCAAGCGTTGCGCCGATCTGCCGGAAATAGCTATTGGAGGACGTCGCCGTGCCAACCACGCGGTTCGGGAAAGTGTTCTGGACGATCAGCACCAGGATCTGCATGCTCAGGCCCAGCCCGGCGCCCATGATGGCGATGAAGACGCAGATCTGCCATACCGGCGTCGTCGGCGAAATGGTAGAAAGCAGCAACAGCGCCACGGAGACGCCGACGGAGCCCACGATCGGCATCCACTTATACCGGCCGGTTCTGCTGACCAGAAACCCCGAGCCGGTGGAGGTCAGAATCAGCGCGCCCATCATGGGAACCATGAGCAGACCGGCATTGGTGGCGCTCGCACCCGTCACCATCTGCAGGTAGGTAGGCAGGTATCCGATGGCGCCGAACATGGTCACGCCGATCAGCAGGCCGCCCGCGGTGGTGAGCACAAAGTTGCGTTCCCGGAACAGGTGCATCGGCAGGATAGGCTCCTTTGCGCGCCGTTCCACCGCGACGAACAGCCCTGCTGTCACGGCGGCGAGGGCGATCAGCCCGAGAATCGGTACGGACAACCAGGGATACTCCGTGCCGCCCCACGTGCTAACGAGGACCAGCGACGTCGTCGCAATGGCAAGCAGCACCATGCCTGCGGCGTCGACGTGCGGGTGTACCCGCTCACGGGCCGGAAGGTGGAGGAAGAAGAAGACCACCAGCATCGCTGCAAGGCCCAGAGGCATGTTGATCCAGAACATCCAGCGCCAACCCGGACCCTCCGTGAACCAGCCGCCCAGCAACGGACCCGCCACCGAGGCAAAGGCAAACACACCGCCCATGGCACCCATGTACTTGCCGCGCTCCCGGGCAGGAACGACGTCGGCAATGATGGCCTGGGAGAGAATCATCAGTCCGCCGCCGCCCAGCCCCTGAACCGCGCGTCCTGCGATGAGCCACTCCATGTTCGGAGCCAGGCCGCCGACAATCGATCCCGCCATGAAGATGGCAATGGCGAGCAGCAGCAGGTTCTTGCGGCCGATCAGGTCGCCGAGCTTGCCGTAAATGGGCATGACAATTGTCGCGGCGAGAATGTAGGCCGTAATGACCCAGAGCATCTGATCGACACCGTTGAGCTCACCGACGATCGTGGGCAGGGCCGTGCTGAGGATCATCTGGTTCAGGGCTGCCAGAAGCATCGACAGCATCAGGCCGACAAACAGGAGGAGCAGACCTGTTTCCTTACGTGGAACGGTGCTGATCATCGGATCTCCTCAAGGACCTCTCGGAGCAGCGCGGTGGCGCCGTCGAGTGCATGGAACTGGTTCTCAATCGTGGGTGTATCCGCTGCCTGCTGGAACGCGTACCTGGTCGGCGCTCCCGCCACCAGCACGATCATGCGCGCAACATCTTCGGCGGAATTGCGGCTGAGCGCGGCCTGCCACCGTCCAGAGTCAGTCAGCGCGGCGGCTACCACCTCGCGCACCCGCTGCTCCACGCGGAGGAAATATGCGTAACGGCGCTGGCGCAGGACCGGGTAGGCGGTGAGCACTTCGATGCGCCGGCTGGCCTCCCGCTCGCCCCCCTCTGCGGAATGCACGACCGCGATCAGCAACCGCGAGACCTGCTCGATGAGGTCGTGTTCCGGAGAGAAATGCTCAAGCAGTCCCTCGTCCATGCTCGGTTCCTGCAGCCCGAGAATGGCGTCTTCCTTGGTGCTGAAGTAGTTGAAGAACGTTCGGGGCGAGACATTCGCCTCGGCGGCGATCTGCTCGACCGTGACAGCCTCCGGACCCTTCTCCAGCGTGAGGCGGGTGGCGGCGTCGTGGAGGGCTGCCCAGGTCTCGGTGCGCTTACGTTCCCGCAGCGAAATTAGTTGACTCACCGAACTATTGTGCCAGCGTCGCTGATTTTGCACAACTGCAAGGTTGCAGTCATGCAAGCACTCCCCTAAGGCAACCCTTGACCGTGACCCAAAACACATCTACTCTGATGCAACAAGGTTGCAGTGAATGCAACGAACAACAATTTGGTGGTTTTTATGACTGGTAAGACGGGCAATGACGCCCCCCTTCTCAAACCGACCCTCAGCGGCCAGGACCACGTCCGTCCGACCGGTGTAAGCAGTGACACCCGGCGACGGGTAGTCGCCGCCAGTTTCATCGGCAATTTCGTTGAATGGTTCGATTACGCCGTCTATGGGTACCTGGCCACAACGATTGCCGCGGTCTTCTTCCCTCAATCGGATCCGCAGGCCGCCCTCCTGCAGACATTCGCCCTCTTCGCCGTGTCTTTCCTGGTGAGGCCATTGGGCGGCTTCATCTGGGGCCACATCGGGGACCGGGTGGGGAGACGGAACGCGCTTTCACTTTCGATCCTCATCATGTCCGCCGCAACATTCTGCATCGCGCTGATTCCCAGTTATGCCAGCATCGGAGCCTGGGCGCCGCTGCTGCTCCTGTTCATCCGGATCATCCAGGGCTTCTCGGCCTCCGGGGAATATGCCGGCGCCTCCGCCTTCCTCGTGGAGTATGCACCAGCCAACAAGCGCGGGCTCTACGCTGCGGTCGTCCCTGCAAGCACCGCTGCCGGGCTCCTGCTCGGCTCCCTGCTTGTCACCCTCATGACAAGTCTGCTCAGCTCGGATCAAATGGAAAGCTGGGGCTGGCGGCTCCCATTCCTTCTCGCTGCTCCCATGGGGCTGATCGGGCGCTACATCCGCACCAAGCTGGAAGACACGCCGGTCTTTCGCGAGCTCGCCGCCGAAGACAACGCCGTCAAGGCGCCGGTCAGTAACCTGTTCAAGAATCATTGGCGACAGCTGCTCCAGGCCGTGGGAGCTGTGCTGCTCAACGCTGTCGGCTTCTACGTGATCCTCAGCTACATGCCCACTTACCTCTCGGCAGAACTGGGCGTGGGTGCCGCGGAGTCCTACTTCGCCACCACCATCGCACTCGTGACTTACATCGGCTTCATTTTTCTCACTGGCATGCTCTCGGACCGCTTCGGCCGCAAGAAAGTACTCATCTCCGCATCGGTGCTGTTCATAGTGCTCACAGTTCCGGCGTTCGCGCTGCTGGGTACCGGCAATTTCCTCGTGATCGTCCTGGTCCAGATCCTGCTCGGCGCCATGCTCACGCTGAACGACGGGACACTTCCCAGCTTCCTGGCTGAAATGTTCCCCACCAGGGTCCGGTACAGCGGCTTTGCGGTCAGCTTCAACCTCTCCAACGCACTTTTCGGCGGAACCGCCCCCTACGTCGCCACGCTCCTCATTGCGCTGACCGCCAATGATTTGGCACCGGCCTGGTACCTAGTCGGTGCGGCCTTCATCTCACTCATCGCGGTGTCCCTATCGCGAGAAACCAGCCGCGAGCCCCTGCGGCACCAATAGACCTACTTCCCACCGTAAACACAACCCCTATATAGGAGATCAAATGACCATCACGGATACCCCGGCAACCCGCGTTTCCGACCTCGAGCGCCTGAAGGTCCTGCACAACGGAACCAAGCAGCAGCTGACCTTCTCGGATAACGAATTCGAACGCCGCCTCACTGGGCTCCGCCGAATCATGGCCGCGAAAGAGCTCGACGCCGTGATTCTCACCAGCTATCACAGCATCAAGTACTACTCGGACTTCCTGTACACGACGTTCGGCCGTAACTACGCCCTCGTTGTCACCGCCGATGATTCGGTCACGGTGACCGCCAACATTGATGCCGGCATGCCGTGGCGTACCAGCTACGGAGAGAACATCGTCTATACCGACTGGAAGCGCGACAACTTTTACTTCGGTTTGCAGGAGGCGCTACGCCAGCGTGGCATCACGGCCCGTCGCCTCGGCGTCGAGGATGACGCCCTGCCCCTGATGACCCGTGAACGCATCCAGGCCGCATTTGACGGCGCAGAACTGCTCGACGTGTCCCAGGACGCCATGCGCCAGCGCATGATCAAGTCCGCCGAAGAAATCGAAGTGATCAAGCACGGAGCCCGGATTGGCGACCTCGGCGGCGAAGCTATCAAGGCAGCGATTCGCGAGGGCATCTCCGAGTACGAGGTTGCGCTCATCGGAACCGAGGCCATGGTGCGCGAGATCGCCCGCACCTTCCCCCACCGGGAAGTTCGCGACACCTGGGTATGGTTCCAGTCCGGCATCAACACGGACGGCGCCCACAACTGGGCGACCACCCGGAAGCTGCAGCGCGGCGACATCCTCTCGCTCAACTGCTTCCCAATGACCAGCGGCTACTACACCGCCCTGGAGCGCACACTGTTCCTCGGGCAGCCGGACGAGCGCAGCCTGGAGCTGTGGAACATCAACGTCGAGGTACACCGGCGGGGACTGGAGCTCATCAAGCCCGGAGCTGTCTGCAAGGACATTGCCGCCGAGCTCAATGAGATCTACATCGAAAACGACCTGCTCGCCAACCGCACCTTCGGCTACGGCCACTCCTTCGGCGTCCTTTCCCACTACTACGGACGCGAGGCGGGCCTCGAACTACGCGAGGACATCGACACCGTCCTTGAACCCGGCATGGTTGTCTCCATGGAGCCAATGATCACCGTGGCTGATGGTCAGCCCGGCGCCGGGGGCTACCGCGAGCACGACATCCTCGTCGTTGGCGCGGACGGTGCCGAGAACATCACGAAGTTCGGCTTCGGGCCCGAGCACAACATCATCGAGGCCTAGCCAGCAAGTACTACGGCGGCGCCCGCTTCCGGCGCAAGCGCCGCCGTCGTTCTTTTCAGATTTCACCCACCAGCAGGAGACCGCACATGGCGCGCACCACCGTGTATATGGAAGAACTCGACGCTTTCACCTACGCCGAGAAGATCAGCGCCGAGGACGGAATCATTCTCATCCCCGCTGGCGCGGTCGAACAACACGGACCGCATATGCCATTGAACGTCGACGTCCTGTTGTCGCGGGCGATGGCCGGTGCGGTCGCCGAACAGATCGGTGCGCTCGTCGCAGCGCCCATCATGTATGGCTACAAGTCCCAGCAGCGCTCGGGCGGCGGGAACCATCTTTCAGGGACAACTAGCCTCGACGGCGCCACTGTTGCCGCCATCGCGAAGTCGCTCACCCTGGAACTGGCACGCCACGGAGCGCGCAGGATCGTGTTCGTCAACGGGCATTTTGAAAACTACCAGTTCCTGTACGAGGGAGTGGACCTGGCTGTCCGCGAACTGCAGCTCGCCGGCATGGATGACCGCCGGGTCATGCTGCTGTCGTACTGGGACTTCGTCGACGAGGCAACGATCGGCGAGCTGTATCCGCGAGGCTTCAGCGGATGGGATGTAGAGCACGGCGGTGTGCTTGAAACATCCCTGATGCTGCACCTTTACCCGGAACGGGTCGACATGGGCAGGGTCGAGGATTTCCCTCCAGCCGTCCTGCCGAATTACGACCTCCTTCCGGTACGTCCAGAGCTTACTCCCGGCTCCGGATGCCTATCCTCTGCCGCCGACGCCTCAGCGGAAAAGGGAGAAATCCTACTAAAAAGGGCGACGAACAGCATGGCTGGCGCGATTTCCCATGAGTTCAGGAGCGATCAAAGATGATCTGGAACAGGCAAGCTGCGGCCACCACGGCGCCAAAGGAGGACGCCCAAATCGATAGCGAAGAGGAGGTGGAGACACCCGTACAGAAGAAGCGAAGGGCCGTCGATGACACTGTCATCAAGTGGCTGGCAGCGGTTCTCGTCGTCGTGATCCTCGTTGGGACCATCGCCGCACCCGACGCCGCGGCGGCAGCAATCGGCACAGCCCGCACCTTCGTCACCGAATACTTCACCTGGTTCTTCGTGCTCTTCTCGGTCCTAGCGCTGGGGATCTGCGGCTGGCTTGCCTTCGGTCGTTTCGGCCGGGTCCGGCTGGGTGGACCCGGCGCCAAGCCGGATTACAGCAAGTTCGCCTGGTACTCAATGCTCTTCGCCTGCGGACAGGGCATTGGGCTGATTTTCTGGTCCGTTGCTGAGCCGATCATGCTGAAGGAGGAAAGCCCCCTCTTCAGCGGGGAGAACGCCGCCGTCGCCCAGGACGGGGCCATTGCCTGGTCCTACTTTCACTGGGGGCTCACCGCGTGGGCGATGTACTGCATCGTCGCAATCTGTCTGGCCTACTCTCACTACAACCTTGGCAAGAAACTCACCTTTCGTGACACTGTCGTCGACTTCTTCCCCGTGAAGTCACGCAGGAGCATCGGCGTGGTGGTCGAGGTACTAGCCATCCTGGCCTGTGTGCTCGGCCTGGCCACCTCGTTCGGCTTCGCCACTCTCCAATTCACGTTCGGGCTCACGTCCTTCACCAAAATCGAAGGTGGTATGTCCGTCTGGATCGCGGTGGTCGCGGTCTTCGCGGTCCTCACCGCGATTTCGGTCTACTTCGGCATCAGCAAGGGCATGAAGCGCATCAGCGAAGTGAACTCCGTACTGAGCCTCGTGCTCGTTGGTTCGGTCCTGCTCTTCGGTCCTGCCGTCTACCTGCTGTCCTCCGTGCTGCAGACCTTCGGCGTGTACTTCCAGAATTTTCTCGCTATGAGCCTCTGGGCAGAGTCCGGCGTTGCGAGTGCGGGCATCGGCAGCTGGCAGGACAGCTGGAACGGGTGGTGGACTGTCTTCATCTGGTGCTGGGTGATCGCGTTCTCCGCCTTCGTTGGCCCGTTCATCGCCCGGATCTCCAAGGGCAGGACCATCCGCGAATTCGTCCTCGGTGTCACCGTCATCCCCTCCGTGATCGTGATGGTGTGGATCGGTGTGCTGGGCGGTGCGGCCCACTTCTACGACAACGCCAACGATGGCGCCATCTTGGGTCAGATCGCGGAAAGTACCGAAAGCGGCCTGTTCGCGATGCTCGATTTTGTGCCGGTTGTCGGAACGATTCTGATGGTCGTCTCCACAATCCTGGTGGCCACCTACTACATCACGTCACTGGACTCCGGAGTGCACGCCCTCTCAGGGTTCGTCGCCTCCTCGAAGAGCCCCAACAAGTGGTTCCGGGTGCTGCTCGTGGCAGCTATTGCATCAGTCACCATAGCCTTGCTGGTTTTGGGCGGGGTCTCGGTCATTGGGACGGTACAGACCGGAACCATCATCGGTGCCTTCCCTCTGGCCTTCATCCTGATCATCATGGTCATCAACTTCGTCAAGCGGCTTCGCCGCAATGAAACGACGACGGTTCCGCCAGTTCGGCCTTCCTTTGAGGAGTCCAAGGGCGAAGAGCCGCCGAAGACACCTGCACTCGTAGCATCCGACAACAATGCGCATCTGAACTAGATGATTCATCAGTCCGTTGCCGACGGCGTCACCCGGATGGGTGACGCCATTGGCGTTTCCGCCCAGGAAGTAGCTGATAGGGGATGATGAAAGACATCATGACAGCACAAGCAGAATCCAGGGACACCAAGGGCGCCTCCGTCATTTCCAATGTGATCGACGTGTTGCGGTGCTTCAGCATAGAAGAGCCCTTACAGGGCGTAACCGAGATTGCGGTGCAGGTGGGCCTGCACAAAAGCACCGTTTCACGGATCCTCGCGACCCTTGAGAATGAAAATATTGTCGAACGTGACCCGCTCTCGCGCCGGTTCCGCTTGGGATTGGGAATCATCACGCTCGCTGGTCCCCTTCTGGCGGATCTCGACGTCCGGAAGGTCGCCCACCCTGTCCTCAGCGACTTGGCCGGGCAAACCGGTGAAACCTCAGCCCTGGTGTTATGGAACGGAACTGAGTCGATCACGGTCGAGCAGGTTGTCAGCAAGAACAACGTCAAGCACACCTCGCCACTCGGCACCAGTTACGGCACCGGCTACAGCGCCAGTGTGCAGGTATTCCTTGCGCTCGAGGATGAGGACCGCGTTCGGCAGTTGCTGCAGTCCCACACAATCACCTACCCCTCCCTGGACAATGCCAGCCTCGACGCGTACCTCGCACGGCTGCGGGACGTGCACCGTCAAGGCTTCGCCGTGAACTACGGTGAAACCTCCAACGAGGAGGTCGGAATCGCTGTCCCGGTTCACGACCACCGTGGGAACGTCGCCGCTGCAGTCCTGATTTCAGCTCCCCGCTTCCGGGTGGACCAGGATCAACTCGACGCTCTTGTGGCCGCTTGCGTTCTGGCCGCAAAGGACGTGACGCGCAGGCTCGGGGGCCGGGCCTCCCAATAATCCGGCGTGCCCGCTTTCCGTCGGTGAGTGCGAGCGCAGGGCAACAACTCATAACTTGTCCACAAGCCGCAGACAGCGCCCGACCGGAAGCGGATACTAGGGGTATCCGCACACGTCAGGAGGTTGGCAAATGAAGGCATCAATTGGCGACCGCATCCTTGTCCACGGCGTCCACGTGGATGACGCTGAACGAGAGGGTGAGGTACTGGAGACCCGTGGTGAGGGCGGAGCCCCGCCGTATCTGGTCCGCTGGTCCAACGGATCCCAGGGACTGGTCTTTCCCGGTCCCGGCACAGAGATTCGCTCCACCGGCCCATAACCGATCCTGGCGGCTGTCACCGTTGGAGCGACGGTGATGGAAGCGGGACAGAGGCACCCACTCAGACAACGACGGCGGCCGCCACCTTTCGAAGGGAAAGGTGACGGCCGCCGTCGTGAGAGTTGTCTACGGGCGAAACCCTAGAGGGTCTCGTAAACCTCGCGCAGCAGGCGGGCGGTCTCGGACGGGGTCTTCCCCACCTTGACGCCGGCAGCCTCGAGGGCCTCTTTCTTCGCTTGGGCAGTGCCGGCGGAACCGGACACAATCGCGCCTGCGTGGCCCATCGTCTTGCCCTCGGGGGCGGTGAAGCCTGCAACGTAGCCGACAACCGGCTTCGTTACGTTCGCCTTGATGAAGTCGGCCGCACGCTCTTCAGCGTCGCCGCCGATTTCGCCGATCATCACGATCGCCTTGGTCTCCGGATCCGCTTCGAACGCCTCAAGCGCGTCGATGTGGGTGGTGCCGATGACCGGGTCACCGCCGATGCCGATCGCCGTGGAGAAACCGAGGTCGCGCAGTTCGTACATCATCTGGTAGGTGAGGGTGCCGGACTTGGAGACGAGGCCTACGCCGCCCTTGCCCGTGATGTTGGCCGGAGTGATACCGACCAGCGATTCACCGGGGGTGATGATACCGGGGCAGTTGGGCCCGATGATGCGGGTGACCTGCTTGCCGTCGGCGTCCACGCGGGACTTCGCCAGCGCCCAGAATTCCGCGGAGTCCTGTACGGGTACGCCCTCGGTGATGATGACGACGAGGCCGATTCCGGCGTCGATCGCTTCAATAACGGCGTCCTTGGTGAACGCCGGCGGGACGAAAACGATGGAAACGTCAGCGCCGGTTTCGGCGATCGCTTCCTTCACGGTGCCGTAGACGGGCAGCGTCACGTCACCGTGGGTGACGGTGGTGCCGGCTTTGCGGGCGTTGACGCCACCGACAACCTGAGTGCCTGCCTTCAGCATCAGTGCGGTGTGCTTGGTGCCTTCGCCGCCGGTGATGCCCTGGACGATCACCTTGGAGTCTTTGTTCAGAAAGATAGACATGTCTGTTCCTTAGTCCTGGAGTCGCGACCGGTCAGCGAGCGGCGTGAGCCAGCTCGGCAGCTTTGTCGGCGCCTTCGTCCATGGTGTCGGCGAGGGTGACCATCGGGTGGTTGGCCTCGGCGAGGATACGGCGGCCCTCTTCGACGTTGTTGCCGTCGAGACGCACCACGAGTGGCTTGTTCTCCTTGGCACCGAGGATCTCCAGCGCCTTCACGATGCCGTTGGCCACCGCGTCACAGGCGGTGATGCCACCGAAAACGTTCACGAAAACGCTCTTGACCTGCGTGTCGTTCAGGATCACGTCCAGGCCGGCAGCCATAACCTCGGCAGAAGCTCCGCCGCCGATGTCAAGGAAGTTCGCAGGCTTCACGTTGCCGTGCTTTTCGCCTGCGTAGGCAACGACGTCGAGAGTGGACATGACGAGCCCGGCACCGTTGCCGATGATGCCTACTTCGCCGTCGAGCTTGACGTAGTTGAGGTCGTTTTCCTTGGCCTTGGCCTCCAGCGGGTCGGTGGAGTCCTTGTCCTCGAGCTCTGCGTGGCCCTTCTGGCGGAATTCAGCGTTCTCGTCCAGCGTGACCTTGCCGTCGAGAGCCAGTATCTCGCCCGAACCGGTCTTGACCAGCGGGTTCACCTCAACCAGGGTGGCGTCTTCCTTCGTGAATACGTCCCACAGTTTCAGGATGGTGTTGGCGACACCTTCGCGGAGTTCCGGGGCAAAGCCGGCCGCATCGATGACTTCGTCAGCCTTAGCGCGGTCAATACCAACCGCGGGATCAATCGCAATCCGTGCCAGCGCTTCGGGGCGCTCGACCGCGAGCTGTTCGATCTCCACGCCGCCCTCGACGGAACACATGGCAAGGTAGTTGCGGTTTGACCGGTCCAACAGCACCGAGAAGTAGTACTCCTCAGCAATGTCCGCGCCCTGGGCAATCATCACCTTGTGGACTGTGTGGCCCTTGATATCCATGCCGAGGATCGCGGATGCGTGCTCGTAAGCCTCATCCGGGGTCTTGGCTACCTTTACGCCGCCGGCCTTGCCGCGGCCGCCAACCTTGACCTGCGCCTTGACGACGACAACGCCGCCAATCTTCTCGGCTGCTGCTTTTGCTTCTTCCGGGGTCTGCGCCACGATGCCGGCAAGCACGGGAACGCCGTGAGCCTCAAATAGATCGCGCGCCTGATATTCAAACAGGTCCACTTATCTAGTGTCCTTCTACGTCGAAGTAGGTTTACACAGGGAACTCTAGTCCCTTGGCTCGGAACGCCTTTCACAGACTACCGGTTTCGTGAGTAAGCACACAGTTCTATGAGTTGTAGAAAAGTAACCTTTTCGGTTACCGTCCGCGCGCTGTTAACGGCCTAAGCTCTGGGTGTGCCCCTTGCTATCCCACTTTGGTCAGGGGGGCGTAACGGAGCAGGAGCCTCTTCTCCCCGATGTCGAACCGCACCTTGGCGACCATCTTGTCCCCGCCGCCTTCGACCGCAAGGACCGTGCCGTTGCCGAACGTGGTGTGGTTGACCTTGTCTCCCGCGGCGACAGCAACGACCTCTTTCTGGGGCTGCACCCTACCGGCGGCTTTCCCCGGAAGCCCGCGCCCGGACTCGTTGCCGGAAGCCGCGCCCGCACCCCAGTAGGAGCCGCTGAACCGGGGGCCGCTGATGCTTTGGCCGCTCGTCCATGCCGGTTTTGCTGCGCCCTCACGTTTCCAGTGGATCAGGTCCTCAGGAACCTCTCCGACAAACTGGCTGGCCGGGTTGTACTGGCTCTGACCCCACAGGCTCCTGACCTCGGAGCGCGTGATGTACAGCCGCTTCCGCGCGCGGGTCAGACCGACGTAGGCGAGCCGGCGTTCCTCCGCGAGTTCCTTCGGGTCCGTAGCGGAACGCTGGTGCGGGAAGATTCCCTGCTCCATGCCGGTCAGGAAGACCACCGGAAACTCGAGACCCTTGGCGGTGTGCAGGGTCATGAGGGTGACAACGCCCTGCCTCCGCGCTTCCTCCACGGCTTTCTCCACGTCCTCGCCCGCACCGGCCGGGGCATCCGGGATCTGGTCTGCGTCAGCTACAAGTGATACCTGTTCCAGGAAGTCGCCCAGCGTGCCTTCGGGGTTGTCGATCTCGTATTCGCGGACCACCGCAACGAGCTCCGCAAGGTTCTCGACGCGCGACTCATCCTGCGGGTCGGTGCTGGTTCGCAGCTGCGCGAGGTATCCGGTCTGCTCGAGGACTGCCTCCAGTGCCGCGGACGCGCCCGACCCTGCCGCGACCTCCGCGAGGTCATCGATGAGCTTCACGAACGAGGCGACCGCATTGACGGAGCGTGTCGCCATGCCTGGTGCTATATCCGCCCTGCGAAGTGCTTCCATGAAACTCACGCGATCGCGTTCAGCGAGCGCCGCAATGGCGTACTCCGCGCGGTCGCCGATTCCCCGCTTAGGTTCGTTGAGGATACGGCGGAGGTTGACGACGTCGTCCTGGTTCACCAGCACGCGCAGGTACGCCAGCGCGTCCTTGATCTCCTTGCGCTCGTAGAACCGGGTGCCGCCGACCACCTTGTACGGCAGGCCGACGCGCATCAGGATTTCCTCAATGGAGCGCGACTGGGCGTTGGTCCGGTAGAACACTGCGACATCTCCGGGCCGCAGGTTCTCTTCGTCCTGCAATCGGTCGATCTCGTCGGCGATGAACCGTGCTTCCTCATGTTCATTTTCGCCGACGTAGCCGATGATCTTCTCACCGTTGCCCTCAGCCGTCCACAGCCGTTTCTCCGGACGGTTGGGGTTGCGGGAAATGACTGCGTTGGCCGCGTTAAGGATGTTCTGGGTGGAGCGGTAGTTTTGCTCCAGCAGAATGGTGCGCGCGTTGGGGTAGTCCTTCTCGAACTCCACGATGTTCCGCACGTCCGCTCCACGGAACGCGTAGATGGACTGATCTGAATCACCCACGACCGTCAGCTCTGCGGGCTCCTCCACGTTCTCTCCCGCGGTGCCCACGATCTCCCGAACCAGCGCGTACTGGGCATGGTTGGTGTCCTGGTACTCGTCCACGAGGACGTGGCGGAAGCGCCGCCGGTAGTAATCAGCCACACCGGGGAAGGCCCGGAACATGAAGACCGTCTGTGCGATCAGGTCATCGAAGTCCATCGCGTTGGCCTGGCGGAGACGCTGTGCGTACCCCTTGTAGACCTCTGCGACCGCCTGCTCGAACGGATCGGAGTAATTGGCTGTGGAGGCGTACTCTTCCTCGTCAATCAGCTCATTCTTCAGCGCCGAGATCTTGTGCTGGATGGCCTTGGGCGCAAAACGCTTCGGATCCAGGTCCAGGCCCTTGGCTACAAGCGTGATGAGCCGAAGGGTGTCCGCTGAATCGTAGATGGAGAAGTTGGAGTTCAGGCCGATGGATGTTGCCTCACGGCGCAGGATGCGCACGCACGAGGAGTGGAAGGTGGAGATCCACATTCGCTTCGCGACATCGCCCACCAGCCCCTCGATCCGCTCGCGCATTTCCGCAGCAGCCTTGTTGGTGAACGTGATCGCGAGGATCTGGCCGGGATGTGAGCGCCCGGTGGCCATCAGATACGCGATCCGGTGGCTGAGCACGCGAGTCTTTCCCGAGCCCGCTCCAGCCACGATCAGCAGGGGCGAGCCACTGTGCTTGACTGCTTCCTCCTGCTGCGGATTCAATCCCGCGAGCAGCTCCCGGGCGCGGCCTTCATCGACGTGGCCGCCACGGCGTGGGTGCTCCGTGACGTCAGGAGAGGACGACGACGGCGCGCCGCGCCTGCCTGCGGAAGGTGTGCTGAGGTGCGGATCGAAAAGCAAGTCCATGGTGCTTTAAGTCTAGGTGCTGGCACGGACAGAACCTGTCCGCCGTCGTCGTGCTGGTCTTTTTCCTGCCAATGCCCGATGGGATATCCCGTTGGAACGCGTGGGGAGGGTGTGGACATGGGAGTGCCCGCCGGGTCAAAGGATCCGGCGGGCACTGGTGGGATTGAGGAGCCGCTTACTTCGTGGTGGACTTCCGGTCCTCGGGCTCGATGCCCAGGTCCAGGAGCTTCCCGCTCTTGCGGTCAGCCAGGTAGTCCTTCATCTCACGCTTGATCACAGGCAGGAGCATGTACACACCGAGCAGGTTCACGAAGGCGCAGACAAACAGTGCGGAGTCTGCGAAGTTGAGGACCTGCCCGAAGGTCAGCACAGTTCCGGTAACGGTGAAGAACAGGAAGATGACCTTGTAGAGAACCTCAGAAGCCTTGCCGCGTCCGAAGAGGTACTCCCAGGCCTTCAGCCCGTAGTAGGACCACGTGATCAGGGTCGAGAACGCGAAGAGCGCGACGGCTATGGCAAGGACGATCGGGAACCAGCTAATGACGGTCGCGAAAGCATCCGAGGTCAGGATCACGCCGTCCGGGGCGTCCTCACCGGCCTGCACCTGGTCGATCCCGGCCTGGAGGCTGGGAGCGTTCGCGATGATGATGGTCAGTGCGGTCATGGTGCAGATAATCACCGTGTCCACTAGTGGCTCGAACATCGCCACGAAGCCCTCGCTCACGGGACGGCGGGTCTTCACCGCGGAGTGAGCGATAGCAGCGGAACCGAGGCCCGCCTCGTTCGAGAAAGCAGCGCGCTGGAAACCTACGATCATGACGCCGACGATGCCGCCAGCCATTCCCGCGGGTGCGAAGGCGCCTGCAATGATCGATCCGAACGCCGCCGGAACCTGATCGATATTGACGATGATGACGAAAAGGCAGGCCGTGACGTAAACGATACCCATGGCCGGAACAAGCTTGCTGGTGGTGGCACCGATGGACTTGATACCGCCCAGGATGACGAGACCGACAAGGCCAGCGAGGACGAGGCCGAAGATCAGGGCTGCACCTGCACTTCCGAGGAAACCATCCTCACCGCCGGTCACCTCCTGTACCTGTGCGAAGGTCTGGTTGGCCTGGAACATGTTGCCGCCGGCTACACCGAAGAAGAGGATGGCGACGGCGAAGATTCCCGTCAGGATCTTTGCGGGCCACTTGCCGAACTTCGTGAATGCCACCGGCAGGTACTTGAAGGGGCCACCGGATACGGTGCCGTCCTCGTGGACCTCGCGGTATTTGACGCCCAGGGTGCACTCCGCAAACTTGGTGCACATTCCGAGAAGACCCGCGAGGATCATCCAGAAGGTTGCACCGGGCCCGCCCAGCGCCATTGCTGCGCCGACACCGGCGATATTTCCAAGCCCGACCGTACCGGACAGCGCCGAGGTCAATGCCTGGAAGTGTGGGACCTCGCCTGGATCATCCTTGGACGAGTACCGCCCGCGGACCACCTCGTAGGAAACCTTCAATCCACGAAACTGGATGAAGCCGAAGTAGATGGTGAAGATGACGGCCGCGGCGATAAGCCACGCAACCACCACAGGGAAACTTACCTCGCCGATTGTGATCGGGAAGAAGACGATGGCGGCGAACCAGGTAGCGATCGGTTCGAAAACCGCATCGATAGAGTCCTCGATGGCTGCGAGCCATCCCACCTCATCCGCCACGGAAGTCATGGGTAGTATTTGGTTTATTGCCATCCGTTAAAGAAACCCGCTTCGCCCTGTGATTGCAATCACAGGGCAGAGTGTGCTCGCATCGATACCAAATCGATACCAAATACTGTCTGGATTTTCAGGCACTGCTGTTGCATGGTAACCGTCTACCATTGGAGCCATGGGCAAAACGAGGGCACAGATCGCGCGCAAGCACGGGCCGGCGGCGGCCGGGATGCCTGCGTCGCCCAGTGGACCGGAAGCCCCGCCCCGCCACAACGGAAACCTCATCCTTATACCGGCGGTTGCGGCGGCGCTCTTCCTGTTCTGGTACTTCCATCTGCTCACGCTCTCGCAGATGACCCAGCTGTCCGGCGGGCTCAGCATGCCCGACATGCTCATCGGCGGCTACGACGCGGCGTACATCGACCAGCTTCGTTCGGCGATGGACACCGCTGCGCTCGGCCAGTTGAGCTACGTGCACAAGACTGCGGGCACGCTGTTCCCGTTGCTCTTCGGTCTGGCATGGCTCCTGCTGGTACAGCTCAACGTCTCGCGGCGGTGGCTTCGTTGGGTGCTGTGGAGCCCTGTGCTTCTGTTTGTGGTGGTGGACCTGTGGGAGAACGTTGCAATCGACTCCGTTCTTGCCGGGCCCGACGCCGGTTCGGTTGCCCTCGCGTCCACCCTCACGGTGACGCGGTGGGTGCTGTTCGCCGCGAGCTGCCTAGCAGGCCTGGTTGCAGTCCTGCTGCCCCGTAGTGTGCGGTCGGCGAGCTAGGAAGACTGTAAGCTAGTACCGCCTGCGGCACTGTTGAGTGCAACGCAGCACCCGCCTCTGTAGCTCAGTAGGATAGAGCGTCCCTCTCCTAAAGGGAAGGCCGTCGGTTCGATTCCGGCCAGGGGCACATTTGCTCCACCTGGGCACTCCTGCCCACGGCACTGTCTCCCCGCTACACCACGACCCGGACGTAGCCGATACTTGGAGGGTGTCTTTTCTCTGGGTGCGTCGCATCGTGCAGCTCCTCGTTGGCCTGTTCCTTTACGGATTCTCGATCGGCATGATGATTCGGGCTGGGATCGGTGTCTCTCCGTGGGATGTGCTGGGGCAGGGTGTGTCCGTCCAGAGCGGCATCCCGTTCGGTCTGACCACCAACCTCATCGGGCTGGCGGTACTGCTCCTGTGGATTCCGATCCGCCAGAAACCCGGTGCGGGAACCGTGCTCAACGTCCTGCTGGTCGGACCGAGCGCGGAGGTTGGCCTGGCAGTGATCCCGCAGCAGACCGTCCTCTGGGTGCAGATTCTCCTGTTCACCGGCGGGCTCGTTCTTCTTGCGGTCGCCACTGGCCTCTATATCGGCGCGCGCATGGGCCCTGGCCCGCGTGATGGCCTCATGACAGGAATGCACAAGCGCTGGGGCTGGCCCATCTGGGCCGTGCGCACAGGCATAGAGGTGACGGTCCTCGCCATCGGCTGGGTTCTGGGCGGCACCGTGGGCGTAGGTACCGTGGCATTTGCGCTTTTCGTGGGGCCGCTGGTGAATCTGACACTGCCTCGCCTCCAGGTGCCGGAGAAACCAGGCGAAGCACGGCTCGACGGACATGCAGCGCCGTCCGGCGTGACGCCGTAACCCGACCGTTCCGAAGGGACGCTGGATCAGGCTCCGGGACCGGACACCGACAGGGCTTCGGCAGGCTCGTCCGCTGCGACGGCTTTCTGCACGGCGAACTGCGTGCGGTGCAGCTCGGCATACCGCCCACCCGCGGCGAGCAACTCCTCATGCGTACCGCGCTCGGCAATGCGTCCGTCTTCAACTACGAGGATCTGGTCCGCGCTGCGGATGGTGGACAGTCTGTGGGCAATTACCAGCGCCGTGCGCCCTTCCAGCGCCTCGGTGAGCGCCGCCTGCACGGCGGCTTCCGAGGTTGAGTCCAGCGCTGCGGTGGCTTCGTCCAGGATCACCACACGCGGTTGCGCGAGGAGGAGGCGTGCGATGGTCATGCGCTGCCTCTCGCCACCGGACAGCCGGTAACCGCGCTCCCCCACCATCGTGTCCAGCTGATCAGGGAGCGAGCGGATCAACGTTTCCAGCCGGGCGCGGCGAACCGCGTCCCAGATCTCCTCGTCAGTTGCATCCGGGCGTGCGAGCCTGAGGTTGGAGGCAATGGTTTCGTGGAACAGGTGTCCGTCCTGCGTCACCATGCCCAGAGTGTGCCGCAGCGATTCGAATGTCACATCGCGGACGTCTTTCCCGCCGATCCGGACCGAGCCGGCGTCCACGTCATACAGCCGGGCCAGCAACTGTGCAATGGTCGATTTGCCGGCACCTGAGGTACCCACCAGGGCTACGGTGTGACCTGGATCGATACGGAAACTGATGCCGTGCAGCACTTCCTCGCCGCCACGGGTGTCCAGCGTCGATACCTCTTCCAGCGAGGCCAGCGAGACGCGGTCCGCCGACGGATAACCGAAGCGGACGTCGTCGAACTCGACCGCCACGGGACCGTCGGGGATAGTCTCTGCGATCGGCTTCTCCTTGATCAGCGGGTCGAGGTCGAGCACCTCGAATACCCGCTCGAAGCTCACCAGAGCACTCATGATTTCAACGCGCGCGTTCGCGAGCGAGGTCAGCGGCGCATACAGGCGCGTGAGCAGCAGCGCCAGGGTCACCACTTCACCGGTGTCCAGTGCGCCCCCGAGCGCCAGAGTGCCCCCCAACCCGTACACCAGCGCCAGTGCCAGCGCGGAAACCAGCATCAGCGCGGAAAAGAATACGAACTGCAGCATTGCTGTGCGAACACCGATATCCCGTACCCGGGCAGCCCGCACGCGGAACTCCTCAGACTCCTCCTCGGGGCGTCCGAACAGCTTCACGAGGGTGGCACCGGGAGCCGAGAACCGCTCGGTCATCTGCGTGCTCATAGTGGAGTTGTAGTCAGCGGCCTCGCGGCGAAGCGATGCCAGCCTCCTGCCCATCCTGCGCGCGGGCAGCAGGAAGATGGGCAGCATGATGATCGCGAGCACCGTGACCAGCACCGACGTGCTCAACATGACGATCAGGGTAAGGATCAGGGCCACCAGGTTGCTGACCACCCCGGACAGGGTGCCGCTGAAGGCCTGCTGTGCACCAATCACGTCATTGTTGAGTCTGCTCACAAGCGCGCCGGTGCGGGTACGGGTGAAGAATGCGATCGGCATTTTCTGCACGTGGTCAAAAACCGCCGTGCGCAGATCCAGGATCACTCCCTCGCCGATCCGCGCTGAATACCACCGGGTCAGCAGTCCCACGAGCGTGTCCGCAACGGCGACGATCGCAATGACGACGGCGAGCCACACGATAGTGCTGACTGCCTCTTCGGCGATGATGGCGTTGACTACCTGCCCAGCCAGAACGGGTGTAGCGACCGCCAGGAAGGCAGACACCACGGACAGCGCGATGAAGAGAATCAGCTTGAACTTGTAGGGTACGGCGAATGACAGGATCCGCTTCAGCGTCTCCTTGGAGAATTTGTTGTTGCCGTTCTTGGCGGAGGAGATCCGGTAGAGGGAACTCCAGGCCGCGCCTTCCATGCTCATGGATGCCTCCCGTAGTGGATTCCAAGCTTAGGTCCCGCGACTGACACTTTCGGTCCGCGGTGCCGGATCGTCGCGGAGTTGTACGCCAAGGGCGTCATTAACGAGCGGCAACACCTCGGTTCCGAGCAGCTCGATCGACTCCAGAACCTGTTTCTGAGGAACGGATGAGAAATCGAGCTGGAGGATGTGCCGGTCGTGGCCCATGGCGGCGTGCGTCAGGACGATCTTCTCCGCCACCTCCTCGGGCGTGCCAACGTAGAGCGCACCAGTGCGTGCCGTTTGCATGTTGTAGGTGACCCCGCTCGGTCGGGGGAAGCCCCGCTCAGCCGAGATACGGGTCATGGTGTCGAGCCAGTGCGGACGGAACGTCTCCTTGGCTCCGTTGCGCAGCACCAGTCCGACGCCGCTTACTCCGACCCGCGGCGCGGCTCCCCCGGTTGCACTGAACTGTTCGCGGTACAGGGCTGCGTGCTGCGCGAAATTGTCAACGGCGCCGCCCAGCAGCGCGTAAATGACCGGCTTTCCCAGGCGCGCAGCGCGGACCGACGACGACGGCGTGCCGCCTGTTGCGATCCAGATGTCCAGATGCTTGCGGGTCGGCCGGGGCAGGATCAGCGCGTCCTGAAGGGGCGGTCGAAACCGGCCCGACCAGGTCACCCGCTCCTCGGCGTCTATGCGCAGCAGCAGGTCGATCTTTTCCTCGTAAAGTTCGTCGTAGTCCTCAAGCGCGGCACCAAACAGGGGGTAGGACTCAATGAAGGATCCACGTCCCGCAGTCAGCTCCACCCGTCCGCCGGAGAGCAGGTCAAGGGTGGCGAACTGCTGGAATACCCGCACCGGATCCTCGGTGCTGAGCACCGTCACTGCTGACCCGACGTGGATGGTCCGGGTTTGCGCCGCGGCAGCAGCGAGCACGGGCACCACTGAGGACACTGCATAGTCGGGGCGGTGGTGCTCTCCGACGCCGAAATAATGCAGCCCCACTTCGTCGGCGAGCCGCGCACGCTCCAGAAGGTCGGCCATCCGTTGTTCGGGTGAAACCCTAACGCCTGTGACGGGGTTGGGGTGGATATCGCCGAAGCTGAAGATGCCGAGTTCCATACTCGTGTGCAACCCCGCCCGAGGTGCCTCTATTCCGTATTAATGCGATGCGGATGCGTGTAACAGTTCAGTGTCTGCCCTCGGCTGAACCCGACAAGGGTGATCCCGGATTCCTCCGCCAAATCTGCAGCCAACGACGACGGCGCGCTCACCGCCGCGAGGGTCGGTATCCCTGCGAGATGGGCCTTCTGAACCAGTTCGAACGAGGCCCGGCCCGAGACCTGCAGGATCATTCCCCGCAGCGGCAGCAGATTCGCGCGCAATGCCCAGCCGACCACCTTGTCCACGGCGTTGTGACGGCCCACATCCTCGCGAAGGCACAGGAGCTCGCCCTCGCGCGAGAACAGGCCGGCGGCGTGAACACCCCCGGTGCGGTCGAAGAGCTTCTGGCTTGTCCGCAGCCGATCCGGCAGGGAGGCAAGGACCGCGAGGTCCACCGTGCCGCCGTCGTCGTGCACGTCAAAACGGGCCGACTTCCGGACCGCATCAATCGAGGCTGTCCCACAGATACCGCACGAACTGGAAGTGTAGACATGGCGATCCATCGACGCGTCCGGCAGCGCAACGTCCGGCCGGAGCTGCGCCTCCACCACATTGAACGTCTGCCGGCCTTCCTCATCCACGCCCGCGCAGTAGCGGAGCGCCAATACTTCGCCCTGTTCGGCAACCACTCCCTCGGACACAAGGAAGCCTGCCACCAGGTCAAAGTCATCTCCGGGTGTGCGCATGGTGACGCTGAAGGCACGGCCGCCCAACCGAATCTCCAGCGGTTCCTCACCGGCAAGTCGGTCCTCCCTCTGGGTGACCGGGCCGTCAAGCCTGTAGCGCATGATTTTGCGCCGATCCATTACTCGCGTCATCGACGTGCCTTCCGAATAAGTTTGGGTCGAGCCTAGTTCACCGCCCGCCGCCCAGCCACCGGCACATCCGGTATACCCTTCAGTGGCTTCTGAGCGACAATGGTCACGTAGGACCACTCAACGCTGAGAAGCGGCCTAGAAAGGATGCGCGATGACTCGCTCAAACCCTCCCGTAGAGGAAGCTGACGAGAACGATCTCGATGTTGGTAAGCCCAAGGACTGGGCTGCCGGACTGCCCGGCGTCTATCACTCGATGCAGCCCGCAATCAAACATATGGGCGTCGAACGGACAGTGCGCACCCTGCTCAGGATGAACCAGAAGCAGGGATTCGACTGCATGAGCTGCGCATGGCCGGATCCTTCGGACCACCGCAGCACATTCGAGTACTGCGAGAACGGCGCCAAGGCAGTCACGTGGGAGGCCACCCCGGTCACGGTTTCGTCGGAGTTTTGGGCCGAGCACTCGATCAGCGAACTGCGCGAGCGGTCCGAGTTCTGGCTCGGCATGCAGGGCCGGCTCACCGAGCCTGTGTACAAGGCCGCCGGCGAAGACCACTACCGGCCCATCAGCTGGGATGAGGCGATCACCATCGTTTCCGAGAAGCTCAAGAGCCTCGCATCCCCGAATGAAGCCGCGTTCTACACCAGTGGCCGTGCTTCAAACGAGGCGGCATTCATCTATCAGCTGTTCATCCGCGGACTTGGCACCAACAACCTGCCCGACTGCTCGAACATGTGCCACGAATCGTCCGGCGTCGCAATGGGCGAGACCATCGGGATCGGCAAGGCGACCGTCGCCTACAACGACTACCTCAACTCCGATCTGATGATTGTGATCGGGCAGAATCCCGGCACCAACCACCCCCGCATGCTGAGTGCCATGGAGAAGCAGAAGGAGAACGGCGGCCAGATCGTGGCCGTCAACCCCCTGCCGGAGGCAGGCCTGCGCCGGTTCAAGAACCCCCAGAAGCCCAAGGGTGTCGTCGGGCGTGGAACCGATCTCGCGGATCAATTCCTGCAGATCCGCGCCGGCGGGGACATGGCATTGCTTCAGGCTCTGTCCAAGCGGGTGCTCGAAGCTGAGGACAGGAATCCCGGCACCGTGCTGGACCATGAGTTCATCGCTCAGTACACCGAGGGATTGGATGAGCTGCGCGGGCACCTGGCGAACCTGGATGAGCAGACGGTACTCGAGGCAACCGGGCTGCGTTCGGAGGAGATCGACGAGCTGGCTGACCGGTACATCAAAGCCAAGAAGGTAATCATCACCTGGGCCATGGGCGTCACGCAGCAGAAGAACGGCGTCGGCACCATCAAGGAGATGATCAACCTGCTCCTGCTGCGCGGAAACATCGGCCGGCCGGGTGCAGGGGCCTCCCCGATTCGCGGGCACTCCAATGTGCAGGGCGACCGCACCATGGGCATCTGGGAGCAGATGCCGCCGTCGTTCCTTGACGCGCTCGGAAAGGAATTCCGGTTCGAGCCGCCGCGCGAGCACGGTGTCGACGCGGTGGCCGCCGTCAGGGAGATGCGCGACGGCGACATCAGGTTCTTCATGGCACTGGGCGGAAACTTCGCGGCCGCGATGTCCGATACGGCGGCGACGGAAGCGGCCATGCAGAACCTCGAGATGAATGTGCAGGTATCCACGAAACTCAACCGTTCACACACCGTGGTCGGCGAGGAAGCGCTGATTCTGCCGACGCTTGGCCGCACCGAGATCGATATTCAGGCAACCGGCCCGCAGTTCGTCTCGGTTGAGGACACCGTAAGCGCTGTTCACTCCTCCGAGGGCAGGGTTGAGCCGGTAGCGCCAGGGCTGCTCTCCGAGATCGCCATCGTAAGTAGGCTCGCGAAGGCCACTCTTGGGGACCGGGTTGCCGCTGACTGGCAGGGTTTCGAGGACGACTACGACCGCATCCGCGACCACATCGCCCATGTTGTGCCCGGTTGCGAGAACTACAACCGCCGAATCCGCGAGAAGGACGGCTTCCTGCTGGCGAACGGGCCCCGCGATTCGCGGAAGTTCAACACCCCGAGCGGCAAGGCGCTGCTCACAGTCAATGAACTGGATCCCATGGACTGCCCGCCCGGGCGCCTGATCCTGCAGACCATGCGCTCGCATGACCAGTTCAACACCACCATTTACGGTTACAACGACCGGTACCGCGGAATCAAGAAAGGCCGCCATGTCGTGTTCGTGAACCCCGAGGACCTCGCCGAACTGGGTTTCAAGGACGGCGACCTGCTGGACGTTCACGGTGAGTACATCGACGGCAAGGACCGCGTGCTGCGCAAGTTCCGCGCGGTGGCCTATCCCACCGCCCGCGGCTGCGCGGCCGTCTACTACCCGGAGGGGAACGTCCTGGTGCCGCTGGATGACACCGTCCAGGGCAGCAACACCCCCGTCTCCAAGGGCGTCATCGTCCGCCTCGAGGCAGCAGGGGACGGCCCTGCCGGCGGCAGCAGCGAAGAGAACAGCCAGAAGGACATGCCCGCAACCGTCTAACCGGCGGGCGCGCCGTGGTTCAGCTACCGGCCCCCGGTTAGCTGAACCACGGGAGGGGCAGCACGGTTACCTTCTCGTCGGGTTCGCAGCCCTGCTCCGGGATCACGAGGACCCCGTCGGCGTCTGCCAGTCCCCGCAGCATGCCCGAACGGTGGTGAACCGTTGGCATTCCGCGCCCGCTCTCGTGGCGGTATGGCACCAGCCGGGTGCGTCCGGGCAGCGGCTCGAATGCCTCACCGACCAGGATCGAGCGCGATTCAGGGAAGGCGGCTCCGCGCAGTCCGGCCAGGAGGGGTGCGCCGACCGTCAGGAGGGCCATCATGGCGGCCAGGGGGTTGCCTGGCAGACCGACGAAGAAGCGCCCGTCCGGCAGTCTCGCGAGAAGGGTGGGGTGTCCCGGCCGCATCGCGATGCCGTCGATGATGAAGTCGGCTTCGAGCACCGCCAGCGCACGGCGGATGTGGTCGGCGTCGGACGCCCCGGTGCCGCCGGTACTGATCAAAACATCGCCGGACGCCCGCGCCAGTGAAAGTTCGTCCAATGCCTCCGCGCTGATCGCGGCGACGACGTCGTCAAGATCGTCGCGTGCGCGGGCCACGGTGTCCACATGGCCGCCCAGCATGGTGACGAGGCCGGGCAGCTGCGGACCAAAGGTGTCCCGGACCTGGCCCGGCTCGGGCAGTCCCGCCTCGATGACCTCGTCGCCGGTCAGCAGCAGGGAGACGCGGGGAGCGCGAAGGACCGGGAGCGTGTCCCACCCGCAGACGGCAGCCAGGGCGATCTGTGCCGGATTGAGCACCGAGCCGGCTCGGATGGTCTCGGTTCCCTCGGCGGCTTCCTCGCCGGCCGGCCGGATATGCTCGTTCCCCGCGGGTTCGTCGGCCCGCGCGCGTTCGTTACGGGTCAGCACACCGTCGCGGACGGCTCCGTGCTCCGTACGCAGGATTCCGGTAGCCCCCGGCGGGACGACACCGCCCGTGAGGATGAAGGTTGCCTGGCCCGGTTCCAGCGTGGCGTACCCGGACTTCTTATGCTCGTGTGCGCGGTGCCAGGGACTCTCATCCTTCTGCACCGGCGTAACGAGCGTCCAGGGCGGCTCACCGTTCAGCGCCCAGCCGTCCATCGCCGAGGACGCGTAATGCGGGATGGGCTGCAGCGCCACAACGGGTTCCGCCAGGGTCTGGCCGAGAGCATCAGCGAGGTTCACGGTCTGCGCCGTCTTTGGTGTGGCGGATTCGTACGCTAGCCGCCGTGCTTCCTGCCAAGTGACGTTGTGCCCGAAACCGCTCACCGGCGGTCCTCCGTCTCGACGATGGGCGGACAGGCGGAGTGCGCTGCCTGCATTGCCGACCGCATGGCTGTGGCGCTGTCCGCCTGACCGTACCCAACTGCCATTCCTGCCGCGTAACCGGCGATGAAAGTCGTGAGCGGAGCCGCAGGGCGGACCACGGAGTGCGCGGCCTGGCCCGCCAGGGCCAGGACGGCATCAACGTCAACCTCCGTGCCCTCAAGTTCGAATATCTCCAGAAGCTTTTCGCTCCACTGCCTGAGCAGGCGATCCCGATCCTCCATGGTGAACCTCTCGCTATTTGCCCGCGTCTGGCTCCTCCACCCCGAATTGCCGGGCGTCGGACCACGTATCGATGTCGATGGTTGAGCCCGCGGGAACTTCGACTGGACTCCATGTCACCCTAGCAAGGAGGGCGCGCATAGACAGGTTTCTTACTTCCTGCAGATCAACAGCACTCGCGAGGTCAGTCCAGCGATACAGGGCTGCGAGCGGCTGGTCCCTGCCGCCGTCGTGCGCCAATACCGATAACCCGGTTGCGAGGGCACCCGCGGTGAGCGAGGGCAGTGCGTCGCTGATGCGGGGCATGTCGCACGCGAGTACAAGCACCCAGGGCGCGGGATTGTCCCCCAAATGCATGACGGCGGCGCGCACCGCCGCCGCCGGCCCACCAAATGGTGGGTCCTCCCGGATCAGCTCCGCTCTCGGAGGCAAGTCGGGCGAGGGGCCGCCGACCACGACGAGCCGTCGCGCCGATTCGAGCGCGTCACAGGTCCGCACCAGCAGCGATGTGCCGTCGACCCGCAGGGAGGACTTTGGAACCCCGCCCAGTCGGGACGACCTGCCGCCACTGAGCACGACGGCGTCGAACATCAACTCTTCGGCGGCGCTCCCGTCCGCTTCCGGGCTGCTCACGCCGCGTTGTCGGCGGGCAGGAACTCGCTCCACTGCGGCGAGGGTTTCTCAAGTTCCCGGATCTGCCAGGAAGTCCCGCGGGGAGGCCTGGGCACAACCCGGAGTGACCAGCCGAGGGACCCGAGGGTCTTGTCCCCCTTCGCGTTGTTGCATCTCAGGCAGCAGGCGACGAGGTTCTCCCAGCTGTCCTCTCCCCCGCGCGAGCGCGGGACCACATGGTCGATGGTGGATGCGGCCTTACCGCAGTAGGCGCACATATGATTATCACGCCTGAGCACGCCGCGTCGCGTTGCTACCGTGCTATTGCGATACGGGATCTTCACATACCGGTTCAGCAGAATGACTGAAGGCCTGGACAGAACTTCGTTGGGGCCAACCACCGGGTCCTCCCCTTCTGCGACGACGCTGGCTTTACCTGTGAGAACAAGCACCAGCGCCCGGCGGAAGGTAACCACCGCCAGTGGTTCATATCCAGCATTAAGAACGAGAGTGCGCATGCACATTCCTCTTTGCCGTCCATAGCCCAGAAGATTCCGGAAAATCCCTGACGTCCCTGAAGCTACAGCGAAGGTACTTCGGATTAACAGTGCAAGAGTAAGCCGTTCGGCTCATGGTTCGTCAATCGCCACACTCGCTTTTCCCGGCAGACGGGCACGAAAAAGCCCCTCGCCGGCTACGGCGAGGGGCTTCATACGAATCTGTTGCAGAGTTAGCCGCCGACGCGGATGAACACGGGGCCTGATCCGAGCTCAGCCGGCGCGATGACCGTCTGGTTGCCGTTGAACCCACCGTGGACGGCCTGGCCACCGCCGATGTAAACGGCGATGTGGGCCAGGCCCATCCCGCCGTCGGCATAGTAGATAAGGTCGCCGGGGATAGCTTCTGCAGCGCTGACCGTGCGGCCGAGGGAGAGGTAGCCGGCCGGCCATCCGTGGAAGTTGATGCCTGCAGCGGCGAGGGCGTTGCTGGCGAGGCGGGTGCAGTCCTGGGTCACTCCCAGCTGCGCCTTGGCGGCAGCAGCGATGGTGGCGGCTACGCCCGAGGACGCCTGGGCGGCTGCTGCGGGGGCAGGCGTCTTGGCGATGGCCGGCTGCGCCGCGACAGTGGCCGTTGTTTCCACTGCTACTGCGGGCTCGATTACGGCAGGTTCTGCCTCGTCGACCGGTGCAACAGCGGGAGCGACCTCAATAGTTTCGGCCTGCGGCTGAACTACAGGGGCAACCACTACAGGAGCGGCGACGGCCTTGACGGCGGTCTTGTTGAAGGAGATCTTTGCATCGGCCGGTGCCTGGATCGGCGCCGTGGCAGGCTGAACCTCAAGGGTGGTGGTGACGGTGTTGCGCTCCGCAGGCAATTCGACCGCGTTTGCGGCAACGCCGCTGGTAAGAACCAGACCGGATGCCGCGGCGATGACGGCTGCCTGGCGACCTACGCCGCCGGCGTTGCCACCGACGGCGCGCGCAATGGTGGAGAGAGAGGCTGATCGCTGCACTTCGGCGCGGTGGCGCGCGATGGCACGGATGTTCGGGGTCATATGTGTGAGCTCCAGGTTTTCTGGTTCTTAGCTAACGCGGACGAAGCTGTAGCCAGAGAGATCGGACAGGCTGTGAAGACCGGTGTTCATACCGTTCAGGCCACCGCTGATGACCTGACCGTTGCCTACGTAAATGGCAACGTGACCACCGGAGACCACGAGGTCGCCGGGAGCGGGAGTGGGGACGACTGATCCGAAAGCGAAGAAGTCGCTCGGAGCGATGTCGCCGACGGACTTGCCGATTGAGCGGAGGGCCTTCTCGACCATAGCGGTGCAATCCTGTGCGACACCGATCTGGGAGTAGGCCGAGCCGACCAGTGCTGCTCCGACTCCGCTGGCGCTGGGCGCCTTGACCGGAACGGGAGCCTCAACTGCGGCGGGCTCCACCTTCGCCGGGGCCGGGGCTGCTGCTGCGACCTGGACGGCCGGCGTCACGACCTCGACGACGGTTTCGACGGTCGAGGCCGGGGCGGGGGCCGCCTCGACAACTTCAGCCTGCGCTGCGACGGGAGCGTCCTCAACGGCCTCGACAACCGGAGCAGCTACAGCCTCGACAGCCGCACGCTCGAAGGTGACAGTCGCATCAGCAGAAGCGCTGACTGCGGTGGGCTGAACGGCGACTGTGCTGAGCGTCTTGACGGCCTGCGCCGAGCGCTGGGCGTCGGATGCGCCGTGGGCCGGAAGTCCGGCCGTGAGGACCAGGCCGGAAGCTGCCACAATGACCGCTGCCTGGCGTCCTACGGAACCGGCGTTCGAAGATACAGCCTTCGAGATTGCTGCGAGCGAGTTTGTATGAGCCGGCACCGCACGGTGGCGGCCCAGCGCAGAGCTGTTTGACACGTTAAATTGCCTCTCCCTACGCCTGCGAGGTGAGCTGTCGGATTCGGATGGGAGTCACCCGGCCGCGGATCGTCTCAAATCCTGCGACTTAACCCCAAGGACTTCTGGAAAGAAGCCCGCAATTGGTTCCCCCGCCCCTGCCATGCGATTTACGAACGGACCTCGCGCAGTGGCAGAGCTAGGCGATCTGCGCGAGAGTGCCGAACCCCCTGCGATTCGGCACGAGTTGAACGCTACCTCAGAATTTAAGGTATGTCACATTCCGATCACGGAACGGTGTGTTCTCGATTACGACGGCGTTGAAACCGTTCAAAGCCAACCCAACGGGTCGACGTTCTTGCCGTCGACAAGGACCTCAAAATGCAGGTGGCACCCCGTCGAAGCGCCGGTGGATCCCACCCTCGCGATAGCTTCACCCCGGTCAACTACCTGACCCACTGTCACGTCCATCGCGGACAGGTGGTTGTAGGTGGTCTCCAGGCCGTTGGCGTGCTTCACAACAATGCGATTGCCGCCACCGTAGGCGTGCCACCCTGCGAAAGTCACGGTGCCGGCCGCTGCGGCCTTGACGGCCGTTCCGCAGGCTTCACTCATGTCCTGCCCCGTGTGGAGCTCACCGGCGCCGGTGATGGGGCTGATTCGGGAACCAAAGGGCGAGCTCATCACTCCGCCGTCCAGTGGCGCCGAGAGGGAACCCTGGGATTCTGCGGTCACGATGTCATTACCCGAAGCCGAGACCATCTCGGCCAGTTTCGCGTCGGGATCGAACTTGCCGTTCAGAGCAGCCCGGTCAAACGAGACGTCCGCACCTGCGGCAGCCTGGACTGGCTGTGGCTCGTCCTGCTCCGCTGGAGCAGCAACAGTCAGCGCGTCGGAAGGCGAGACTGCTGCGGTTGTGGGCAGCGCGACGGTGAGGACCATTCCGGATGCAGCGGCGGCAATGGCAACCTTCTGGCTGAGCCCCGCCAGGGAAACATCCCGGCGTGCGGTGACCGCGCGTCGTCGTCGTTCAATCCGTTGCGGGTCTCGGGGACGGAGGCTAACAGTGGACTGGGCCCCAGGCGCGGATTGTGCAGGCGCCACGGAGCCATTGCGGGCTTCCCTCCGGGACATCGGCGCAGCCGCGCACGCACCAACCGGCGCCGTCGGGGTCGCGCACTCCCGGACAACTGAAGTGGCCGGCACAGCGACGTGAGCGGCTGTGAGGTGGGCGATTCGCTCGGCCCGGTGGCGCCTGTGGGCGTCACGCGGCCGCGCTTCAACGACCGGGGTGCCGGCACGGCGACGCCCCGAAGCAGTGTTTGACAAGGAGACCCTTTCTCATTTCCGCCTGCGAAGTTAGCTGTCGGGTTCGAGTATGAGAAAACTCGGTTCGAATACCTCCGATAAGGCAGCATCCGGAACTTCACCCCAAGGTCATGGCGGGCCATGACCGGTGGTGGGTCCTCCGCCCCTGTCATCTGTTCAACACTGCGTTCGCTGACAGGGTTAGGCATGCGAACCAGGTAACGCTGGAGTATCAGCGCCAGATATCAACTATAGATCGACGAGGCCGACCGTAATCATTTCGTAACCAAACTGTGGATAACCTTAGGCAATCCAGAGCTTCCCGCCTTTGGTTAAGACTGGGGATGAACGGCCACAAAAACGTGTGAAGCGACTTCCGGCGGCAGTTCCAGTGCGCCCTCTACACCGGGCACCCGAACAGACACGTAGTCACCCACCGCCTGAAGGGTCATGGACGCTCCGGGACGCAGGCCACCCTCATCCAGCTGCGTGAGCAGTTCGGGATCCACCTGGATAGGTTCAGCCAGGCGGATAAGAGTCACAGCGGAGCCGGCGGTGTTCGTCTCCAGAGCTTCGCTGAGAGTGCACACACCGAGGGTCAAGGTTTCGGAGGGCGTTCCGCCGATCGCTTCGAGGCCGGGAATGGGATTGCCGTAGGGCGACTGTGTCGGCTTCCCAAGCAATTCGTAGAGGCGCCGCTCGACCCGCTCACTCATGACGTGTTCCCACCGGCAGGCCTCATCGTGGACATAGGCCCAGTCAAGACCGATCACATCGGAGAGCAGGCGTTCAGCCAGCCGGTGCTTGCGCATCACCTCGGTGGCCCGTCGACGTCCGAGTTCGGTCAGTTCAAGGTGACGGTCACCGGTCACCACAACCAGCCCGTCACGTTCCATTCGGCCCACCGTCTGGGACACCGTGGGGCCGGAGTGACGAAGACGCTCTGCGATCCGCGCACGCAGGGCCACGATGTTTTCTTCCTCGAGCTCAAGGATGGTCCGCAGGTACATCTCGGTGGTGTCGATGAGGTCCGTCATGCGGGGTTCAGCTCCTTGGCACTGGTGCGGATTGAGCGTTGATGCAGCGGCTGCCTGCAGTCCCTGGAAGGTGGGCCGCCGTCGTCATCCCTACGCCCCACAAGGTTAACCCATTTAGTTGGCCGGTTTGACGGCTGTCCCGTTGCCGCCGAACCCAGCGGTCATAATGCGTCCCCGACGGAAACACTGGGGCAGAATGGTCTGCGACCCCACAACGCAAGTAAACGTCCTGGAGCAACCATGAGCACTTCCGCCGACATCCGCATCCCCGCCGAGCTGCTGCCACAGGATGGACGGTTCGGCGCGGGTCCTTCCAAGGTCCGCCCGGAGCAGCTGGATGCTCTCAAGAGTGCAGGTAGCGCGCTGCTTGGAACCTCCCACCGCCAGGCCCCGGTGAAGAACCTCGTCGGTTCGGTGCGGTCCGGCCTGATGGATTTTTTCGGCGCCCCCGAGGGTTACGAGGTTGTCCTTGGCGTCGGCGGGTCCACTGCGTTCTGGGATGTTGCCTCGTTCGGTCTGGTCCAATCCCGCGCGCAGCACCTTTCCTTCGGTGAGTTCGGGTCCAAGTTCGCTGCGGCGACCTCGAAGGCACCCTTCCTCGGGGAGTCCACAGTTATCACCTCCGAGCCCGGTTCACGACCGGCCCCCACTGCCGAGTCCGGCATCGACTTTTATGCCTGGCCGCAGAACGAGACGTCCACCGGTGTGGCGGCGCCCGTTGAACGCGTGGCAGGAGCAGACGACGGCGCACTCGTCGCCATCGACGCGACCTCCGCGGCGGGCGGGCTGGCAGTGGATGTCACGCAGGCCGATGTCTACTACTTCGCTCCGCAGAAGAACTTCGCGTCCGACGGCGGGCTCTGGCTTGGCCTGTTCTCCCCTGCAGCGCTGGAACGGGCAGCTGCAATCAAGGCATCGGATCGCTGGATCCCGGATTTCCTGGACCTCCAGACCGCCATCGACAATTCGAGGCTGAACCAGACGTACAACACCCCGGCGCTTGCCACCCTCGTCACGCTGAACGCGCAGATCGAATGGCTCAACAGCAACGGCGGCCTCGACTTCGCCGCGAAGCGCACGGCCGATTCCGCGGGCCGCGTATACGGCTGGGCCGACGCTTCCACCGTTGCCACCCCGTTTGTGCAGGACCCGGACCACCGGTCCAACGTCATCGCCACGATCGACTTCGATGACACCGTGAATGCCTCAGCTGTGGCCAAGACGCTGCGTGCGAACGGGATTGTCGACATCGAACCGTACCGGAAGCTCGGCCGCAACCAGCTGCGCATCGCAACCTTCGTAGCCGTCGAACCCGCCGATGTGTCGGCGTTGCTGCAGTGCATCGATTACGTGGTGGAACGCTCCTAGCCGTTCCGCTCCGCGGTGTTCCGCGCTGTGGCGGCCAGGGTCAACCTGAGCCGCCGCGGGGCGGAGTGAACCAGCCGCACGCTGACGTGGTGAGACCGCCACACCCAGACCAGCCCGGCAATAGCTGCGACGAAGCCTGATGCGGCGGCAACCACAAGCCCCCACCGTGGACCGAAGGCGTTGGTCACCCACCCGACAATCGGTGCCCCGATAGGCGTGCCGCCGAGGAAAATCGCAAAGTACAGCGCCATGACGCGCCCGCGCATCTCCTGCACCGTAGTTGTCTGAACGTACGCATTGGCGCTGGTCATGAGGGTGAGGGCGAAGAGCCCCACCGGGACAAGCGTGACGCCGAAGAGCCAGACAGTGGGCGCCAGCGCTGCCAGCATGCACGCCAGGCCGAACGCTCCCGCAGCCCCGAAGACGAACCTGAGGCGCGGCCTTTCCCGCCGCGCAGAGAGAAGGGCGCCGGCCACGGAACCGACCGCCATGATTGAGGACAGCGCGCCGAAGATACCTGCGCCTGTGTTGAACTCGGTGCGTGCCATTGCGGCGATGTAGACCGCAAAGTTGAGGCCGAAGGTCCCGACGACGAAGATCGCGAACATCACCATCATCAGGTCCGGACGCTGCCGCACGTAGCGGAATCCCGCCCGGATTTTGCCGCGTCCGGGCGCTGACCGGTTGAGGACGCGCAGTTCGCTTTGCCGGATCGTGGCAAGGACAAAGATCATCGCCCCGAATGTGACGGCGTTGATCATGAACACCGAGCCCGGGCCGACGGCGACCGTGAGCAGTCCGGCAATGGCCGGGCCGAACATCCGTGCGCCGTTGAACGAAGCGCTGTTGAGAGCGACTGCGTTTGGGAGGTATTCGTCGCGCACCAGTTCGGAGACGAAGGCCTGGCGTGCGGGAGCGTCGATTGCGGAGACAAGACCGAGTGCGAGCGCGAACGCGTAGACATGCCAGAGCTCCGCCAACCCGAGCACCACGAGGATACCGAGGCCGACGCCGAGCACCGCCATCGAGCTCTGCGTACCGATCAGCAACTTGCGGCGATCGACCGAATCGGCGATCAGGCCTGCCCACGGGGCGATGAAGAGCTGCGGACCCAACTGCAGGGCCATGACGATTCCCATTGCCGCGGCATCCTGGTCGGTAAGGATGTCGTACACGAGCCAGTCCTGGGCCGTGCGCTGCATCCACGTACCCACATTGGAGATGAGGGCGCCGATAAACCAGAGCCGGTAGTTGTGGATGTGCAGGGATCGGAACATGCCCATCAGGCAAGCCTCCTTCCTGCGGTTCTCCACACCCTAGGCAACCGGGGAGTCGCCTCCGGGGGTACTTGGGTCTTCGTCGATGGTGTGCTCGTCCGAATGCTCCTCCGAGGCTTCGCCGTCAGCGGTGACGTCGACCTCGACGGCGCGCTCGGTGTCAGGCTCGGCGACAGCGCCGCCGTCGGTCTCGTCCTCGCCAGCGGTCTCCGCGCCGGCGTCGGCATCCGGAGCCGTCGCGGCTTCCTCCCGGGTTCCAACTTCCTCGGGGGTGTCCTCCGGGCGTACGCGTTCGGACCACGGAACCCAGTCCGGCGCGAGGAGCGATTCCCGCGAGGGCAGCAGGCCTACTTCGCAGATGGTGACATCCTTGCCACGGGGAACGCGTGCGAGGGTGGCGAACCAGTGCCAGCCCACGTAGCCTGGAACGTTCGCGGCGAAACGATGCGTGACAAGCCGCTCGGCCTCGGGGAAAGCACCCAGGTGCTCCCCTACCGGAGTGTCCCCTGCAATCTCGAGCACACCGTTGCGCGCGGTGTCCACCGCCGCAGCCAGCACAGCATCAGGCTTGGAAGGCTTCCGGATGGGCCTGCGCTTGGGCGCCGCAACAGCGGGAGCTGCCGGGGCCGCTGATTCCGCTGGTCCTGCCTCCGCTGTTTCCGTCGACGCCGGGGATTCAGTCATGGGACTTAAACGTCCAGGTCATCGGCGACGGCGCGCAGCACTGCGGCAACCTTCGCGGAGTGCGACTTGTCGGGGTACCGACCGCGACGCAGACCGTTGGACACATCATCCAGCAAACGGATGAGGTCCTCGGTGATCACGGCCATGTCTTCCGCCTTCTTGCGCGTTGCCTTGGCAACGGAGGGCTGCGCGTCAAGAATGCGTGCGGATAGCGCCTGAAGGCCCTTACGTCCGTCCGCGACGCCGAACTCCAGCCGGGCGCCTACCTTGACCTCGGTGACTCCGGCAGGGAGCGCCGAGGCATGCAGGAAAACTTCCTTGCCGTCATCCGTCGCCAGAAAGCCGAAACCCTTCTCAGAGTCGAACCACTTGACCTTGCCGATAGGCACGTAATTACCTCGTTCTCGAACTGCTTGGCGCATGCCGGCCGGGCTTCGCAACGGTCATCGATCGCAATCGAGACGTTGCCGGCCAGCCAGGGCATACGCAGGGAAAAAGTCTGCCTTAGTAGGATACCCGGCACCAGAGCGCGGAGTGGCGAGGAGCTCCCTTGTACGCTAGGAGCATCATGACGCACAATCCTCCCTCTGTTCCAGCGAACGACGGCGCCGGCCCGGTCCGCAATCCCGGACAGACCCAGCGTGCGCGGCTTGTCCTGCTGATTGCCGCGGTCGTTCTTGCAGTTATTGGGCTCCTCTCCCTTGTGGTGGTGCTCCTGTCCGCCTGGGTCGGAGCAGACCCGTGGCCGGGCTTCATGACGGCTGCCTACTTCTGCCTGCCGCTCGGATTCCTGCTGATGATCGTCAACGTAGTTATCAGCGTCATCTCCCGCGGCCGCAGCTGAACTTCCCCGAACAGGCACGCGCGCCGCCGAGTTCACAAACAGCCGTGACCGCGTCCACCCGCGGTGCGAGTAACGTTAATGTGGTGTCCGCCATCCGTGCCCTCGCCGAGGATCTGGCCTCCCGTAGTGACGCCGAACTCCGAAAGCTGATGGCCGCGCGCCCGGATGTGGTGCTCCCTCCCGTACCGGATTTCGCGGCCCTCGCGGCGCGCGCCTCAACGCGGGTGAGCGTGCAGCGTGCACTGGAAGGGCTGAGTTCCCCGCAACTGATGGTGCTTGAGGCGGTGGTTCTTACCACCGACCTCGACGCTCCCGCCGGAAGCACGGCGGCAACCCTCAAAACAGCAATCGCTTCCATGAGCGCCAAGATCCTTGAGCCCTATCTCACCCAGCTGCAGGAACTGGCGCTCCTGAGAGCGGGCCCCGTGGTGAAGAGCCGCCGGTCCTACTTCCCGCTGGAGACCCTGCACGAAGCGCTCGGCCCCTACCCCGCCGGCCTGGGACGTCCGCTGGCAACGCTGGCCCAGCAATACCCGGAGTACGGCGAGCGCATCCGGTCCGGAGTTGAGTCCCTGCGCGCCTCGGGCATCCCGCTTCCTTCGGGCTCGTCCACACCTTCGGCAGATCCGGCAAGGGACCTCGCCGCGATCCTCAAGCAATCCTGGGATACGGTGCTGGACCTGGCCCCCGACAAAACGCGGGAGCTCCTGCAGAAGCTCGCGGCTTCCCCCGTCGGATCGGCGAAAGCAGGTGCACCGGGCGCCGCAACCCCGCTGGAGTGGCTGCTTGCGAGTGGGCTGCTCATCCGCCTCGACGCGAACCATGTCGAGCTGCCCCGGGAAGTCGGCATAGCAGCGCGCGGGGGCTTGGTCATTCCGTCCCTGCCGATGTCACCACCGGTTCCGCAGCTGACCTCCGTACGCGCCAGCCTTCGGGACAACGCCGCCTTCGGTGCCATTGCCGAGACCCTTCGCCTCATCACCGAGCTCCTGACGTCAGTGCAGTCAGAGCCGATCGCAACCCTCCGCACCGGCGGAGTAGGCGTCCGTGAGATCCGGCGGCTCGCTGACACCCTCCGGATTGACCGGGAACAGGTGGCCTGGCTGCTTGAGTTGGCCGCGCTGGCCCGGCTCATCGTGCTGGATCCGGACAGCTCGCGGTGGATGGCCACGGCCGACGGCTTCTGGCACCTTTCCGAACGCGACGAACAGTGGGTGCGGCTGGCGCGCGCGTGGCTCGACGCCGAACGTGCCCCCTCCCTCGTGGGCGGGCAGCTGCCCACCGGCAGTACGGTCAATGCCCTGTCGTCAGAGGCGACGCGAACGGATGCGCCGGCCGTCCGCCGTCGTACTTTGTCAGCCGCGCTGGCGCTGTCAACGGAAACCGGGCACGACGCCGGCCGCGCCTGCGTCCTTGACGCTCCTTCCCTGATCGAGCGCCTCACCTGGCAGCAACCCCGCTTGCGACGGCGCTTCACACGGCTGGTTCCGGGCATGGTCGAGGAGATGGGGCACCTGGGCCTGCTGGGCTCCGGTGCCCTGACCGAGTTGGGAGGCGCGGTCGCCGAGGACCGGTTCGACGACGCCGTCGCGGTTCTTCGCGATGCGTTGCCCGAACCGCTCACGCACTTCATGCTGCAGGCTGACCTGACGGCCGTGGCCCCGGGCTACCTCGAACCGCACGTTGCGCAGGAGCTGGCCCTGCTCGCTTCCGCGGAGGGGCAGGGCCCGGCGACCGTGTACCGTTTTTCCGCCCAGTCCGTGCGCCGCGCGCTCGACGACGGCCAGGACGCCGCGGGCGTCCTCTCCTTCCTCCAAAAGCACTCTGCAACCGACGTTCCGCAACCGCTGCGCTATCTCGTCGAGGACACCGCCTCCCGCTATGGTTCGTTGCGCGTCGGCCCCGCCCACAGTTATGTGCGCAGTGACGACGACGCCGCGCTCACCGCGCTTCTTTCCGATCCGGCCGCCGCGGCGCTGGGCCTCGTCCGGCTTGCACCAACAGTCGTGACTGCCCAGGCGACGCCAACGGAACTCGCGAGCGCCCTTCGCGAGCTCGGTTACTCTCCCGCACTGGAGGGAGGAGCTGCGCAGAGACCGGCGTCCCGGGCTGTAGGCGGCTCCGCGCCGTCGTCGTCCGCGGTGCGAACCAACCCGTGGGTCCTCACGGAAGAGGACGTCGAAGCGCAAATGAACGTACTGCGTGGCAGCGCCCGGCCGGGTCCGGGAGCAGGAGCCGAAAGCGAAGCGATGATTGGCCTGGAGACGCTGCGAACGGCTATCCGGACCAAACAGGCCGTCCGGATGGGTTTTGCGGACAGCTCGGGGAATTCCACCCGTCAGGTCTTTGTTCCACTGTCGGTTAATGGGGGACGTGTACGCGTCTTCGACCCGGAGAAGGAAACCGAGCGCGTGATCTCCGTGCACCGGATTATGGATGTGGAAACTGTGGAAGGGGCTTCAACGGATGCCTAATGGGCCGCTTATTGTCCAGAGCGACAAGACGATCCTGCTGGAGGTCGATCACGAGCAGGCCACCGAGGCCCGGCATGCCATCGCCGCTTTTGCGGAGCTGGAGCGGGCGCCCGAGCACATGCACAGTTACCGGCTCACGCCACTCGGCCTGTGGAATGCCCGCGCCGCCGGGCTGGACGCGGAGCAGGTGCTGGACACGCTGCTTAAGTATTCACGCTTCCCTGTGCCGCATGCCCTCCTCGTCGACATTGAGGAGACCATGTCCCGATACGGGCGGCTGCGTCTGGAGAAGGACGCGCAGCACGGCCTCGTGCTGCGCACCAATGACTACCCTGTCCTCGAAGAAGTACTGCACGCGAAGAAGATCGAGCCCCTCCTCGGTCCGCGGATCGACGGCGAGACGGTGGTGGTGCACTCCTCGCAGCGCGGGCAACTGAAACAGCTTCTCCTCAAGCTGGGATGGCCTGCCGAGGATTTCGCGGGCTACGTCGACGGCACGCCGCACCCCATCGTGCTGAACGAGGACGGCTGGGCTTTGCGCCCCTACCAGAAGGTGGCTACGGAGAACTTCTGGGCGGGCGGTTCTGGCGTCGTCGTGCTCCCTTGCGGCGCGGGCAAGACCCTCGTCGGCGCTGCAGCCATGGCGACGAGCTCCACCACCACGCTCATCCTCGTGACCAACACTGTGTCCGCCCGGCAGTGGAAAGACGAACTGCTCAAGCGGACATCGCTGACGGAGGACGAGATCGGCGAGTACTCCGGATCCGTCAAGGAGGTCCGGCCTGTCACGATTGCCACCTATCAGGTCCTGACCCTTCGCCGAGGCGGGCTCTATCCCCACCTCGAACTGCTCGACGCAAATGACTGGGGCCTCATCGTCTATGACGAGGTGCACCTGCTTCCCGCGCCGATCTTCCGCATGACGGCCGACCTGCAGGCCCGCAGGCGCCTTGGCCTCACCGCAACCCTCGTACGCGAGGACGGCCGGGAGGGCGAGGTGTTCTCCCTGATCGGACCGAAACGCTATGACGCGCCGTGGAAGGACATCGAGGCTCAGGGCTACATAGCACCTGCGGACTGCGTCGAGGTTCGCGTGGACCTCCCCCGTGATGAGCGGGTTGCGTACGCCATGGCCGACGACGGCGACAAGTACCGGCTCTGCGCCACCTCCGAGACAAAGACGTCGGTGGTGGAGAAGCTGGTCGCCTCCCACAAGGGCGAGCAGCTCCTGGTCATCGGACAGTACATCGACCAGCTCGACGAGTTGGGTGAGCGGCTCGACGCCCCGATCATCAAGGGCGAAACGTCGGTGAAGGAACGGCAGCGGCTTTTCAATGCCTTCCGCTCTGGGGAACTGCACACCCTGGTGGTATCGAAGGTGGCAAACTTCTCGATCGACCTGCCGGAGGCCTCAGTGGCAATCCAGGTATCGGGTTCGTTCGGCTCCCGACAGGAGGAGGCCCAGCGCCTGGGTCGGCTGCTGCGTCCCAAAGGTGACGGACGCGCGGCGCGGTTCTACACCGTCGTCGCGCGTGACACCCTGGACCAGGATTTCGCCGCCAAACGGCAGCGGTTCCTGGCGGAGCAGGGCTATGCCTACACGATCATGGACGCCGCGGATATTGCGAAGAGCTGACTTCTCACGGACGTTCGGGGAACATCCAGAAAACTCCCAGCAACTGGGAGCAGACTGGGAACCGTGAACAAATCAGGACCTGAAGCCAAGCTGCTTGTAGTTGACGACGAGCCGAACATCCGGGAACTGCTCTCCACCTCGCTGCGGTTCGCGGGATTCGACGTGGTCGCCGCCGCGAACGGGCGCGACGCCCTTGCCGCTGCCGAGACGCACAACCCTGACCTCGCCGTGCTCGACGTGATGCTGCCGGACATGGACGGCTTCACAGTCACCCGTCGGCTCCGCGCCGCCGGCCGCCACTTCCCGGTTGTCTTCCTGACCGCACGCGATGACACCGATGACAAGGTCACCGGCCTCACGGTGGGCGGCGATGACTACGTCACCAAACCCTTCAGCCTGGACGAGGTGGTCGCCCGGATCCGCGCGGTCCTCCGCCGCACCCAGCCTCACGACGACGACGGCGCCGTCATCCGCGTCGATGACCTCGAACTGGACGACGACGCCCACGAGGTGCGCCGAGGCGGCCAGGTCATCGACCTCTCCCCCACCGAATTCAAGCTCCTGCGTTACCTGATGATGAATCCCAACCGCGTGCTCTCGAAGGCGCAGATCCTCGACCACGTGTGGGAGTACGACTTCAACGGGGACGCCTCCATTGTGGAGTCCTACATCTCCTACCTGCGGCGCAAGATCGACAAGAACCCGGACGCCCCGGCCCTGATCCAGACCAAGCGCGGGGTCGGTTACCTGCTGCGCACCGCTGACAAGCGCTAGCAATCATTCCCGTACCCGCTGTGATTCGTCGCTGGAAATCTGCCTCACTCCGCACGCAGCTGATCGCCATCATGACCCTGCTCATGGTGTTCACCGTTGCCATCACGGGCATTGTGACGATCTCCCTGCTTCGGAACAGCCTTGTTGTTCAAATGGACCAGGACATCGAAGCTAACGCACAGTCGGTGACCAACAGCATCGGCGCCATGGGCAGCGACACCAGCCAGAACCTGTTCCGCTTCTACGGCGTATGGCTTGATGCCGATGGTGAAACAGTCCGCTCCACACACCCCGCCGGCCTTTCTGAGGTGCCTGAACTTCCTCGTCTTGACCGGGACGATGTTGATCGACTCGGCCAGAAGGGTTTCACCGTCCCCGGGAGCAGGGGTGAGAGCGAGTGGCGCGTCATTGTGTTCCCGCTCGTTGAGGACGACAGTTCCGTTGCCGTTGCCACGCCGATGTCCACGGTGAACGACACCGTCTCCGAGGCAGGCCGCATCATCTTCACGGTCGGACTCTTTTCGATCGCCGCGGCCTCAATCGTCGCCTACCTTGCGGTCACCCGGCAGTTTCGCCCGCTCAGCCGGGTGGAACGAACGGCGGCCGCGATCGCCGGCGGTGACCTTTCGCGGCGCGTCGAGGTTGAGCGCCCCGCCACCGAGGTGGGCAGGCTGTCCCGCTCCCTAAACGCGATGCTCGCGCACATCGAGTCGGCATTCGCCGCCAGGATGGAGTCGGAGCGGAAGATGCGACGCTTTGTTGCGGACGCCTCGCACGAACTGCGCACTCCCCTGGTCACCATCCGCGGATTCTCAGAGCTCTACCGCCACGGTGCCCTCCAGAACGACGACGACGTCAAAGCCGCGATGGGTCGCATCGAAAGTGAAGCCAAGCGCATGGGGCAGCTGGTCGAGGACCTGCTGACACTGGCACGCATCGATGAGCAGCGGCCATTGGAGTCCCAGCCACTTGATCTGCTGGTGCTGGGCAATGACGCCGCCATGGACGCGCGCGCCATCGCGCCTGAACGGGACATCAGGGTGATAGGGCTCGACGGCGGCGCTGCCCGGCATACGCCGACCGTCGGCGACGAGGCCCGCCTCCGCCAGGTGGTCGGAAACCTGATGACCAATGCCCTGCGCTATACGCCCGAAGGGTCACCGATCGAGATTGCGGTCGGCGTTGCTCCAGTCATCCACGGCAGGAGCGATTCCGTGCTTGAGGTTCGCGACCACGGTCCCGGAATCTCCGAGGAAGACGCCGCACGCGTTTTTGAGCGCTTCTACCGGGCAGACTCGTCGCGCTACCGGGAAACCGGCGGCACGGGTCTGGGTCTGGCGATTGTCGCCGCCCTGGTTGCACAGCACGACGGAAGCGTGCGGTTGGAAGAAACTCCCGGAGGTGGCGCCACCCTGTCGATCAGGCTGCCGCACGACGCCGAGAGCGTCCCTCCGGCTGACGACTGACTTCTCGACTGCTCCTCGAGCAACAACATCTGTAGTATCGCCGGCCGGTCCTCCACAGCGAACCAGGCAGGTGCGGTTTACCCACATTCGCCCGGTTGCGGGCCCGTCGGCCTCCCGGCGCGCCTAGCGTCAGGAGCGCAGGGCATCCCGCAGGAGAAACTCAGGAGGAACAGATGGCCTATTTCAACGTCAACACCGACTCATTGGCGGCCAAGAGCGCAGATGTGCAGAACACCATTGCGCGGCTTCAGGCGGAGGTGAACGCCATGCAGTCAGGCCTGAGGTCCCTTGAGTCCGAGTGGCAGGGCCAGGCATCGCAGAACTTCCAGCAGCTGGTGACAGACTGGCGTGCCACCCAGGCCAGGGTGGAGGAGTCACTGACCAGCATCAATCAGGCGCTCGGCGTTGCAACAGAACAGTACACGCAGGCTGAGCTCAGCAATGCCCGCATGTTCATTCACTAGCCCTTGCCGCAATCTGAACAGCAGAAGGCCGCTCACCCGTAAGGGTGAACGGCCTTCTGCCTGTCTATGCAGTTGAAGCTGCTGGTGAGGCGGGAAGCTTAGAAGCCGCCCATACCGCCCATGCCGCCCATTTCGTCGCCGCCGCCTGCGGGAGCAGCCTTCTCAGGCTTGTCCGCGACAACAGCTTCGGTGGTGAGGAACAGGCCCGCGATGGAGGCAGCGTTCTGCAGAGCAGAGCGGGTAACCTTCACGGGGTCGTTCACACCGGCAGCCAGGAGGTCCTCGTAGTCACCGGTTGCGGCGTTGAGGCCGTGGCCTGCGGGCAGTCCGCGAACCTTCTCGATAACGACGCCGGGCTCGAGGCCAGCGTTGAAAGCGATCTGCTTGAGCGGGGCGTCGATGGCGATGCGTACGATGTTTGCACCGGTCGCTTCGTCGCCTTCGAGGTTGAGGTTGGCGAATGCCTTGGCGCCGGCCTGGATCAGGGCCACACCACCACCGGCAACAATGCCCTCTTCAACAGCAGCCTTCGCGTTGCGGACGGCGTCCTCGATGCGGTGCTTGCGTTCCTTGAGCTCAACCTCGGTTGCAGCGCCTGCCTTGATGACTGCAACGCCGCCGGCCAGCTTGGCCAGGCGCTCCTGCAGCTTCTCGCGGTCGTAGTCGGAATCAGAGTTCTCGATCTCGGCACGGATTTGTGCAACGCGGCCGGCGATTTCCTCTGCGTTACCGGCACCCTCAACGATGGTGGTCTCGTCCTTGGTGACAACAACCTTGCGTGCCTGGCCCAGGAGGTCCAGGGTGGCGCTCTCCAGCTTGAGGCCAACTTCTTCGGCGATGACCTGGCCACCGGTTAGGATGGCGATGTCAGCCAGCTGGGCCTTGCGGCGGTCGCCGAAGCCCGGAGCCTTGACGGCGACGGACTTGAAGGTGCCGCGGATCTTGTTGACTACGAGGGTAGCCAGTGCTTCACCCTCGATGTCTTCAGCGATGATCAGCAGCGGCTTGCCGGACTGCATGACCTTCTCGAGGACAGCAACGAGGTCCTTGACGTTGGAGATCTTTGAGTTGACGATCAGGATGTAGGGATCTTCGAGGACCGTCTCCTGGCGCTCTGCGTCGGTGACGAAGTAGCCGGAGATGTAGCCCTTGTCGAAGCGCATGCCCTCGGTGAGTTCAAGCTCGAGGCCGAAGGTGTTGGACTCCTCGACGGTGATGACGCCTTCCTTGCCAACCTTGTCAAGGGCTTCGGCGATGAGGTCACCGATCTGCTGGTCACCGGCGGAGATCGAAGCCGTAGCTGCGATTTCTTCCTTGGTCTCGATTTCCTTGGCGGAAGCGAGGAGCTCGGCGGTGACGGCGTCAACGGCCTTCTCGATGCCGCGCTTGAGGCTCAGCGGGTCAGCACCGGCGGCTACGTTGCGCAGGCCTTCCTTGACGAGTGCCTGGGCGAGGACGGTGGCGGTGGTGGTTCCGTCACCGGCGACGTCGTCAGTCTTCTTGGCAACTTCCTTGACCAGCTCGGCGCCGATCTTCTCGAACGGATCGTCGAGTTCGATCTCCTTCGCGATGGAAACACCATCGTTGGTGATCGTGGGAGCGCCCCACTTCTTTTCAAGGACAACGTTGCGCCCGCGGGGGCCCAGCGTAACCTTGACTGCGTCAGCGAGGGTGTTCAACCCGCGCTCGAGGCCGCGGCGTGCCTCTTCATCAAAAGAAATGATCTTGGCCATAACGGCGTAGGTCCTTTCGGGACGGTCATGCGTATGCTGCTACCGGCCTGTGATGCCCGCGACGGACGAGCAGACCCGGGAAGATCTCTGTACCTCCCGAACCGGCCCTCACCACAGAGGTTGCCTGGTTCACTCATGGGGCGGCGCCTTAGCAGTCGTCACACCTGAGTGCTAACTCCATAATTAGCACTCACGCACTACGAGTGCAAGCTGTTCGCCTCAGGGAAAACAACGACGACGGCGCGCCGCCCCTCATAGGGGAAGCGCGCCGTCGTGTTTGGGTATTGCGTGGGTCGGCTCAGGATGCGAGGCGCACCGCCTCAGCCTGCGGCCCCTTCTGACCTTCACCGATCTCGAATTCGACCCGCTGGCCCTCGTCGAGCGCGCGGTAGCCCTCCATCTCGATTGCGGACCAGTGCACAAAGACATCCGCTCCGCCTTCATCAACGGTGATGAAGCCGTATCCCTTTTCAGCGTTGAACCATTTCACGGTTCCCTGCGCCATGTTGTTCTCCCACTGTGTAGATCCCCCGCCGGCTGATCGTGGCGGGGCTGAGATACATCTAATCCCAGAACACCTGACCAGTGATGCAGAACACAATGAATGTTATTGATCCTTAACCGGATGCCTACTGGAAGCCCGGACCAACCACGACTGTGATGTTGCCGAAGCCGGCGTCGCCCTGGACGGTTCCGATGCCCAGAGTACCCGCCAGCGCTTCGGCCGTGGCGCGCTGTTCTTCACTGTTATAGAGGACGATCGACCGCTGCAGCTGTTGACCGGACCAGTTGCCGATCTGGGTCACATTCCAGCCGTCGCCCTGCAGGCGTCCAGCCGCGGTGCTCGCCAGTCCGCCGACCGTCGTAGCGTTCAACACGGCGACGGGCTGCGCGCGGTCGACGGCGTCAGAATCGGTTGCCTCGGCGGTCGGGTCTTCCTCGGACGTCGGTTCAGTGCTGGGAGACCCGAACTCCGTGGGCGTCGGTTCAGTGCTGGGAGACCCGAACTGGGTGGGCGTCGGTTCAGCGCTGGGCTCTCCGGCTGCACCCTCGCTCGCCTCATCCCCGGCTGAGGTGGACGGCATCAGGGCGGGACTGCTGGACTCGGAAGTGACCGCGCTGACCTGCCCGAGACCCAGGCGTGGGAAAAGGAAGTATGCGGCCAGTCCAACCGCGAGGACCAGGATCCCTGCGACGACCTTCAAGGCAAGGCCGCTTGACTGCTGCGGCGCCATCCGCTCACGGTGGACTCCCTGCCGAGCGGCGGATTCGGGCACCCGGTCGAATTCGTCGCGGGGATATTGGGTCATGTGGCGTGGAATCCTCGGCTCGGGAGCGGCGTGCGTTCTAGACGTCAACGCCAAGACGGCGCGCGGAACGGGCGCGTTGGCGGGTTGTACGTAGTCTACGCAATCTCTTCACGAGCATCGGATCGTGGGCGAGGGCGGCTTCAGTATCAATGAGCGCGTTGAGGATCTGATAGTAGTGCGTGGCGGAGAGATCGAACATCTCCCGGATAGCCTGCTCCTTGGCACCCGAATACTTCCACCACTGCCTCTCGAGCTCAAGCATGCGCTGTTCGCGCTCACCCAGACCCAATTCCCGAGTTTCCGCGGAGCCTTCACGATCCGTCTGCGCTGCCGGGCCCTGCATACCCACGACACACCGTCCAATCCACCGTTTCCGCGCGATCTACTTCGTCCATGCTAGTGGCGAATCACACCGTTGTCATTTGCGCTGCCTCTGGAGGCAGCGTCGTGAAACGGGTCAAGATGGACCCATGAACGACGACGGCGCCCCCACCCTGCCCATCCCCCCTGCCCTGGGGGCAGCTCTGCCGTTTGCCGCTCCGGCAACCCTCGACGACGTCATGGCGCCGGACTGGGCTGAGGCTCTGAGACCGGTCCAGCCACACGTTCACGATTTGGCCCGGGCGTTGGCACTCGAACAGCAGAATGGCGTCCAGGTGCTGCCGGGCCCCGACCACATCTTGCGGACCTTTACCTACCCGCTGAGCCATGTGAAGGTCATCATCGTGGGACAGGATCCCTACCCGACGCCCGGCCACTCCGTAGGACTCGCGTTCTCAGTGACCCGGCAGACCAAGTTGCCGCGCAGTTTGGTGAATATCTACAAGGAACTCGCATCAGACCTTGAGGCCCCGGCTCCCACCCACGGTGATCTTTCCGGCTGGGCGGACGAAGGAGTCTTCCTGCTCAACCGGGTCCTCACGGTGCGCGCGGGCGAAACAGGATCCCACCGGAAGCTGGGCTGGAACGCGGTCACTGACGCCGCGGTCCGGGCGCTGGCTGCCCGCGACCAGCCGCTGGTGGCCATCCTCTGGGGCCGCGAGGCCGCGCAGCTCAAACCGCTGCTCGGATCCACGCCGCTCATTGAGTCCGCCCACCCGAGCCCGCTGTCTGCTTCCCGCGGTTTCTTCGGCTCCCGGCCCTTCAGCCGCGCCAACGCACTCCTGGAGCAACAGGGCGCCGCCCCCGTGAACTGGTTGCGTAGCTAGTCCCGGTCAGCGGCGGCGGTTACGACGTCGTTCGTTGCTGCTCAGGTTCTTGGTTAAGGGCCGGGCAAGGTTATCACCGAGGACCACGCCTCCGGCGATGGCGAGGATAATCGTCAGCGCGTTGAACAACCCGATAGCACCGGCTCCGGAAAGGTCAGTCTCGATCGTGAGGTCATACATCGACCGGAAGATCGTGAGTCCCGGGTAGAGGAACATGACGGCCGGCACCGCGACAACAAGCTGCGGAGCGCCCATCCGAAGGGCCACCACCCTCGCAAGCATGCCGATCAGCACAGCCGCTATGGCCGGCGCCAGTCTGTAACCGACGCCGAGGCTCACCACCAGCGAGTAGAGCAGGAACCCTGCGGTCGCGATGAGTGAGGTGGGGACGATGAGTGACATATCCGTCTGCTCGGCGACGCAGATCATCGCGACCGCGATGAAGACGAGCACCGCAACCACGGGCCACGGATACAGGGAGCCCTCCGACGTCGTCACATTCAGCTCGGGGATACCGATGAGGCTTCCGAGCACGAGCGCGACGGAGATGCCGGACACGAGGCCCGCGAAAACGAGGAATGCAGAAAGGAACCGGCCTGCTGCGGTGACCGGGAAGCCGTTAATCGCGTCCTGGGTAGCAGATACCAGCCGACCCGTCGGAAGGAGGAGAAGGATGCCTCCGACCACCACAAGGGCGGGCGAAATCGGGACGTTCAGCCACCACAGGAGCATCGCGATCAGCGTGACCAGCGCCGCCGATGTCGCCGTCGCAAAGAACTCCGGCACCCTCCAGCGACCCAACTGCCGTGAGAGCAGGTCGACACTGATGCAGCTTGCGAACGAAATAAGGGATCCCAGCGGTCCGCCGCCGATGAACGCGACGATAGCCCCCGCGAAGACGCCGAACGCTGCCGTTACCATCCAGCGCGGGAACGGCTTGGGTCGGTGGGTGATCTCGTCGAGCCGCCGGATCGCTTCGGAACGGTCGACGCCGCCGTTGACGATATCGGTCACTAGCTGATGGACCCGGGTCAGCCCGGCATAGTTGTTGGTCCAGGATCGAACCACCCGTAGAACGGTGGTGGGCGTCTGGTCCTTGGCTGAGTAGTTCAGCACCACCGACTGGTTGGTGACGTCCACCTCGATGTGGTCGAGTCCGAACGCGGCGGTCACGGCAATGATGCTCGTCTCCACCTCGAGCGCTCCCGCGCCGTACCGGAACATCGTCTCTGCGAGACTGAGGGCGAAATCGAGCGTGCGGCGAGCGCCGACGTCGGGCCCGCCGGCCTGGATGGTCGGATTCGCGTAGGGGCTGCCTGCGAGCCGCTCTACAAGGTTCATCGCCTGGGTAGGCGGCGCCTCTCCCTGCACCAGGCGCCGCAACATCTTGCGGGCCGCGAGCTGCGAACGGTCAGGACGGGCGGATTCCGGGGTGATCGGCAGAGCGTGTGTCGGATTTGCCGGCGGCTGTCCGGGAGCACCGGCTTTCCTGGCAATCTTCGACTTGGCCTTTCCCGGGGTTACCGGAGGCCTCACAACAGGCAGCTGTTCGGCCACCGGAGAGGGGTTGGTATCCGGGCTCCGGCGCTTGCTGGCACCGGTCTTGTCTGCCACTTCTTATGCACCTTTCATGACGCGAGCTTGCTCGTCGCGCCCGGATTTCATTGCGATTTAGTAGAACGGTTGATGTGTGCGCCGCCAGTAGACCTGGCGCATAACCCGCTCGCCCAGCTTCTGCCATGCACGGTACTTCATCGGACTTAGTACCAGGTCATAACACCCCACGAAATCCGTGACTGTTTTCGTGAAACTCGTCTTGAAGAGGCCAAGCCCGTGGTGCTGGTGGCTTTTATCCTTCAGCTGATCGCTTGGCGGCGTTCCACAGAAATCGTATTCAACAATATTGTGCTCGGTTTTGAGGTCATTGATCGCCTTCCACTGCAGGAGGTGCGAATCTCCGTACTGGGAGCGCCCTGGTTTGGAGCCGCCGTCCTTGTACGTGCCCTTACGGCCGTAGTTGATGACGAATGCGCCAACCGAGGGCTCACCGTCTTCATGTACGAAGTACAGGCGCCCCTGCCCCGCGGATATGAAGTTCGACCAGAAGCGCTTGTAGTACTCGAACGAGCGGAGGCGTGCCGCTGACCGGTCCTCGATATGTGCCATGAGGCGGTACATCGTGCGGAAGTTCTCGTCCGTGGGTTCCATCTGCTGGACAGTGACGCCTTCCCGCTCGGCACGCCGGACGGCGTTGCGGCCGCGTGAGTGCAGGTTGCGAAGCAGCTGATTGGGTTCGGGAGTGGTGTCGAGAATGGCCGTGTGGTCGTTTGGCTGAAGGTTGAAGGATTTGACCAGGCCTGCGCGGCGGAAGAGGGTACGGACGTTCTCGTTGTCCACAATGTCGGGCTCGATCTTCACCGCGAAGACCGTCAGCTTGGAGTCCTGAACGAATTGTTTGCAGGCATCCAGCACCGCCGGAACGTCCTCGGGGGCAGCGACATCGGGGCCCTTGATCAGATACCAGAGGCTCCCGAGCAGCGGGACCTTCTTCTCGAGGACGAGGTTGTAGGTGCTGTATTCGGCGGATTCAAACACCAGGAACAGCGGCTTCCAGCCATGGTGGGACTTCACCTCGGCAAACGCGGCAGACTGCAGCAGGTTGCCGCCGTTGGGGTTGGTTATGACCAGGGAATCCCAGTTCTTGCGTTCTTCCTCAGTGGCAAATCGCGCAGTAAACGTACCCATGGTCCTCAATCACAAACTGGTCGGCAGGCGTCGATTCAGTGTAGCCGTTTGTCCCCAGGGAGCTGACTGCGCCCTATACCGCTGGGGAAGAGGATGGATAGCATCGAAACCATGGAATTCAGATACCTCGGAAACAGCGGACTCAAGATCTCGGAGATCACCTATGGAAACTGGCTGACGCACGGTTCCCAGGTGGAGAACGACGTCGCCACCCAGTGCGTGCGCGCAGCTCTCGACGCGGGCATCAGCACGTTCGACACGGCAGACGTGTACGCCAACACCGCGGCTGAGACCGTACTTGGTGTGGCCCTCAAGGGTGAGCGCAGGCAGTCACTGGAGATTTTCACCAAGGTCTACGGGCCAACCGGCCCCAAGGGCCACAATGACACCGGGCTCTCCCGCAAGCACATCATGGAATCAATCGACGGCTCCCTTCAGCGGCTGCAGACCGATTATGTGGACTTGTACCAGGCCCACCGGTATGACTTTGAGACCCCCCTCGAAGAAACGATGCAGGCCTTCGCCGACGTTGTCAGGCAGGGCAAGGCGCTGTACATCGGAGTAAGTGAGTGGACGGCGGAGCAGTTGCGGGATGGGCATGCGCTTGCCAGGGAGCTTGGCTTCCAGCTCATTTCCAATCAGCCCCAGTACTCCATGCTCTGGCGGGTCATCGAGGAGAAGGTGGTGCCGACCTCTGAGGAACTGGGCATCTCCCAGATCGTGTGGTCACCTGTCGCCCAGGGTGTGCTGACCGGAAAGTATCAGCCCGGCCGGGCACCCGAGGACGGTTCGAGGGCGGCCGATGACAAGGGCGGCGCGGACATGATCAAGCGCTGGATGTCCGACGAGGTCCTGACCGGCGTGCAGAAGCTGCAGCCCCTTGCTGACGAGGCGGGCCTCAGCATGGCGCAGCTTGCCATCGCATGGGTGCTGCAGAACACCAACGTCGCTTCCGCAATTATCGGTGCATCCCGCCCGGAGCAGGTTGAATCGAACGTTGCAGCCGCCGGAGTCAGACTTGAGCCGGCACTCATGAAACAGATCGATGAGGCGATCGGCGACCTTGCCGAAACGGATCCTGCCAAGACCACCTCCCCTGAAACCCGCCAGGCATGAAGCTCGCCGTCACCGGATCCAGCGGCAAGCTTGGACGCAGCGTGGTCTCGGGGCTAAGGGAGGCCGGACACGAAGTCCTCGGCTTCGACCTGCACGGCGAGCGCGGGCCGGGATTCCTCTCGATTGACCTGACCAATTACGGCGACGTTGTCGACGCGTTCATCGGAGTGGACGGTCGGCACTCCGGTTTTGACGCGGTCGTCCATCTCGCCGCGATCCCTGCTCCCGGTCTGCAAGCCGATGCCGCCACCTTCCACAACAACATGCTGGCGACGTACAACGTGTTCCAGGCCTGCAGGAGGGCCGGGATTCGACGGATTGTGTACGCCTCCAGCGAGACCGTTTTGGGGCTTCCCTTCGACGAGGATCCTCCGTACATCCCGGTCGACGAGGAGTATGACGCCCGACCGGAGAGCACCTACTCGCTGGTCAAGCACCTCGAGGAGCAGATGGCCATCCAGCTCACCCGCTGGGACCCAACGCTGAGCATTACGGCCCTGCGGTTCTCCAACGTAATGGACCCGGAGGACTACGCGGCGTTCCCCTCGTTCGACTCGGATCCGCTGCTCCGAAAGTGGAACCTGTGGGGATACATCGACGGACGGGACGGCGCTCAGGCCGTGTTGGGCGCCCTTGAGAACGCTCAGGATGGGTTTGACCGGTTCATCATCGCGGCGTCCGATACGGTGATGAACCGATCGAGCACATCTCTGGCAGCAGAGGTTTTCCCCGACGTCGAGGTCGTCAAGGAGGTCGGCGAGCACGAGACCCTCTTGTCGATAGACAAGGCGCGGCGTCTGCTTGGATTCGAGCCCAAGCACAGCTGGCGGGATCACACAGGCGGATAGACAGTGGTGGTGCTTCCGAGTAGCCGGAAGCACCACTACAGCTAGCCTCCAACTGAAATGATCAGTAGGCTTACTGTCACGGAGCGACGCTCCAGAAAGCAATCGTCGAAAGGATCGGTCATGACTGAGAATCTCCCCGATGAGGAACTGAACGTGGTCGGCGAAGAGCCGGACGCCGTGAACGAGTCGATCGCACCCGAGGCCCTCGACCCCGTGCGGGACGGCCAGCCGGACGATTACCCGACTGCTGCGGAGAATGATCCGGAGAACTGGCAGCAGGACCCGCTGCTCCAGGATGAACCCGGAGTCAGCGCCGGACTTGAGGAGAGCGACCAGAGTTTGCGCGACGAGACGGAGGAGGTGCGCTTCCGCGACGGCGACGAGCAGGTGCCGCCCGAAGAACCCACCATCGGTGAGGCCGCGGCGGACGTCGACTTTGGCGACCCCATGAGCGATGAGGAAGTGGACGCGAGCGATGACGTTGCCAATTTCGGAGGGTCGCCGCTGAGCCAGTTCGAACCCGAGGACCTGGACCGCTAGTCCCGCCCTCGCGCCGACGCGCGCCGGTAGACTGAAACTGTGAAAAAACTCGCCGCGCTATGCCTGCTCGTGCTTTCAGTGCCCTGCTCGTGGGGTGCAACCAGATCGAGGAAACTGCGGGCGGCATAGCCGGTCACACGGCGTCCCAGGTAGCCGGCGCCGCTGCGGAAGAAGTCCGATCACAGGTGTGCTCCATGGTGAGGGATGGAAACATCAGCGCTGAAGACCAGGAACTGCTCGCAGGACTGGTCGACGCTGCCGGAACCGCCGGGCTTCCTGCGGAAATCGCAGACCCGCTCCGCGACACCGCGGAGGCGGGAGATCAGGTGCCGGCCGATTCGGTGAACGCCCTGAATGAGGCGTGCACGCCGTCGTCGTAAACGCCGGAGGTCGCGTTTAGGTGTCGATTGTCCATCAAGTGTTCTATTGAACGGACGGTCGCAGTACCTTTTCCCTATGAGAGGCGGCTCCCCCCGGGTCGTACGTGATGCGACTGCTTATCAGGACGCGGTTTCGCGGTCCATTAGGGCGGCGTGTGCCCGATGGGTCGCGATTGAGGTGGAGTTCGGCCTGTTGAGCGGAGCGGACGTTGATGAACTCCTTGGCCCCCACTTCCCGCCGGCAGGATGCCTCGCCGCCGAGCGGAAGATTCTGGGCGTGGCCACCAAGGCCGGACGCGTCCTGTACCCGGGGTTCCAATTCGACATGGAAGCGCGCGCGATCCGGCCCATCGTCGCCGAAGTGGCGCAGATCGGCCTGGACGGTGGCTGGAAAGACCGCCATATTCTGCAGTGGTTCTGCGTACCGAACGGGTCGCTCCACGGCGAGCGGCCGGTCGATCTTCTGGATGACAGGGAACGGCTGCTCGCTGCAGTCCATGCGGATCTGGAAACAGTGTGGTGAGGCGTCTCGCTATCAGCATGATGGCGGCGGTGCTGTTGCTCTCGGGTTGCGGCGCCGTGGCAGAGCCTGGTGACAGCGTGAGCGAAGAGCCGCTTCCGCCTGCTTCCGAAGAACTGATCGGGCAGGGCATGGTGATCTCGGATGAAGATGGGCCCGTGATGCTCTGCCTTGGACCGGTGATGGAGTCCTACCCCCCACAGTGTTCCGGTCCGGAGATCATCGGATGGGACTGGGACGCCGTCGAGCATTGGGAGAGGTCAGGCGATGTGACCTGGGGTACCTACGCGGTGCACGGCACCTGGGATGGAGACGCGTTCACCCTCACGCGACCGCCGATCCCGTTGGCCCTGTACGACCCTCCGGCGAATATCGATCCACGCACGGAACCGGCGAACCGCGGAGCGGGCGACGACGCCGAACTGGAAGCGCTTCAGCAAGAGCTCCACGAGACGGAGGGCGCCGGGATACTCACATCGTGGGTTGAGAACGGCTACGTGTTCGTCACGGTGGTGTATGACGACGGCACTCTCCAGGACGCTTATGACGCCAAGTACGGGGACAACATGGTGGCCGTTCAATCGGCCCTGCAGCCGGCAGACCCTGGTTGATCCAGACTCACCGAGCTCTTCCCGCAAGAATGTCAGAGGCGCGAAGTACCTTGGTCGCATGAACGCTTCAGCCACTTCTTCAAGCATCAACACAAGCATCTCCATAAGTACCGTCCGCCACCCCGAGAGGGGGCGCCGGTACACCATTGAGGAACTCCGCAGCCTTGCTGATGAGGGTGATGCATGGGCACTCTGCCAGGTCGACCAGTGGGAGCTCGAGTTCGCCAATGAGTACTCCGGCATGCTGTCAGAACGGTGCACTGACCACAGCTGCGAAGGCTACGGAGAACCGGTGGATATGTGCTGCGACCAGAACGGCGAGCTGATCGATGTTGATCATGGCGACTGGGGGCACAGCGTCAACTGGGTCCGGGCGGCCTGATTTCCCACCGACGGCCTGCGTTCACCGCCCGGCCACCTGTTACTGATATGTTCCGGCGATGGACGCTCTCATGCCTGAACCGCAGCCGCTGATGGCCGAGGACCTCGCCGGTCGTCTCGGTTTCGATGAGGAGTTCCTCGGTGTTCAGATGCCGCTGCCGTCAGTGGCGGGCTTTGATACGGTCCTGCTCCCCTACACGCACTTCTCGGTGCTGATGCGACCTGACAAGCGTCTGGCAGCTGTCGCCGCGCTAGGTATCGATGGCGCCATGCTGATGAACCTCGATCGTTCGGGCATCGACTGGCGCATGGATCCTCGATTGAGCGATGACATGCAGACCGGCGAGAGACTCTACGCTCGGAATGACATTGACCGGGGACACCTGGTGCGCCGTGCGTCGGCTGTTTGGGGCAAGACCCGCGCAGAAGCAGAACAAGCGAATACCGACACCTTCTTCTACACGAATGCCGCACCGCAGGCTGCCAGGTTCAATCAGGGTCTTGAGTTGTGGCTTGGGCTTGAAACCTATCTGTTGAAGAACGCCGCCGACAATGCCAGGCGCCTTGCTGTGTTCACTGGGCCCATCTTCAGTGACCAGGATCCGGTGTACCGGGGAACCGAGATACCGCTCAGGTATTTCAAGGTCGCTGCTTTCCTCTTCGAAGGCGCGCTTGCCACGACGGGTTACGTCGTGGATCAGACCCCTCAACTACGGGGTCTGCCGGACGTCGAGCTACCCGGTGCACTGGACGAGACTCCCCCGCTGGGCCCTTTCCGCACCTTCCAGGTGCCGGTCCGAGACATCGCCGCCCTCACCGGGCTGAGCCTGGCGCAGCTTGTGGAGGCGGACCGCATGCCGATCGCGGCCAAGCTGCCGACAGCCACCATCACGTCGGTGTGGAGGGAGCTATCCACGCCGGAGTGCCTCGATCTGGACTTCGACCTGCAAGGTTAGAACACCCTGAACAATTCGGGATCGCCACCATGTGAATCGGGGCACATCTCAATCCTCCCTTTGGGCCTTATCGGTGCGATAACCGTCATTCGGGCTGATTGGTCGGAGAAAGCCGTAAGACGAAGCGAACGCACCGGATACAGTGGAGGTATGTACCTCGACCACCCGCAAGCCCTGGCCGACGATGCGGTCCTCGAGAACCGCAGATCCATGTTGGCTACTGCGCCACACGTTCAGAGCCTGGAGCAATGGCGAGCCAGCTACGCAGCCATCAGGTCAACACCCATTCCCCACTTCGACCCGGCTGATGCCGGAGACCAGGCACGCGTTCTCTTCGTGCTGGACCGTCCGCAAGAAGAAGTGCTCTCCGAAAGCGGAACCGGTTTCGTATCCGTAGACAATCCCGACAGCGCCGCTGAGCGATGCTGGATCGAGCGTGATGCCGCCGGCCTGCACGAAGGCGTCCTGATGTGGAACATGGTTCCCTTCCTCGTATCCAACCCCAATGCTGACAACCGGACGGCGGGCGCAAAGGCGTTGGGCTCGGTGCTCCGCCTCCTGCCGCGACTGGAGGTTGTCCTGCTCTGCAGTGATGCCGTGCAGCAGACCTGGGACAAGCACCTGCAAGACCGGGTCCCCAGAGTCACCGTAATAAAGGCTCCCGGTGTAGGCCCGCAGTCTTTGTCCCGCAAGGCAAAGCAGGACGAGCTTAGAAAGGCCGTCGAGCGCGCAAAGCGCCTGGTCGGCTGACGAGGGTCATCTCATCGAAGCGTTCTGCCTGCGACGGTAACCGTCAGGAAGGCAGAGCCGTCGCAAGTCTTCCGTCTGAGTGACACACTGACGTCATGGCGGCAGTGGTTCTGGGCTGGGACCCGGGTAAATGGAACTGGGATGGGCTTTATCCAACGGTAGTCGGCGAAGTGCGTCGTTCCGGTTGGTATGTGGAGCCCTGGCCGATCGGCGCCGGGAAGACCCTGCCGCTCGGCACTGAAGCCTGGTTGTTCGTGCATGGTGGTAGGCCAAACCAACGAGGCTTGATCGGGCACGGGCTCACCGTTAGTAAACCATCCGAGGGGCCGTCCTTCGATCCGGATCGGGACAGCACACTCGCGTATGTCGGTGTGCAGTTCGACCTCCTCCTGCCCGAAGGGGAACAGCTGCGCACGGATGAACTCGTGGCTCGCATTCCCGAAGTCGACTGGGAGACGGTGTTCACCTCCGGTATGTATCTTCCGTCCACTACGGAGGCGGCAGTGAGGGCTGTCTGGACCGAACACCTGCTGGCCAGCGCGTCTACGGGCGAGGACATCCTCGACCCGCTACCTGGCTCATATCCGGAGGCCGCGTTGATTCGCCTTCCCGTCAACCGGTACGAACGCAGTCCCGAAGCGAGAGCCGTCGCGATCGCCCATCATGGGACCAACTGTCATGGTTGCGGCTTCGACTTTGAGGCCATATATGGCGCCGAGGGAACCGGCTTCATTCACGTGCACCATACAGTGCCGGTCTCCTTGCTTGGTCCCGACTATGAGATCGACCCGATCACAGATCTGGTCCCGCTGTGCCCAAACTGCCACTCCATGGCTCACCGCAGACGCCCCACCCCGTATACCGTTGCCGAACTGCGCGCCATGATCGCGGCCGCGGGACATCTGCCGGGCGTCGTCGTCACCGCGGAGCAACAGCGAGCACAGAACGCTGCACTGCGGATCACCGAAGCTCGCTCCGCTACAGACTGAGCAACAAGGACCGAAATTCTCCGGCCTGTGACGTAACTTTGTGTGATCGTCCGCACACATAGTGGTTATGACCGCACAGACCATCGAACGCTATCCGGCCGCTCCTCCAGCACAGGGGAAACTCTGGGAGGTGAAGGTGGGCGCGGCTGCCGGCCAGTTCCTCAGCACTCCCCGGAAGACCGCGGAACGGATCGCAGCGATTGCCGAACGCCGCATGGCTCAAGGCCGTCCCGTGATGTTCACAGTGCTTCGGCCCGATGAACACGATCGACCGGAATGGGATGCAAGTGACGAGGTCGCCAGCATCTTCGCCAATACTGGCTGGCCGGTTTCGGGGTGCGCAGAGCAGCGTGCGCAGGTTGTCGACCTCCTCGAAGCGATTCTCGTCGAGGACTGACAGGAGCCTCCCGCCTCCGTTCCTCTTCTTCGCGGAACCTACCGGGCGATGATGGTGACGTTGGAGTAGCGCTTGAGCGTCTCCCTCACATCGGGGTCAGGCACCATAGGTACGGTCATGACCACATAATCGCGGGGCGGCACGTTGGTGCCGATGCTGATCGGGAAGGAGAACGAGCCGTCCGGACCCGCGTTCACCGCCGGTTGGGCGATGTAGTTGTAGTCGGTGTTTGGCCAGGCGAGCATGACGTAGATTTCCTGCCCCGGAGCGTAGCCGTCGCCTGCGACGGTGAGCGTCGCGCCCTGCTGGACGATTTGTGTCGGCGCAAAGGTGCCTGCCGGGACCGGGTATACCGTCGGATTCTCGAAGTAGGACGGGTCGCTGTGCGGCACGCCTGGTAAGCCAGGAGTTATGGGCGCGAGAGGGTTCGGTTCACCGTGCGGCGGCGGCACGAACGGATCATCCGGTCCGGCGGGAAGCGGCGCGACGGTAGGAAGTTGCTCCTCCGGTGCTTCCGTCGTCGGCTCAACGCCCGGTTCTGACGACGGTTCGGTGCTCGGCTCGGTCGTCTCCTCAGCTTCCCCCGGCTCCGGACTCACGGTTTCCTCTTCCACTGGGGTGGCAGAGGGCGAAGCAGAAGGCGAGGCGGCCTCGGAGGTCGCCGCGGGGCCGGCCTCCGTCTCATCGGCAGGGGCACTGGAGCAGCCTGCGAGGAGGGTGGCGACCACGGTAAGAGTGATGACGACTGGCAGCTTCGACAAGGGCTCATACTTTCGTGAAGAGGTGGATAGGTGATGGCGAGGAACCGCCTGGCAAGAACGCTGCAGTGCTGCATCCCCACAGCGGACGCTACCGCCTGAGAAGCCCACCCGACAGCACGGAATGATCACGTGAGCGAACCGTTATATGCCGCCGCAGCATTCCGCGGCACGGCAGGCAACGGGACGACGCATCATCGATGTGTCGTCCCGCTGGGCGTTCCCTAAGGTGCTTTTGTGCAGCGCTAGATCAGCGTCGCTGAACGGTCGAACAGCCTGCTCGAGGCGATCTCCGCCCCACGCCCCAGAGCCTCAAGCTTGGCGGTGGCGATCTGCGGGTGGAGTCGCCCTCCGAGGCCGCAGTCCGTTGAGGCGATGACGTTCTCCCGTCCCACCAAGCTCGCGAAACGTTCGATGCGCTGCGCGACCAGCTCAGGGTGTTCAACGACGTTTGTCGCATGGGAGACGACGCCGGGCACTATGAGTTTGCCGTCCGGCAGTGTGGTGTCCTGCCACAGGGCCCACTCGTGTTCGTGGCGTGCGTTCGCTGCTTCGAAGGAGTACGACCCGGCGTTAATGCTCAACACAAGGTCCAATATGTGCCGGAACTCGAGGTCCGTGGTGTGCGGGCCATGCCAGGATCCCCAGCACACGTGCACTCGGACCTGGTCCTCCGGCAGCCCCTGGAGCGCATAGTTGAGGGCCTCGACCCGGGTTCGGGTAAAGCGCTGGTAGTCCTCGACGCTCGGTTCAGGATTGATCTGATCCCAGTTTTCAGCGAGGGAGGGGTCATCGATCTGGACGATGAGACCGGCGTCGACAATGGCCCGGTATTCCTCGCGCAATACGTCGGCCCATGCGTAAATGAACTCCTCCTCACTGGCGTAGTAGTCGTTGCCGATCCTGCTCGCTGACCCCGGTGAAAGTGCGGTGATAAACCCCGTTGTGATGTTTGACGCGTCAAGACCCGCCTTGAGGTTCGCTATGTCGGAAGCCAGTGCGTCCTGGCCGATGTAGGAGATTGGACCGGTCGCGGAGGGGAACGCCGTCGCGTTCTTGCCAAGCTGGATCCCGCTCTCCGGGTCCTGATACGCCGCTGCGAAGCGAGTCCAGTCACGCCGGTCAGCGAACGACGTCAGTTTGATCTCACCGGGTTCGCTGCGCACCGCATCCGCGAGGATCGGGTTGTAGTCCGTAAGCTCAAGGCCCGCAGTGCGCTGGAAGCTATAGGTCCACCAGGCGCCGTAATCAACGGCGTTGGACATGGCCTTGCCGTACTCGCCATCGCCCGGGATGGTGATCCCGAGATCCTTCTGCCATTGGACGAGATCAACCACGGCGGAGGTGAGCAGGCCCTCGAATTCCGGGGTTCGCTGCAAGGTGAAGCCATCGTCGGCGAACGTTCTGGCGGCGTTGGCTGCGATCAGTTCCGGTGTGCGCGGCATGGAACCGGCGTGGCTGGTGTGAATGCGATCAGTTGTCATGGTGCTGTTCCTTCCATCGGTCCTGCCATTAGCACCCTTCCGGATAGGAGGTCCGGGGGAAGCTGCAGCGTCACGGAGGCAGGTCTCTCAACTGCTCTGGATGGTGGGGTTTAGGGCTCTAAATCCACCGGTGACGCAGGCACGCCCTCTCCACGGCCACAGGCCGAGCACCCACAGGAAAGGCTTCCACCATCATGGTGGCGCATTCACCCGCCACCCAAAATCGCCCGTCACGAACGGAAACGAAGAGGGAGAACGAACCTTTATCAGCATTTGCGTAGGGAATCAGAGTTCGGCCAAGGGTTGAAAGATGAGGAAGTTGCGCCTAACTTGCGGTCCTCGATCCCGATGACCGGGTGGGATTGGCCGACGAGCTTCCGGCTACCGTCGCGCGACGTATTGGTCCACGCGAAATGGCGCCGACCTGGTTTGCCCAGAAGAAGGTACCGGGCCAGGGGTGGAACATCCCTACGGCCGGCCGCTCTAACGAGACGGAAGCTGCAAGTCGCCGACCATCCCCGGCCTCGCTTAGCCAATCGGCTTACGGGCAGGGGCAGTTGTCCCCGGGTTACGCTGATTTGATGACTTGGGTCTAACTGGAGTGGAGCAATGACCGTGCAGATCGAACCTCTTGGCCGCTTTGACCGAGGGATTGCGACTCGCAAAGCAGGAGCGCCCTAGAGGCGCGTCTGACTTGTCGCTCCAGTCGGTAATAAGTTTGCTTCAGCGAGCCGACAAGTCGGCGAAATCGGGCCGGTCTCTGAAAGCCCAAGGGCGCCGTAAACTAGCCAGCCCCAGCTGGGTTTTGCCGGTGTCCTCTTCCACCGAGACAGCCTAGACAGCCTAGACAGCGAGAGACGATGAGCGACCAGAAGGGCCAAGACAATCCGGAGCCGCCGATTTCCGGCGACGAGGCGGCCACACTGCTGGGCTTCCTGAGCAGGCCCGCTTCGAGGATGACATGTCCACGGAATGGCTCCACGGCCGCCCGCAGCTCCCGCCGTGGAATTCCGTGGACTGGAGCGAGGACGGTAACTGAGACTGGGTATCAGCCGCTGGGGACACTCCGGAGCAACTATATGAACAATGGCACGACGCCGTTACCCGCTCCCGCGCGTTGTTCTCGGAAGCGTTGGCCGACGGCGGCTTGGAGCGGCAGGGCACGGTAGCATCCCAGCCTGAGCTCCCGACACTGCGTTACATTCTGCTCAACATGATCGAGGAATATGCGCGCCATTGGCCATTCTGGGGTCTCCATCCCAAAGGCAGGGTGTCTCACGCTAGAGAAAGCTAGAAACATCACGGTTACCGAGGATCATCCCCGAAGAATCCTCATCTCGTACTTACTGCCAGGAAGACCAAACAGAGGCGACTGCACGGGAGCCATAAAGTAAGTATGCTTATTTTATTGAGGGCGACCCCGGTTCCGGAGGTGAAGGTGATGACGGTGTCCCAACCTGAGATGTCGCACGAGCTCCTTGCGCACGCGTCGCGGACGCTGGCCCGGGCATGGAACCAGCGCCTGAGTGATCTGGGCATAACCTACGCCGGCTACATCGCCCTTTCGGTCATAGCAGCCGATCCGGCATCCCAACAGGCTTCATTGGCACACGCACTTCATGTACGCACACCTACTCTCGGCGGCGTTCTTGACCGGCTCGAACGCCAGGGGCACCTGGTTACCTATCGCGGGCGCAGCGATCTGAGGTACCGGAAGATCAGCATCACCGCCCATGGGCAGCAGGTTCTGCAACGAGGCAAAGATATCGAGAGGACCCTGCTCGCCCACGCGGAGGGTTTGCGGATCCAACTCTTGCAATTCCTCCCCCAATTAATGCCGCAACCAGGCGTTGCCTAACCCTCGTCTGAAGCACATCTTCCGCACGAGAGCCCTTCCCAGTAGCCCGCCTACCAGTAGCCCGCCTACTAGTAAGCATGCTTCCTATTTAGGGTGTTTTATGGTTACGGTTAGGTCACATCATCGGTGGGGGCCGACTCACCTTAGTAGAAGGAGAACACCATGATTTCCCAGGACAACATTTCCCAGATCCTCGAATCCGGCGGCAAAGTCATCGATAACGACGGCGACAAGGTCGGCTCGGTCGGCCAGATCTACGTCGATGATCACACCGGCAACCCCAGCTGGGTCACCGTCAACACTGGGCTCTTCGGTTCGAACGAGTCCTTTGCACCCCTTGAGGGTGCATCGCTTGAGGGCAACGACGTCCGCGTCGGATACTCCAAGGCCAAGATCAAGGACGCACCCAACGTCGCCCCTGACGGTCACCTGAGCGAGCAGGAAGAGTCCGAGCTCTACCGCTACTACGGCCTCTCGACCGGCGGCTACGACGCCGACACCACCGATTACACCACCGGAACCACCGGTAACTACCAGTCCGACCGCGCCACCGTCGGCCATGACACCTCCGGCCCGACCACGGACGATGCAATGACCCGCTCGGAAGAGCAGCTCCGCGTAGGAACCGAACGCCGCGAAGCCGGACGTGCCCGACTGCGCAAGTTCATCGTCACCGAGAACGTCACCAAGACGGTCCCGGTCCAGCGCGAAGAGGTCCGCATCGAGCGTGAACCGATCACCGACGCCAACCGGGATGAAGCCCTCGCCGGCCCCGCCATCAGCGAGGAAGAGCACGAGGTCGTCCTCCACGAGGAGCGCCCGGTTGTGGAGAAGGAAGCTGTCCCGGTCGAGCGGGTCCGCCTGGACAAGGAGACCGTCACCGAGCAGCAGACCGTCACCGAGGAAGTCCGCAAGGAGCAGATCGACACTGATGACGTCGATGGCGTCCGCGGACGCTAACTAGCAACTCCCGCTGCAAGCATCCGGCCCATCTCCCCTCGCGGGAGGTGGGCCGTTTGTGTTGGTCACAGACACCGGTTCCAAGAGTGAAGACATCCGCCTCACCGCCGGTTATAGGAGAGCCCGGCACCTGATTCCACCCCGCCCGGCGGATGGGTGGTATGCGCTCTGCGAGAGCCGGGTCAGTAACCGCAGAGACGGCTGCGAGGTTGTCCAGCGTGCCGTCAATCAACACCCAGTATGCTACGGGCAGGGTTACTGACAGCTCGTCATCAGGTCCCATACAAGCAGGATGGACATGGTGGCGCGCCCCTCAGGACCACAGACAGCGGTTAGTCTGCCGCCACAAGTAGGCCCTGGTGCAGCAGCCACGAGGCGATCACCCAGCCAGGGGCCGGCGGAAACTTCTCCTTGCTCCACTGGGCCGAGTACCCAATCTGGTGCCGGCGGCCACCGCGAACAGCAGGAGAATCCCAACGGCGAATGCGACAGTTGTCCCTACTCCATAGGACATCGCTTCCTCGCCGGATCCGGTCATGAGGTCGCCGCGCTGCACGTCAAGCCAGATTGCCGCCGCCGACAGCAGAACCATTAGAGGCACCTGGGGTAACCCAGCCAACAGAGACAACGGGATACTCAAGGCGATGCCCATGAGGCGGATGACCAGGTAAGCGGACAAGGGTGCAGCCAAAATCAATGCGACGAGCCAGACGGGCGGAACTTCCTGTGTCGTAGAGGGTCTGCGGACAAGTATCGGGATGAACACCAACGTTGTCGCGGCTGCCGCCGCGGCAGCCACCCAGCCGACACCTCTGGAAGATTCCCCTCCAGTCGGACGATCATCGTCACCAGAAGCATTCATGTCGGCCCGTCTTCACTCATAGGTTGATTTCAGTTTACGCTCCTCACCCCCACGGCCGGTGGAAAATACTGGCGTCACAGATGGTCACGCATCGCCGCAATTTGGTGTGAAGGGACACTCTCTCTCAGGTTCTGTTCCAGCCAGTGGAAGAACCGTTCTGCCTCATCCCCCAGGCTCGCCATGAACGAGACCGGCTCAACCATGACGCGCGCGTTCCCGACGCTGAAGAAGGTCCGGCCCCGAACAGTCTCCAGGACGACCGGGATTGGCTGATCAGGGAAGGAGACCTCTGCGCGGCCGTTCTCCGGAAACTCCTCGACCAGGTTGAAGGAGTCCAACGATCTGGTCGTACCAGCGCACCCTCTCCTGGTCCGGCACACCCATCCCTCGCAGCCCCCTGCACAATCCTCAGGGTGATCGCTTTGGTTCGGCTAACCCCTTCGAGCTTGGCTGTAGTGCCGCCCTCAAGGCCAACTCGAACCTGCGCGCTGTCGATCCCTTTCCTCGCTTGGCCTTATACCAAGTAATGAATTCGGCTTCGTCGTACCGGACGAACCCCTGAAGCTTCACCACCCGTGGGCCGATACCCGAGGAGTACCAGTTGGCTAAGGTTTTGGGGATGCCGGGATACTCGGCGACTTGCTTCCAGGTGAGGACCTTCACCGGGGCTGACATGTTCTCTTCGAATGCGTTCATATAGGTCTCTATGCGCGGTCTCAGGCGACGGGTGTCATCCGCGCGAGCGACCGGCTTGAGTGCGAGAAGAATAAACGTCCGATAAACGTCCAGAGGAGACGATCGGACAAGTATAGAGACACGACTAACCCCTCCTGATAGGTGTTTCACCTAGTCAGAAGGGGGTAAGTGGAGCCCCCTGCCGGATTCGAACCGGCGACCCCCTGTTTACAAGACAGGTGCTCTGGCCAACTGAGCTAAGGAGGCGGACTGGCTAGGCCAGCAGGCGCCGTCGTAAAACAACTTTCAACGGCGCTACACAAGATTAGCCCAGCGCCGCGGTCGGCGGGAAATCAGCCGGCGTGAAAATCGTCAGTTCCTGGCTTCGACCTTCTCCTGGGTGACCGTTGCGAAGTCGCTTACCGCGTCCGGTACCTCCTCGCCGTCGACGAACACGGTGGGAGTGCCGTTGATCCCGTACTTTTCTGCTGCCTGCGTTCCGAACTTCACCCACGGCCGGAAGGTATTCTCATCGAGGCAGGTCGTGATGTCCCCGGCCCCGGCAGTTGTTGCCATCTCCGCCAGTTCCGCGTCCGACAGTTCCCCGTTCTCGAAATTGGCGAACAGGGCCGCCGAGAAGTCCCAATAGGCCAGCGGCGAGCTATCCGCAACGCAAGCGAGGGCGGCAGCACCCCGGGAGGAATAGTCCGTCTGCGAATTGGGGTCGAGGTACGCGACGTTCCGGTATTCGAAAGTGATGGCGCCTTCATCCAGCCAGGTTTGTATCTGCTCGGCGTGAGTCCGCTCGAAGTTGGCACAGTGCACGCAGTTCACGTCGACGTAGGCCACAACCTGCACCGGTTCGTCAGCACCAGTAGCAGCGACACCGGGCGGCGGGCCTGCTGGGCTGGGCGCTTCCTCCGGCAGTGCGGCGACATCAACGGTGTCCACGGTGGTGGGCGCAAGCTCGGTCGTGGATGTCAGGGTTATCCCGCCGTACTCGTTTCCATGTTCAGGGGCCGGACCTGCGTCGGGAACCTGGTTGCGCAGGTTCCCGGCAACGATGAGACCGATGATCACGAGAATGGCAACGACCGCCGCCACAACTCCCCACTTGATGAGGAAGGACGCCCGCTTCTCCCGCTGCTGCCGCTCTTCCATCTCCTGCCGCGCCTCCGACTTCCGCTGGGCCTTGCTGGGTCTGGGGTTACTGGGCGTCATCAGTCCTCGTTGTCACTTCGGTTCCGTCTTTGAACCACTTTAGGCGACGAAGCTGGACGCTTTCCCGCCGCACAACCGCGCCACCCAACCAGCTAAAGTCATAAGTAGGCCTACCATCGTCAGGGAGACAGTATGCAATCAGGTGACACAACGTACGGTGAGTTCAAGTTCATTGTCGTGTCCAACCGGCTTCCGGTTGATCGCGTGACCGACGACGACGGCAACGGCACCTGGCGGCGGTCACCCGGCGGGCTGGTCACTGCGCTGGCTCCCGTAATGGAGAAGGCCGACGGCGCGTGGGTGGGGTGGCATGGTGCTGCTGACGAGACCCTCGAAGCCTTCGACCACACCGACATCCGGCTCGTTCCCGTACCCCTGAGCGCAGATGAAGTCGAGTTCTACTATGAAGGCTTCTCGAACGCCACGCTCTGGCCGCTGTACCACGACGTCATAGCCCCGCCCGAGTTCCACCGCCACTGGTGGGATTCATACCGCAGGGTCAACGAGCGCTTCGCGGCAGCGACCGCGGCCGTAGCAGCCGAAGGCGCCACCGTGTGGGTGCAGGACTACCAACTCCAGCTCGTTCCCAAGCTCCTCCGCGAAGCCCGACCGGACCTGAAAATCGGTTTCTTCAACCACATTCCTTTCCCTCCGCTCGAGATTTACGCGCAACTCCCGTGGCGCCGTCAGGTCATTGAGGGACTGCTCGGCGCCGACCTGATCGGCTTCCAGCGCCCCAGCGACGCCAGCAACTTCCTGCGCTGCGTGCGCCGCTTCCTCGGGCTCGCGGTCCGCCAGCAGCAGGTGCAGGTGAAGGGCGCAGACGGTTCACCGGACTATGTATCCCGGGCCGAGGCTTTCCCGATCTCCATCGACGTTCAGCGCATCGTCGATCTGGCGAACCGCCCGGACATCATCGAGCGCTCCCAGGAAATCCGCCGTGAACTCGGAAATCCCAAGCACATCCTGCTCGGCGTTGACCGCCTCGACTACACCAAGGGCATCGGTCACCGACTGAAGGCGTACGAGGAGCTCCTCGCTGACGGCCTGGTGCAGGTCGAAGACGCCGCGCTCATCCAGGTGGCAAGCCCCAGCCGGGAACGGGTAGAGCAGTATCGGCTGTTGCGCGAAGAGGTCGAAGGCGCCGTCGGACGCATCAACGGCACGTACGACACGATCGCCAACACCGCCATCCGCTACCTTCACCACAGCTACCCCGTGGAGGAAATGGTCGCGCTATACCTTGCGTCCGACGTCATGCTTGTAACCGCGCTCCGCGACGGCATGAACCTGGTTGCGAAAGAGTACGTCGCGGCGCGGACGAGCAACCGCGGTGCGCTGGTGCTCAGTGAGTTCGCCGGAGCGGCAGACACGCTGCGTCAGGCCATTCTGGTCAATCCACACGACATCGACGGACTCAAGAGCGCCATCCTCGCCGCGCTTGAGATGACCCCGTCCGAGGCAAGCCGCCGTATGCGGACCATGCGGCGCCAAGTGCTGCAGAACGACGTCGAACGCTGGTCGAAAGCGTTCCTCTCCGAACTGCAGAACGGCACCCGGGAGGAACTCCTTGTCTGAAACGCTCAGTCCCGAACTGCTTTCCGCACTGGCGACGGCGGCCGCCACGGACACCCTCCTGGTCGCCCTGGACTTCGACGGCACCATGTCGCCGCTGGTTGACCGTGCCGAGGACGCCCGCGCACTGCCCGGATCGGCGGCAGCTCTGCGTGAACTGGCGCAACTTCCAGGTACGACGACGGCGCTCATCTCCGGACGCGCGCTTGACAGCCTGCGCCTGGTTGCCTCCCCGGAACCGGAAACCCTGCTCATCGGCAGCCACGGCGCCGAGACCTGGACCGGGCCCGATGGTGCGCCGCTCGAGTTGACTCCTTCACAAGCCGAGATTCTCCGCAATGCCACCGAGGCCGTCCGGAAGGTTGTCGATGCCCATCCCGGCACGCTGCTGGAGCTGAAACCGGCCGGCGTCGTTCTGCACACCAGGACCGCTGATGCCGAGACGGCCGAGTCAGCGGCTTCGGTTGCGCGCACCGAACTGTCCTCGTTGGAGGGCGTCCATCTGAGCGACGGCAAGAATGTCCTTGAACTGTCCGTGGTGCAGGCTGACAAGGGCAAAGGCTTGCAGTCACTGCGCGAGTTGACGGGCGCCACCGCGGTGGTTTTTGCGGGTGATGACGTCACCGATGAGCATGCTTTCAAGACCCTCACCGCACCGGATGTCGGTATCAAAGTCGGTGACGGGGAGACAGCTGCGCAGTACCGGATTATCTCTCCGGAACAGCTTGTTGCGGTGCTGGAGGAGTTGGTCACGTTACGCGGCGCTGGCGTCTCTGCCTGACTTCGTGCCATACTCTCTTCTTGTGACTCAGTTCACGTTAGGTCGAACTCGGCCTCCGAGCTGAATCGCTCCAATTGAATATTTTCCATTCACTACGGATCGTCGGGCACGTACCTGCCCGTGAAAAGGATAAGAAAAATGGCAACGGTAACGTTTGACCAGGCTACGCGCCTGTACCCGGGCACTGAGAAGCCCGCTGTAGACAAGCTCAACATCGAGATCGCAGACGGCGAATTCCTCGTTCTCGTCGGACCCTCCGGTTGCGGAAAGTCCACCTCACTACGCATGCTGGCCGGTCTGGAAGACGTCAACTCCGGCCGCATCCTCATCGGTGACCGCGACGTCACCGACGTTCCCCCGAAAGACCGCGACATCGCGATGGTTTTCCAGAACTACGCGCTGTACCCTCACATGTCCGTTGCCGACAACATGGGCTTCGCACTGAAGATCGCAGGCATCTCAAAGGAAGAGCGTGCCCAGCGGGTCCGCGAAGCCGCAAAACTTCTCGACCTCGAGGACTACCTCGACCGCAAGCCAAAGGCTCTCTCCGGCGGTCAGCGCCAGCGTGTTGCAATGGGCCGCGCAATCGTTCGTAACCCGCAGGTCTTCCTCATGGATGAGCCGCTGTCGAACCTCGACGCCAAGCTCCGTGTTCAGACCCGTACGCAGATCGCTTCGCTCACCCGTCGCCTCGGTGTCACCACCGTGTACGTGACCCACGATCAGGTTGAGGCCATGACCATGGGTGACCGTGTTGCAGTCCTCAAGGACGGCATCCTTCAGCAGGTTGACACTCCGCGCAACCTTTACGAGCGCCCTAAGAATGTGTTCGTTGCCGGCTTCATCGGCTCCCCCGCCATGAACCTGCTCGAGCTGCCCACCACGGAGGCCGGCGTACAGTTCGGTGACACCACCTACCCGGTTCCCCGCGATGTCCTGGGCAACGCACACGGCAGCACCGTGACTCTGGGTGTCCGTCCCGAAGACCTGGGCCTCGTCGGTGCCGGCGAAGGCCTGCGGGTTGAGGTTGACGTTGTCGAGGAACTCGGCGCTGACGCATACCTTTACGGGCACACCTCACTCAACGGTCAGGATCACGACATCGTGGCGCGCGTCGACGGACGCCGTCCTCCGATGAAGGGCGACACCGTGTACGTGCGGCCGGTAAAGGGTCACACGCACCTGTTCGACACCAAGGACGGGCTCCGCCTGGCTGACCACGTGTAATATCCCGCCCTCATGGCGGTTCGGTAAACATCCCGCGATGGCCCCTGTCGGTTGACGGTAAACTCAACCGACGGGGGCCACCGTCGTTTTTAGGACAGATGAAATCACCATGACTGACTCGAACCAAGCCAACTGGCATCACGAGCCAACGGACTACGATCAGCCCGGCAAGTTGCCCCGGACCCGCAGCGCACTCGACGAAGGCTCACTGGGCTCGCTCAACATCCTGGCAGCGGCGACCGACCCGGAGCTGCTCGACCTGCCGTGGCACCTCGCGCTAGAGGAATGGCCTTCCGAGTACCTCGCCGCGCTTCCTCGAGGCATTTCCCGGCACATCGTCCGGTTCGCACATCTGGGCGGATCCGTGATCGCGGTGAAGGAGACCAGCGAGCACATCGCCCGGCACGAGTACCACATGCTCCGCAAGCTGCAGCGTCTGGATGTACCGTGCGTGGAGCCGGTGGCCGTCATCTCCGGCCGCAAGACGCTGGATGGCGAGGAACTGAATCCAGTCCTGGTAACGCGTCACTTGAAGTTCTCTATGCCGTATCGCGCGCTGTTCTCGCAGATGCTGCGGAAGGACACCCTGACGCGCCTGATCGACGCCCAGGCGCTGCTCCTCGTCCGTCTTCACCTTCAAGGTTTCTACTGGGGCGACGTCTCGCTGTCCAACACACTCTTCAGGCGCGACGCCGGAGCCTTTGCCGCCTACCTTGTGGACGCCGAGACCGGCGAGCTCTACCCCGGTCTGTCCACGGGTCAGCGTGAATACGACCTTGAGATTGCACGCGTCAACATCGCCGGCGAGCTGATGGACCTCGCCGAGGGCGGGCTCATCGAGGAGAAGGTGGATCCGCTCGCTACCAGTGAGCTCATCATGGACAGCTACCGCCGCCTGTGGACCGAACTCACGGAGCAGGAGTCCTTCGAGCTGGGTGAACGCTGGCGCGTCAACGCGAGGATCCGTCGTCTGAATGAGCTGGGATTCGACGTCGAGGAGTACGCGATCAAAACCGTCTCCGAGACTTCCCAGATCCAGCTACAGCCGAAGGTGGTCGACGCCGGACATCACAGCCGTCGTCTCATCCGCCTCACCGGCATTGACGCCCAGGAGAACCAGGCACGGCGCCTGCTCAACGACATGGACGCGTACCGGGCAGACAACTCCCCCGACCTGGATGAGGAGATCAGCGCGCACCAGTGGTTCTCCCACGTTTTCGAGCCGATCGTCCGTGCGGTTCCCCGGGAGCTGGGCGGGAAGCTTGAGCCTGCAGAGGTGGTCCATGAGGTGTTGGAGCACCGCTGGTACATGTCCGAGAAGCAGGACCGCAACGTTCCGCTCGCCGAAGCCGTGCAGTCCTATCTCGACTCCGTCCTGCGGCACCGCCGCGACGAAGCCGCGATCATGCTGACCGCCGACACCAAGACGCTGAACATCATCAGCGGCGGCGCGCAAGAGGGCAGCTAAGCCAATTTGGTAGCACAACTGACGAAAGAAAAACGTCCGCGGTTCAGGGCGTCTGCCCCGATCCGCGGACGTTTTTCTTTTGGGGTCCTAGTCCGTGCTCATTACGGGTTCAGCTGAGTGCAGTCAATCTGTTGGCCCTGGAACTCGTGAACGCCGGGGCCCGCGGATTGGCAGAACTCGATGACCTCCTGCGAGAACGGAATGAGCGCAATCAGGCCGATGATGGCGATGATGCCTGTGATGACCCCGATCGTACCGATGATGATACCGGCGAGGGCGAAGCCGTTGCCCATGCCGGCCTTCCGGGACTTCACCATTGCGATGATCGAAATGATCAGGCCGACAATTGAGATGGGCCAGATGATGGCGCAGATAAGTCCAACGATGCCGAGGGTTCTTCCGGGGTTCTCTACCGGCTGGCCGTAGCCTCCGCCGTATCCGCCCGGCGTCGCGTAGGGCGAACCCTGCGCCTGCCCGTAATCAGCGGGAGGCTGCTGGCCGTAGGGCTGTCCGTAGGGCTGTCCGTAGGGCTGGCCGTAACCGGGAGGCTGCTGCCCATGGGGCTGGTTCGACGACGTCGGCTGCTGCCACTGCTGCCCGGCCGGGTAGCGGGAGGAGTCGTCCTGGCCGCCGTTCTGGCCCGGCTGCCCGGTGGTGTTGTCTGACACGGTATTTCCCCATTTCTCAGGTGTGACGCCACTGGCCCCTGCCGCGGCGCTGGCTAGTTTCAGTCTATCCGCAGGACACAACCGCCACCGGCGACGCAGTGCCGCAGTGCCGCAGTGCCGCAGTGGCCGCGTGTCAGGGAATCGCCTTGCCTGGGTTGAGGATCCTGCGGGGGTCGAAAACCTCTCTGATCCGCCGCTGCAGATCCAACACCTCCTGGCTCTGCTCCCACGGGAGCCACCGCAGTTTGTATTGCCCGACCCCGTGTTCCCCGGTGATTGTTCCACCGAGCCCAATAGCGACCCGCACGGATTCGTCCAGGGCTGCATGCAGCCTCTCCACACCTGCCGCTCCCTCATCCCGGGAGACCCAGAATGTAGGGTGCAGGTTTCCGTCTCCGGCGTGGGCAACGATGCGAAGACGGACACGGTTGTCGCGCGCGATCCGCTCGAGTTCGGCGGCGTAGTGGACAAGCTGGGAGCGCGGAACAGCTACGTCCTCGCCGACCCGGAAGTCGTCGTCGACGCCGTCCCCCCTCGCATTGCGCCGCAGATCGAGGAGCATCGCGGCTTCCGTATCGTCCTCCGCTTCCACCGTCGCACCCGCCTCGGCAAGCACCTTACGCACGACGACAGCTTCCGCCTCCGCACCGAATCCATCGGTCTGGACGAGCAGGAGAGTACCACCTCTGGCAGCGAGGTTCGACTTGAACGCTGTATCGAGGATTCCCAGTGTGTTGCCGTCCAGGAGTTCAAGGATGGCCGGCTGGACACGTGCCGCGCCGATGGCGAGGACGCCGGCGGCTGCTGCCGGAAGGTCGGGGAAGAAGGCAGCGAGGGTGCGCGTCTCGACGGGGAGGTACTTCAGGCGCACCGTGATTCCGACGACGATGCCAAGGGTTCCCTCGGACCCCACGAAAAGCGCAGTCAGGTCATATCCGGCTACCCCTTTGAAAGTGGTATGCCCGGTGTGAATGAGCGTGCCGTCGGCCAGCACGACGTCGAGGGCCAGTACGGAATCGCGGGTCACCCCGTACTTCGCGCAGCGGAGCCCACCTGCGTTGGTGGCAACGTTGCCGCCCAGCGTTGAGATCGTATGGCTCGCTGGGTCAGGTGCGTACATCAGTCCGTGCGGTGCGACAGCGATGTTGAGGTCAGCATTGATCACTCCGGGCTCGACGACGGCGAGTTCGTCCTGCGGCCGCACCTCAAGGATCCGGTTCATTCGTTCGAGGCTGAGCACGATGCACCCCGGTACGGCATGCGCACCTCCTGAAAGGCTTGTGCCTGTCCCCCTCGCGACAACCGGAACATTCCATCGGTGAGCACACCGTACGACGTGCTGCACCTCCTCGATGCTCTCGGCCAGCACGACGACGGCCGGCTCGGCTGGCTCCGCTACGGGGCCTTGATCGCGGGAGTAACTCTTGAGGGCGTCACCGTGGGTCAGAACCCGGGAGCCCTCCACCTTGGCGATAAGTCCTGCAACCAAAGTGGACGCGGTAGGACGATCGGCATCTGCTGTCATGCCGACCCTCCCATGAAACGTCTGTAGGACGCCACCACAGCCGACCACCCAGGAGCAGCCGCGAACTGTTCATGCCCCGGTTTCCCGCTTGCCCAACCGTCATGGACGACGCGGACGCGTGTGCCTGCGCCGTCGGGAGTGAACGACACCGTGACATGGCTTGAGAGGTTGGGATTGCCCTGGTGGTGCCACGCAAGCTGTAGATCTCTCACCGACGGCGCCCCAAGGAGGGTTGCCCACAGGAAGGAGTTACCCGAGGCATCCTCCTCGAACAGCTCGCCGTCAGTGAACTCCGGGTGAGTCCCCTCGCCGAAGCGGGTCTGGTCCGCAGGCCACCACAGGTGGATGCCATCAGTGAAACCGGCGAAGGAATCGTCAGCAGTCTGGGGAACAGTCACCTCAGCGGTGAGTGTCTCAGGAGGGGTAGCGGAAGCAGCGGCCGCCGGGCCGGCGTCGCCATGGGAAAAGAGACTGTCCATAGTGCGACTTTAGTGTGGTTGGTGGGGTGTGGTTAAACAGGAAGGGCCTCACCATTCTGGTGAGGCCCTTGCCTTAAGTGTTGTCCGGCGGTGTCCTACTCTCCCACACTCTCTCGGGTGCAGTACCATCGGCGCTGTGGGTCTTAGCTTCCGGGTTCGGAATGGGACCGG